>CAVQSL010000001.1:0-5457 GCA_963715945.1 uncultured bacterium
GTGGACAATTGTTACTCCGGCCTCGTTTGACTGCCTCGTTGATGAACGCCAATATATTCAAGATGGTCCTGCTTTGCGTGGTGTGGTGATGGATGGTAATCGAGCTCTTTACTCGAATGAAACTAATTGGGGACTAAACCTGACGCAATCTTTCACAAATATGCCAATTGAGTTTTTTGCAGATTTTGCTGGAGGAACAGATTTGCTGGAAAATTATATTGATGCAGGACTAACATTTGATTTAAATGTCTTTAAAATATATTTACCTGTATATCAAAGCTGGGACGAAGAATCGTTATTGTCTGATTTAGATTGGTTAAAAGAAAGGATAAGATTTGAATTTTCATTTAGTCTAAATTCGATTAGCTTCTAGAACAAATAGCATATTAATATTGAAATAAAGCATCTGCAAAAACAGATGCTTTATTTTTTATACAATATCCGTAAATTCAATCCCTGGAAATTATGCTTTTCTAACATTTTATTTATATTGAGGTCAAAATTTAATGGCAACATGGAACAAGAAAACATTTACGGATGATTTACGTAAACAATGCTCACGAGAAGTAGCAAAAGTTGGAATAGAATTAATCGATTTTGCTGAGAAATATGCTGATAATATTACTTGGGGTCGCGGAAGCGATAATGGAACACTAACATTTAGATGCGAATCGGATTCGGGTTTAATACCGTTATTTCATCTTAGTTCTGACGGAAAATTAAATTTACTGGTTAATTTTCTAAGAAGTAAAGATATTCCCAAGCAGGTCATCCGTGATATGACTTTGAAATTAGAAGCAAATTTGCTTAGGGATTATGATGAAGAAATGTATCCTTCGGATATTTTTGAAAATATAGATGAGCTATTCCATACAAAAACACAACTAGAGAAATTCTTAAAAACTATGGAAGGTGCAGTCTATCGCTTGAAACAATAAACACTTATTTATTTGATAAATAGCCCTGTTAATAAATACGGCAGGGCTATTTTAATAATAATTAAATACGAAACACTTTAAAGAAAAATTAGATAACAAAATATTATATAAATAATTGGGAATTATAATGGATGTCAGTATAAAAGAAATCAATTCTTACACAAAGGAAATGACAGTCGCTTTACAGTGGAATGAATTATCAGATGATTTTAACAAGTATATTGGGAAATTCGGTAAAAAAATAAAGTTGCCCGGATTTCGTCCAGGCAAAGTGCCGCGCCCGGTTCTAATTAAACAATTTTTACCGTTGATCGAATCTGATTTCGTGGAAGATAATGTTCAAAAATATTATTTGGAAGCATTGCGTGAAAAAGAAATACTTCCGGTAAATAAAGCTGAGATAAAAGACGTGCATTTCCATAGTAACGAACATTTTAACTTTACAGCTGTTTTTGAGATCGAGGTTGAAATAAAACTACCAGAGTTAAAGAAGAAGAGCATCAAAGTAGAAAAAGTAGTATATATAACTGATAAAGAGGATGTCAACCTCGCTATTGAAGAGATGCTCCGTTCACGTGCTGAAATGCGAACGGTTGAAAACGGTGCTAAAGAAGGCGATTATATTTTAGCTGATTTGCAAAAGATTGATGAGACCGGCGTTCCGATAATTGGAGAGAAACTTGAAAAACGCTACATCAAAATTGGTGACGGTATTTTCATTGGTGACAAACAAAAAAAGCTACTTGGTGTAAAAGCAGGTAGCAAAGTGCGAGTTATGATTCCGGAAGGCGATAATCAAATAGATGCTCCGTTTGAGATAAGCGTTATAAATGTAGAGGAACAAATATTGCCGGAATTGGATATGGAATTTGTTAAACAAATGGATCCTGATGCAGTAGATGTTGAAAGTTGGAAAAATGGCATCAAAGAACAAATAGATAAAAGTTATCTACAGCGTGCCACAGAACAATTTGATAGAAATATTTCAGATGCGCTCATCGAAAATATAAAACCGGAATTTGCTCCATCAATGGTCGAATCTTATCTTGATCATATTATTGAAGATGTAAAAGCAAGTAATCAAGGCGCAAAACTCGAAGAAGATAAAGTACGTGCCACATACCGTCCATTATCTGAACGCAATTTAAAATGGTATTCAATTCGCAAGGCGATAATCAAGGATCAGGATTTTAAAATATCAGCAGATGAGGTCAAAGCCGAAATTGAACGCTTAACGGAAGAGTCGCCCAAACAGGCGAAAGAAATTGAAAAATATTATAAAAAGCCAAGTAATAAAACTCGAATCGAAGATGATCTTATGGAGAAAAAAATAATAGATTATCTTGTGAATTTTACAAAGATCAAGGAAGTTAAGGTTTATACTAAAGATCTGCGTAAGAAAAATGTGTAGGAGAATATTATGAGAAATACAGTATCGCAATTAATTCCGGTAGTAATCGAACAAGAGGGACGGCATGAACGCGTTTTTGATATTTATTCGCGACTACTTCGCGATCGGATAATTTTCTTAGACACACCGATTGATGATCATGTTGCATCTTTAGTTGTAGCTCAATTATTATTCTTGGATGCTGAAGACTCTGAAAAGGATATTCATATTTATATCAACTCTCCCGGTGGTTATGTTTCGGCCGGTCTTGCGATCTATGATACTATGCAATATATCAAACCTGATGTTGCAACAACCTGCGTAGGACAAGCTTCAAGCATGGGTGCATTTTTACTAGCCGGCGGTAAAAAAGGTAAGCGTTCAGCATTGCCAAATGCTCGAATAATGATACATCAACCATTAGGCGGTGCTGAAGGTCAAGCAAGTGATATTAAAATTCAAGCAGATGAAATACTGTATTTAAGAAAAACCATTAACAAGATTTTAGCCGGGAATACAAATAAATCTATAAAACAGATCGAGAGTGACACAGATCGGAATTTTTTTATGAGCCCGGGAGATGCAATTAAATACGGGATAATTGATAATATATTAACCGCACGATAATAACTTGATAAACAAAAAAGTCCTCGTTAATATGAGGGCTTTTTTGTTTACGAGATAAATACTATTTCATCATTAACATTTTACGAGTTTGAACGAATCCTTCTGCCTCCATCCTTAAGAAATAAACACCACTTACAGCTTGCTGATTTAACATATTATTCCCTTCCCAAGTAAACGAATAATTACCGGCTAGCAAATTTCTGTTCTCAGAGTAAACTACCCGTCCAAGTAAATCATGCACAGTAAATTTGACTAATCCATCTTGTGGAGTACCAAAATTAAATGTTGTACTCGGATTAAATGGATTTGGATAATTACTATTTAGGCTGTACTCTACTGGAATGCCATTTTTATCGTTTACCTCTAAAGTTGTAATGCTAACCTCATCTGAATAGTCACTTTCATTACCACTCCAATCAAACGAGCTAATTCGATAAAAATAAGCAGTATTTGCTTGAAAATTAGGCCATTCATCGGTATAACTGCTTATGGCATTCCCAACAAATCCAATTTTATTATTTAAGTCAGGTATAAAGCCTGTTGCTGTTGAACGATAAATATTATATCCGGCGACAGGCCCACCGCTAGTATTCCAACTTAGTTTAATATTACCTTGATTAGCAACAATTGAAGTTATGGTTGGTTGTGTTAATACTGTTGTTCCACCAATACTTACATATGCTCGGATAAAATAATTCCAAATTTTACCGCCTTCTGCTGTATATACCTTCCATGAATCACTATTTAAGTCGTACCAATAACTATGTCCTGAGGTTGTTTCTGCGCTCACCATAATTCCAGGTTCAGAAGTGTTATTGCCAAGCAAAAGTGAAACCACAAAATCATTGGATGCATCAATATTCTCTACAGATAAATCATATGTTACCCAATTTTCATAAGGATCAGGATAAGGAGCAGCTGTTGAATCAGGGGAGTTTACTTGGACAGGACCAAATAAATTATGCCCACGGAGGAATGAAATTCCATCAAATTGACTTATATCCATTTGAATTGTACCATTTCTTCTAAAAGCAAATCGAACGCTATCAAGTATAGCTCCTTCAATCCCATCAAATTTAACCGCAACACTATCACCTGGATGTGCCCAAGTTCCGGCAGGAGCATAACCATCAGGTACACCATCTTCATATGCTAGCTCAAATGTTCCTGAAATATCAGCACCAGTGGCTATATAGGAATAATTTTGTTTAGAACCGGCCGATTCATTATAAACTAAAAAGGTCACTTCCGGATAAGTAGTGCCATAGCCTGTTGGAGAATAAGCTATATTTTTAGGAACGTCTTCAACTTCAAGGCTGCCAATCTTTAAAGCTTTTACCTTAAATATTGTCCCGCCGGTAAATGTAATAGATAAATCGTCACCACCGCTAAAGGTTATGTATTCTGCACCAAAATATTCCAAAGTCCCACTGCCTTGGCCACTATTCCCAAAATGCGTATTTGCAGGAGAGGATTTTGACAATGGGGAATCATCATAATCATAATTATATCTTATATCATTAGACTTTCCATTAGTGTAATTGGCAATCAACCAATCTGTTAACACAGAAATAAATCCCCTTGTTGGATTTTGCTTTCTCAATTCATTATCTAGTTTAGTCCAATCAGCATGTTGATTGTTTACTAAATCCTTTATAAGACTGGTATTTGGATACTGTTCATATAGGTATAACGTCCAAAAGGCTGCCCTTGAATAATCTGCTAAAACGTCTCTTATGCCATTGTCCCATTCGAATAATTGTACATTGGGATCTTGTGCATATAATCCATTACTGCGCAGACCATATCCGCAAATATAAGATGCAATTTCAGACAGTCCTTCATTAATAAAGGTCATTTCAGGATATCCATGGGCATAATGTATCATATGTTGAAATTCATGAGCAGTAGTATTTAATACATTGGTTCTATTAGTAATTAGATCAGCGGGATTGCAATCCATGTAGAATATTTCGGCAACGTTGCTCCTTGTACCATCTATTCCGCTGTCTGTTTGTTCATTTAAGGAATAAAAGTACCCTGCAACATACCCACCACCATCAGCTGGGTTAAACCCGTCGAGTATATTAAGTATTAGTATTATAATTTTTGGATCACCATCAACATCAGGAGGAGTGCCGAAAGTCGCTACATCGGTTGGATATATGTTGGTGTCGAATGCTGTAACAATTTCATCTACTGCTGCTTGGTCAACTTGTGAAGTATTCCATACAGCATCCTCTACAAATATGTAACAGTTTGTACCAATTGCTCTACAGGTTGAAGGAACTAAGTATTGTTGGTCACCGCTATCTGAATCCACAAAATAGTCTGCCCACCAACTATGTGTATCTCCAACTGAAAAATTCCATTCAACATTACGAGTTTTAGACAATCTTTTCTCTTCAGGATGTTGTTCAAAATATTCAATTAGCTTTTGTTCTTTTTCTCTTAAAAAATGTGAACCAGGGATAGGATATGCTTTTTGTTAGCAATACGTGG
>CAVQSL010000002.1:0-9137 GCA_963715945.1 uncultured bacterium
GGACAAAAAATCAGAAGGCCATATTCAAGATGGCTATTTTATTGAAGAATACCCAAAGCATAGTTCTGACCGTAATAATCGGTTCTCAGGTTCAACTTATATTTTAACAGGACCATTGTCTTATTCTACTGGAACCTGTTTTTCTGCGGCTGCAAAATGCTATCATAATGCGTTTATTGTGGGACAAGAGTCAGGACAACCATTATTAAGTAATGGTGATGGGAATCAATTTGAACTACCTGAAACAAAAATGTTTTGCATCACTGCTCTTTCAAAAGTTTATATGCCGGGTCATAATAATGATGAAGTAACCGGAGTGTTACCGGATTATAAAGTAACTCCAACATTAGAGGACTTATTAGATGATAAGGAATATACGCTGGAATATACTCTAAAATTGATTAGAGAAAACAAATTTAAAAAAGAAAATATTATAGGTAATCAAGGATATTATTACAACCAAACCCCACCTGGTGATTCAGCTGTTATTTTTGCTCCCGGAATTGTTTCTGTAAATGGACGATATGAATATGGTATTTCATTTTCTCCTGATTTAAAAGAAATATACTTTACGGCTCACAGGGAAGAAGAAGGTTCAAGTGTTTATTTCTCAAAACTTATAGATAAAGAATGGACGAACCCTAAAAAAGCAAATTTAACAAAAGGGTTAAAAGGAGAAGAAATGGAGGCTTTTGTGAATCATAGTGGTGACAAAATATATTTCACAGCCTATGATTCTAGAGATGTCAAAATTTGGCAAGCAAGCCGTTCCGGGAACTGGTGGACCGATCCAATACAACTTGACTCTCCGATAAATGATGATATTGTTTTTTATTCAAATGCAGCAAAAAATGGAGATCTTTTTTATAAAAATGTTTCAAAAGGAAAAATGTATTATGCTCCCAACAGAGATGACAAATTTCCCGAAATATTCGAAGCTGGAATTGAATACGGTAGCCACGGTTTTATTGCCCCATTGCAAGATTTTATGCTGATCGACGCACTAAAAGATAATGACAAAACAAAAGACAAAGATATTCACGTTTGTTTTAAGAAGGATGACGGAACGTGGACAAAACCAATTAACCTTGGAAGTACAGTAAATTCTAATTTTAACGAAACATGCCCGAGTATCACCCCAGATGGTAAGTATATATTTTTTAGCAGATATAGCGAAGAAGGTGGATTGCCAAACATTTATTGGGTGAGTGCAAATATCATTGATGGTTTAAAAGAAAAAAGTGAATTAAGTAAATAAGTGTGGACTAACAACTGCACTTATCTAATCAATTGTAAATGTAATAAGGTCAACTAAATGGATAAGTTTATGAAAAAAAGAGTACTGCTATGTCTAGTAATAATATTACTTTCAAGCAGTATAGCATTTAGCGCGTGTAATATAGACAAAGATACGAATTCGGTAAGTGTTATAGATAACACAGAATATTATTTCAATCAACCTCTACCTGGTGATTCAGCAGTAATTTTTGCTCCCGGAATTTTTTCTCTACCCGATCGACTGGAATCAAATATCGCTTTTTCTCCGGATGGCAAAGAATGTTACTTTGGAGTACTTGAAATAAAGGACAGGAAAGTTTCCTACAAAATTTATCAAAGCAAATTTGCAAACAACAAATGGACAGAACAGACTGAAGCTCCATTTTCATTAAACAATAATATTGGTGATCCTATTCTGTCGGCAGATGGGAAAAAACTCTACTTCAATAAAGAAGGTGATATTTGGATGATTGAACGCACTTCTGAAAAATGGGGTGTACCAAAAAAGCTTCCAGCCCCCATCAATTCAGATGCTTATGAGGGCAATATTACTGAATCCGCCGATGGAGTTATATACATTTCTTCCAAGCGCCCAGAAGGATTTGGCGGAATTGATAATTGGCGAATAAGCCGTTTAGACGATCAATCCCTGCAAGCTGAGAACCTTGGTCCAATAATGAATTCAAACTATTTTGACTATAGTCCCTTCATTGCTCCTGATGGATCCTATCTTATATTTGGCTCATATCGTGCCCGTCGCGATGGACTACTCTATATAAGTTTTAACAAAGGGAATGATGAGTGGACTACACCTATCAACATGAATAGTAGTGGTGCTAAAGTCAACAATACAACGGCTCACCATAGCAATCCTTCTCTTTCTCCTGATGGAAAATTTTTATTTTTTAGACGTCACGAGGCAGATACTGTTATGAATGTTTATTGGGTGAGTACGGGAATTATTGAGAAACTTAAAGATAAGGCTATGCAGGAAGTTAAACTTACTGAAGAACTATTTGAAGCTGTTAATGCAGGCAATTTGGCTCAAGTTAAAAAACTTATTAACTCAAATCCAAATTTATTAGAGGTTAAAGACCAGAGTGGCAGTACTCCTCTTATTAGAGCATGCCTCAACTTCCAGACAATGGGCAGACAAGTGGAAGTAGCAAAATTCCTCATCGAAGCAGGTGCTAATGTGAATGTAGTAAATAATTATCAGGCAACTGCGTTACTAAGAGCCAGCGTTGGACGTGGCCCGGATTACGAACTCATTAAATTATTAGTAGAAAATGGTGCAGATGTTAATGTACAAGGATATAATGGCATTACAGCTCTTCATTGGGCAGTCAAGTATAATGATCTCAAAACAGCAAAACTTTTACTTGAAAGTGGTGCAAATATAAACATCTCTAACGAGTATAATGGACCTATCCAAACTTCTACTATAAGTGGAACTGTATTGCAAGTTGCGATAAACTATAGCCAAAGTAATGAGATGGTTAAATTTGTTATTGAGAATGGAGCAAAACTAAATATCAAAGATTCTCAGGGAAACACAGAATTACATCTGGTAGCTTTAAAGGGGAATACTGAACAGGCAAAAATTTTAATTGAGCATGGCATCGATATAAATGCCGAAAACAATTTTAACAGAACGGCATTATATTATGCTGCAAAACATGGGTATCGTGGAGTGGCAGAACTTTTAATTGCTTCCGGGGCAGATAAAAGCACAATAGTTGAAACAAATTATGGCAAAGCGAAACAACTTTCGGAATCACTTGAAGAAGGTGAAGCATATATCTGGGATCTGAATTTTAGCTATGCTGTAAAAACAAAAAATAATCTACTCGTATTTACCTTAGGTGGAATTGTTGGCGAATCTTCAGAATCAGGTTTAGCAAATGGATTCTTAAATGCTGATGAATTGAAAGATCAGAAAATAACAATGTTTCTCCGCCATAGAGATTATTGGAAAATGGATGGAAAAGCTTTTACGGAATTAGCGAAATTAACAACAGATGTAAATCTGGTTTCAAGTTTTAAACCAGATTTCAGCAAGACGAAAGAATCTGAAATTTCTGCTTATCATTTAGCGCTGCCCAATGAGAGTTTTACATTGGATGGTCTTAAGGTGCATCCTATTCCAGCATTGGCTGGTGGAATGGGCTATCTTGTTGAAGTTGACGGATTGAAAATTTTCCATGCAGGACTTCATATAAGTGATGATAAACCTGAACATATTGAAAAATATTGCAAAGAAATTGATTTCTTAAAATCTTTCGGTCCAATTGATATTGTTATGCTTTCTACTCACAATCACAGCAATCGTTTGGTTGGAAACAACTATGAGCAGTATCTCTATTTAATAGACCAACTCAAACCAAAAGCAATTTATCTTTGGGGTGCCAATGTACCAGAGCAATATATAACGTGCGCTGATTTTTTAAAAGTTCGCAATATTCCTATTGTATATCCAGAGTTAAATCAAGCAGGCGGTGAGCGGTTTCATTACCCGAGTGATTAAGCTCAGAAGTGATTTTGATTTAGTCATTAATTCTCATCTATCAGAATAAAATGAAATAAAATGAAAAAATTATTATTCCTATTCCTTTTGGGATCATTTTTTACGAGTTGTACTCAAACTGAACAAAATTTTCTTGATACAAAAGATGCATATTTTGGGCTAACACCTCCAGGTTTAATTCCGGAAGTATTTGCACCCGGAATTGTTTCTGATTCAACCTGGGCAGAACATTGCCAGGTCGCAATTTCTCCAAATGGCGATGAAATATATTGGTCGGCCTGGACAGGAAAGTATAAAACAGAAGACGGTACCAAAAATACAGAACAAATATTTTATTCAAAATATGAAAATGGAATTTGGACAAAACCAAATTTAGCAGAATTTACAAGAAAAAATCCATATGGACTAAATGGCGGCCCTGTTTTCTCACCCGATGGAAATAGATTATACTTCTATCAGGTCCACTGTCCCTGGGCGTCTTCTGGTATGAATACCTATTATGTTGATAAAATAGATGGGAAGTGGAGTAATAAGCCAATAGATGCTGGTGAATTCTATAATACAGATCAGCAAAACTATAGTCCAATTTTTACCAAAGAGGGATTTGCCTACAAAAACCTTTTTACAAAAATTTTAAAATACAAATATGAAGATAACAATTTCACATTTATTGATAGCACAATGATTCATAAAGATTTCCGTCAATTATGGAATTTTTACATGTCTCCCAATGAGGATTATGTGATTTTTGCTGATATGAAGGAAGGTGGTTATGGCGATATTGACTTATATATCAGTTTTAAAACAAAAGATGAAAGTTGGGGATATCCAATAAATATGGGACCAAAAATCAACACAGAACTTCGAGAACGTTTTCCTATAGTATCACCCGACGGGAAATATTTATTTTTTATGCGCCATACACCCGGACAGGATTTCTTCTGGGTTTCAACAGATATAATCGAAAAGCTGAAAATACAAAATACAAGGAACTAAAATGAAGAAAACAATGATTACTGTAATATTATTCATTGCAATATGTTCATCGTTTGCTCAAACAATAGTTTGGAAAGAATTAGCATCTCTGCCGGAAGCTTATAATGGCGGTGAAGCCGTAAACCTTAATAATGAAATTTATTTTGTAGCAGGACGAACAAAAACATCGAAGAGTGCATCATTTTACAAATTCAATCCCCAAAAAAATCAGTGGACAAAATTGGCTGACGTCCCTAAGCCTGCAACAAATTTTGCATTAGCAGTTGTTAAAGGAAAAATTTATGCCATTGGAGGTGATCTATTCCAAGATGCAAATCGAGAATATGATCCCAAAACCGATAGCTGGAAATTGCTAAAACCAATGCCTACTGCTCGCCAACATATCAACTGTGGAGTTTATGAAAATAAGATTTACATCGCCGGCGGTTTAACCTCATGGGAAAAGATTACCCAAAAGCATGAAGTATATGATGTGCTGTCTAATTCCTGGTCGGAGAAAGCAGCCATTCCATCTTTACGGAATAATGCAACGGTGGTAAGTTTAGACTCCCTTATGTATGTATTTGGTGGTGCCGGAACCCAGGATAATATTTGGGGCGATATAATAACTGTAGAAACGTATAATGTAAAATCAGATACTTGGATGCGAAAAAATGATTTGCCTCAATTACTCTTTGGATCCGGAGTTACGGTAGTGAATAATGAAATTATTGTTTTAGGTGGACAAACCCGTGAAGGTAAAATAGAGGATGCTACTACAAAGGTTTTCATTTATAAAGCAAAATCTGATCGATGGATAGAAACAACACCGCTACCAATTAAAAATGTCTTTTTTGGCTGCACGTCAATCGAGAACAAGATTTATGTCATTGGTGGAACCGTTGGCGGCAATCCAAATTGGGATAATTATTCAACCGTTTATGAAGGAGAGGTCATTTCGAGTGAAACTAAAAATTAAAAAGACAACCATAAAAAAGAAATAAATGAAAACGCCTGAAACATATATAAAAGGAAGGATTATGAGAATTACAAAAATCAGCTTATTATTAATCGCATTTTATTTCAATGCAAATAGCCAGGAAATTGCATGGGAATCAAAGGCACCTCTTCCTTTAGGTCATCATTCTGGTTCTGCAGTTACCTGCAACGGAAAAATTTATCACGTTGGAGGGCAGAAAAAAAATGGTGCATCTTGGATTATGTCTAATCAAATGTTTGAATTCGACCCAGCAAAAAATGAATGGTCTGAAAAATCCAATATGCCAACGGTACGTTGTAATCTGGCTACCGCTTCTGTTGATGGCAAAATTTATGTGATAGGTGGAGATTCATTTCTCAATAAAAATGAAGTGTATGATCCAGCTTCCGATTCATGGACAAATCTCACAGCGATGCCGACCGCACGACAACATATTAAAGGAGCTGTAGTAGCTGGTAAAATCTATATTATAGGTGGTTTGGAAACCTGGTATAAAGTATCAAACATGAATGAAGTTTATGATCCTCTTACAAATGTATGGGAGCAAAAATCCCCCATACCAACACCTAAACATAATTATGCTGCAACGGTATTTGATGACAAAATTTATATTTTTGGTGGCGCAACTCAATCGGGTAATAATGTTTGGATAGATAACTCATCAGTTGAGATTTATGATCCGGTTACAGATTCATGGGATACAATTTCTACTTTGCCTACTGCGAGATTTAATCCGGGTATTGCAGTTGTTGAAGATAAAATTCTTATCATAGGTGGTTATGCAGGGGACAATGTTTCTAACAGAGTAGATATTTTTGACCCAGTGACTAAATCCTGGAGTGCCACTTCAGCACTACCCCAAATAAATGTTGCCATGGGCTCAACTATTTCAAATAATAAAATTTTTATTGTTGGCGGTTCAGAAGGTGGGCCAGCTTGGACTCACTACAATACGGTATATGAAGGGACATTTACAGGAACTACGCATATTAAACTTTCTGAGGAACAACCTTCAACATTTAATCTTAGTCAAAACTTCCCAAACCCTTTTAATCCAACAACCAAAATAGAGTTTGCAATTCCTTCGGATAATATTGTAGAAATTAAAGTATTTAATATTCTCGGAATGGAAGTAGCCACTTTATTAAACGAACACAGACATGCCGGAACTCATGAAGTGAAATTTAATGCAAGCAAATTATCAAGCGGAATATATTTCTATAAAATAGTAAGTGGTAATTATTCTGAAATTAAAAAAATGATATTATTGAGATGAGTGCAGAAGAACCAGCCGCGCCCCGCAAAACAACTGTTGGTACAGCAGAAGCTATGGCCTCAAGTCCCAATAGGATGTATTACGGCATATCTCATTATGTGAAGTTTGAAAAGAAATGAAAAGGCAAGAACACACGAAATCATCAAAGGATTATTGGTTTTGGACAAAAAGAATTCATAAATGTAAAAGGAAAGAAATGATAAACAAATAATTTTATAGTATATAGTCCCACTATACACTATAGTATATTGGGATGTTGTGTGTCATGCTTTCGGAGCTAAATAACAAAGGATAAATATGAAAATTACATTATTACTATTTTTAGGATTAATTGGTATTACGAAATTAGGATTTTCGCAGTCAAATTTTGAATATGGGCTGATAGAGAACCAAATTAACAAAAAGATTAGCAATGGCACAATTCCTTCAATAGCCATTGCGATTGCAAAAGATGGAAAAATAATTTATGAAAAGGCATTTGGTTGGTCGGACATTAAGGCTAATATCAAAGCAACAATTAACACCTCATATCAATTAGCTTCTGCCTCAAAACCGATGACAGCTACAGGTTTGATGGTATTAAATCATAAAAAAATAATTAATATAGATTCATCTGCCAATAGCTATATGGATCCTTTAAAGTTTCAAGTTTATGAAGGAAATGTTTCAGATGTAAAATTGAGAAATCTATTAAATCATACCTCAGGTTTAGGTACTTACTTTGATATTGGTTACGCAGACGAGAATAATAAGAAGGACAATTTTATAGAAGGATTCAATAAATACGGAAATCTTTTTCACCCATCAGGTTTAATTTCCGAATACTCTAATCTCGGGTATGGATTGATTGACTATATAATTGCTAATCAAAGTGGAAAAACTTATGCGCAATTTATGGAACAAGAGGTTTTCATACCGTTAGGAATGCTAAACTCCTTTGTTCAAAACACAAAACGGACAGACATTCAAATTGCTAAGAAATATGATACTGATTTAAAAGTTTTACCGGATGTTCTCAACAACACGTATGGGGCTGGCAACATTTATTCAAGCATACATGACTTGATTTTATTTGGCATGTTTCATTTGAAAAATGATGTAAAGAATCAGAAAAAGATTCTAAACAACGATGAAATTGATTTAATGCACTATTATAAAAACGATACTACTCTTTATCATTATTACGATTCAACCATCTATGGTCTAGGGTGGTATTATAAACCGAATGATAATGGCTTTAAAATAGTCTGGCATGAAGGCGGCATGATGGGAGCAAGTTCAATTATAAAGCTAATACCAGAAAAGAATATTGCAATTGCAGTTATACTAAACTCTTCAAACCGACAGGTTTGTAATGACATAACAAACGAATTTAATAAAGTAGTTCTACCCGAATATCAAGCGACCCCTATCAATGAAGGAACGGAAATAGCTAATTATAAATCATACACCTCGGACTCTACTTATTTTGGCGATTGGAGTGGAACTATTAAAGTTGAAAATTTAGACATTCCATGCTCCATGAAATTTCAACCTGATGGCAATATCATAATTACCTATATTGATTATACTTACAAATCGTATTTTACTCAGAACAATCCTATTCCACATAAAACAATATTGTTATCTGGTATCATTAACAAAGAATCGTTTATTGGAATGTTTCCTGGAACCCTACCTTCTAAGGACATTAGGCAAGAATTTAGCCAATTTATGTCGCTCAAACTTTATAAGAATGGGAATATATTATCAGGAACTATTGTTGCATTGGCGGCAGCAGAGAGAGAATATTACGCTTATCCATTTTACATTAGACTTGAGAAAAAATAAAAATGCACGAACACACAACATCATAAAAGGAGAATTGGTTAATGATAAATTCAATGAAACGAATAATAATATCGGCAATTGTAATGTTTTTGTGATTGAGCAGTATTAGTTTTGGACAAAAAGAATTTCTCAATGTGAATGGAAAGAAGGTTGAAATATTCACATCCGGTTTAGAGAACAACCGGAGGGATACTCCGGTAATTGTATTTGAAAATGGCATGGCAAGCAGATATGGTAATTGGGAAACTGTG
>CAVQSL010000003.1:0-70000 GCA_963715945.1 uncultured bacterium
CAGTAATTTCTCATAGCATCAATTTCTTCATCCGAACCTAATAAATCATAGGCTTGCCATTTTCATCATAAAAATACTGGAACTGAATTCGGTTTAAATTTTCTTTGACCTTCATTTGCCCCCTTAAAGTCTATCCATCGTGCATTCCCATAAAAAGAATATAATTTGTTCGGTATTATGCTACCTTCTAGATGTCCTTCTATATTTTTGCGCTTGAAAATGGATTTGAAAACTGTTGATGTTTAGGGAATATATAACTCATTATGAGATGATAAAAAATCACCACTATAAAAGGTTAAACCACCTCTGAAATCATTAAAGGCATCTTTAGTAACAATATTTACAATACCACTCATCGCCTGACCGTATTCTGCATTAAATGCTCCAGAAATTACCTGCATTTCCTCAACTGCATTTTTATTTACATCGACGACAGTATTACCGTCATAAACATCGGTAACCGGTACGCCGTCAATCCAATCGGCTACTTCACCGGATCTTCCACCGCGTAAATGACCATCCACGAATCCTGCTTGTAGTTCCAGAATATCCGATATTTCTGTGATCGGCAGTGCTGACAATGTAAATAAATCACGACAACTGTAATCCAGTTAAATGCTTTCGTATGATGGTGGAGCAACAACTAACCGACTTATTTCTTCACCTGCAATAGCTTCAGTTGGAAGGCTAAAATGACAGTTGTTGTTAAGTCAATGTTCGTTTGAAATATTTGTCATACGTACTGCAGAATAACCGATCATGCTTGCACGCAGAGTATAGCGACCTGGTGATTCATACAAAATATAAAAATATCCCTTCCAATCAGTCGCTCCTTGATGGGTTAGCTGAATCCATACATTACATCCGATTAATGGTTAACCACCTTCATTGCTGGAACAACCTTACCAGAAATTCTGCCGGTTGTGCCACGAAGATAGGAATACAGGAACAGAAATGAGAACTATTAATGTTATTAAATGTTTTATTTTCATAATTTAGTAACTAGTTAGAGTGTCGTTTAAAAGGTTAGAATTTAAAACGAAAATGGAATATTTCTAACACAATTCTATTTTAAGTTATAAGTCTAATAAAAATTATTAAAATTTAATAAATCTATACGATGATTTACTTTTTTATTTATATAAATATGCAAAGGATTTGTACAATATTAATTGTTTGTGTACCAAAAATCATTACCATTTTTGTTACAACCGGGAAGTATTTTATTAGATAATTTTTGTGTTATATCTGATGAATTAAAAATAGCAATAATTCTTTCATAATCTAACTGCAATAAGAATATATGCCAGTATTATCATCGTGAAAAATGTTTTATATGATCCTTGGCGTAAGGCAGGATAAGTATTACGAAGTTTGATGAGCGACTTATAGAAGACACAATAGCTCATCGTAGCTCCTACTTTGTCAGTTGGTCGTGAATAATTGCAATTATCCCATAAATCACAAGGGATGTCTTTTTAGCATCATAATAATAAATTCATACCAAACGTAGCTACCAAAGCAATGCGGGTCATCAGCTCCCCACATTCCTATTTCATCTCCATAATAAATAAATGGGGCGCCAATAAAAGATGAATTGGAAAGCAATAATTATCTTTATTTAAATATATTCCGCTGCATTCGTACGAATATCAAATTCTTGGTTCCATTTTAGATTATTGCCATGATCCATCCACCTGTCCGATTACCGCTGAAGCAGCAAGTCGCTCCATGTCATGACTATCGGTATATTGTTTTTCCAAATATGGTATTTTCTTAATATCATAGTTCTAGAGAAATGATTGAGCAATTTTTGCAATTCGATCAGTTGTTTATATTATTATGAGTAAAAAAATTAAACATCGCATCGCCAAAGCGATAATTCATTACTGCATCGAATCTGTCGGAAGCTAACCAAGGGGAGGCATCAAATTGTTTATTGTTCAGATAATCTTCTCCACCAAACTTCACCTGTTGATATAGGCATTTGGATTTATTGCACATACCATTACCGAAGTCTGTTTCAGAAGATTTAATTGCATTTGTTGGGCAACATAATCGCCAACCATCAATTGCATCGGATGGGTCACCATCACCATTTGGGTCCATCCAACGTTTTATTATATAATGCAAGTGATTACGAATTTGTTCAATCGAGGCCAGGGAGTCCTGCCGGAATGCAGGTAAATCTTCTACATAACCAGTGTAACGCATTGGAGCTTCACTATTTGGAATAAAAGCAGCTGGTAAATCTTTATAATCATTTAAATGTGATTTATCAGGTAGTCCACTTCCATCAATATTAAACCATTTAAAATAGTCACTATTTTCACGTTTATTGATGACGTCTTGAAACGCCCAAAATGTTAAACCAACATGATTAAACACTCCATCAATAATAATGTGCATGTTACGCTTATGAACTTCATCTATTAACTGTAAAAATAATTTATCAGCAGTCCCATTGCCATGTTTGAGGATCCGCAGGATTCTGATTGAGTTCTTTGTGAATCTCCAGCCGGATCTAGTACAAAAATGGGCCGATGAATATGGTCGTCCATTTGCACATATTTATGGCTGGAAGGCGAGTCAAAAACTGGATTCAGGATCTTGCATTAATACCCAAATCCTGTAAATAATCTAATTTATCAATTATTCCTTGTAAATCTCCGCCGTCCTCGTAACTGGAATTGATAATCATAATCTTGGTCATTTGCTTTCTCCCACGGTTGGAGCTCATACCAATCAGAAGTCCAAGGAGAGACCTCCCACCAAGTTTGATATTCCCATGGCCAAACGCCCATAAGCTTTCTACTGTGGAATCATATTTTTGGCACCACCGTTATAAAACCGATCCGGAAATATTTGATACCAAATGGCATCCTTTGCCCAATCTTTCTTATCATTTGCGAAAACAAAAGAGAAAATAAAAATGAACGTTGATGAATAATTCAATATATTTTTACTTTTCATAAGAGTGCAAAGTTAGTAACTCATTTATGAGTTATTAAATATTATAAATTTGACTTAATTTACTGACTTAATTTTCAGAATGATATCAATATCAACACATAGAAAAAGAAATTATTGACTTATTATCGGAATTTGGCTTGGCTGCTAATTTGGGTAAAACCTACGTTGCTCTATTAGATAATAATCCTGCAACGGGATATGAAGTTTGCACTAAATCCGGTGTCCCACGTTCGGCGATCTATTTCAGCTTTGAAAAATCGGAATCATTAGGAATGGTGAATTCAATTGGTAAATCACCAAAACGATCGCGTTCCATACCTCCTGAGGAGCATTAGAGCATTTTGGTGCAACACATTCTGACCGAATGAAAACTATTGACTGATGCCTTCAAGTTCAAATATCTATCAATCAGAAGCATTCGATTTTTGGTATATACATGGTTATCGAAATCTAATTCTAAAAATGCGAGAATCAATTTCTAAAGCAAATAATAAAATATTTCTTAGCATATGGGCAAAAGAATTACTTCAACTAGAAAGTGAATTGATAGAAGCGGAAAAACGAAGAGTAGCTATTTCCATATTTACTTAGCAGAAAATTAAATAAAGCTACATTTTGGAAATACTATTTCTTATGATTTTTCAATGAGGGAAAATTGGAAAAAGTATGGAATCCAAAAATTATATTGGTGGCAGATCAAGATATTACAATCATGGGGGGTACTAATACAAAAAATGGGAATCGAGCTATTTGGACTAATAATAGTGCAATTACCAGAAATAGCGACAAATCACATTATCCTTGATATAACATTAGCTGCGCAAAGATTAAAATTTGACCCAAATATCCAATTGCTGAAACCAATGATGAATCAACCGAATCTCAATTTGGATGATATGCTTCCATAAATACAGAATATTTGGAGTAGTAATTGAAAGAAGTGCAATTTATTTTTAAAATGTAGGACCATCAACCCGTTGGAAATTTTGACTGGGTTTTCGAAGATGCCTTCCAAAAAAGTTATAAACCAATCATTGACACGTTAAAACGTTATCCATGAACTGGAGTTATAGTAATTCACTTGATAAAGACATATTTATAGAAAATAGTTAAAGGAGAAAAACATCCTGAATATTTGGATGATTTAGCAAAATTGGTATCTGAAAGGAATATTGAAATATTAAGTGCCGGATTCTATCAAACCCAAGCTTTAGCTGTAATCCCCGACCATGATAAAGTTGGGCAAATAAAAAAGCTAAATAGGTACATTAAAAAACATTTTAATTTATGAGGCACAGGGTATTTGGCTCACTGAGCGAGTGTGGGAACCGCATCTTGCTAAACAAATTAACGAAGCAGGGATTAATTATATTGCCGTAGATGACTTCCATTTTCTATCAGCGGGTAAAGAAAATCAAAAGACTGTAAATCAATGTGTCCAACCGACGAACAAGATGCTCGTTTGGGGATATTCCCTATCAGTCAAAAGTTACGCTATGCGATTCCATTTCAAGAGCCATCAGCGACGATTGATTATTTAAAATCGGTTGCATCAGAGGATGGTAAAAAAGTTATTGTAATGGCGGACGATGCTGAAAAATTTGGTGTATGGCCCGGAACTTATTAAAATTGTTTTGGAAAAAATCAATGGTTAGATAGATTCTTTCAAGCCTTAGAACAAAATAACAATTGAATAAAGCCACTCCTAAGGATTATTATTTGTCAAATAAACCCAAAGGAAGAATATATTTACCAACGGTCAGTTATTTGGGATGAAGGTGAGTGGACACTTCCTGCTAATCAGAGTCCGAAACAATTTTTTCTTAACTTGGTGTGGGGTTCATTTTTGAAAAATCTGGCAAAATTGAAAATAATGCGTCAATTTCTGCGAGGAGGGATGTGGCGTAATTTCCAACTTTATCGATGAATCAAGAAATTGAATACGAGTCATTGTCTCAGTTTATTTATTTGTTTTAAGAGCAGAAACAAAAATTTGCTAAAAAAAAAGCAGGAAAATCAAGAATCACATTTGGCGAGCTCAATGTAACTGTGCTTATTGGCATGGTGTATTTGGAGGATTATATCTGCCACATCTGCGTCATGGAATATATCGAAAAATATTGCGTTGCTTCAAGATAAGCAAGTGAGTAAAATATTACCACCCTTTAATGGAACGTATGATATCGACAATGATGGTTTTGAGGAAGTTAAACTAATATCGAATACAATTAAGATTATTGCGAGTTCCAAAGGTGGCTGTATTGATACAATTTAATATTACTTATCAAAGAATTTTAACATATTAAATACAATGCATCAAGTGGCGGAGAGTTATCATCGAGACATAAAAAGAGCGACTACAAGTCAGTCATCCAAAGGGTAAATTCATGATAATATTATTGCTAAGGAAGCTAATTTAGATAAAATTCTACATGTTGATAAGTCTCCAAGATATATGCTGCTAGATCATTTTTTGCCTGCAAGAACATTCAAGTCCGTCCAAAAGGATATTCCTGAAAAAGGTAATTTATCGGAACTCAGTTTCACTTTAAAAGAAAAGAATATCTACGGAAGCGGAAAAGCATTTAATAGTTCAATTCAAATCAAGAAAAAATTAAGTCTTAAATCAAATATCTTAAATATCAATCAAGTGAAAAAATCAAAGTAATGCAAAATTATCCGGCTTATATGCCTGCGAATTAAATTATTCTTTGTTGGGCAAAAAGATAATGCTTGAAGCGATTGTTTAATGAATCGATAAAAAACCAACCGGATATTATTTAGATTCTACTGCAATTGAACAAAAAACAAAATCAATTACTATTGTTAATGAATATGATAAGTTCACAGTTGAGACAAAGTTTAAAGAGAATACCAAGAATTTGGAGACACCCAATATTCACAGTATCAGGAAGCGAAGCCGGGTTAGAAAAAGTATATCAGAGTTCGGTAATAATACCAAATTGGAAAATTGATATAAAACCAAATGAAAATAAAAAATTTAAAATTCAAATTATTGTTAAGGGATTATGAAGGATACGATGACGAAGATCGCATCCTTAGCACCAGAGATTGGAATATCGGCAAAAATTACAACTCCAGTAGTGGACTAGGAGTTTTAGCAGGAGACCACATTAAAGCTGCAGCAAATGCTCAGCTGCCGATGTGTGCAGTGACACTATTATATAAAGAAGGGTATTTTAAACAACGTATTGACGATGATGGTCAGCAAACGGAAGCTTATCCTCGGTTTGATACCGAAAATCCATTTTAAAAAATTACCTATTAAATTTACATTGCCACTACGCAATCGTGAAGTGTGGATTCAAGTTTACGAATATCGGCACAAGGGGTAACGGGTCATCAAATTCCAATTTATTTTCTTGATACAAACCTAGATGAGAATCTTCTTGCTGACCAAGTTATCGCTATAGACCATATGTCAGGCGGCGATAAAGATCATCGAGATTTGCAGAGAAGCTATTATTTGGTATTGGCGGAATAAAATTATCGATCGAATTACAGTATAATGATATTGAAACCTATCATATGAATGAAGGGCACGCATCGTTTCTTATTATGGAATTATTACGAAAATTTGATGGAAATATTAAAGAGGTGAGTAAGCGATGTCATTTCACTACCCATACTCCGGTTCCGGCTGGCCATGACGAATTTGCTGTTGAACGTTGTGAAAGATTATTAGATGGTTTGCTTTGGAAAGATTTGAGCATTATAAAATCAGTTCAAAATGGGCGATTACATATGACAGAATTAGGATTGCATTTTAGTCGATCTGCTAATGGTGTCTCTAAACTGCATGGCGAAGTTGCGCAAGATCAATTCCCGGATTATAAAATTGGGCATGTGACCAATGGTGTATATCATCCTTACTGGATTGGTAAGGATTTCCGCGAAGTATTCGATGATAGCCTTCCCGGATGGAGAAAAGACCCTAATCGCCTATTAAGTGTTAGTGCAATTTTACCCGAAGAATTAGTTAAAGCACACCAAAGTCATAAGGATTTTTTACTCGGTTATGCAAATTCTCAGACTCAGATGGCACTATCCAACGATGTTTTAACAATGGGTTTCGCGCGCAGAGCGGCAAGATATAAAAGAGCAAGTTTAATATTTCATGATCTTGAGCGTTTAGCAGAAATTGGGAAAGGTAAAATACAAATTGTTTTTGCAGGGAAAGCACATCCTGCTGATAGCGACGGAAAAGTATAATTTATGATGTAATTCAAAATGCCAAGAAGCTATTCGGAACAATTAAAGTAGTGTATCTTGAAAATTATAATCTTTGGCTAGGTAGAATTATTACATCGGGTGTTGATGTCTGGTTAAACACTCCGCGTAGGCCGAATGAAGCATCGGGTACCAGCGGAATGAAAGCAGCATTGAACGGAATACCAAATTTATCCATCTTAGATGGATGGTGGGCCGAAGCTTGTGAACATGGCGTGAATGGATGGCAAATCGGAGATCCGAAAGTCGTTGATGACGAAGCTGACGCAAATAATCTGTACGAATTATTAGAAAATGAGGTAATTCCTACATTTTATAATAATCAAGAAAAATGGGCATCTTTAATGGTAGAATCAATAAAAACCAGTGTAAACTTTACAGCCTATAGGATGATAAAAGACTATCGGGAGAGATATTACAAATTATAATATATATTGGAAGTACTATTTTGAAATCTGAAAAACCTGAAGAATATTTTCCTACTCGAGATTTTCATGTTTCTAAAAAAGTTAGAAAAAAATATCAAATTGAGAACACACTTTTTCAATTATCAGGGGAAGTGGTACTCTATGATTTCAGCACTATCCGAAATCTTACTCAATTATTAAATAAAAACCGACATCAACCGTTATACGCAAGCGATTTAAATGCTCTCGGATTAATTCATGAAAGTATTCATTATGTAATTTCGTTGTACAAGAAGCAAAGCAATTCTGATATATTTAAAGAATCAATAATATCTATTTCTGAAATAATAAAAAAAGATAAGCTCGAAATATTATTTCAAAAATATATCGAAGAATTCCCTCCAAAAGATGTTTTTAATAAAGTAAAAACATCCATTTCATATTTAAATGGTAATACTGATGGAGTTTCAAATCGTCAAATAATATTAGAAGAAGTAGTTTTATTGTGGTTGGAAAACCAAAACCCGGCTTTTCAACCTTTTAATGTATTATTTGATGATTCATATTTAGCAAAGAATACAAAGTATTCTGAAATAATATCTATTTTTATAAAATATTTTGATAAGCAACCAAAGTTTGGGCCTGATAGTCAAAATCTAATCGAAATGCTTAGAATGCCCGCAATTGTAGCGCCAAATTCTTTACAAAAACAGTTAGAGTATATTCGGGATCGGTGGGGTTATATTTTAGGAGATTTCTTACAAAATATATTACGCGCATTGGATTTTATTTCTGAAGAAAAAAAGATGAGAGGGTTTGGACCGGGTGAAATAAAGATACCTAATTATTTTGGTGAAGATGAATATGAACGATTCAGTCCAGATCGTGAGTGGATGCCAAAAGTTGTAATGATCGCAAAAAATGTTTACGTGTGGATGAATCAACTATCAAAACAATATAAACGTCATATTGGACATTTAAATGAAGTCCCGAATGAGGAATTGGACAAATTAGCAGGATACGGATTTACATCTCTATGGTTGATAGGTTTGTGGGAAAGAAGCAAAGCATCAAAAGAAATTAAAAGGATGTGTGGCAATCCCGAAGCGGAAGCTTCCGCATATTCTTTGATGGGATATGAGATTGCTTATGATATTGGTGGTTGGGATGCGTTCCACAATCTGCGACAACGCTGTTGGAAACGTGGTATTAGAATGGCGAGCGACATGGTTCCAAACCACACAGGCATTGACTCGCATTGGGTAATTGAGCATCCTGATTGGTTCTTATCATTAGATTATTCGCCATTTCCTACCTATACGTTTAACGGAAAAAATTTATCGGAGGATGAAAGAGTTGGTGTTTTTATAGAAGATAAATATTATTCACAGCAAGATGCTGCTGTAGTATTCAAACGCGTTGATTATTGGACGGGCGCTGAAAAATATATATATCACGGTAACGATGGAACTGCAATGCCGTGGAATGATACAGCTCAATTAGATTATCTTAATCCAGAAGTTCGAGAGACTGTGATTCAGACCATCCTGCACGTTGCAAGAAATTTTCCGATAATCAGATTTGATGCAGCAATGACCCTTGCCAAGAAACATTTACAAAGACTTTGGTATCCTGAGCCAGGAACCGGTAGTGATATATCTTCACGTGCAGAATTTGGTTTATCAAGTCACGAATTCAATGATAGAATTCCCAATGAGTTTTGGCGCGAAGT
The DNA here is from genome assembly GCA_963715945.1 of uncultured bacterium. Taxonomy (GTDB): domain Bacteria; phylum Fidelibacterota; class Marinisomatia; order Marinisomatales; family JAHJCW01; genus JAHJCW01. The sequence continues at coordinate 9,364 of CAVQSL010000003.1, forward strand.
AGTTGATCGTGTGGCGGCAGAAGTACCGGATACATTATTACTCGCCGAAGCATTTTGGATGATGGAAAGTTATTTTGTGCGGACTTTGGGAATGCATCGTGTATATAATAGTGCCTTCATGAATATGCTGAAAATGGAACGCAATGCTGATTATCGCACCACCATTAAGAAAACTTTGGAATTTGATCCGGAAATATTAAAACGTTTCGTTAACTTCTTAAATAATCCTGATGAAGAAACTGCTGCCAAACAGTTTGGCAAAGGTGATAAGTACTTTGGTGTTACGCTATTGATGATAACTATGCCCGGGTTACCGATGTTTGGACACAGCCAAATTGAAGGATTCGAGGAAAAATACGGCATGGAATATCGGAAAGCATATTGGGACGAACAGCCCAATTGGGGTTTCGTAGAAAGACATAAGTATGATATCTTCTCAGTAATGCATAAACGATATTTATTCTCAGGCGTCGAAAATTATTATTTATATGATTATTTTAATTCCAACGGGTATGTAAATGAAAATGTGTTTGCTTATTCCAATCGATTTGAGAATGAACGGGCAATGGTGTTCTATAATAATTCGCATGAAAATACCAACCGGTTGGATTAAAGTTTCTTCAGCGTATATTGACAAAACATCAGATAGCTTAAAACAAACAAATATCGGTGATGGGCTTAATCTTAAAAATGGGTTTAATCATTATTTATTATTACGTGAACATAAATCCGGTTTGGAGTTTATCCGTAGAACATCTGATATTTTTGAAAAAGGTATATATACTGAACTGAGTGGTTATCAATATCAAGTATTTTGGAATATGAGAGAAGTAGTTGACAACGAATTTGGTCATTATGCAGAATTGCATGACCGTCTTGGGGGTCGTGGAGTAAAAAGCATTGATGCAGAATTGCAAATGCATTTTAGACAAAAAATGGATATCCTTTTTGTCTCAGCAGAGGTTGCGCCCTTTTCAAAGGCGGGTGGCTTAGCTGATGTTGTCGGTTCTTTACCACAAGAAATATCTATAAAAGGGCAGAAAGTAGCAGTCATTACTCCTTTCTATTCAGTTATTGATGAAAAAAAATATGATATAAAATTTTCCGGTATACATGGCAATATTCAACTTGGTGACAATTATATTGAATATAATTTATATCAATTTATGGATGACAACGGTGTTGATATTTTCTTCGTGAAAAATGAACATTTTTTCAACCGAACTGGAATATATACTGATGAAACTGGCGAAGGATATAAAGATAATTTTCAACGATTTTTATTTTTACAATACGTTTTATTAGATTTACTTGATAGAGGATTATTTTCTGCTAAACTGATTCATTGCAATGATCATCACACAGCATTGATACCTTGGATGCTGGAAAACAGAAAAATCGATATTCCAACACTTCTGACAATTCACAATGCTGAATATCAAGGATGGTTCAGTTTAGATGAAGCAAAACTATTACATTCTTCTGATTTTCAAAATAGAGACAAAAGACGGAAAAGTTATAACGCTTTATCAATCGGAATTAAATATTGTGATGCATTAAATACTGTTAGCCTCAATTATGCCAAAGAATTACTAAAAAATGAAAAGCTTTCATTTGGACTAAAAAAGTTTTTACAAGCACATCAAGATAAATTCAGTGGAATAATAAATGGAGCTGATTATTCAATATGGAATCCGGAGTTAGATACTTTTTTAACTGATCATTTTTCAAGTAAAGCGATTTCTGGCAAATTAAAAAATAAGCGATTATTAATTCAAAAATGTAATTGGAAGTATTCAACTCAACCGGTGATTGGAATGGTCTCTCGCTTAGTTACAACAAAAGGATTTTACCTTATACTAAACTCGATTGATAAGATTCTTGCAACCGGTGCTAAACTTGTAATTCTAGGAACAGGGAACACAAAAATCTCACTTGCATTGAAGAAAGTTGCTAAAAAATACTCGGACCAAATCAGCTTTCATAATTATTTTGATGAAAAAATGGCACACTTAATTGAAGCCGGTTCGGATATGTTCCTAATGCCATCTCGTTATGAACCGTGCGGATTAAATCAGATTTACAGTCTCCGCTACGGTACAATTCCAATTGTGTTCAATACCGGCGGTTTAGCGGATACTGTTACAGATTGGGATGGTAAAAATGGTGACGGATTTGTTTTTTACCATTATACATCTAGAGATTTGATCAATATCATTGAGAAATCCGTTAAAAATTATCGAGATAAAAAAACCTGGAAAAAGATTGTTAATAATGCAATGGAAAAAGATTATTCGTGGTCAAATTCTGCCGAAAAATATCTTAATTTGTATTCACTGATTTTGGAGGAAAAATAATCATGAACATCGGGCGAAATCTTTCAGCAATTATTATGGGTGGTGGACGCGGTGAGCGATTGTATCCACTTACTCAATATCGTGCAAAGCCAGCAGTTTCGATTGGCGGAAAATATCGTCTAATCGATATCCCTGTTAGTAATTGCATAAATTCCCAAATACTTAATATTTATATACTTACTCAAGTTAATACTGCCTCATTGCATAGACATATTTTCCAAACATACAAGTTTGATATGTTTACTGAAGGAATTATAGAAATTCTCGCTGCTCAACAGACTTTAGATAGCAAAGATTGGTTTCAGGGTACCGCTGATGCTGTTAGATCATATTGGAATCGGTTTGGAACAATGTCATGCTCAAATTTTCTAATCTTGGCAGGTGACCATCTATATAATATGGATTATCGCAAGTTTTATGAATTTCACCAGAAATCGGATGCTGAATTAACGATAGCTACAATTCCTGTACCAATAGAACAGGCTAGTCGCTATGGAATCATTGCTACAGATAGTAATGATAGAATAACCAATTTCATAGAAAAACCCAATACTGAACAGATAAAACCATATATAAAGAAATCTGAATTGGGCGAATATGTATTGGCATCGATGGGAATCTATATTTTTAGAAAAGATGTATTAGATAAAGCGTTACAACTAGAAGGTAATGATTTTGGTAAAAGCATAATTCCTGCCACGATGAAATCATTTAGAACTTCTGCATATAAATTTGATGGAACATGGGAAGATATTGGAACTATTGGAGCATATTATAATGCAAATATAGCTCTAACTGATCCTGTTCCAGAATTTAATTTTTACGAAGAAAAACATCGATTATTTACTCATCCCCGTTTCCTCCCGGGTAGCAAGATAGAAGGTGCTGATATTTCGTTATCAATAATCAATGAAGGGTGTAGGATAGGCAAAGCTAAAATAAATCGCTCAATTGTCGGAATACGTAGCATAATTAGTGATGGTGTTGAATTGGATCACATCGTTCACAATGGTGCAGATAATTATTCCAATGATGGAATTGGCGCTGATGTACTGGGTGGTATTGGTGAAAATACTATAATAAAACGAGCAATTATTGATAAAAATGTTAAAATCGGTAAGAATGTAATTTTGGAAAATCGCAAAAATATTGAAGAAGCTGATTTAGAATATTGTGCCATTCGTAATGGCATCATAGTTGTCCCAACACGAACTGAAATACCCGATGGGTGGTCAACAATTAAGTAAATTATTAAGGAGTTATTATGCATGGAATTGATTATGGAATTGTAGCTATATATTTAATCACTATTGTTCTAATTGGTTTGTATTTACAGCGCAAAGCTTCTAGCGGTATAGATTCATATTTTTTAGGTAACCGAAATATGCCGTGGTGGGCACTTGCATCTTCGGGTATGTCCTCTAATTTAGATATTAGTGGAACAATGATAATTGCTGCACTGATTTATGCGCTTGGTGTGAAGGGTTTTTACATTGAGATTCGTGGCGGTGTGACCCTAATAATGGCTTTCTTAATGATCTATATGGGAAAATGGAATCGCAGATCGGGGGTGATGACTTTAGCAGAATGGATGGAGCTTAGGTTTGGCAAAGGTACTCAAGGGCAGGTAGCTCGATTCATTGCAGCAATCTCTTCAATAATCATGACAATAGCTATGGTTACTTATTTTGCGCTCGGAGGTGGAAAATTTTTAGATTCATTCTTAGGCTTAGATAATTATCTTGGCTTGCCATCCGAATTTTGGGCAGCTGGACTCTTAATCGCGGTTGCGATGATTTATACAGTAGCATCAGGACTGTATGGTGTAGTATGGACGGATGTATTCCAAGGTTTCTTGATTTTTGGGGCAATTATATATATGGCCTCAAAAGCATTTACAATCACACTTCCTGAAGAATTCAGTATTTCAATGCCACTTTTTGATGGCGGATTTGAACGGGTCACAACTACACTCAAAGAATGGACAAGTGTCTTACCTGCGACTAAATTAAATGTGGATTCTCTATCGCAATATTCAATTTATAATTTATTTGGAATTGCGGTGATGTTCTATATCCTGAAAGTTGTTTTGGAAGGATCTGGCGGAACCGGCAATTATATGTTGCAGCGTTATTTCGCCGCGCGAAATGATCGTGAAGCGGGATTGTTAAGTGCATTTTGGGTATTTTTACTTTCCTTCCGTTGGATATTTATTGGAGCAATCGCAGTGATAGGAGTGTCACTTGGTAGTAAAATAAGCGATCCGGAATTAGTATTGCCGGCTGTTGTGGAAACATTACCTATTGGTATAAAAGGTTTCTTGGTAGCAGGTTTAATGGCCGCAGGGATGTCAACTTTTGATTCAACTGTAAACGCTGGAGCTGCTTATTGGGTAAAAGATATCTATCAACTCTATATAAATCCCAAAGCATCACACAAACAATTGATGAAACATAGTTATTTGGCATCGATATTTATAGTGATATTTGGTCTAGGGCTAATGTTAGTTTTCAAAAACATCAATTCCGTCTGGGGATGGATAACTATGAGCATCGGTTCAGGTATGTTAATACCAATGTTACTACGTTGGTATTGGTCGCGGATGAACGGTTGGGGGTTTTCTATTGGAATACTTTCAGGAATGATTGCGGCAATATTATTTAAGGCATTTGCTCCGGAAGGGACAACTGAATATGCAATGTTCACCGTCGCTTCGGTATCATCTTTATTAGGTACGATTATTGGAACATTGTTAACAGCTCCGATCGATGAAAAAACACTTGCTAAATTCTATAATAAAACCCGTCCGTTTGGATCGTGGAGCAGATTTAAAAACATGTTAACCAAGGATGATATTATTGCAATTGATAAGGAGAATAAACGTGACATATTCTCAACATTTATTGCTGTTCCGTGGCAAATAGTTTTCTTCCTGTTTATGATGAGTATTATGTTCAAAAATTGGACAAGTGTAACAATTTTGGGAATAATTTTATTGACCTTAACGACTATCCTTTATTTTAGTTGGTATAAACATTTATCTACGGAAGTTAAAGTAAAATAAAGGTGGGCAAAATTTTCACACGCTTTAGTGCGATAATAATATTTATCGCACTTTACACTATAGCATATTCGCAAGACGTCTATTCGGAACCTATAAATCCGGTTCAAGGTAGTAATATTACAATTTATTATAATCTTGAAGCACGTGGAGTATTACCTACTACCACAAACCCATGTTATATTCATATTGGATATAACGGTTGGACAAATACGGCAGATTTTACTATGACAAAAACTACTGACGGACTATGGAAATTTGACTATACTATACCAAATGATGCGACTATAATAGATTTTGTTTTCACTGATCTACAGGGTAAATGGGATAATAATGGTGGGGTTGGTGTAGATTGGCATATTGATGTTTATGGTGATGGATTGTCAGTAGTAGTAATTTCACCTGAAATTAACATGCCTTATGTTGAACCATTGAGATCTCCTATATTTGCAGAAGAGAATGAAATAGTTCCAATCATAATATCAACAGTATCAACAGGTGTTCCTCCAGATTCTCTTTATTTAATAATTAATGGAATTGAAGTTTCAAATACTAGCGATGACACATTAAAATATGATTTTAATACAGCGGTTTTTAATGCTGATAAATATCACATAAAATGTATAGCAAAAGATGTTACCGGAATAAGAGACACGTCAAATTTTGCGATTGTTGTTCGACCATATCAAGTTAGTCAAATCCCGCCGAGTGGTATTAGGCCGGGGATTAATTATATTGATAATACAACAGTGACTTTGGCGCTCTTTGCACCCTATAAAGAATTTGTGTATCTAATCGGTGATTTCAATGATTGGAATGTTGATAATGATTACGCAATGAATACGTATCAACCTGAAGCTGATAGCATATTGTGGTGGATAACACTTGATAATTTAACAACAGGTATCGAATATGCTTTTCAATATCTTGTGGATGGTGAAATTAGAGTTGCTGATCCATATACAGATAAATTATTAGATCAATGGAATGATGATAATGTACCACCAAGTACTTATCCAAATTTAAAGAGTTATCCTGACAATAAAACCGATCATGCAGTATCAGTATTTCAAACTAATCAATCGGAATATCAATGGCAAAATACTGATGACTTTGCAAGACCTGAACAAAAGGATTTAGTGATCTATGAATTATTGATTCGAGATTTCGTTAATGATCATGATTATTCGGCGGTGATGACAAAATTAGATTATCTTGAGAACTTAGGAGTTAACGCAATCGAGCTAATGCCAATCAATGAGTTTGAGGGGAATTCAAGTTGGGGATATAATTCATCATTTTATTTTTCACCGGATAAATATTATGGTACAAAAAATGATTTAAAAGCTTTCATTGATGAATGTCATCGACGAGGAATTGCGATAATCCAAGATATTGTTTTAAATCATTCCTATGGACAATCACCGTTGGTTAGGTTATATTGGGATAGCGTCAACAATCGCCCCGCAGCAAACAATCCATGGTACAATGTTAGATCACCAAATACTGTATATTCTTGGGGTTACGATTTTAATCATGAAAGTGAAGATACTAAAATCTTTGTAGATCGTGTTTTGCGTTATTGGATCGAGGAATACAAAGTTGACGGTTTCCGATTAGATTTTACCAAAGGATTCACTAATAAAGGTGGTGAAGGAACGCCGTACGATGCATCGCGCATCGCGATTTTAAAGCGGATTGCAAACGAAGTATGGAGTTATGATCTAACAAATTATTTGATTTTAGAGCATTTTGCAGATAATGTTGAAGAAAAGGAATTGGCTGATTTTGGATTTATGCTATGGGGGAATTCCAATTTTAATTACAATGAAGCAACAATGGGGTATAATAGTAATTCAGATTTTTCGTGGGGGTTCTATAAAAGTCGAGGGTGGACAGTGCCAAACTTAGTAACCTTTATGGAAAGTCACGATGAAGAACGATTAATGTATAAAAATTTAAACTATGGCAAAATCTCTGGTGATTATAGCATTAAAAATTTGTCAATCGCTTTAGAGCGGCAAAAACTGGCAGCAGCATTTTTCTTTACTTTACCGGGTCCTAAAATGATTTGGCAGTTCGGTGAGTTGGGCTATGATTTTTCAATTAATTATAATGGCAGAGTAGGGGAGAAACCAATCCGTTGGGATTATTATGACAATTCTGATAGGAAAGAATTATATGATATGTATTCCAAATTAATCAAAATTAGAAATAATAATGAAGTGTTTCGTAATCCGCGAACAAGTGTAGAACTAACTTTAAATAACTCGAATGGATTAAAAAGAATTGGACTGTCACATTCATCAATGAGCGTAATAATTATTGGAAATTTTGGAGTTGAGACGCAAACCATCAATCCAAGATTTTACTATTCAGCAACTTGGTATGATGATATTAATTCAGATTCATTAGTGGTAAATGATACACAATTACCTATTGAATTAAAACCTGGAGAATTTAGGATTTTATCTAATAAGCATTTTAATACTGGGGAGAGTGAACCAATTGATCCACCTATAATTACATATCAATTTAAATTATCACAAAATTATCCTAACCCGTTCAATCCTGTTACGACAATTAAATATACAGTTCCATCAGCAGAGACAGAGCGCTTCCAGTTTGTGCAATTAAAGATTTACAATGTTCTTGGTAATGAGATAACTACTTTAGTTGATGAAGTTAAATCGCCTGGTGAATATGAAATTGATTTCAATGGATCTACATTCAGTAATGGCGTATACTTTTATAGTTTATCTTATGGAGATAAACTGTTAACAAAGAAGATGTTGTTATTAAAATAGATTAATTCTTTATCAATACTGTACCGCTTGTTGGTTCGACTTTTAATTTATTTGAAATATTAATTTGACTATCAAGATTTACTCTAGTTCTATCAACTAATATCGTCCACTCTCCGTCTGGCAAATCTAATTCTAAATTATTTATAGGATCACCATTTAAAGCTATAATTAGCTCGTCTTGTAGAATGTATGCTAAGGCGACTTGCTTGCCGACATCAAAGAATTTAAAGTTCTCAGGAGTTGAATGACGGAATTCTGGATACTTTTTCCGCAACTGAATTAATCCTTTATAATACTCAACTAAATCGGAATTCATATCTTTTTCATCCCAATTGAGCCAATTGGTTTCATTATCTTTATTATATGAGTTATGATCAATTTGCCCAATACGAGTGTCAGGTGCTTCAGTATTAGCAATTACTTTACTGCGAGCCCATTCCTGTCCTTCGTGTATAAATGTAATCCCTTGACTAGTAAATAGAAATAGAGCGCCTAATTTATTTAAATCTAATTGTTCTTCGGTCAACTTTGCATTTGTAAGACGATTGGAAATAATGTCATGTTCTTTAATATCACCTGTCCCAAGTCGTACAAAATCACCAAATGTATGGTCGTCGTGTGATTCTAAATAATTCACACTATGGGCAGCATTTAAATACTGTCCGTCTAATTCTCTCAATGATCCCATTGCATATCTTTGTAATGATTTTTGATTATTTTTCTCTGACCATTTCCCAAAGATAAATCCTTTTCCATTATTTGGATTCTGTCCTTTTACGCTATTGCGTATTTTATCATTGAAGGATGCCCAACCAATATCAGAAAATCCATCAGGGTCGTAACCACCACCCCATGGTTCAGCAAGAATAATTACATCCGGATTTATTGCACGTAGTTCAGCTAGAATCTGTTTGCGCGTTTCCTCATCTATTAAATAACCCAAATCAAAGCGGAAGCCATCAATGTGATATTCGGTCATCCAAAATTTCAAGCTTTCAAGAATCAACTTACGCATGGCAGGATGTTCTGTCTGGCAATCATTTCCACAACCGCTTTGCATTATATATTCACCATTTTTATCAAGACGGAAATATGATTGTTTATCAATGTATTTTAATGGATGAAAATCATAATTGGAAACATGATTATATACAACGTCCATAATGACAGCAACACTTTCTTTGTGCAATTCTTTTACCATGTCCTTCATTTCTTTCACTGCATTACCACTTGCACCATTCCACGCGTTTGGTTGCATCGTTCCATCCGAAGCATAATAAGATTCTGGTGCAAAGAAAAATGTTGTCATATATCCCCAATGATTGCGTGCATAGGGATTCCAGTCATTATACATATAAATTGATGAATTTTTATAAGGGATCTCTATATTGGCAAAATCCTGAAGAGGTAATATTTGAACGGCATTCACGCCAATTTCTTTTATGTGATTTAATCCTCCACGTTGATTTTTATCTACTAGCCCTTTATAAGTGCCCGGTGCTGAGGAGCCCGAAGTAGGATGCACTGTCATATCACGTAAATGCATTTCATAAATAATCAAATCACGTGGATTAATCTTTATCCATTTATCATTTTCCCAATCATAATCAGTGTTAATTATTAGCGATTTTGCAATATGTCGATAGCTATTCTGCGTTACTGCAGCTTTTGAATATGGATCAGCAATTATCACTGATGAATCATTAGCAAGACCTTCTAATCGATATCCATATAGAGTGCCGTAACTAGCATTAGAAAGCGTGAAATTCCAATCACCATTGGCATCCCTTGTCATCGGAAATTCTGTTCCGGAACTATCTTCAGGACTATCAAATATCACTAAAAATACTTGATCGGATTTGGGTGCATAAAGTTTGAATTCAACACCATCGCTTTTTATAAAAGCGCCATAAGAAACAAGTTGATCACTCATGTTTTGACACCCCAAAAGTAGAAGAATCACGGAAAATATTAAGTTTTTCATAGTTCACCATTTTAATTATTATGCTTTGTGAATATTCAAGTGCCTAAATTATTGCATTATTTGGAAAAGGAATATGAGAAAAACAATTTATATAATGATATTAATAATTTTGATTGGTTGCGCAAAGGATGTTTCTGTTATATCAAATTTTCCAACAATTATGTTGAAAACCGGCGTGGAACAAAATATTGATTTAACAAAATATATATCAAATTATAATAAATTTATTATCGGTAAAGCCTATGGCGTTTCAGCAGTTTATTCTTCGGATTCAAAAGTATTAAAGCTCATAGCGGATGGTAGTAAATCACTGATTAAACTTCCGCTAAAAGTTAATAAAACTGATATAACATTACTTTTGAAAGTTAACCCAATGGTTTCCCATACTTTTACTTATAAATCTGAAAGAGTTGGATCCAATATTGTTGTAATGGGACAATTCAATGATTGGTCTCGAACAGAATTGCCACTAAGGGATGAAAACAATGATGGAATTTATGAGCGCACTGTTTATTTAAAACCGCAAAGACATGAATATAAATTTGTTGTAGATGGTGTTGAATTGATTGATCCCGAAAATCCTGTTTTTATCTCTAATAATATAGGTGGTTGGAATTCAATACTAGAATTAACTGAGTTTAAAGCTGAACCAGGTGGCAGGATAATCAAAGAAAAGTGGGAAAAGGGTTTGCTAACATATCAATATACTCCAAAAGAAGATGCAGATTTAAATGAGTTAATTGTAATTCATAATAATTCACTTGTGAAAGATGGTAATTATAGCGTTGATGAAAAAAATCTAATAAGTGTAGATTATATGAAATTAGGCGACGGAACTTTAAGAATTATAGGAATTGATACTAAAAATAGGATAGTAGACGAAAATATAACTATAATTAAAGATAACCGAATTCTTAATCCAATTGACCATCCAAATGATTGGCATTTTGCAGTGCTCTACAATTTAATGGTTGATAGATTTTTAGATGGAAATGAATCCAATACCGTTAAGGTAAAAACTGAAGAACTGCATGAACTAGCTAACTGGCATGGTGGTGATTTAGCAGGTATAATCCAAAAATTAGAAGATGGATATTTTACAAAATTAGGAATCAATTCCATTTGGCTTTCGCCATTAAATCGTCAGCCGGACAGTGCATTTGTGGAATGGATTCCACCACATAACAAATTCACCGGCTATCATGGTTATTGGCCAATTGCACCAAGAGAAATTGATCCACGTTATGGAACTGAGGCGGAATTAAAAAAATTAATTAATCTTGCACATTCAAAAAATATCAAAGTTATTTTGGATTTTGTGTCAAATCATGTTCATGAAGAACATCCGTATTTTATTAATAATCGTGATTGGTTTGGTGATGTGGCACTTCCCAACGGCGATATTAACATTCGTAATTGGAGTGAGGAGACACGATTAACTACATGGTTTGATGAGTTCATCCCGTCTTTTGACTTTACATCTGCCCCTAAAGCTATTGACCAAGTTGTCGATGATGCATTATGGTGGTTGGAAACTTATAATTTTGACGGTTTTCGACAAGATGCGGTCAAGCATGTTCCTCATGAATTTTGGAAGATGTTAATTTCAGAAATGAGATCTAAATTCCCTCAAAAGCAATTTTATCAAATTGGGGAGACATTTGGATCAGACGAATTAATATTAGATTATGTAAATCCAGGTGAGTTAGATGCTCAATTCAATTTTGCAGTTTATTTTAATGTTCGGGGAGTATTTGCTGATGACAATTCCGATTTCTCAAGTTTTAATGGTCTAATCAACATCAATTTAAATACATATCACCCCATTAACTTGATGGGTAATATTACCTCAAGTCATGATCAATTAAGATTTATAGGAATTGCCGATGGTCAAGTCACTTGGGGTGATGATTGTTACGAAAGATCATTCATTAACCCACCAACTTCTGTGCAAAATGAATCGAGTTACTCGAAATTAGCAAATTTTCATGCCTTTAATATTTCTTTACCGGGAGTGCCTGTCGTCTATTACGGTGAAGAAATTGGATTAATGGGCTCTTGCGATCCGGGAAACCGCAGACCAATGCGATTTGATGAAAATGTCACTGAAAATGAAAATGCATTACACACTAAAATTAGTAAGTTGAACAAGTTACGCAGTAAACATCCTGCATTAGCATTAGGAGATTTGGAAATAATAAAAGCTGATGGACCTTTGCTAATTATGAAAAAATCCTATTTGGGTGAGAAAATTATTGTGGTAATCAATAATGGTTCGGTACAACAATCGGTTGAATCACATATCAATTACGGTAAACTGAAAGACTTGATTAGTGGCGAAACCATATTAATAAATGATAGAAAATTTGAACTGAATATCTCACCATATTCATACGGTATCTTTGAGGTAATATAATAGTTCGTAGTCCTTTTGATACAAATCTCAATTTTAAAAGGCAAATATTTAGAGTAACTTTCAAGTTAAATATTATTATATAAATGGTGAATACAATATGAAAAAGAAAATAAGAATAGGAATCATGGGATTTGGCCGAATTGGTCGGAATTTGTTCCGATTAGGTTATGATAATCCTTTATTTGAATTTGTTGCAATTAGTGATTTGGGTGAACCGGAAGCAATGCATTATTTATTAATGCGTGATTCTGTTTACGGCACTATGGATGAAGAAGTAATCCTCGATGGTAATTACTTAAAGGTCCAACATCAAAATACTAGATTATTAGAAGGCGGTAAGCCGGGAAGCATTCCTTGGGATGCATTTGATATAGATTTTGTTATAGATGCGACCGGTCGATTTCGCCTAAGAGATGACTTACAGGCGCATATTAATGAAGGAGCAAGGAGAGTTATTGTTGCAATCCCACCAATTGAACCAATTGACAGAATAGTAATAGCCGGTATTAATGATGATGAAATTGAGGCACATGATAAATTGATATCAGTTACTTCATCAACTACCCAGGTGTTGGCACTAATGGTCAAGATGCTCGATGAAAAATTTGGAGTTGAAAGAGCAATGATGACTTCGATTCATGCTTATACTTCTGATCAACCACTTGCTGATGCAGTTCGCACAGATCTTAGACGTAGTCGCTCTGCGGTTGAAAATATTATTCCTAACGATAATAAATCTCCACGACTTGTTAGTGAATTGATGCCAAAGTTTAAAGGAAAATTAGCCGGAATGGCTTTAAATGTTCCGGTTCCTGATGGTTCATGTGTGGATCTTTCTACAGAACTCAAAAATATGCCATCTGTTCAAGAGTTGAATGCGGCAATTAAATCGTATGCAGACGGCTCGCTGAAAGGAATTGTCGGCTATACCGATGATCCAATTGTCTCATCTGATGTTACCGGAACCAGCGAGACAATGATTTTTGACGGAAAAGCAACAATGATTACACAGGGCAAACTATTGAAAACACTTTGCTGGTATGATAATGGCTGGAGTTTTTCAAAAAGGATTCTAGAATTAGTTGAAGCCTATTCAAAATTGGAGGTGAAATAATGAGAATCGCACTTAATGGTTTTGGTCGTATCGGTCGATCAGTTTTTCGTATTCTTAATGCGCGAGATGATTTTGAAATTGTGGCAATCAATGATATCTCACCGTCAGATGTTTTAGTATATTTATTGAAATACGATACCGTTATGGGACGTTTCCCTGATAAAGTGGAACTTAAAGGAGATGTTCTTGAGACAAGCAAAAACAAGGTCAAGATGTTGGAAGAGAGAAATCCTGGAGACTTACCATGGAAAGAACTTGGGATCGATGTTGTAATTGAAGCAACTGGTATATTCCGTACTAGAGAAAAATTGGCCCCACATTTAAAAGCAGGTGCCAAACGCGTTATTTTAACAGTACCAGCTAAAGATGAAATTGATTATACAGTAGTAATTGGCGTCAACGATGATGGTTTAAAAAAGGAACATCGCATTATTTCGAATGCGAGTTGTACAACCAATTGCTTAGCTCCAATGGCAAAAGTTTTGAACGATGCATTTGGTATTGAATACGGTGTGATTAATACAATCCATGCTTATACAAATGACCAGCGCCTCGCGGATGTACCGCATAGCGATTGGCGGCGCGGTCGCACTGCAGCCGAAAATGTGATACCTACTACGACCGGGGCAGCGCGAGCAGTTGGTGTGGTTTTACCTGAGCTAAAAGGTAAACTTGATGGTATCGCAATGCGTGTCCCTGTTCCTGATGGTTCCGTTGTTGATTTAGTGGCTAAACTCAAACAGGATGTTACTCCAGATCAGATTCACGGCGCAGTAAAAGCCGCCGCATCATCAACAAGATTGAAGAAAGTTTTAGAATACTCAACTTTACCAGTTGTATCGAGTGATATTATTGGTAATCCGCATTCATCAATTTACGATGCTCCGTTTACTAGAGTTGTCGAAGGGAGATTCATTAAAACTTTGAATTGGTATGATAATGAGTGGGGTTATTCTAACCGCGTAGTTGATTTAATTGATCTACTTAGAAATTTCAGTTAAATTTATACTATAAATGATAGAAAAGACCCTCAAAGTTTTGAAAACCTTGAGGGTCTTTTTCATTCCCAATTTTGTCGGGAATCAATACTATTATTTTATCAATTCTGGAATATCTTTAAAATAATCTAAGCTATCCGGATTAGCAAGAGCATCACGATTTCCTACACTTTTACCACCGATAATCATTTTTACTGCAATCTCAACTTTTTTCCCATTAATTGTGTAAGGAATATCTGGAGTTTCTAATATTTTTGCAGGAACGTGACGTGGAGAACAATTTGATTTGATACTTGCTGAAATTTTACTTTTCAATTCATCATTTAGAGAAAAGCCATCATTCAATTTAATAAAAAGGATAACTCTTTCATCACCTTGCCATGCCTGACCGATTACCAAACTATCCTCAATTTCCTCCATATTTTCCACTACTCTATAAATTTCTGATGTACCAATACGCACTCCTCCTGGATTTAGAGTTGCGTCACTTCGTCCATGCATTGTTATTCCACCGTGGTTACTGATTGAAATATAATCGCCATGATGCCAGATTCCGGGATATTCATCAAAATACGCTTTCCTATATTTTTTCCCATCGGGATCGTTCCAAAAATAGATTGGCATTGAAGGGAATGGACTTGTGCAAACTAACTCACCTTGTCTATTAATTAGTGATTCGCCATTTTCTGAATAAGAATGAACATCCATTCCCAATCCTCGGCATTGTATTTCTCCACGATGAACTGGCAGATTTGGATTTCCCAAGACGAAACATGAAATAATATCGGTACCACCGGCAATTGACGAAAGCATCAGAACCTTTTTAATTTTGGTATAAACATAATCAAAACTTTCTTCCATAAGAGGAGAACCGGTTGAAAGAATTCCTCTCAGTTTTGATAATTTATTATTAACAATTGGTTGAATCCCTGCCGCTTCACAACTTGCAATATATTTAGCACTGGTGCCAAATACTGTGATCCCAAGTTCGTCAACTAAATCCCACATCGCATTGCTGTCCGGATAAAATGGAGAACCATCATACAAAACTACAGTAGAGCCAATCGCTAGCGATGAAACAAGCCAATTCCACATCATCCAACCACAGGTTGTGAAATAGAAAATTATATCATCGCTTGTTAGATTTGTATGTAATTGTAACTCTTTCAGGTGTTGTAATAAAGTTCCACCGGCTCCGTGGACAATAGCTTTGGGCATTCCGGTAGTTCCCGAGGAATACATAATATACAAGGGATGACCAAACGGTAGTTGTTCAAATTCTAACTCTTGCTTAGAAATATTTTTGGTGAAATCTTTATAACTAATTCCTTTTGAGATATTATCAACATTAACAGAATGAGAAATATATGGATTGACTACAACATGTTTTAAGGAGGGTAATTTTTCAGAAATTAGTTTCATTTTGTCTAGATAATTGAACTTTTTACCATTGTAATAATAATCATCCACCGTGAATAATATTTTGGGCTCAATCTGTTGAAATCTATCCAGTACACCTTTTATACCAAAATCAGGTGAACAGGAACTCCAAACTGCGCCAATTGATGCAGTGGCAAGCATCGCAATTACTGCAATCGGCATGTTGGGTAGAAAACCAGCAATTCTGTCTCCCGGTTGGATACCCGCATTTCTCATTGCAATAGCTAATATTGAAACTTTTTCATATAACTGATTATAAGTGATGTAATGTGGTTTCCTACCTTCTCCTTTAAAAATCAGTGCAATTTTATCATCTCGATGACGTAAAAGGTTTTCGGCAAAATTTAACTTAATACCTGAAAACCATTTAGCTCCCGGCATTTTTGAATTATCATCGATAACCGATTCAATATTGCCTGAATGAATTATTTTGCTAAAATCCCAAAAGGTTTGCCAAAAATCAGCTATATTATTTACAGACCAATTGTGTAATTCGTTGTAATTTTGCATAGATAATTGATGATGATTATTCACAAATTCTGTGAATCTTGTCATTTGTGAATCTTGTATTTGGATTTTTGTTGGTTTCCAGAGTATCTTTTTTGCAGGATTATCCATATAAAAAAATACAAGTGATAATTATGATAATCACACAAAAATTAATTATAAACAGAATAAAAAAATTATGAAAATAGCATTTTTAACAGCTGGAGGTATTGCACCTTGCTTATCCGCTTCGATTGGAGCATTAATCGAGGAGTATAATAAACTAGCTCCTAAAGCTGAGTTGATTGGCTACCTAAATGGTTATCGAGGGCTATTGTTAGGAAATAGTATCAACATTCCGGAATCGGTAAAAAGTAATGCAAAAATATTATATGAATTTGGCGGTAGCCCGATTGGCAACAGTCGCGTTAAACTTACCAATATTGAAGATTGTGTAAAAAATGGCTACGTCAAAAAAGGAGAGAATCCTTTAGAAGTAGCAGCCAAGCAGTTAGTAAAAGATAAAGTTGATATATTACATACTATTGGCGGTGATGATACAAATACCATGGCAGCGGAATTAGCTAAATATTTAAACGATAATAATTATAATTTGACAGTAGTTGGTTTGCCCAAAACAGTGGATAATGATGTTATCCCAATCACGCAAACCTTGGGCGCATTAACAGCGGCTGAACAAGGAGCAATCTTCTTTGATAATGTTGTTAATGAAAATACAACAAGTACTAGACAATTAATTATCCATGAAGTTATGGGTCGCCATTGCGGGTGGCTTACTGCTGCAACGGCGGTTGCTTATCGGCATCGTTTGAATAAACGAACCTTTTTACCTGAAATACAACTTTCTAAAGCGAGATGGGATATCGATGCTATCTATGTGCCCGAATTATCTATTGACATGCAATTGGAAATGAACCGATTAAAAAAATTAATGGATGAAAAAGACTGTGTTAATATTTTTTTGAGTGAAGGTGCCGGGAAAGATGAAATAGTTGCTGAAATGGAATCTAATGGAGAAGATGTTCCTCGTGATGCATTTGGGCATGTCAAATTGGACAAGATTAATCCAGGTAAATGGTTTGCAAATCAATTCTCCAAAGGATTAAATGCAGATAGAACTTTAGTGCAAAAAAGCGGTTATTTTGCTAGATCGGCAGCTCCAAACTCAAGAGACTTAGCACTAATAAAAGGTTCGGCAATGTTAGCTGCTGAATCCGCTATTGCCGGTGAGAACGGTGTAGTGGGAATGGATTATGAAGCAAATGATGAATTAAGACTTATCGATTTTCAAAGAATTAAGGGTGGCAAAGAATTTGACATCAACCAAGGTTGGTTTAAAACACTACTGAAACAAATTGGGCAAAATTAAATTTATCAAGGAGATATTATGAAAAAATCACCACCGAAATTAAATACTGACAGAAGATTTCCAATAAATATGGCCACCGCGCATGCATTGTGCCTAAAGGCTAAGGATGGTGAAAAGGGAAGCAAAAAAGGAAAACGTTACGCTGTACCAGCTTTCAACATAACACATTTTCAGGGAATAAATGCGGCTTTTAAGGCATTTGAGCTATTAGGGTCATCGGGGCTTTTGGCTCTTTCTAATTCGGCGCTTAAACATTTTGGCGAGGGCGATGCGATATATGGCTTGGAAGTTGCTTCCGAGTATATCGCTAAAAAAGCGGCAAGATCTAATGTAAAAATTGCTACGAATTTGGATCACGGAGATTACACTTCCGATGCGGGACGGCGAGTAATACAAGCATCGGTTCAGCATTTAACTAGCGTCATGGCAGACAATTCTACTGACAAAGTAGCAAAAAAAGGAATGCCTTTACAAGATAATATCGATTTAACACGGGAAGTTGTTGAAATGGCACACCCGCTTGGCCTTTCTGTAGAGGGTGAACTTGGAGTTTTAGCAGGTGAAGAGGATGAAGATACAAAATCGGAAATTTCAACATATACCAATCCTGATGAATTAGATCAATTTTTACAGCAAACCGGTGTATTAATGTTGGCTCCGACCATTGGAACGATGCACGGACCAAACAAAGGTAAGCCCGGCTCAAAGGTAAAACTAAATATTAAATTAGCTCACGAACTACTCAAGACCGCTAACAAAATAAATCCTGAAATATTATTTGTTGCACATGGTGCTTCCACACTTTATCCGGAAGTTGTTAAATATGCTGTTGAACAATTAGATAAAATGGGTGATCCAACCAATTCAAAACAAAAATGGCTAGATTTTGTCGGAACGGATTGGGATCAAATTGAAGGATTAATAGAAGCGGGTTTTTGTAAGATCAATACAGATACGGAAAATCGTCAAACATTCCTATCGGCATTACTTGGCGCAATCACTGAAACAAGCTCAAAAATTGATATTCGTTGGTATGATAATCAATGTACTGATGCCCTTACAAAGTCATATATTCAAAAATTGATTATGGCAGGTGATTATGGTGTGTGGTATGAACCTAAAATTGATGTGAACAAATATAAGTTTGATTTGAGTAAAAGCTTATCTGATTTGATTTAAGTTATCTACCAGTAACATCAAATCTGTTAGACAATCATTCAGATTTAATCGCCTGTTGGTGATTTTTTTGGAATTGCACTATAATTGCACCTATTGCAGCAATTATCATACCTATTCCTTCTTGAATAGAAATACTTTCCCCAAGAAAAATCCATGCCAGGATTGCAATTTGAATTAGCATAGTACCATTAATAATGCTTGATTCCATCGCAGTAAGCGAGCGAAGCGTCAAATTCCAGAGTGTAAACGCAAAAGCAGTATTAACAACTGCTAACCAAATAATGAACATCCAAGTTTTAAAACTAATAATTGGGAATCCATTTAAACTTATTCCAATTACTAGTAATATAATAGCGCCAACCCCCATACTGATAAATGTCACAACAATTGGACTAATATTTTTGCTACGATTAATGTTCCTACCAATAATCGCAGAAAATGCATTTGCTATTACACCAATTATCATTATAAATAGGCCTATAGCTTGATTCCCAATAAAGAACAAAGGAAAAAAATAAATTATTATGCCAATGATAAATAAAATTCCACCTAACCACTGTAAATGAGTCGGCTTTTCTTTAAGTAAAAATATTGCCATTATTGCCACGATCAATGGAGTAAAATTTAGCATTAGACTAACAGTAACAGACGGTAATAAAGATAAACCTAAAAACTGTGTTCCTTGCGTAAATGTATAAAATATTAATCCCAATAATATGAGTTTTTTCCATTGAGAAAGCGTTAGAAGTTTTATTTCATTCGTATATTTTTTCTTAAGAACAACAGGAATGAAGCAAACAAATGCCAATATATACCTTAATCCTGCAAAAGTGATTGGAGTAATTTCAACCAATCCCCATTTGATTATTATAAAAGATGTAGACCAAAGAAAGGTCACAAGTAGTGCTTGAAGAATTGGTACTATATGAGAATGATCACTATTTTGATTCATGACTTGAAAATTTAAATAACTGTATAATTAATATTATATTATATTTTCCCAAACCACATTAATAATCCAACAAATACAAAACCTCCTGCAGCAATTTTGTGGATTACATCTACAGGTACTTTAGTTTGCAACCATCCCCCAAATAGAATTGCTATTGCAGTTAAAATTGTAAATGCTATCATGGCCCCCACGAATAAACTCCAACCCGACAATCCTTTTGATCTCATGGCTAATATTGCCAACTGTGTTTTATCACCTAGTTCAGCTAAAAATATTGTTCCAAATGCAAGTAATACTGTTTTCATGTTTTTTCCTATAGATATTTGATTTTAATCATTTAATAAGTAATTGTTCTCTTTATCTGCCAATTCTAAAGTTCGCAATTTATATGTACTAAATCCTTCTACAACTAAAGGATCCGATTCTGCAATTATTTTAGCTTCTTTTATTGAGTCAGCTTTAATTATCACTATTCCACCAGCATAATCTTTAAATGGACCACACAATACTAGTTGACCATTTTTGTCCAATCTTTTTAAATGTTCGACATGTATATTTATTACATCAGTCGTGTAATCCTTTTTTCGATTAATTAAAATAACATATACGGCATTTTTTGAATTATTATGCATTTTTTCTTCTGTTAATGATTACGAATGAAACAAATAAAAATATTGATGAAATGATCCCAGGATAAAATGGTTCAATTTTTAATGAAAAGTTTTGAAAAATGCTATTCATAATAAACCAAATAATTGAAATAATAACCGGAATTAATAATAAAAACTGTCCTTGCCAATTTCTTAACCTTAATTTAGTTAATGTTAATAGAAATGGAATTAGTAATCCCGGGACTATGATTGAACCGAGCAAATACCATAATTTCACTACCGATGGGAACGAATAAGCTAGTACAATAGCAATGATTGCCATAATAATTAATCCAAAGCGGATTAATGATGTGGAATTATCAATTCCGTTCTTATTTTTAATACGTCCAACAATATCTCTACCAAATGTGAATGCACTAATAAATCCGAGCGAGTCAATTGTTGACATTATTGTGGCTAATAATCCTGTAATGAACAAACCGTAGAATAATGGTGGAAGTAACGCTTGTCCAAGAGCGGGAAAGGCAAAAAGGCCTTGTCCTTGAGGTAGTAAAATTCGTGCATATAATCCCGACGTAAGTGTTAGCGAATCGAATACAAACCAAAATAGGACTGAGATTATAATCCCTTTTTGCGCAACTTTGGGCGATTTAGCAGCCGCGCAACGTTGATAGAAACCAGGGTCAATGAATGTCCACATTGCAATGAAGAACCAAACAAAGATATATTGAATTGAATTCCCGCCAGTTGGAGATAGATGCTCTGCCGGTAATTGTTTGATGATTTCTAGTGGTGAACCAATTTTTATCCAGGCAAAAAGTATAAGTAGTATAAATCCACCAAACATTAAAACAAACTGAAATATGTCTGTTCGGACAATTGCTCCAAAACCACCTTTCCAAATATAAATTAGACTAAAAAATGTAGCCAATATTAATGCCCACAAAAACGGCATCCCGATGGTGTATTCAAGGAGGATTCCTATGCTCAAAATATATGGAGCAGGGCTCGCTAAAAGGAGTATAAATACGCCACTAATTACTCCAGCAGTTTTTCCAAATCGATTATGAATATGATCAGGTATAGATATAAATTTTAGTTTGCTGATTCGTGGCGCTATAAAAATCGCAAAGAGAATTGCGAAAAAATAGTAGGGGAGTCCAAAAATAAACCAAGTTTGGATTCCGAAATTGAAGGTGTTTTCACCAATGCCTAGAATACCGCCATACCATGTTGTTACTAGAGTGGCAACGAAGCCAGGTAAGCTGAGTCTGCGACCTGCTAGAATATAATTATTTGAATTCTCGGTAGTTAGTTTACTTCTATAAAAGCCTATAGTAATAACAAGTACAAAATAGATTAATATTATTGAAAAATCTAAAAAGTGCATAGTGTTACGATGGGTGCCCCCTGAATAGTAGTACTCTATTCGACGATCTAACTGTAAACTTTTTTTCGATAGCGATATTGCTTACGCCTTGTCCTGATGGTGAGAGCGATTGTTTTGTTAGAGAATATTTTAATCCTTTAGTCGTCACAGATTTCACTCTATATACTGCTATTAGCGAAATATGTTGGTCCGGGATTGAATCAAAAGTGTTTTTACCCTTTATACATTCTACAGAATAAATATCAGTGATCAATTTAATTTTTAGTTTTTTATGGTATTTCAATAATAATAACATATTGGTAAGTGCTAGATCATCTCGAATCCCGGTTGCACCAAGAACTGTTACCTCATTTATTAAGGAATCAATGCAAAAATCATATACTTTTTCAAGGTCTGTATCATCTTGTTTTGGAATATGAAGGAATTCTGAATCATTAAAATCTTTGATGTTGGTAATTGAGTCCATATCTCCAATTACAAATGTAGGATTACAACCATGATTTTTTAACTTATTTGCAGAACCATCTGTGCAAATAATCGTTTTTGCAGTATTTAATATCTCTAAAGGATAAGGATGAGATGGATACTTACCATTTGCTATTATAACTATTGGCTGAATTAATTTTTTAATAGTCATTTAAATTGCTTTCCATTTTGAATTAAATTGTTTTTTATAGCCTTCATTTATTCTTAAATCTAATTTATCTTGATATGCTTGTGATTTATTGATATATGTTTCAGAACCAAAATATTCACGGGCTAATCTAGATACAGGTAAAACCATTGGAGCAGGTTTCCATATCAATACTTTATTAGTTTTTATATTAATTAATTGGCCCTCAGCACATGCCCATGAAAGTTGATTTAAAGATATTTTATTATTTGGAATTTTATCTAAAGCAAGTATGACGCCTTGATTTTTGGGGTTAATAAATAGAAATTGTCTCCCATAAAATATCCCCGTATGTAAATAGTTTGGAATTAATACTACTCCGTCAGCCTTTATTCGTTTTGCCATCCAATAGAATATCTCAAAGATGATATTGCTTATTCCAAGTCCCGGAAAATCTTGCCCTGGAAGTTGGGGTCTTTTTCTTGTAAAATTTTTCTTGGGATTTTGTAGCAGAAACCACTC
Source organism: uncultured bacterium (assembly GCA_963715945.1). Lineage (GTDB taxonomy): Bacteria > Fidelibacterota > Marinisomatia > Marinisomatales > JAHJCW01 > JAHJCW01. The sequence continues at coordinate 32,684 of CAVQSL010000003.1, forward strand.
CACGACTAACAAATCAGCAGGAGGATATTCTTTTGTATCTAAGGGTGGTGTTTGAAAGGTGCTGCGACGCATAACTAATTCACCGGAAATATACTGCTTTTTACTATTTTTATGACAAGCTTGGATACTGTGTTTATATGGATCGCTAGTATCTATATTAATAATTGGTTCGGCTAATCCTTCCTGCTTAATTAGGTCATAATATCCAAATTTTCGAAGGGTGAATTCAATTCCTTTTTTGCTAAAAACTCCCAAGAACCTTGATGTTCCGCGACTAGTTGTTAAGTCGTTGAATAAATCTTGCTGTGTAATGTTAAATGAGTCGGATTCCAGAAATACCAAATCACGTTTTAGGTGTTTTGCCAAGTTTCTGTACTTCTTGGGGCGCGGTTTTAATAATGTATTTATATCAGGAATCACATCATAATTTACAAGATAATCGATTTAAATGGCTGTATGTTTGAAAGAAAAAAATAATGTATATTTCTGCCCGATTATTATGGATTCAAAGCAATTTACAAGCATTTTATATAAGTTTATTTCGCACAAACCTTGGGCCTTAATTTTCGCAATTTTTGCGATAACAATATTATTTCTAATCAGTGCGTTAAGACTTCAATTTGACTCATCGCTAAAGTCGATGGTACCCAAGCAGCATGAATTTCTACAAACCATGGATGAAATTGATGAACTATTCGGTGGAACCACAATATTAGTATTGGCTGTTGAATCAGATAGTTTATTATATGAACACACGTTATCAAAATTTAAAGCATTTGCCGATTCACTCACAGAAATAGATGACATAGACAAAGTAGTTTCATTATATACATCAACAAAAATTTCAAGTTCAGAAGATGGTTTTCAGATTAATCCATTATTAGTAAAACTCCCAAAAACTGATTCAGAAGTTGACTCATTAAAGGAGTATCTTAGCAAGACAAGTCGCGTTATCGGGAATATTATTTCAGATGACTTTAGGATGATGTCGTTTATTTGCCAGCTGACTGTTTCATTTGATTATGATGAGCATATACTTATTAGTAAGATTGAAGATTTGGTAAACCAATTTGAAGGACCGGAAAATATTTATTTTGCCGGGATGCCATTAACACGCGCCAATGTTACCACCCAAATGCGCCGCGATATGTCAATATTTTTGCCAGTTGGTTTAGTATTAATGATATTATTCTTGGCATTCAGTTTTAGAAGTTGGTTGGGGGTTCTTTTACCGTTAACTGTTGTAGTTATTTCAACTATATGGACTTTGGGATTAATGGGCTACCTTGGGCTGGACCTGCCATTTACCGGAATTTTAATTCCTGTAATGTTGATTGCAATAACTAATAATTATGGTATTCATATAATATCTCACTATTATGATTATTCTAAAGATGATTTAAAAGCCTCACGTGTCAAAATTATTAAAAAAACACTGGAAAGTGTAAGCTTTCCAATATTTATTGCCGGTTTAACTACAGTATTGGGATTCTTAGGTTTGTTAAGTCACATTTTGCCAAAGGCGCGTGAACTTGGCATTTTTGTGGCATTTGGTGTGGGTATTGCATTTATATTGAGTATAATTTTAATTCCTGCCATCTTAAAAATTGCCAAGAGGCCGGCTCTTCTAAGCGATCCGTTAAGTTTTAGACGTATAAATATTGGTTTAAATCATTGGGGAAAGTTTTTTATAAAATATAATCGTATTACGATTATCAGCACGATCATTGTGCTGATAATTGCTGGTTTTGGAATAAAGCTAGTGAGCGTTGATTCTAATCCTAATAATTATTATAAAAAAGATGCAAAGATTAGAATTGATAATGATGCAATTTCTAAAGGGTTTGGTGGTACAGCGCAGATATCAGTTTTGATTGAGGGGGATGCATTCGATCCACAAGTATTACAAAATATAGAATTATTGACTGAACAATTTATAAAATATCCTTTGGTGAGCCAAACAGCTTCCATAGTAGATGTTGTAAAAACAATTCATATGGCTTTCAATAATGGCGACTCAACATATTATGTTATACCTGATGATGGGGAATTAATTGCTCAATATATATTTCTATATAGTTTAACTGATGAGCAATCCGGAATGTCTGTTCTGATCGATGATATTGATATACCAGAAAACTCACAGTTAATAGTCCGAATTAGGGAAATTGATACAAATCAGATATCCACTATTGTGGAAGAAACACAAGAATTCATTAATACAAATTTCGCAGATATGGGTGCGATGAAGATTTCGGGTGGTGCTGCCATGCTTGGCACATTAGCACAATTAATAGTTAAAGGACAAATGGTCAGTTTGGTAATTTCTCTGATTATAATGTTTGTAATTATGAGTTTTGTTTTCAGGTCGATCGTTGGTGGCGTCATATCGATAATACCACTAATTTCTGCAATAATAGTTGTGTTTGGATTTATGGGATATTCCGGTATTGATTTAGATATCGCAACGGCGATGCTATCGAGTATTATGATTGGAGTTGGCATTGATTATACAGTACATTTCTTGTGGCATGTAAAAGAACACATCAAAGAAGGTCAGGACTTGGATACCGCAATTTTTACAACATTAAGATTGTCCGGAAAAGGAATTATGTTTAATGCTTTATCAGTGATAATCGGATTTTCCGTTTTACTATTGTCAGTTTTTGTACCGGTAAATTTCTTTGGATTATTAATCTTACTATCTATCGGGATGTGTTTGATAGGAGCATTAGCACTATTACCAGCAATCATTAGTCTATTAAAACCGAGGTTTTTGTTTAAATGAAAAAAATATTATTATTGCTAATTGGTTTTACAATTGCATTGTCAGCGGATGATTTAACCGGTCGTGATGTTATTATGAAGATGGAATCATCAGAAAAAGTGCTGACTACTAAAATGGAGATTAAGTTAACGCATACTGATTTAAAGAATGGAAAAGAGAAAGTTCGCGTCCGTGAACTTGCAAGATATCATAAGAGATATAAAAAGGGAAATTACAAAAGTAAGGAACTATTAAGATTTTCCAAACCTGATATAATTAAGGGAACCGGTTTTTTAATTTGGTCAGATAACAAAGGTAATAATGAACAATGGTTGTTCCTCCCAAAATTAAAAAAAGCTAAACAAATTGAATCAAAAGAGAAAACTAAGAGCTTTATGAATACTGAATTTTCTTACGAAGATTTAGAAAGCTTTAATAAATCAGACGAACAGTATTTTTTAAAGGGAAAAGAAATATTTGATAAACGAAATTGTTATATTGTTGAGGTTATTGGACATACTCAAACACAGTATAAACGTAGATTAGTATGGATTGATAGTGATAATTGGTTATTACATAAGGTAGAATTCTATGATAAGAATAACAAGTTGCTTAAAGTGTTAACTGTAAACGATTATAAAAATTTCGAAAAATATAATTTTGCTCAAAAAATGATCATGAAAAATATCCAAACCGGATCACAAACTGTTATGGATTTTGCTAATATAAAGTATAATATTGATCTTCCTGAAAGTTACTTTACAAAAGAATCTTTAGTTAATCCATAAAAAAAGATCGAGCCAAATAAAAGAAATCTCTTTTTCAGATAGAAAAGTAATTGTCAATAAAAAACTCCCCCATTTTCAGGGGGAGTTTTTTATGATAGATTTTTAAAGTCTTCTACTATACTTTTGCTACTTTCGGTGGTTTCACCATTGAAATAATTACTGCGGCAACTAAACAAAGAATACCACAGATTGTGAATGCAAGCGGAAAATTACCAACATCTCCAAGCTTACCACCCAAAATTGGTCCAAAAATTCCACCTATACCGTAAGCTAAAAATACCCAGCCGTAATTTTGTCCAATATGTTTTGTCCCAAAAGTATCTGCTGTGATTGTTGGGAATAATGCAAAATTTCCACCAAAATTGAATCCGATTAATGTAGCACCAAGGTATAGCAATGCTGGTGTTCCGGCCATCCATTGAAAGAGTATGACAATAATTCCCTGCGTTGCCATCATAACCATAATCGAGTTACGTCTTCCAAGCTTATCACTAATTGCACCCCAAGCAATACGACCAAAACCATTTGCCAATGAGAAGAATACTGCCATCGCAGTACCTGCGATACCTTCAGCAACACCTTCTGATAACCCTGAGTTTATCAGTGCTTGCATTGGGAATAGCTTCATCAGGCCAATGCTCATTAAACCGGCGCTAGCACCAAAAGCAAAAGTTAACAAAATCATGTAATATTGAGGCGTTTTTAACATTTGAGAACTTAGTAAGTCTGGTACTTTTGTAGTTCTCACCTTTGCATCTTTTGATTCTTCAGGGGCTACCCAACCTTTAGGTTTATAACCATCTGGTGGAAATACCATCCAAATTCCGCCAATCATAACTGTGATAAAAAATACAAACCCATAAATTATGAAGGTTGTACTAAGACCGTAGGCGTTGATTAAGTCTCCCCATGTCCCTGCCAGTTTAACCCATAACATTGCACCAAAACCAAATCCTGCGACTGCTAATCCGGTTATTAGGCCTTTTTTATCTGGGAACCAACGCATTCCAACAGCAATTGGTACAACGTAGGCGAGTCCGATACCTGAACCACCAATAATTCCAACGAATATAAAAGTTGACCAAAAGTTTTCAGCACCGAAAATACCTGCCAATATGTATCCAATTCCTAGTACTATACCACCTGACATAGCTAGTTTTCTCGGACCAATTTTAGGCATCATCCTACCTGCTAAAACCATTACAATTGCAAAGAGTGCTAACCCAGCTGCAAAAACGGCTTGTGTCTGTGCTTTTGACCAACCTGATTCTACTAATGCTTTGGTGAATACACTCCAAGCGTAAATTGCGCCTAAACACAGTTGGATCAATATTGCTCCGACTACCACAAACCAACGGTTTTTAATGTTACCATTACTCATTTTGTTTCCTCACTTGATTTGATTATTAATGATGTTAATTATTTACTATTTAATCAATGATTTATTATAATTATTAATTAGGATAACTTAGTCCAAATTTACAATTAATTACTGAAAAATTGAAAGATTGTACTATAAAAAAATACCCGCCAATAAAATTTAAGCGGGTATTTTTTTGTTGTGTGACAAGTAATTAATTACGAAGCGGTTTACCTTTTTTCAGCATAAATCGAATGCGATCCTGTGAAAGTTTTTCAGCAGCTAATGACATAAATGCCTCACGTTCAATATCTAATAGATATTGTTCATCAACACTTTTAGTTAATCCTGCTTTATCACCGCCGGTAAGAATATATGCCAATTTGTTACCGATTACTTCATCATGGTCTGAAAGTTTCCCTTGTGCTTTGAATCCCTTTATTGCCATTTTTATCGTCGTACGACCACCAACTCCAGGTAACTTGATATCATCACGATATTTAGGTGGTTTATATCCATTCATAAGCTCAAGAGCTTTTTGCTTAGCTTTCCAAATTCTATGATCATTATTTAAAATAATCGTATCGGTCTTTAATAAATATCCAATGAATTTGGCTTCATCTGCACTTGTTGCGATTTTAGCAAAGCCGATTGTTTCGAATGCCTTTTGAGCAATTTGGAATGCATTCCTCAGGCCTGAGGCTCCGGAATTTTCCGCAATATTCAATAGCAATCTGAGATTACCTCCAGCCCCGGGTACTAATCCAACACCAACTTCGACAGCTCCAATATACAATTCCGCTGCAGCGACGCGATGGGCGGCGGGAGCAATAAATTCAAATCCACCACCAAGTGTAAGATGGAACGGAGCAGCTACCACAGGTGCTTTAGAAAAGCGTATCCGTTGTGTAAGATCTTGGAATAACTTGATTGTGTCTTCTAGACCTTTCCAATCTTTATTATCACAGAATTGGATAATGCCAGCTAAGTTAGCTCCGGCACAGAAGTTCTGTCCTTGATGTCCAAGCACCATTGATTTATATTTACCGCTATCAAGTAAATCCAATCCCTTTAGAATTGTTTGAACCATCGATCCATCGATTGGATTTAACATCGGCTGTAAAATGGAATGATATTCTACATTTAAAACACCATCACCTAGGTCAATTAGACTTGCACTCCAGTCACGTTCAATTAAATTACCTTTAGATTTTTCTAAATTTAGGTTTAGTGCTTTTTTACCTAAATCTATTGATAATTTATTCTTTTTTAATGGACTGTAATGGGTGAATTTACCGGCATCAATCTTATAGAATGTTGAATGACCAGCCGCAAGCATTTCTTCTACCCATTTTGGAACTACTTTATCTTCGTCTTTCATCCGGTTTATTGCACGCTCAACACCGATTGCATCCCATGTTTCAAATGGACCTAGTTCCCAACCAAATCCCCATTTTAATGCATTGTCGATATTAACGACATCATCACTTATTTCAGGAATGCGGTTTGCAGAGTATATTAACGTTCGTGATAGTATTTCCCAGAAAAACTTGCCCGCTTTATCATCGCTATAAGCAAGAGCGGCAATTTTCTCTCCTGTTATTTGACGATCTTTGGCCAGCCGGAATCCATCAAACTGCACTTTTTTCTGTGGACCATATTCACCAGTTCCTAAGTTAGCAGTTAGAATTTCTTTACCTTCTTTTTTATAAAAACCAGCTTTAGTTTTTTGTCCTAATTTCCCACCGTCAATTAGTGTTTTTATAATCTCAGGTAGTTTAAAAATATCTCGTTCCTCATCACCTTCACCACGATCATAGCTTCCGGTAGCAACATGGGCAAGTGTATCTAAACCAACAACATCTGCCGTACGGAAAGTTGCACTTTTAGCACGCCCAACAAGAGTACCTGTTAGTTTATCAACTTCTTCAATAGTAAAACCCATTTCTTGCGCTATTTTAATTGTTACCATCATTCCGTACACACCAATTCGGTTTCCGATAAAATTTGGTGTATCCTTAGCGTGAACGATTCCCTTTCCAAGTACGTTTTCACCAAATTCAGCCATCGATTTGTAAACATCGTCTGAAGTATGCTCTCCTTTAACCAATTCCAATAATCGCATGTAGCGTGGAGGGTTAAAGAAGTGAGTTATCATAAAGCGTTTTTTTACGTCATCTGGAAAGACTTCGATCAGAGCTGCAAGTGGTATTCCCGAAGTGTTGGATGTTACTATCGCAGTTTTCTTTAGATGCGGAGTAATATTTTTATACACAATGTGTTTAATATCTAAGCGCTCTGCAACCGCCTCGATGACCCAGTCTGCCTCTTTTATTTTTTCAATATCTTTATCATAAGTACATGGCGTAACCATGGTAGCATTTTTAGGTTTATAAAGAGGGGCAGGTCTTAGTTTTGTAAGGATTTCAACACCCTTATCTGCTAATTCCTGATTTATATCATATAGAAGTGACGGAATGCCGGCATTAGCAAGATGACCTGCCAATTGAGCTCCCATAACTCCTGCGCCTAAAACAGCGACTTTTTCAATTTTGTATTCCATTATTACCTCTCTATTTTATGCGGATCGTTTAATGATAGTTGCAATTCCTTGACCACTACCAATGCACATAGTAGCTAAACCGATTTTAGTTTTTTGCTGTTCCATTACATTAATCAAGGTTGTAAGAATCCTTGCCCCTGAGCAACCTAATGGATGCCCAAGCGCTATGGCACCACCATTTAGATTAATTTTTTTCTTATCGAATCCACCTTTATTAATTACATATAGAGATTGCGCTGCGAAAGCTTCGTTTAATTCAAACGTATCAATTTCACTTAATTTCATGTTTGCTTTTTTCAGAGCTTTTTCTGTCGCAGGTAGAGGACCGGCACCCATTACTGTCCAATGTACTCCGGCTACCGCTCTACTTACGATTTCAGCACGAATTTGCAGTTTATTTTTTTTCGCAAATTCTTCGCTTGTCAAAATAATTGCAGCGGCCCCAAATGAGATTGGACTACTAGTCGCAGCAGTTACCGTGCCGTCAGTAGAAAATGCAGGTTTTAATGTTTTAATTTTTTCTACATTTGGTTCGCGAGGTCCTTCATCATTTTCAACTATTGTTCCATCGATGCCAACTATCGGAATAATTTCATTTTTAAAATTACCTTTAGCTTGAGCTTTTAGTGCATTTTTATGTGAATCGATGGCAAAAGCTTCCTGATCTTCACGGGATATTTTACCTTCCTTGGCTAGATTTTCAGCTGTATCTCCCATGCCAATATAGAATTCCTGTTCTGCTAATTCAGGATGAAAGTCAGGAGCAAAACCACCCATCGGAACTGAGAACATATCCTCAACACCAACAGCTATTCCAACTTCAATATCACCAGCTTCAATTGCAGTGCTGAGCTGATGAACTGCGTCCATGGAGGAGCCACAGAAACGGTTAACAACCTTTGCGCCCGCTTCCTTTGGGATACCTGCAAGTACTGCTACAGAGCGTCCCATGATCATACCTTGCGGTCCTTCGGGGAAAGCACATCCTAAAACAACATCTTCGATCATTTCAGGTTTTAGATTTGGATTTCTTTTTAATAATGCTTTGACAACTTCTGCGGCAAGGTCATCCGCTCTCATTCCAACTAAATTTCCGTTTTTTACACCAATTGGTGATCTAACGGCATCAACTATAACAGATTTTGTACTCATGATTTTTCTCCTAAAATGGGTATGATTGTTTTGAATAAATATGTTCGGCTATCGAACGTTTCATTCCGATAATATCTATTTTCGGAAGCATCCTTACCTGAAAATTCTTCAAATTATCAATTATTGAATTTTTCAAATTTCCTTTATATATGCCATTCATTCCGGTCAGCGCCATATTTAATAATCTTATAGAGGCTTCCGCTGCAAATACTTTTGCGATATATAGCGGTGTTCTATCGTTATTACCTGATTCGATATTTTGTCTAACACGTGAAATGGTGCTATCCGCGGTATAGATATCGATAAAGATATTGGCAAGAATTTCGGTTAACTGTTGTTCATGTTTTAGGTCTTGACCGTATTCGCAAAGAGCTTCGTGGAGCAGATAAAGTCCTAACTTCTTTCCAGCTTCTATCATCTGAATCTCATGATCCAATTCACCTTCAGACTTATTTTTGCCATTGGGGTCGGTTGCTAGATATTCTGTAATATGCTGAATTCCATCACGAATCGGAAGTTCTTCCATAAGAGCTCTTTTCATCATGTATCCGGCAATAATCATGCGATTGATTTCATTAGAACCTTCCCAAATTCTATCAATTCGCGTATCGCGATAAGCTCCGGCAATTGCAAATTCCTCAATAAAGCCGTATCCGCCTAAAATTTGGATTCCATGATCAGCAACTTTACCAAAAGTTTCACTTCCATAGACTTTTGCCATTGATGTTTCAATAGCATAGCGTTCCATAGCTTCACCAACATTTATGTAATATTTTGGATTGCTTTTATCAAGTGTGTCAATTTCATCTTGAATCATACCAATGGTTCTATAAATCATACTATCAGCAGAATAAGCCATAATAATCATATCGGCAAATTTTCCTTTGATAGCATCAAAATGTGCAATTGGTTGACCAAACTGTCTGCGTTCTAAAGCATATTTTACCGCTTCAGTGATAACCATTTTACTTCCACCTAAATCAGAAGCTGCTAATTTATAACGGCCCATATTTAGAGCGTTAAAGGCAATAGTGGCACCCTTACCAACATCATATAACAGATTTTCAACTGGTACTTTTGCATCTTTAAATATTAATGATGTAGTTGAAGAGCCCTTCATTCCCATTTTGTGCTCTTCAGGGCCAATTTCGAAACCGGGAGTATCTCTTTCAATGATAAATGCGCTGAATTGTTCTCCGTCGACTTTAGCGAAAACTGTATAGACATCTGCCCAGCCACCATTTGTAATGAAGACTTTTTCACCATTTAATATGTAATGTTTGCCGTCTTCCGTCAATACTGCCGTTGTTCTACATGCTAATGCGTCTGAACCTGCCGAAGGTTCCGTTAGTCCATATGCTCCAACTTTTTCACCGGTTACAATTTTTGGTAAGTATTTTGCATGTTGTTCAGGCGTACCGAACCAGACAATTGGCAAACTTCCAATACCTGTCTGCACCGACCAAGTTGCTGTAAATGACGGAACAAAACCAACGGAAAGCGATTCAGCTGCAATAGCTGTCGTGATTTTGTCCATTTCCATACCACCGTATTTTTCTGGAATATCTATTCCCAATAATCCCAGTTCGCCCATTTCTCGTAAAATTGTGAGGCTTAAGTCTTTGTCAAACTTATTCAATTCATCAGCACTGGCTCTAACTCTATCATGTGCGAATTCTCTTATCATTTGTTCAATTTCCCGATGTTCATCAGAAAATTTTTCGCGCGAAAAGACAGGGCTTGTGCCGATTGGTTCGATTAAAAATCGACCACCTAACTTTGATTGTGATGCAACTTCACTCATATTTATTCCTCCAGAGTTATTTAATTAGACCTGCTAATATAAAATCTGTAATGGTTGTCATGTATTTTGTGGGACTAACACCATAATTTTCAAACAATGTAAACCAAATTGTGCTTTCAATATTCACCATAATTGAAAGTGCGGCAATTTTAGTATCAACGTTCTTAAATTCATTAGATTCAATACCTTTAATGATTATTTTTTCGATAATTGTAAGAAATTCAAAATATACTTTATCAAATTTATCTTTAAACTTTTTATCACGACCCGCCAATGACCAAAATACCGATAGTGCTTTGAATACTGTTGGATCTTTTTCATATTGTTTAATAAAAAAATGAAATAACTCTTTCAGCTGTACAGAAGCAGGTTGATCATCCTCAATTATTAGATTAAGAGTAGGACTATATTGTAGTACCCAATGATTGACTAAAGCTAGGTACACTTCCTTTTTGGAACTGTAATACCAATAAATCGCACCCTTGCTTAATTTTGATTTTTTAACAATATCGGACATGCTACTTCCTTCATAACCCTTGCTAACGATTACTTCTAAAGCAGCGTCTAGGATCTGGTATTTTCTTTGATCTTGTTTGCTTTGACTCATAAAATAAACCGACCGGTCGGTCTATTTTATTGCTAAACATTAAACATAATCAAGAAATATTTTTATTTTTCGATTAAAATTTAATTATAATAGATAGGGAAAATTTAAGCTAGATATAACGAAAAATTGTATGTTGCTCATAAATTATCAATTATTTCTTTATGCCGAAAACATGATACTAAATGGTCATTGACCAATCCTGCACCTTGCATGAACGCATAACAAATTGTGGTGCCAACGAATTTAAATCCACGTTTTTTTAAATCAACACTTAATTTATCTGATACAGGAGTGCTAGTGGGAATCTCTGTGGTATATTTCCATTTATTGATAATTGGTTTATCGTTCACGAATTGCCATATATAATAATCAAAACTTCCAATTTTATTCTGTACTTCTAAAAATGCTTTAGCATTTGAAATAGTCGCTGAAATCTTCAGCTTATTGCGAATAATTCCTGCATCAGTTACTAATGTGTCAATTTTTGATTGATCATATTTTGCAATTTTTTCAGGATTGAAATTGTCAAATGCTGCTCTGAAATTCTCGCGTTTTTTTAAGACAATTGACCAGCTCAGACCTGCTTGAAAAGCATCTAATGTGATATATTCAAACCATTTTCTATCATCATGATTGGGAGCTACCCCATTCCTCATCGTGATATTTTATCATTAGTTCATCACTCCCTGGCCAATTACAGCGTTTTAATTCAGTCATAATTATACTTCGTTTTAATATAAAGTTTAAATATTTTTACGTAATTTATTAAAGAATTATAAAGGAATTATTAGCATGAAGAAAAACGTTATTTTAATTATCCTGGGATTATTTTTTATCAATTTTACAATTTATTCACAGGAAATCGATCAACATCGTGGAAAATTTGTAGAAAGTAAAAGTGAATTCCGTGATGAGATGACAAAAACTGCTAAGGAATTTAAAACGCCCGAAAAAGATCCTAAATTGTATTTTAAAATGGATTTTGAAGGTTTGGACTTACCTAATAATCCTGAAAACTTTACATCGTATTGGCACAATCAGCCGGTCAGCCAAGGTATAACTGGAACATGTTGGTGTTATTCTTCAACATCTTTCTTTGAATCTGAAATATTCAGACAAACCAATCAAAAATTAAAGATTTCTATTATGCATACAGTTTATTGGGAAACTGTTGAAAAAGCCCGTAGATATGTACAAGAAAGGGGCGATTCAGAATTTTCACAAGGTTCAGAAGCAAATGCTACCGTTAGGATTTGGAAGAAATATGGGGCAATGCCATATGAAATATATACTGGTTTGAAAAAGGGACAAAAGTATAATGACCATGGACTAATGTGGGATGAAATGGATACCTTTTTGAAACATATTAAAGCGACAAGTAATTGGAATGAAGATGTAGTATTATCTACGATTAAATCAATTCTTAATAATTATTTAGGCGAACCACCAACGAATTTTAAAGTCGATGGTAAGAAGATGACTCCACATACTTATTTAGAAAAAATCATGAAGATTAAACTTGAAGATTATGTAGATATCCTTTCGTTAATGGAAGTGCCATACTATACTTTAGGAGAGTATATAGTTCCAGATAATTGGTGGCATAGTAGTGTTTATTATAATGTACCACTTGATGATTTTATGATTGCACTAAAAAATGCTGTTAAAAAAGGTTATACGGTTGGAATAGGTGGTGATGTTTCAGAAGCCGGTATTGATGAACACCAAGAAGTCGCTATGATTCCAACTTTTGATATCCCATCAAAATATATAGATGAGAATGCTCGACAGTTTCGTTTCAGCAATCGTTCTACAACTGATGACCATGGTATTCATGTAGTTGGCTACCAAGATAGAACAGATGGGACTTGGTTTTTAATAAAAGATTCTGGAAGCGGCGGCCATACAGGCCCACATGCCGGGTACTATTTTTATCATGAAGATTACATTAAATTGAAAATGATGAATTTTATTGTTCACAAAGATGCAGTAAAAGAATTATTGAACAAATTCGATAAAAATTGATATAATAAAATAAAAATTTACTCAGTATAAAATGAACAAAATAGCTCCATCAATTCTATCTGCAGATTTTTCTGATTTGAAAAGCGTATTAGCGATGTGCCAAAGTGCTGGTGCGGACTATTTGCATATAGATGTCATGGACGGACACTTTGTTCCAAATTTAACCATTGGTCCGGTCGTGTTAAAATCTATCCGCCCACAAACGGATTTATTTTTAGATGTGCATTTAATGGTTACAAATCCTGAAGAACTTGTTGAACCATTTGTAAAGGCGGGAGCTGACAATATTACATTTCACATTGAAGCAATTGATAGTCCTATCAAATTAATTGAACTTATTAGATCATTTAATAAACAAGTAGGCATTTCCATTAAACCGGGAACACATTTAGAGGTTTTAGATAAGTATTTAAAAATGGTTGATTTAATCTTGGTCATGTCAGTTGAGCCAGGATTTGGAGGACAGCAATATATTCCTGAGTCGACGGCTAGGATTCAACAATTAGATCATGCGTTAAAAATATTAGGAATTCGCAAACAAGTATTAATAGAGGTAGATGGCGGTATTAAATTATCTAATGCTAAAATGGTTAAAAATGCCGGTGCCGATATACTCGTAGCTGGTTCAGCAATATTTGGTTCAGAAGACCCGCATGTTGCAATCGAAAAATTTAAAAATATATAGAAAATGATAACATACAAAGAAATTGAAAATTTTACTGAATGGTCTATTGAAGATAAAGATCAATTTGCGGTGAACGTGATTAAAGGTCTAGTCATGGACGGAGTGCGGAACGCAAACTCTGGGCATACAGGTGGGGCAATGTCCTCTGCGGATTTTGTATATGTACTTTTTTCCGATTTTCTGACTTTTGACCCCCATAATTCCAAATGGTTTAACCGCGACCGATTTGTATTGTCAGCTGGTCACGAATCAATGTTATTATACTCAATTTTACATTTGATTGGATGGTTTAAGAAAAAAGATCTTAAACAATTCCGTCAGCTTGATAGTAATTCACCCGGACATCCCGAAGTGAAATTACCAGGTGTGGAAGCAACTACGGGACCATTGGGACAGGGGGTTGGAATGGCAGTCGGTATGGCCCTAGCCGAAGTTTCCTTAAATGAAACGATAGGCAATTTATCCAAAAATGCACATGACATTTTAAATCATTTTACTTATGTTTTAGCCGGTGACGGTGATTTGCAGGAACCGATTAGTATTGGAGCTGCAGCATTAGCTGGTCATTGGAATTTAAATAAATTAATAATGTATTATGATTCCAACTCTGCTCAGATATCAGGGAAAACAAATCGCTCAGATTCAACTGATATTGGAGCAGTTTTCGAAGGACTTGGTTGGCATGTACAAAAAATAAATGGACATGACCATAACGCAATACACAGTTCTATACAAACGGCCCAGGTTATTGAAAAACCTAGCATTATAATCGGAGAAACCGTTATTGGAAACGGATGTGCTAATTTAGAAGGAGATCATAACACGCATGGTGTTCCATTACCTCAAGATGAAATTGACCAAACAAAAGAAAAGTTTGGACTACCGAACACTCAATTTTACATACCAAAATGTGTAACAGATCACTTTCAGAAAAGATTTAATGATCTGTCAAAAGTAAGTGCGGATTGGGACGCAAGACTAATTAAACTTAAAAAAGATAAAATATTTAATTCAAAATGGGCTCAGATTGTTGACAACAAATTTAATGAATTGGAACTACCTGAATTCAAAAAAGGTGAAACTCTTGCAACGCGTAAAGCCTTCGGCATTACATTAGAAAAATTTGCTGAACAAATCCCGCATTTAGTTGGCGGTTCTGCCGATCTTGAACCCTCCAATTGTACTGATGGATTTGCACAAATTTATAGTGATTTTCAAAAGGATAATCGAATAGGGCGTAATATTGCCTTTGGGGTTCGCGAATTCCCAATGGCCACCATTTTAAATGGAATGGCTTTGCATGGTGGGATGATTCCATTCGGCGGAACATTTTTGGTCTTTTCCGACTATGCAAGACCGGCATTGCGTTCAGCTGCGATGCAGGATATTAGAGTAATACACGAATTCTCGCACGACTCTTTTTACGTGGGAGAGGATGGACCTACGCATCAGCCAGTTGAGCATATTATGGCATTAAGGACAATTCCGAATTATAATGTTTTTCGTCCAGCTGACCCTAAAGAAACAGCTGTCTGTTTCAAATTAGCAGTAGAATCTAAAAATACGCCAAGCGCCTTATTAGTAACTCGTCAGAATGTACCGGTACTTCCTTTAACTTATAATAAAATTAAGGAAGGAGTGAGAAGAGGTGCTTACATCGTCAAGGATTGTGATGGACAACCGGAAATTGTATTAATTGCAACCGGTTCGGAAGTATCATTGGCAATTAAGGTGGCGAGTACATTAGGAGATAGATCAATTAGAGTTATCAGTATGCCATCGTGGGAATTATTCGATCAACAATCAAAAAGGTATAAAGAAAATTTGATCCCATCACGTGGCTGCCTGAAGGTATCGCTGGAAGCGGGAATAACTATGGGGTGGGAGCGATACGTAGGTCCAGCTGGATTAATGATTGGTTTGGATACTTACGGATTATCCGCACCGTACAAAGACCTTGCTGAGCGATTTGGATTTACTCCAAAACAAGTAATCAGTAAAATCAATAAACATCTAAAGAATTTATCATAATTGTGAAAATTGTTCTAGCTACCGACCATGCCGGTTTTGATCTAAAAAATCATATTAAAGATTATTTGACTAAAAAGAAATATCAAACTGAAGATTTTGGTGCTTACGAGTATAATTCCAATGATGACTACCCCGATTTTATTTTACCCGCCGCACACGTAGTTGGTAGTTCAAAAGACACATTTGGAATTATTTTTGGTGGATCGGGACAAGGTGAAGCTATGGCAGCTAATCGTGTAAAAGGCGTGAGAGCAGTTGTATATTATGATGGGCCACAAAAGATTATTGAGTTATCGCGTATGCATAATGATGCAAATATTCTATCACTCGGTGCTCGATTTATATCTAAAGAAAAAGCGATTGATGTTATAGAATTGTGGTTAAAAACACCCTTTGAAGGTGAAAGGCATTTACAGCGTATCAACAAACTTGATCAGTAAAATACTA
This sequence comes from uncultured bacterium, assembly GCA_963715945.1. Classification (GTDB taxonomy): domain Bacteria; phylum Fidelibacterota; class Marinisomatia; order Marinisomatales; family JAHJCW01; genus JAHJCW01. Next base: position 48,913 of record CAVQSL010000003.1, read on the forward strand.
TTTTTCTCCATAATGTACAGAAATAATACCGTTTAATTTGTTGTCATATCTGCAGTTAGTAAATCCAACAGTCAACATCATTTTTATTATTGTACCTTGATTCGGATGCTCCTTGATTGATTTAGCTAGATAACGATATTCAGAAATGTTTTTTGTTATAAATCTTGCTAGGATTGGTACAATATTATTTAAATAGAAATTATTTAAGGCGTTAATAATTGGATTAATTGGTTTGCTAAAATCGATAATTATTAATCTACCATTATTTCTTAGGACCCTAAATATTTCCGCAAGTGCTTGCGGTCTATCGGTAAAATTTCGCAAACCGAAGCCAATTATAACATTGTCAAATGAATTATTCTTTAAAAGGTAATTTTTCAGCATAGCATGTAACAAATTCAATATTTTTATTGATAGACTTTTTCGCAAGTCTAATTTTTGCATAGTCTAACATTTTAGGATTTGGATCAGCCAGTGTAATTTTATATTTCTCTCCAAACAGCTTCCTAAAATATATTGCAAGATCTCCTGTCCCTGATGCTAAATCAAGCAGATTACCTGATTGGCAATTTTTTAACGCATTGCTTTTTATGATTCGATGATATCCGAATGATATAACATCATTCATCAAATCATATTTTTTATATATAGATGTAAATACACCATCAACTAATTTGGTTTTATCTTGCACTAAATTTTCTATCCTAACTTTTCATTATTTGTTAAGATACTCATTTATCACCCATGTGATTGACCAATTGTGACCCAATCGTTCGCCATTCATGGTTTCAGGCAATAATATTATTTCACCATTATCAAAGCTAATGTCCTGCGGGTCATAATCTAAATTGCGGAAGGCACCATCTTGCTGTTTTTGAGTTCGCCATTGGGTGTGAGATACATTGGTTTCCCAGGTCGGATATTCTAACATATTATCTTCATTATATTTTAAATCACATTTATCCATGATTCTTGGATATCCCGCCAATGGAGATGCAATTGTATTTATTTCGATTGGAATATCTATTTCTAATTCACTTGCTAAATAAGTACCAACTAAGCCGCCATAACTATGACCAAAAATAACGATTTTTTTGAGCTGAGATTCGCCTTGTATTAAAGTAACAAGTGAGTCTGCAAGGTTTTCACCAAGTATATCTGGACACATATTCCAATCGTAGCGATAAAAATATGTATTATTATATTCATCTGCTAAATTAATTAATGATGAAACCCATTCATATCCGACTGATTCGTATCCGTGAACGGTAATAATTAGAACATCATCAATTTTAGCTGAATCAGCAATTATTTTAGTAAAACCAAAAGGTTGGCTTATTAATCTCTTGCCTGATTCTTTTACATATTCGCCAACCAGTAAATCTGAAGTTAGGAGAAAAGAATTTTTATTAGACGAATTGGAGGAACACGCCCATATTAATATAATTATGATGAATAATGGAATATTTCTCATAATTATACTTTTATTGGTTATTGATAAAATATTCTGTGTATTTTAAAAATACTATTTAAAATAATAATGAAGACCACCTTGTGGAACTATCATCCAAATGTGCCCTTGGTCAGAAACAGTAAATGGCAATTCAAGTGAAAATCTGATATTTTCTGTAATATTGTAAGAAATTCCAAGTCCTACACCAATGAACATATCTAAATCTGTTTCGCGTAAATCTTTCTCTTCGCCTATCGGTTTATAGATATAAGTTGAATCTGTTTCTAGGAAATATTGGTAATTTCTTTCAATATATTTTTCAGTTGTATAATAAGTCGATGCACCAACAAAACCATAGAATAAAGATTTTTCAGCTCGGTGTAGTGGTTTAAAATATGTCAAACCAATATTTCCCCAAAAATGGTCGTTACCACCACTTCGTTGAGTATAATTCATTTCCGGTATGTAATCGGTAGGGATTGGTCTTGGTGATTCATCAAAATAGTAGTCATATTCATCATTGTAATTGAATGCAAGTGCTCCAGCAGTAATTTGAAAGCCATGGTTTTCACACATTTGGCGATATGAAAATCCGGTACCCGATGGCATTCCTGCGGCGAATCCCAATCCTTGCGTAAGGTCAGTGAATTGTGAAAATGCAAAACTGCTAATTAATAATGGGAATAATAATTTTTTCATTTTAGTCCTCGAATTTTAAGGTGATTTAATGGTTTTACAATAAAAAGCTGCAATTGTTCACAAATATAAAGGGAAATATTTATCAGCAAATTTAATGTCAATTATGCAATAACATATAATGCAAAAAATTGATTAATTTTAAATCAAACCAAACTTAACCTAATAAATAAATATGAAAATTTTAATAGCCATCAGTAGTAAAGAATTTTCCAAACCTACATTGCAAGTCGGCATGTGGATAGCAAAAGCATTTAATGCATCTGTAACCATTGTTTACGTAGGGCGGAAGATTAGTTCATTCGCCACAAGCGATATCGGTTTAGCGGAAGAAAGTAATGCCAAATGGGGAATCGACAGACCCGGTGTAAAAGTACTGGAATGGGCTTTCAATTATTTGGCAGAACATAAATATTTTAATGCTGAAACAATTGAGACGGGCTTTCAAAAAAATACTCTAGTTGACCACGGTAAGAACCGTTTGGAACTATTCTTAAAAGGAACATATTGTGAAGATGTAAATCTGATTTTACGCCGTGGCGATATAATTCCTGAATTGCGCAACGAGGTTCAACAAGGCCGGTACGACATTACAATTATCGGTGGTAGTAAAAAGAGGCGCATGGCACACGATCTTGTACAGTATATTGATAGCTCAATATTCGTTGTTAATAATTTTTTACCTAATCAAAAATATCGCTTATTGCAAGCAGTAGACGATTCCACTGGAACCGCTAACGCACTTAAATACGGTACACAAGTCGCTAAAGCATTCAAGTTACCGGTTGACGTTTTGACTGTATCAAAAAGAATATCATTTGGAAAAGGCTATTCAGGAGCGCACAAAAAGGCATTAAGAATATTTGAAAATGAAGGAATTAAGCCGGTTAGTTATTTGAAAGTTGGCGACCCGGTAAGAACAATTATTAAAACAGCTACAAAAAACCATATAATTGTGATGGGTGTTTCTCATCTAAATCCAATAATTAAACTTTTTAAGGGCAGTAAACCCCTTCATGTTATGAAAAAATGCAGCTGCCCGGTACTAATCGTTAAATAAAATAAATTGCAATTCCCTACGTTAATAAACTCAACGATTTATTGGATATCACAAAATAAATGGCTGATTTTTACATTTATTTTAGCTTCCATATGTTACTTTTTGCCGTCTCCAGAGGGATTGTCATTATCAGGGTATAGAATATTGATAATAGTATTTATTGCCATTTCACTGATAATCAGCGAGGCGATCCCATTGCCGGGCATAGCATTTATAATTATTACATTAGAAGTTTATTTCGGAATTGGCGATGCTAATAGCATAGCAAAATCTTTTATGAATGATGCTGTTTTTTTTATAATGGGTTCCTTGATGTTAGCGGTAGCAATCGTGCGTCAAGGTTGGGATAAACGTATTGCTTTGGGTATTATTTGGTTGACCGGCAATAAAACGCATTTTGTAGCATTCGGATTTGCCGCGATTTCGGCACTGTTGGCTTCCTTTATTGGTGAACATACTGTTGCGGCAATTATGTTACCTATCGCCCTTTCTCTGATCAGCTATACTTCAAAAAATAGGAAAAAAGTAACTCGGCTTGCTGCATATTTATTGTTTTCAATTGCCTATGGTAGTTTAATAGGGTCGGTCGGAACTCCCTCGGGAGGTGGAAGGAATGTGATATTGATGCATTATTGGCAAGAGTTTGGGATGCCCGAAATATCATATTTGGAATGGATGAAATATGCGTATCCACTAATTATAATTCAAATTCCGATTCTATCGTGGATATTGTTGAAAAATTTTCCACCGGAATTTGCCATATTAGATACAGGGGTTCGTCGCCTCAAAGCGCAAGTTGCCAAATCAGACTCGATCACAGCAAAAAAAATATTGGCGCTAATAATATTTATATTTGTGTTTTTAGGATGGGTTATTTTCTCAGAAAGTATTGGGCTGGGTATCATCGCTTTAACGGGAGTAGTTTTATATTTAATTACCGGATTAGTATCGTGGGATGATTTGAATAAACACGTCAATTGGGGTGTTATTTTACTTTTTGGTGCAACAATTTCAATGGGTGCGCAGATCAATCATACCGGTGCTGCTCTTTGGTTAGCAAATAAAGTAATTGATATGGGGGGAGAATTGTTGGTTTCAGCACCAATTTTTACCGATAGTATCGTGATATTACTGACAACCGTATTAGCAAATGTTCTATCAAGTTCAGCTACGGTTGCTGTATTGGGACCAATTACATTAAATCTGCCTGGTGATTCTACACATATTGGTTTAGTGATGGCGATCGCGTCGGCATTTGGATATTTTACAGCGGTTGCCGCCCCTGCCTGCACTATTATTTATTCGAGTGGATTAGTTAGAGCCAAGGATTTTATAAGAGTTGGCTGGAAACTTGGTTTGTTTTCTATAATTCTATTGATTGTATATGCTAATACTTACTGGGTATTTATAAATTGAAAATAATAAAGTAATGCAGCAATTTAAATTATTAAACTCAATAATATTTTGGCTTTCACAGAAGCGTTGGTTAGTTATTGCTGCAATTGTAGGTTTAATATTTTATCTCATTCCTACACCGGAAGGTCTTACAGTTGAAGGTCACCGTATACTGGTGATAGTCGTAATTGCGATATTCTTAATCATTTTTGAACCTATTCCACTTCCTGCCATTGCCTTTATTGTACTTATTTTGGAAGTATTATTTAGTATTGCCTCGCCAAATGAAGCAGCCAAATCTTTTTTCAGTGATGCTGTTTTTTTTATAATGGGTTCACTAATGTTAGCAGTTGCAATTGTGAGTCAGGGATTAGATAAAAGGTTAGCGTTAGGGATAATCCGTATCACTGGACACGAGACATGGAAAATCGTTTTAGGTTTTGTGAGTATTTCTGCATTCTTATCATCTTTTATAGGCGAACACACCGTTACAGCAATGCTCATGCCAGTTGGCTTGACCTTGTTACAATATACTAAAAAAGACCCTAAACAGTTACGCAACCTTACACCATTACTACTGTTCTCAATCGCTTATGGAAGCGCTATGGGTTCTATTGGAACGCCTTCCGGTGGAGGTAGAAATGTTATTATGCTGGATTATTGGGCTGAGTTTGGAATAACAAATATCACCTACCTAAAATGGATGAGCTATGCCTATCCAATGTTGCTGATTGAGATTCCATTAGCTACAGCAATTCTGTGGTTCACGTTTAAGCCGGAACATCGAAGATTAGATACAGCTGTAAGAAAATTAACCGTACAGGTCGCAAAAAGCGGGAAAATTACAGGTAAGGAAATATCGGCAATATCAATATTTATATTAGTGTTTTTAGGATGGGTGTTTTTAAGTTCGAAAATTGGCCTAGGAGTTGTTGCATTAATTGGTGTTGTATTGTATTTAATATTTGGATTGATAAATTGGAATGATTTAAATCGTAATACAAACTGGGGTGTAATTTTACTATTTGGTGCCGCGATCTCGATGGGATTGCAAATGAAAGATACTGGAGCAGCTCTTTGGGTTGCTGAAAATGGCATTATCGCACTTGAGAAAATCACTCCCAATATTGATATACTTAGGTGGTTTGTATCTGTTGTTCTCACCGGAGTTTTGACAAATTTGCTTAGCAACGCTGCAACTGTCGCTGTAATCGGACCAATTGTATTAAATATGGGTGGCGACCAAGTCATTATAGGTTTTTCCACTGCAATCGCCTCTGCTTTTGCTTATCTGACAGTTGTTGCATCTCCTACTTGCATGATAATACATTCCAGTGGATTAGTTAAATCAAAGGATTATCTTAGAGCAGGGGGCAAGATGTTTTTAATGTCTGTGACTGTTTTATTTTTCATGTCACAAATTTGGTGATATATATACTTACATTACTGGTATTTATTTCTGCAATATTTTGCATTCGGGCTAAATATAATAAATCGCAAAATCAATTTTTAATATTTAAACCACTGACACTTCTTCTAATTATTCTTATTGCCATATCATTTCCTGCTGTTGATGTAAAATATAAAATCTTCATTGTTTCAGGATTGCTATTTTCTCTTGTTGGTGACATATTATTAGTTTTTCCTGAATCGTATTTTAAAAAAGGACTCATTGCCTTTTTAATTGGCCATCTTTGTTATATTATTGCGTTTATAATATCTGATGGTATACACTTTACATACTGGATATTTTTTCCAATTGCATTAGCCGGTGTTATTTATTTACGATATATATTACCGAATTCTGGCACGATGAAGTTTCCGGTCGGTATTTATATAATTGTTATTGCTATTATGGGATGGTTGGCAATCGAAAGATTCAATAGTTTACCATCATTTGGTACATTTCTAGCGGGACTTGGAGCAATTATTTTTATGATATCCGATGCAGTATTGGCCTTGAATAAATTTAGGAAATCATTTTTTAGCGCTGAATTCATAATTTTAATAACATATTATGTTGCGCAGTGGTTATTAGCATTATCTGTAATTTCAAATTGAACAATTACTATGATAAAACCCAATAAATTAAATCCTGGTGCAACAATTGGTATTGTTAGTCCTTCATATCATATTGATGAAAAAATATTTAAACATTCTACACAATTGTTTAGAGAGCGTGGATTTAATATTATTGAAGGAAAATCTGTTCGATTAAAAGACAATTTATATTCTGGGACGCCAAAACAACGTGCTCAGGATATAAATGATATGTTTGCAAATCCGAAAATTGATGCCATTATTTGCGCAAGAGGTGGTTATGGTGCAAATCGTGTTTTACCACTACTGGATTTTGAAATAATAAGACAAAATCCAAAAATATTCATTGGTTATAGTGATATCACAGCATTTCTTATTTCAATTACACAAAAAACCGGTTTGGTTACATTTCATGGACCAATGCTTACATCCTACAAAGATGGATTTGTCGAATATAATTATAAACATTTTATTAAAGGTTTAAGTGGTGAATTTCCATTCACAATTGAGGCACACAGAGATTTGCAATTGAGAGTTCTAAAAAAAGGTAAAGCAATTGGACCGTTGTGGGGTGGTAATTTATGTCTATTATCAAATCGGCTTGGCACTCCGGAAAATTTAAATACTGATGGGATAATATTATTTATTGAGGATGTGAACGAACAATGTTATCGATTTGACAGAATGATGGTGCACATGCAGAAAGCGGGGATGTTTGCTAATATTAAAGGTCTTATTGTAGGTGAATTAGTCGATATGCATGACACAGATCCGCTGTTTGGCAAGAATAGTGATGAAATCGTAATGGATGTCTGCAGTGATTTGGAAGTACCGATCGTTACCAATTTTCCATGTGGGCATGGTAAATATCAAGCTACCTTGCCAATTTCAATAAGTGCTGAACTTGATGCAACAACCGAAAACCCCACACTCACTATTCTTGAATCCCCTATTGTATAACAATATATAATATACTTTTTCTCAATATATTATTTTCAATAGGTATCAACGATTACACTTCCTAATTTTTAATAATCAAAAGGAGAATAAAATGAAATTATCTGCATTGATTACCAAATCGCTATTATTAGTCTTTTCGTTATTCTTATTATTCGGTTGTTATGCAACGACGCATCGCGGACCTGCGACTTTAAAACCGGGACAATTTTCCGGTAATATCGGATATTTGCATTTAAAAGGTGCTGACGCTGAACCTGATGATAATCCGGCCAAATTAATAACTGTTGATGCAAGAGCCGGCATATTGAAATTTTGGGACTTAGGTCTGACGCGCACGTTTGACATCACAGATTATGAGGGCCGTGATTTTGATGGTATGGATACTTACTGGGTTGATACAAAATTCCAACTTTCAAATCTTAAGAATAAATATTATTTGCCACAAATAGCAATAGGATATGGATTTGGTGATCTAATTGCTGATGATGATGACGAAAATAAATTATTTGTGAATAGTTTGTATTTGACTATAGGTGTACCGACCGAATTTGTTACACCTTATTACTCTTTTAGATATGAGCATGTATCAGAAGAATTAAAATGGCTGCCAACTTGGACTTGGGAAGAGGAATTTGACGCACTTCAAAAGGCGCATATTATTGGAGTTGAGGTAAATGTGATAGACTTTGTTAGACCAGTCATAGAAGTTGGCCGATTTTACGTTGATGAGTTTGCAAATGGAGCAAATGTGTTCACTGCCGGTTTGAATTTTTATTTGGATGTACCAAAATTGTTGTCATCTAATAAAACCCCCATTACTGAGTGAGGTTATATTAGACTTTTTTCTAGACGACAATTAGCAAAAAAAGTAACAGCTCAAAGTATTAATTCCATTTTGTGCTAAAATATGAAAAAACTAATAATTCTTTATCTATTAATTATAAATACGATATCAGCCCAACTTACTGGAGTAATTAATGGAGAAGTTGTTGATGGAAAAACCAAACAACCGCTGATTGGTGTGAATATTCAAGTCGTTGATACTGACTATGGTGCTGCCAGTGATGTAAATGGTTATTTTTATATTACTAATGTTCCGGTTGGCACACAACATATTGTGGTAAGGATGATCGGTTTTAAGGAACGGTTATTTTTAAATCTACCCGTTACATCTGCAAGGCCGGTATATGTTTTAGCGGAACTTGAAATTGATCCTATAAAAGTTGAGGCAATTGAAGTAACGGGGAATGCTTTTGCTAAATCATCTAATGCAATAATTAGCACAATGAATGTTAATCAATCGGAAATCCGTAGTGATCCCGGTGGAGCTTATGACATTCAGAGGGTTGTACAATCATTGCCATCAGTAACATCTGCATCTGATCAGGAAAATGAGATCATTTCACGAGGTGGCGCACCAGGAGAAAATCTATTTGTAATGGATGAGATTGAAATACAAAATCCCAATCATTTCGCATTTGAAGGAACTGGTGGAGGACCTATCAATATGATCAATCCACTTTTTGTGCGTGAAATTGAGTTTACTCCAGGGGCATTTTCAGTACGCTACGGAGATAAAGCAAGCAGTGTTATGGATATCAAACTACGTGAAGGATCACGGGAGCATTTTGAATGGGATTTTGACTTATCAATGGCTGGTGCCGGATTAAATGCTGAAGGACCGTTAGGAGGTGGAAGAGGGTCATTTTTATTAGGTACTTCATGGAGTTATTTAGATTTGGTTATTAAAAGTGTTGGTATGACAGCTGTCCCAAAATATAATCACCATCAAGCTAAACTGATATATGATCTGAATCCGAAAAATCGTTTGATTCTAAATGGGCTTGTTGCTTATGATAATATTAATATTGAATCCGAAAATGATGTGGTTAGTTACGGAGCTGAAAGTGTTGATCAAGAGGGCGAGGCATATGTTGGTGGAATAAGTTTGCGAACATTATTAGGTGAAACCGGTTATGGAATTGCTACAGTTGCGATAACAAATCAGAGAGTTTACCATTGGGTTTACAGCGGTACCGACCATGAAAATCCTTGGTTTACAAGAGATAATATTATATCTGAGCTTCATTTCAAAGATAACTGGGTACTTCAATCAAAAATTGGAGAAATAAACACAGGGTTCTCATTAAAACGTATTGCATTTAATTATAATGAATGGGCTACTCCTGATACATCTTATCGATATGATACTTCACTATGGGACGGTGAGAAATGGAATTTTACCGAGGGAATTGATGAGCCCCAAATTACGGGTATAGATTGGATTAGGCCTGATTGGAGTTTAGATAATAGTGACTATTTTTGGAAATATGCATTTCATTTACAAAATATATTCAATATTGGATCATTATTAAATATCACTGTTGGTGGAAGAACTGATTATTTTAACGCGAATAAAGAATGGGTATTTTCACCCCGATTCAATTTACAGTACAATTTAAATCAAATTACTGCAATACATTTTGCTTATGGTAGACATTATCAATACCCACCCTATATTATGATCCTGCAGCATGATTTAAATAAAGATCTTAAAGCTAAGAATACAGATCAGTTTGTGGTCGGCATTGAGCATTATTTTGATAAAGATTTGCGTGGATCAATGGAGATGTATTATAAGAAATATAATGATATATATACTGCTTATTATTGGACAAATTCTAGAGAGGAATATCCTGATACATTGGCACATTTTGGGCAATGGTTAAATGAAGGCGAAGCTCGCAGTTACGGTATTGAGCTGTTCCTGCAGAAAAAATTAGCACAGAATTGGCATGGCATCTTAAGCTATGCCTGGAGTCATAGTGACGCAAAGGATGTACGAGATGATTTCAATAACCCTGTTTTAGAACAGAAAGAACAGAAAGATTTATGGTATGACTGGAATTATGATATGCGACATAGACTTACAGTCATCGGAGGATGGAAAAAGAAATTACATAAAGAAGATTGGTACAATAATGTTAGAACAAAATTATGGTTTAAACTTTTAGGACCACTTAACCCGTTATCTGATGAGATAGAATTGAGTTTTAGGTATGCTTATAATAGTGGGAGGCCCTATACTGAAAGAATTTATTCCCCTGAACAATTTAGTTGGATTACAATAGAAGGAAGAGAATGGAATAATAAACGATACCCTGCTTATAATCGATTAGATATTATGTTCCTACAACGACATCATTTTGAGAAATTGAATCTAGTAATGTATATAGATATTATGAATGTATTTAATACTAATAATATATGGGACTGGGCTTACAAGGATAATGGTACTAAGGAAGAAGTGTGGCAATATAAGACAATGCCGATTGGTGGAATAGTTTTAGAGTTTTAAATTTATTAGATATAACATTAAATGAAAACTTCATCAGCACTTTCGCCAAAAATAAAAAAATTATCATGGGGTAAAATTGAAATTAATGGAACTCAAGTATTTAAAGATGTAAAATTATTCCCCGGGGGTTGCAGGGAATGGAATTGGCAGGAAACAGGTACAAATCATTCACCCGGAATTCAATATACCGATGTTCAGGAATTGATTGACAACGGCTCAAAGTTTATTATTTTATCGCGTGGAGTTTTGGGTAGGTTAAAGACGCAACAAGAATTAATTGAAAAATTGGAATCAGAAGGATTTATCGTACATTATTTAAAAACAAAAGAAGCTGTCAGACTATATAATGAATTATCTAGATCTGAAGCGGTTGGAGCATTGATACACACGACATGTTGATTACTATTTTAATTATTTTATTTTGTTTGATAGGGATTTCTCTCCTTTTGGCTTCCCATTCTTATAAGTTTAAAAAAGAGCCCAACCGCTACACTCCTAAAAAATACGGTTATGAATTTCAAGAAATAAAAATTCTGACAAAAAATAACAAAAATTTATACGGATGGTGGGTACCTGCTGAAAACCCAAATAATGAAAAGAAACCAACAATTATTCTAATTCATGGTTGGTCTCGCAATGTGGATAGAATGATGCCCTTTATTAAGAAATTACAGCCTGAGGGATACAATCTATTGGCATTTGACTCGCGCTGTCACGGCAAAAGCGATGATGATAAGTATTCGTCGATGGTTAAATTCATGGAGGATATTCGTTCGGCGATTGATTTTTCCGAGAATCAACCAAACAACTGATATAAATAGAGTTGGACTCTTGGGGCTTTCAATTGGTGGGTCTGCATCAATATATGCGGCGGCATTAGATAAAAGAATTAAATCTGTTGTTACTGTCGGAGCATTTTCACACCCTAAGAAGGTTATGGGATTGGAATTCAAAAAACGAAAAATACCAAAATTCCCTATTGTATGGTTTGTGTTCAAATATATGGAATATCGAATTGGAGCCAAATTCAATGACATTGCCCCGGCAAAAAATATCGCAAAATCAAACGCAAATTTCTTCCTTATTCACGGTGCTAACGATGAAACTGTACCAATCAAACAAGCTGATGAATTATATAAATCTGGAAGTATAGATAAAATAAAATTATGGAAGGTGGAAGGTAAGGGTCACTCCGATTGCAACCATCATCATGAGTTTTGGGATAAAGTATTAGAATTCTATAGAACTACTTTATAAATAATAATAGTAATCATTATTATTATTGTTTATTTCAGTTTGTATTATTAATTTCAATCTGTATTTAATTGGATTAATAATGCGTCATAGCAAACAAAGAGACATAATACATAATATTGTTCAGCAAACACAAAATCATCCTACTGCTGATTGGGTGTATAGTCAAGCTCGCAAGGAACTGCCTAATATTAGTTTAGGAACAGTTTATCGCAATCTTGGTCAATTAGTAGAAAGTAAAACACTCAATACTGTAAATGTTGATGGAACAATTCATTATGATGCATTTTTATCACATCATCAACACTTTCAGTGTAAAGCATGCAAAGAAGTATTGGATGTTGAAGTAAATGCACAAGATTTTATTTCGCAAATCGAATTAAAAACGAAATATAAAATAGATAGATGCCAAATTCATTTAGTGGGCATCTGTGCAAAATGTCAAAATAATTAAAAAGGAATAATAAATGTTAGTAACAAAACCAGCACCGGATTTTAAAGCAACAGCAGTAATGCCGGATGATTCGTTTAAAGAAGTTAGCATCTCTGATTATAAAGGAAAAAAGGTAGTATTGTTTTTCTATCCATTAGATTTTACATTTGTATGTCCAACTGAGATAATTGCCTTTGATCATCGCTTGGCGGAATTTGAAAAGCGCGGTGTTCAAGTACTTGGTTGTTCGATAGATTCAAAACATACGCATTGGGCTTGGAGAAATACTGATGTCAACAAGGGTGGAATTGGTAAAGTTAAATATCCAATTATCGCTGATATCGATAAATCGGTTTCACGTAAATACGATGTATTAATTGGATCGCAACCCGCCTATGTTGAAACAGCCGATGGAGAAGATGAAACAACAGTTGGTGGTAGCATCGCATTACGCGCCTCTTTCTTAATTGATGAAAAAGGAATTGTACGTCATGCCGTGATAAATGACTTACCATTAGGTAGAAATATTGATGAAATGTTACGAACTATTGATGCATTAACATTTAACCAAAAACACGGTGAAGTATGTCCCGCCGGCTGGAAAGACGGGGACACAGGAATGGCCGAAACTCACGACGGTGTAGCAAATTATTTAGATAAGCACGCGAGCAAACTATAATTCTCGTATTAAAGCAGGGGCAGAGTAAATTCTACTCCTGCACATTATAAATTAAAGGAGTATTTATGACACATAAACTACCGGAATTACCATATGCAATGGATGCCTTACAACCGCATATATCAAAGGAAACATTAGAATTTCATTATGGTAAACATCATAATGCATATGTTACAAATTTAAATAATTTAGTCCCCGGAACTGAATTTGAAAGTTTATCATTGGAAGAAATTATTAAGAAAGCATCTGTCGGAGGTATCTTTAATAATGCAGCTCAAGTTTGGAATCATAGTTTTTACTGGAATTGTTTAAGTCCAAAAGGCGGGGGAGAGCCAAAAGGAAAATTATTAGACCTAATTAATGATTCGTTTGGTTCCTTCGAAAAATTCAAAGAACAGTTTACTAAATCAGCAGTTACCAATTTTGGTTCAGGTTGGACATGGCTAGTTCAAAATAGTAATGGAAAATTAGAACTGATCAATACTAGCAATGCAGGTACAGCGTTAACAAGTGGTAAAACACCATTGTTAACTTGCGATGTTTGGGAACATGCATACTATGTGGATTATCGTAATGCACGCCCAAAATATGTTGATGCATTCTGGAATTTAGTTAATTGGAATTTTGTCGAAAAGAATCTTAGATAATTGCAGTAGTATAAGAAGTTCACATTTTGTGAACTTCTTTTTGAATTTAAAGAAGATAATTGAATATTATAATCAGGTTAAGATATAGGAGAACTAAATGGAAACATCATTAAAAGGAACAAAAACAGAACAAAATTTATTAAAAGCGTTTGCAGGAGAATCACAAGCACGAATGCGATATGACTATTTTGCAAAACAAGCTAAAGAAAGAAGGATTTGAACAAATATCGGCAATTTTTGCTGAAACTGCATTAAATGAAAAAGAACACGCCAAAGATGTTCTTTAAGTATTTAGAAGGTAGAATGGTTGAGATCACTGCTACATATCCAGCCGGTAAAATTGGAACCACTTTAGAGAATTTAAATGCTTCAGCCGATGGTGAAAATGAGGAATGGACAGAATTGTATCCAAAATTTGCGGATATTGCTGAAAAAGAAGGATTTAAAGAAGTCGCAAATACTTTTCGGATGATCGCAAAGGTTGAAAAAGCACACGAAGAAAGATACAGAATTCTCGCAGGAAATCTTGAGAATGGAGTAGTCTTTAAAAGAGATGAAACATACATTTGGAAATGTCGTAATTGTGGATATTTACATGAAGGAAAAGGCGCTCCAAAAATCTGTCCAGCTTGTGACCATCCCCAAGCACATTTTGAAATTGTCGAGATGAATTATTAATTTTAATGGATTAATTAATAAAAAAAATGCCTCGTTAATGCGGGGCATTTTTGGTTAAAATATAATAGCATTACTGACAACTATTTACCATAGGTTATGTCTAAATATAAATTTTCGCAATCAAATTCAGGAAATAGGTCATGAAAAGAATTATAATTCTATTAAGTATGATATCACTAATTGTTGCACAAAAACCATATTTTCAGCAACACGTGGCTTATGATATCGATGTAACATTGGACGATTCTTTGCATACGCTAACAGCATATGACAAAATTAACTTATACAAATAATTCACCGGACGAACTTGATTTTATATGGTTTCACTTATGGCCTAATGCCTATAAAAATAATGAAACAGCTTATGCAAAACAGGAATTTGAGCATGGTTCCACTAAATTCTATTTTGCAGGTGATGATGAACGTGGATTTATTGATAGTCTGGATTTTAAGATAAATGGACAGAGTGTTATTTTGGAAGCACATCCGGAATGGATAGATGTTGTGAAAATTCATCTGAATAATTCTTTATTACCTGGTGAAAGCATGCTGATAGAAACTCCATTCTTTGTAAAAATCCCAATAGTATTTTCACGTCTTGGTCACTCTGGGAAACATTATGAAATAACTCAATGGTATCCAAAACCGGCAGTTTATGATAATGATGGATGGCATCCTATGCCTTATCTTGACATGGGAGAATTCTATAGTGAATTCGGCACATTCGATGTAAAAATCACACTTCCGCAAAATTATAGAATAATGGCAACCGGTGATTTAGTTGATGGAGAAGCAGAATATGCTTGGCTGGATTCTTTAGCTGATGAGGGCGATAAGTTGCATGCACTCGAAGAAAAAGAGTTTAAGAAAGCTGTAAAAGAATTCAGGAAAAAGAAAAGAGAATCAGCTAAAGAGATGAAGACTGTTCATTTCCATCAAGAAAATGTACATGATTTTGCGTGGTTTGCTGATCCCAATTGGATTGTACGCAAAGGAGAATTGAAATTTGAGGAATCAGGAAGAAATGTAACTTTATGGAGCATGTATCTTCCAAAGAATGCAGAATTGTGGGAAAATTCAATAGAGTACATTAATGATGCAACTTATTGGCATAGCAAATTTTACTTAGAGTATCCCTATAATCATGTAACTGCCGTAGATGGCGATATGTCGGCTGGCGGTGGAATGGAATATCCGAATATTACAGTGATTTCAGAATTTCCATCCAAAGATTTATTAGAATATGTAATACAGCACGAAGTTGGTCACAATTGGATGTACGGCATCGCCGGTTTTGATGAGCGTGATCACGCTTGGCAAGATGAAGGATTAAATTCATACACAGATCTTAGATATTGGGAAAAGAAGTATGGAGACAGAGGAAAAACGATTATCGTATCTGATTTTCTCCAGAATAAATTAAAAATTGCCAACAAATTAACCATTGATTGGCTTACTGGGTATTTTCAATATAATAGACGCGCCGTTACCGGAGATGAACAGCCGATTGATATTACTTCAGAGGATATAAATCCCGGCAATTATGGCTCATTGGTGTATGGTAAGGTGGCGATTTATACTTATTATTTGCAGCATTATCTTGGTGAAGAATTAACAGATAAAATTATGCATGAATTTTTTGATAAATGGAAATTCAAACATCCGCAACCGGCAGATATCAGACAAGCTTTTGAAAGCAGTACTGATGCCGATTTATCATGGTATTTTGATGGAGTCCTAAACGATACTAAAACTGTTGATTACTGCATTAAAAAGAAGGGAGATACTTTTATTGTAATAAATAGAGGCGAATTAACTGTTCCAGTTGAAATCGCTTATTATAATAAGGATGATGCTCAGATTTCATCAGAATGGGTTGATGGATTTACCGGATCACAAACGTTTGCATCGCCGGAAGGCGCAATAAAAGCAAAAGTTGATCCAAGTAATTTGCTTCCTGATTTGAATAAAAGTAATAATGCAACAAAGCATCCTATTGGACTTGATTTTGTAATTGACGAACCGGATTATAACAAACGTAATATATATTGGATGCCATGGTTATTTAGTTTTAACGAGTACAATGGATGGAGTCCGGGCGCAATGGCATATAGTGGATATGTTCCAACATTGAACTATGGAATATCGGTTAAACCGATGTGGGATTTTGCGAATAATAAGTTGGTTGGAAGCGCACAAATACAAAAAACATTTTATCAATTATTGGGTTTTAGATCATTCGCTCTTTCAGCAGGTTATAGTGATTATCAAGGTAGAGAGGGTGGTAAATTTGCTTTTAGTGGATTAATTCGGAAACCGATTGTTTCTACTCCTGCAACACGCATTAAAGCAGCAGTTTATACCCACAACATTGATAATGATGCAGTTATTCAAAATTACTACACAGCCGGAAAGTTTTTAATTGGAGATGTCGGAATAAATTATAGTCACAGACCGTCCCCTCTTTTGAGATATTCTATTGATGCTGGCTTAACAACTTCGTTTTGCAAAAATGAATTCTCAAAAGTTAATCTTGAAGGGAATATTAGATGGAGAAATTCTAAAAATAGTATTACTAATTTAAGAGGTTGGGCAGGGCATTTCTTAAATGATAGTTATATCCCGAGACAATATCGAACATATTTGAGTGGAGGGGTGGATCCGAATTTCAATTCAACAATGGTTTTCAATAGAATGACTGTTGATAACAATACTTATCCAGCAATTTATGAACGCCAATATATTCAAGATGGCCCTGGTTTGCGCGGCGTAGCAATGGATGGCAATCGGGCTCTTTACTCGAATGAAACTAGTTGGGGATTAAATTTAACCCAATCGTTTACAAATATGCCGATTGAGTTTTTTGCTGATTTTGCCGGTGGAACAGATTTACAGGAAAATTATATTGACGCTGGACTAACATTGGATTTAAATGTTTTTAAAATATATTTACCTGTGTATCAAAGCTGGGATGAGGAATCGGTATTGTCAGATTTCGATTGGTTAAAAGAAAGGATAAGATTTGAATTTTCGTTTAGCCTAAACTCGATTAGCTTATAGTACAAATAGCATATTTATCATGAAATAAAGCATCTGCAAAAACAGATGCTTTATTTATTTCACATTATCCGTAAATTCAGTTCCTGAAAATTGTACTTTTCTAACATTTTATTTATATTGAGGTCAAAATTTAATGGCAATATGGAACAAAAAAACATTTACAGAAGATTTACGTAAACAATGCTCAAGAGAAGTAGCTAAAGTTGGAATAGAATTAATAGATTTCGCCGAAAAATATGCCGATAATATTACATGGGGTAGAGGAACCGATAATGGAACATTAACATTTCGATGTGAATCTGATTCGGGTTTAATACCACTATTTCATTTTAGTTCTGACGGGAAAATAAATTTACTGATTAACTTTCTCAGAACTAAAGATATTCCTAAGCAGGTCATCCGAGATATGACATTGAAATTAGAAGCAAATTTGATGAGAGATTATGATGAAGAAATGTATCCCTCGGATATTTTTGAAAATATAGATGAACTATTCCACACAAAAACACAATTAGAAAAATTCTTAAAAACATTGGAAGGTGCGGTCTATCGCCTTAAACAATAACTATATATTTAGTCGATTAATAGCCCTGTTATCAAATATGGCGGGGCTATTTTAATAATAATTTAATCCGCAGAAATATTAAGATAGAAATAGATAACAAAGTATTATAAAAATAATTGGGAATTATAATGGACGTCAGTATAAAAGAAATAAATTCATACACAAAGGAAATGACAGTTGGTTTACAGTGGAATGAGTTATCGGATGATTTTGATAAATTTATTGGAAAATTCGGTAAAAAGATAAAGATGCCTGGATTTAGACCAGGTAAAGTTCCACGTCCGGTTCTACTGAAACAATTTTTACCATTGATCGAATCTGAATTTGTTGAAGATAATGTACAAAAATATTATTTGGAAGCACTGCGTGAAAAAGAAATACTTCCAGTAAATAAAGCTCAAATAAAAGACGTACATTTTCATAATAAAGAACATTTTAATTTTACTGCAGTTTTTGAGGTTGAAGTTGAAGTAGAACTACCTGAGTTAAAAAAGAAGAGTATCAAAGTAGAAAAGGTAGTATATATCACTGATAAGGAAGATGTTAATCTTGCTATTGAAGAGATGCTTCGGTCACGCGCAAAAATGCAACAAGTTGACGGTGGTGCCAAAGAGGGTGATTACATACTTGCTGATTTACAAAAGATTGATGAAACAGGTGTGCCGATAATTGGTGAAAAACTTGAAAAACGTTACATAAAAATAGGTGACGGTATTTTTATTGGTGATAATCAAAAGAAGCTAATCGGTGTAAAAGCTGGAAGTAAAGTACAAGTAATGATTCCAGAAGGCGAGAATAAAAAAGAGGCTCCATTTGAAGTAAGTGTTATTAATGTAGAGGAACAAGTGTTGCCGGAATTGAATATGGAATTTGTAAAACAAATGGATCCTGATGCCGTAGATGTTGAGAATTGGGAAAAAAGCATCAAAGAACAAATCGAAAAAAGTTATCAACAACGTGCCACAGAACAATTCGATAGAAATATTTCTGATGCACTCATTGAAAATATAAAGCCGGAATTTGCACCATCAATGGTAGAATCTTATCTTGATCATATTATTGAAGATGTAAAGGCAAGCAATCAAGGTGCAAAACTCGAGGAAGATAAAGTGCGTGCTACCTACCGCCCGTTATCTGAACGCAATTTAAAATGGTATTCAATTCGCAAAGCACTAATCAAAGATCAAGCATTTTTAATTACAACAGATGAGGTCAAAACCGAAATTGAACGGTTAATGGAAGAATCGCCCAAACAGGCGAAAGAAATCGAGAAATATTACAAAAAACCAAGCAATAAAACTCGAATTGAAGATGACCTTATGGAGAAAAAAATAATAGATTATCTTGTAAATTTTGCAAAGATCAAGGAAGTTAAAGTTTACACCAAAGATCTGCGCAAGAAAAATGGGTAAGAGAATATGATAAGAAATACAATATCTCAATTAATTCCGGTAGTAGTTGAGCAAGAGGGGCGGAATGAACGTGCTTTTGATATATATTCGCGGTTACTTAGAGATCGGATAATTTTCCTGGATACCCCAATTGATGATCATGTTGCATCTGTAGTTGTTGCTCAGCTATTATTTTTAGATGCCGAGGATTCAGAAAAGGACATTTATATTTATATCAACTCTCCCGGAGGTTATGTTTCTGCCGGTCTTGCTATATATGATACTATGCAATACATCAAACCTGATGTAGCGACTATCTGTGTAGGACAAGCTTCAAGCATGGGTGCGTTTTTACTTGCCGGTGGTAAAAAGGGCAAGCGCTCAGCTTTGCCCAATGCACGTATAATGATTCATCAACCATTGGGTGGTGCAGAAGGTCAGGCAAGTGATATTAAAATTCAAGCAGATGAAATACTATATTTAAGAAAAACTATTAACAAGCTGTTAGCTGGAAATACAGGTCAATCTGTAAAACAAATTGAGAGCGATACAGATAGAAATTTTTTTATGAATCCTGAAGAAGCAATTAAATATGGGATAATTGATAAGATTTTAACCCCAAGAAAATAATTACATAAACAAAAAAGCCCCGCAAAATGCAGGGCTTTTTTGTTTATAGGATAAATCCTATTTCATCATTAACATCTTTCGAGTTTGAGCAAATCCTTCAGCTTCCATCCTTAAGAAATATACACCACTAACGACTTGCTGATTTAGGTGATTCTGCCCATCCCAAGTGAACGAATAATTACCGGCAAGCAGGTTTCTGTTCTCAGTGTAAATCACCCTGCCAAGTAAATCATGTACAGAGAATTTAACTAAACCGTCTTTAGGAGTGGCGAATTGGAATGTTGTACTCGGATTGAATGGGTTTGGGTAATTACTATTTAGACTGTATTCTATTGGAATGCCATTTTTGTCGTTTATATTTAAGGTTGTAGTGTTTACCTCATCTGAATAAATACTTTCATTGCCATCCCAATCAAACGAGCTAATTCTATAATAATATGTAGTGTTTGCTTGAATATTAGGCCCTTCATCAGTATAACTGGTTATGGCATTCCCAACAAATCCAACTTTATTATTTGAGCCAGGTATAAAACCGGTTGTTGTTGAACGATAAATATTATATCCGGCGACTGGTCCACCACTTGTAGTCCAGCTTAGTCTAATATTACCTTGATTAGCAACAATTGAAGTCACAGCGGGTTGTGACAGTATAGTAGTCCCACCTATACTTACATAGGCACGAATTAAATAATTCCAATATTTACCGCCTGTCTGTGTATATGTTACCCATGAATCACTATTTGAATCGTACCAATAACTGTGTCCTGATATTGTTTCTCGTGGTCTGAC
>CAVQSL010000003.1:80000-223397 GCA_963715945.1 uncultured bacterium
ATACCTCCAGCTAATACAGTGGCATTTACATTTCCACCTAAATTTTGTATTTCCATAAAAGCGCTTATCATACCGGTAACAGTACCAAGAAAACCTGTCAGTGGCGCAACACCAGCGATTGTGGCAAGTGTGCTCATATTCTTTTCCATAAGATGAACTTGTTCTGTACCGGCAGCTTCCATGTAGGATTCTATTCCGTCTTTTTCAAGATTGGAATGTAGTAAACCTTCTTTTAGAACTACTGGAATAGCGCCTTGAGTTGCAGTACAAAGATTAATTGCATCTTCCTTTTTACCGCTGGCGAGAAATGCCTTAAGTTCATACAAAATGTGATTGGACTTGGTCTTGAATCGGTTTAAGTCGATATACTTATTTACGATTAATACAACTGCTATAACCGAAAATAATACTATGGGAATCATCAACCATCCACCTTGAGCAATTATTTTGAGTATACTCATTATTCCTCCATAAAATGTTTAATTAATTAAATTTTACCAAATAATTTTAACACCGGCCCAACCATTTATGCGGTGAGCACTATATCCTTTCCACGTATCATATGCGGTATCTAAGATATTATTTATTTGGCCATAGATTTCAACATACTTACCAACCTTTTTAGTGACTAATAAATTACCAACGAAATAGGGTTTTAAAACATCATCATCGCCATCTAAAGCTTTGAACTGAGATGTGAATTGTTCACTAATAAATTGCCCATTTAACATTATATTTACATCAGAGCCAACTAATGCCCTAATTGCAAAATCTAGATTAAAGTTTGAGAAATAGGGAATTTGGTCAGCATGATTACTTTTAGTGATGTCATAATTTTTATATCCTGCTGCTGACCAAGCGGAAAAATATTCATTGATTCGCCAATTAAGGATTGCTCGTATTTCATGTATTATAACATCATTATTGTAAATGATATCCCAATGTCCAAAATTATAATCTTCGATACTCGAATCTTGTGGTATAAAAATCCCGTAATTGTTAATATCTTTATAATTGTAATATGTCTCAAATGATAAATCATAAGTCCCGGATCGTTTCCAACCGACTTTTAAATTGGAGATAATATCTCTATATGATAATGGTGCCGACATATTGATGTAAGGATTTGTATTTAATAACTGCGAAAGAGAAATTGCTTCTATTTCAGGTTGAAATGTGCCATATATGCTACCAATAGGACCCAAATTAAACTCCATTCCAAGTATCGGATATATTGTTGTTAACTCAACATTATATGGCACGGTAAGGGTTTCATTTGACCCTAATAATAAGCGATGTTCATTAATACTCTTATAGTAAAAAATATTGATTCCAGCCTTTACTTTTAGATTTCGAGCAAATACATGTTCTATTGTTGATCGCGCATTTCCAAAGTAGGAGTTGCTTAATAACGAATTATTGGTAATGTCGTCACGAATTTTCTCTAAATATTTTATTGGCACCTGACCTTGATTTAATTCCAACCAAGTATGTAAACTATCCAATTGATTAGAATTTAAAGGAACTTCAATACGATCAGATATCAATTTTATATTACCTGAAATAAATGATGAGCCTATTGTTTTACTTGCATTAAGATCTGTCCATAAACCCCAATTAAATAGCTGCGAATTATCAGGATCCATATATCGAACACCAGCATCCCATCTGATATTTGCTAATTCCCAACCAGTAATACCTGTTGTACTTGAAATATCAATATTAATTCGCGATCTTTTCACATTAGGATTTGCTAATGCACCGTAAAATCTATATGTGTTTTCAGCAAATGTGAATTGAGTCTTATTCTGAAGATGCCGATTGAAACGATGGATATTTGTCAGAGTATTCCTCGAATATTGATAATCTGAATTTTTCACATGTCCGTTATTCCATCGATAGTCCATATCGACAAATAGTTCATCATCGATAAATTGTTTTTTTAATTTTAACCCGGCGTTTACATCATTATATCTACCATAAGATAAATAAAATTGATTACTTATATTTGTTGTTGGATAAAAAATAGACTGATCCATCTTTACACCACCTGCGCCAGATACGGAGCGATTACTTTTTCCTTCTCCTGTCGGATTTGCGGTGATGATTGGGATATTGGTTTTGTCGGTTGTCTTCTTTGAATCAGGGACATTAGTGATTATTCTTTCACCGATAATAGTATGCTCATTTAATTCAATGGTAGGTAATCCCGAATCAGTTGGTTTAGTTTGTTTTGGTTTCTCTTGTATTACAATTGTGGAATCTTGTGGTATAGCAATGGTTCTAATTGGTTTTTTCTTTTGAGTCAATCCGTATGAATGTATTAATACAAAAAAGATTAGGTTACTTATCAAAACATGATGGAAGTTTGCTTTAAAATTAATATTCATAATTATTTTTTCAATCGGCTAAGCCCTGTTGTAGCATCTTTGGCAAAATCATTCCCGGAATTGTTTTCTAAAACGATATTATAAAGTTTTATTGCTTCATCGTTTTTATTGAGTCTTTCTTGGCAAATAGCTGCATCAAGTGTGGCAGAATAGACCCAATAATCATAACGCGGATATAAATACCTGACCTTTAACAATTCTTCAAGAGCAACTGAAAAATTATTTTTTGATAGATGTGACCATCCAATTAAATACTGTGCTTCAGCGGCTAGCGCATCGGATCGACGAGCAATAACTACTTTAAAGTGTTTAATCGCATTTGAGACATCGCCTTCAACGGCGATTAATCTGCCTAATTTATTATGCGCCTCATCTGACTCAATAGTTTTAGGAAATGCATCAATAGTATGTTTATAATTTGCTTTTGCCAAATCTGTTTTACCCAATCTCTCTTGAGCCTTACCAATACCTAAGTACGCAGCTGCGGTTTCCTGCGAATCAGGATAATTTTTGATTGCATTTCTAAAAGTGGTTTCCGCTTTGTCATTTGCATTTTGAGAAAGATGAATTTCACCAAGTTTTACTAGAGAAAATGGTGCAATCTCACTATTTGGATAGCTAGTGGCAATTTTTTCAAAATATGAAATTGCTCTACTTTGATTTCCCTTCATTAGATAGGCATCGCCGATTCCAAGATAAGCGTTAGCTGCAAGGGGATCGGTAGAATAATCATTAATAATTATATTAAATTGACTAATGGCTTTATCAGGATTTTCTTTGACTAAGTATGAATCAGCATTTTTTAATAGCAGTTCAACAGAATATTTGCTCTGTGGATTTTTTCGCACAAATTTTTCGACAACCGAATTTGCCTCATCTACTTTACCAAGAATTAAATAGGAATCTTGAACACCTATTACAGCATCACTAATTACAGGACTATTTGGGAAATAGGAAATGATATAATTATAATTTCTGATAGCGTTCTCATAATTCTGTAAATTATAGTAGGCATTACCAAGATCAATATATGCATTTTCAAGGTAACTGCTGTTTGGATATTTCTGTATCAGATTTTGATAAATTGCAATAGCTTTTTCGGGTTTATTGAATTGTCTCAAATTGATGGATGCAACTTCGAACATAGCATCGTCAGCAAATTCATTTTTTGGATAATTTGTATATAGTGATTCGAATTCGTCAATAGCATCATCATGACGATTCAAGTTTGATAAAGTGCGTCCAATTTGATATGATGTGCTCAATTTCAATTCAATATTTGATTGGTCATTTTTTACTAATTGTTGAGTGGATCTATATGATGAAAGTGCGTTTTTGAAATCTTTTAATATAAAATAACAATTACCTTGTTGAAATAAAGCATCTTTTTTGTGTGGGCTATCAGGATACTGATTAAGTACCGCAGTAAAGTCTTTTCTGGCTGATTCATAATCTTTTTTTGAATAGCGAGCATAAGCACGTGTATATATCGCGTCCATCCGCTTGGTAGATGTACTATGATGTGTTAATAATTTTGTAAAAGTTGCCTCAGCAGCACTGAATTCTTGATCTTCAAATTGGCATTCACCGAGCCAATAAATTGCCATATCAATATATTCATGTTGTGGATAGGTACTGATAAATTGTTGAAATGTCTGTTTAGCCACAGCTCGATTACCCGATTTATACTGACTCCATCCAAGTCTATATTGACTTTCAGCAGTGAGTTCTGGATTGGACGAATTGTTTATCATTCTAGTATATACTGCTTCGGCATCGCTAAAACGTTCTAATTCTAATAAACACTCCCCAGACATCTTCAGCGCTTGATCAAAAACATCACTTTTGGGATAGAACGCAGTGACAGCTTCGAAATTTTGATAAGCAGTTTGGTAATTTTCTCTATCAAAACTGCCAAGACCTAGTTCATACAGCGCGTTATCAGCAAATTGACTATTTGGAGCAATTGTGGCCAATTCTTCTAAAACAATATCGCCCCGTTCAGGATGCCCTGAGTTCTTCAAAGAGATTCCTAAAAGATATTTAGACTGATTCTGTAGCTCTCCGGATTCTGTGTTTTGTACCAAGTTTTCATAGATGACAACAGCGTCGGAATAGCGTTTTTCTTTAATATAAATCCATCCTAAACCTATGCGAGCTTCATTTGCGAACTCACTTTTTGGAAAATTGGACAATACGGTTTGAAATTCATTGATCGCTTTTCCAAGTTGATCAGTTTCATAATACGAATCACCAAGGAAATAATGGCCTGAAGATTGGTATTGATCATCTACAGATGCCATATCAATGGAGGAAAAAGTTGTAATTGCTGATTGAAAATCTTTATTTCTCCAATAGGTTTCGCCTAATTTGAATTTTGCATCTGATATCAAATCACTATTTGGAAAGGTGTTAATTAATGATTGAAATGCTGAAATTGCTTTTGTATAATTGTTTTTAAGCAAATTTGACCAACCTACGGAATAAAAAGCGTAGTCTTTTAAATTATTTTCCTTAGAATTAATAACTTGTGAGTAGTAAAAATCCGCTTTTTCATAATCTGGAATTTCAAAATAGCTTTCACCTGCCCAATAATTTGCACGATTTAACAGATCACTTTTTGGAAAATCGGCCCCAATTTTAGCAAATTGTTCAGCAGCTCGAATGTAATTGCGTTCCTCATAGAAGCTTTCGCCTGTTAGAAAGATTGCATCATCAAATAAAGTGCTGAAAGGAAACTGCACCATAAATTCCTTTAAAACATTACGTACTTCCGGATATTTTTTAAGATAAAATTGGCTTTGTCCCAAAACGTAATATGCTGATTCACGCCATTCGCTTGAAGGATATTTATACAAAAAGTCCTGTAAACGCAATTCGGTGGACTGATAAAGTCCGTCTTCGAACAATCCAAGTGCTATGAGATAATCGTTCCTTTCATTATTGGAAACACCTTGGGCAAAACTGCAAGTTGCAGCTAATAATACTGCTATAAAATTAGATAATAGATATTTAATAAACTTCTTCATGATTGGATTTTCTTTAAACAATGTTGTAATTTAAGAAAATATTTGATATTCCGGTGTTGTTTTTATGTACTATTTCACGATATAGATAGAGAAAAGTTTCACACAATATATTAGTTAAAAATTATGACAAACCCATCTATTATCTATATATAATTGAAAATATTGTAAACATTTAGACAAATTTATGAATGAACATTTTAAATTCTGTAGCATTATAATATCAATCCATTACTAAGTATAAATAAAAATGAACAATACACGAGGAAATATAATCTGGGTTGATGATGAAGTTGATCATCTGAAGCCGCATATAATATCCTTAGAGGAAAAAGGTTATACAATCTCATCTGCTTCAAATGGATGGGATGCTATTGAATTAATAAAAATGAACAATTATGATTTAATATTAATGGATCATTTCATGCCGGGGATTGATGGTATTGAGACAATGCGGAGGATAAAAGAAATAAACCATGAAATACCCGTTATAATGATTACAAAAAGTGAAGAAGAATGGCTAATGGACGAGGCAATTTCTGAGCAAGTCTCTGAATATCTTATTAAACCGATCAATCCTTCACAAATATTTAGTGCATGTAAGCGGGTACTTGAAAAAACTCGCATCATCGATGAAAAAACTTCTAGTGATTATTTGAAAGAATTCAAGGAAATAGAAAACAGAATTCAGCAATCCATGACCATTGATGATTGGTGGAATCTTTTTAATAAGTTGGTTAGTTGGCAGTTAACATTTGATTTACAACAAAAGTCAGAGTTGTCAGGCATTTTGGATGAACAGATTCAGACCTGCAATAATGAATTCATTCATTTTATAGATACAAATTATACTGATTGGATGTACAGTGAGAATCGCCCAACGTTATCACCTGATATATTGCCGAAATATTGCATACCCAAGCTGCAGAAAAAAGAAAAGATATGTTTGTTTGTACTGGATTGTATGCGGTACGATCATCTCATGGCATTAATACCGGAAATCTCACAATATTTTAATATTAAGATGGATTATGCTGTTTCAATTTTACCAACAGCAACACCATTTGCAAGAAATTCTATATTTAGTGGTTTATTCATAGATGATATGTTTACAAAGTATCCACAACAGAAAAAATTAATTGAAGATCATAAACCGCACCAAAATAAATTTGAAGAAGAATTCCTACGAGATTTATTAAAGCGCAACAAATTAAAAAATATTAGTGCTCACTATCACAAAATTTGGAAAGCGGAAGAGGGGCAACGTTTTAATAATCGCTTAAGCGACTATTTAAATAATGATTTGATTGCAGTAGTGATTAATTTCATCGATTTATTGGCTCATAAAAGGTCTGAATCTGACATTATAAAAGAAATGGTGCCTGATGAAACAGGATATCGCCAAGCAGTGCGAAATTGGTTTAAAAACTCATGGTTTTTTGAAAGCTTGAAACAGCTTTCTGAAACCAATTATACCGTAATTTTAACTACTGATCATGGAAGTGTGAGGGTACAAAAAGGAATAATGATCTCTGCCGATAAAGAAGCGTCATCGGGCGTGCGCTATAAATATGGCAGAAATTTAAACAGTAAAGATAAAAATACGATAGTTATTAAAGATCCAAGAAAGTATCGGCTTCCTATTATCGGTCAACAATCCAGTTATTTAATCGCTAAAGGCGACACCTATTTCCTTTATCCTACTCAACTCCATCAGTATCAATCTATCTATAAGGATAGCTTCCAACATGGCGGTATTTCGATGGAAGAAATGTTAATTCCCGTGGCTACATTAAAAGGTAAATAATGGAAGGAACATATATCACAAAATCCCCCGCCGAGACAAAACGATTAGCAGCTACAATTACTAAAGAGCTTCCGTTGAATAATGTAGTTGGATTGATAGGTAATCTAGGTACGGGCAAGACAGCATTTACGCAAGGTTTCGCAAAAGCGATGGGAATTAAGGAAGCAGTAGGTTCGCCGACCTTTAAGCTTATTAGTGAATATGAAGGCGCAAAATCATGGTTATATCATATTGATTGTTATAGACTAAAAAATTCGCAACAATTCATTAATATTGGTGGAGATGATTATTTAGCTCCGGTTAATGGGCTTACATTAATCGAATGGGCAGATATTATTGCAGATATTCTTCCTATAAATTCAGTTATTATTAATTTTAATCGGATATCAGGTAAAACAGAATACCGAGAAATAATAATAAGTAGACACCAATGAAACTTATCGCATTCGAAACAGCCACAGAAATTTGTAGTATAGCATACTTGGATAATGGAATTTGTAAGGGAATAATTGAGGAAGTCATTCCTCGACAACATGCTGAAAAATTACCATTATTCTATAATGATTTAGTTAATCAAACCAATTTAAAATTATCTGAAATAGATGCAATTGCTGTTTCAATTGGTCCTGGGTCATTTACCGGACTGAGAATCGGCTTAAGCTATGCCAAAGGATTGGCATACAGCCATCAAAAACCGATCGTTCCTGTTCCAACATTGCGGTCTATTTATCATGGGAGTGGGATTAATAATCGTGATGTAGCTGCAATGATGCATTCACATGGGAATATATATTTTATTCAAAAGTTCAATAATGCCAATAATAACTTATCTTCTGATAAAATTCAAGTTGTTGAATTAAATGACAGTGATGATGTCAAAGAATTAAACTTAGAAGGGACAATTTTCCATTATGGGTGCGATAAATTGTTTCATAATACAGACATTAAGAATTAGAAGTGAAACCTTCAAGTAAGTGGATTGGAGAATTAGCTCACCAAAACTTCCAGGATTGGATTATTAAAGAACCATTTAAGATTGTTCCGGAATATGTATCACCATTTAAAATTGGAAAATAGAGAATTGGCGAACTAATTGTTGCAACTTGAACCTTTTAAATTAATTCGTATATTTAAAGTTCAAAAAAATTATAAATACTAAATATTCAAGTGTAAATATATAATCATAAATGGCTTGGTTTCATCGAAAAGAAGAAAATTTAAAGGACAAACAAAAAAAATCCATACCAGATAACCAGTGGATAAAATGTCCGTCCTGTTCAGAAATATTATCTATACACGAATTAAATACAAATTATTCGGCATGTCGTCATTGTAAACATCATTTCGGAATAAGTCCCAGACAGTATATTCAACTGATACTAGACGAAGGAACTGCGAAAGAAATATTTGAGAATATTATATCAGTTGATCAGTTAAAATTCAAATCCGAAAAACGATATACTGATCAACTAAAAATAGCAAAAAATAAGACCAAAGATTTAGAGGCAATTCGATGTTTCGAAGGGAATATCAATAACTTACCAATAATAATTGGAATTATGAATTTCGAATTTATTGGTGGAAGTATGGGTTCCGCGGTTGGAGAAAAAGTTTCACAATCAATAAAACTTGCCGATAAGCAGAAAATACCTTTGGTTATTGTATGCGCATCAGGTGGTGCTCGTATGCAGGAAGGTGCCCTATCTTTGATGCAATTAGCTAAAACAAGTGCAAATCTAGCAAAATTTATGGATAATGGAGGATTGTACATACCACTTCTGACCAATCCAACCACCGGAGGAGTTACCGCCAGTTTCGGAATGCTTGGAGATATAATTCTTGCTGAACCTAAAGCTTTGATCGGATTTGCCGGACCTCGAGTTATCAAACAAACTACTAGCCAAGAATTGCCTGACGGATTTCAACGATCTGAATTTTTACTTGAAAAAGGATTCATTGATCTGATAGTTCCTCGTTCAGAATTGAAAAAAACACTTACAAACTTATTGCAAACTTTATCATGAAAAACCGACCTAAAATACTGATAACTAATGATGACGGAATATTTGCTCCTGGAATATATGCCTTGTGGGAAGCTATGCGAGAAATCGGAGATGTTACAGTTGTTGCTCCTGACACTGAAAAAAGTGCAGTAGGTCATGCTATCACTATAACAGATCCAATCAGAGTAGAGAGAATTCACAGACTAAATGGATTTGAAGGTTTTGCAGTAAAGGGAACGCCTGCTGACTGTGTAAAAATTGCTGGTCGATCATTAATGAAGACCCCACCAGATATCGTTGTTTCCGGGATTAATTCAGGTGCTAATGTTGGAAGCAATATTATTTACTCCGGAACTGTATCGGCGGCAACCGAGGGTACAATACTTGGTATTCCATCAATAGCAATCAGCCTTAATTCAATAAAGGGTGGAGATATGTCTGCATCAAAGAACGTAGCAATTAAAATGGTTACAAAAGTTCTGGATAAGGGTTTGCCAGATGGAATTTTACTAAATGTCAACGTACCAAATATTCCGGAGAATGTTATTCAGGGATATAAAATTACCAAACAAGGTAAACTAGTTTTTAAAGATCGCTTTGAGAAACGTGAAGACCCAAGGGGGAAATTTTATTACTGGATGAAAGGTGAAATTATTAATGATACCAATAGTGATACGGATGGTTTTGCTGTACAAAATAATTTTATTAGTGTTACACCAATACATTATCAACTTACTAAGGAATCTTTTTTAAAAACACTTGAAAGTTGGGATTTGTAGTGGAATCGCACCATAATCAAGGAGTCGTAATACTTGATTTTGGATCACAATATACACGTTTGATTGCAAGACGTATACGTGAGCAAAATATTTTTTCCGAAATTTTGCCCTCATATACTAGTAGTAAAGAAATTCTAAGCCTCAATCCTAAAGCAATTATATTGTCTGGTGGACCTTCCAGTGTCTACTCTATATCTGCACCAAAACATGATGAGTCTATTTTCGATTTAGATATGCCGATTTTGGGTATTTGTTACGGTTTGCATTTACTTGTTCAGCATTATGGGGGCAAGATTCAAACTTCAAACATTCGGGAGTATGGATTTGATGAAATAGAGATTCGGGATAATTCTAATCTATTTTATGGAATACCTGACAAAACAAAAGTTTGGATGAGTCATGCTGACAAAGTATCTAAGCTTCCTAAAAATTGGACAATAACTGCTGAATCATCTAATGGAATTGTTGCTGGCCTATCGAGCCAATCTGCAAAGCGATATGCAACACAATTTCATCCAGAAGTCGTGAATACAGAAAAAGGTAAAGAAATACTATCAAATTTCTTATTTAAGATCGCTAACTGTAAACCCACTTGGACACCTAAAAATTTTATTAGTGATAAGATATCTGAAATAAAACAAAATGTTGGTAAAACCAGCAAAGTCCTTGTAGCGGTTAGTGGGGGTGTGGATTCATCAGTTGTTGCAACATTATTGAATAAAGCAATTGGAAATAGGGCAACAGCGGTAATTATTGACCACGGGTTAATGAGAAACAATGAAGCTCGTGATTGTGTGGATTCATTGAAAGAGAACCTTGGAATTAATATACAACAATTTGATGAATCAGAAGTGTTCATTAAACGTTTAAAAGGTATTAAAAATCCGGAAAAGAAACGTAAAATAATTGGTGACCAATTTATTAGATCTTTTGAAAATATAGCAAAAAATATCGGTGGCGTAGAATATTTAGCTCAAGGAACTTTGTACACCGATATAATTGAAAGTGGTGGACAAGGAAGCAACAATGCCTCTCATGTGATAAAAAGTCATCACAATGTTGGCGGACTTCCTGAAAAGATGGAATTAAAACTAATCGAGCCATTAAAAGAATTATTCAAAGATGAAGTTAGAAAGATTGGCAAGGAATTGGGAGTTCCAGATAAACTTTTAAATCAGCATCCATTTCCTGGACCTGGTTTTGGTGTTAGGATACTCGGTTCTGTCACACACGAACGATTACGAATATTGCGTGAAGCTGATAATATTTACATTAATATTCTAAATGAGGAAGGTATTTATGATGATATTTGGCAGGCATTTTCTGTTTTAATTCCAGTTAAAACAGTCGGGGTAATGGGTGATAATAGAACATATGAAAACCTAATCGCTTTGCGAGCAGTAACAAGTTTAGATGGAATGACAGCAGATTGGTATCGAATGCCGGACAAAATACTATCAAAAATTTCAAATAAAATTGTAAATTCTGTAAGCGGTATTAATCGAGTCGTTTATGATATAACATCTAAGCCTCCTGGAACTATTGAGTGGGAATAACTTTGTTATGGTAAAAAATTATTGGGGTTCAATATGTGTGGAATAGTTGGATATTTAGGTAAAAAGAATTCAGTTCCGATTTTAATAAAGGGATTAAGACGTTTAGAATACCGCGGTTATGATTCAGCCGGAATTGCTGTTCTTGAAAAAAATAATCTAAACTATTTAAAGCGCACAGGAAAAGTACAAGTATTAGAAGATGCTTTAAAAAGTTCACATATAAAAGGTAATATCGGTATTGCTCACACTAGGTGGGCAACTCATGGGATTCCTAATGATATTAATGCCCACCCTCAAATGGATGTTACTGAATCAATTGCGCTAATCCATAATGGTATAATTGAAAACTATTCAACACTACGAGAAATTCTTATTCGAGAAGGTGTCAAATTTAAGAGTGAAACTGATACAGAGGTTGTTGTACAGTTGATATCATCATTATATAAAAATAACGGATTATCTTTGGAAGAAGCTGTAAGAGCGGCCCTGCAGAAAGTGGTTGGTGCCTACGGTATTGTCTTAATCAGCAAGGATGAACCAGATAAATTAATTGCAGCTAGATTCGGTAGTCCGCTTGTGGTTGGCATTGGCGATGGAGAATATTTTGTCGCAAGTGATGCGGCACCTATTATCGAATATACTAGGAAGGTTATATATCTTAATGAAGGTGAAATGGCAATTATTACTGCAGGTGAACTCATAATTAGAAAGATATTTAGCAATAAGGTAGTTTCAAAAAAAATATCCAATATTGATTGGTCGGTTGAGCAAATAGAAAAGGGTAACTTCCCGCACTATATGCTGAAAGAGATCCATGAACAGGAACGGACGGTAATTGATACAATGAGAGGTCGTTTGCGAGTGGAGGAAGGTGATGCATTCTTAGGAGGTATTCAGGATTTCTTACCGCGGATAGAATCGGCTCGTCGTTATTATATCACAGCTTGTGGTACATCGTGGCATGCCGGAATGATCGGGAAGTATTTACTTGAGGAATTTGCCGGTATCCCGGTCCATGTTGAATACGCTTCAGAATTCCGCTATCGTGAATCTATTGTAGGACCTGATACGGTAGTAATAGCCATTAGCCAATCAGGTGAAACCGCTGATACATTGGCTGCAATTCGCAAAGCACGCGATAAAGGAGCTCTTACTATGGGAATCTGTAATGTGGTTGGCAGTTCGATCTCGCGTGAAACCGATTGTGGAGTCTATACACATGCCGGACCTGAGATCGGAGTTGCCTCAACCAAAGCATTTACAGCACAGGTGACAGTTTTATCGATGTTTGCTTTAATGCTTGGTAGACGCAAACAGAGATTGTCAAAATCAGAGGGACAAGAAATTACCCGTTCCATGAACAAACTCGGAGGATATATTAAAGAGGTCTTAGCAGATGATAAGCAATTGAAGATAGTTGCTAAGGCTACTCAACATGTCAATAATTATCTATATTTGGGACGTGGGTTAAATTTTCCGGTGGCTTTAGAGGGTGCTTTAAAATTAAAAGAGATCTCCTATATCCATGCTGAAGGTTATCCAGCTGCTGAGATGAAACACGGACCAATTGCCCTGATCGATGATAAGATGCCGGTAGTTTTTATCGCTCCGCATGATAAAACCTATAAGAAGATCTTATCGAATATCGAACAGGTGAAAGCCAGAAAGGGAATCACTATTGTATTTACCGATAAGAGAACTGAGGACATTGAGAAGTTATCAGATTACTTGATCGTTATTCCAAGAACTCACGATCATATATTCCCAATCTTGGTTTCAATACCATTACAACTTCTTGCCTACCATTTAGCAGTATTAAGAGGTTGTCATATTGATCAACCACGCAACTTAGCTAAAAGTGTAACGGTTGAGTAAAATAAAAAAATATTTAATTATTTTTATATTAGTAATGCCACTAATTGGGCAAACTAATGATAATATTGATCAGACAGAATCCCTATACTTTACAAATAGCAGTTGAAAAATATAATGCAGGCAAATATACGGAAGCTGAGATGATTTTAGAACGGCTTTCACCATCTGAAAAAGAGCAATCACATACGGAAATTGCCCTGCTCAATATGAAGATAAAATATCGTTTGAATGATTATCACATGAGCAAAGAAATCGGAAAGTCTTTATTGCTTGACCAACCATCGGCTGAATTAAAGAATGATATTTTAATGACTTTCGGTGACATTTTTATTGCTGAAGGATCATATGATGCTGCATTCAGTACTTTTCTAAGTATGTTAAAAAGTAACAATGGTAGAACAAAACAATAAAAATATAATAGACAGAATTTTTATTATACTGCAGTATGGTATATCGCCTAACATTCCTAATGAATTACTTTCAATTGAAATTGATCCAAATATAATTCAGATATTATTACTTGCTAAGGTACATACAGAATTACAACTTGGGCAAATAGCACAAGCTGGTAATACATTATCTCAGATAGATAGTAAAAACCTATTAGATGTAAATCGTGATTATTATTTTAAGTTAAAAGATCAATTGAATACTATAACAGCAGGTCGTGCTATAGTTGGTGTGGTTTTGCCCTTAACCGGAAAAGATGCAAAATTTGGAAAAGATTTTCTTGATGGACTGAAGATATGCGGAGTTAAATAGTTCATCAATTAATGCAGAATTATCTATTATTGTTTATGATAATGCTGGAGATGAATTGAAAACGTTAGAGGCGTTCCGGGCATTATCAAAAAATCCGAATATCGTTGCAATAATTGGTCCGATTTCTGCAACCAACTCGATTATTGCAGGAAGCATTGCAGAGTCGCACGGAATACCATTAATTTTACCATCTGTCACGATTGATGGTTTAGCGAAGGTTTCCAAAAATATATTTTTAATGAATTCCGATTTAAAAACTCGGGGAAGTTTAGCAGCAAAGT
The DNA here is from genome assembly GCA_963715945.1 of uncultured bacterium. GTDB lineage: Bacteria > Fidelibacterota > Marinisomatia > Marinisomatales > JAHJCW01 > JAHJCW01. Next base: position 94,480 of record CAVQSL010000003.1, read on the forward strand.
TAATGGTTGAAACGCTTGGCGCAGAAAATATCGCAATTCTTGCGCCTGCCGATAAATTTGGAAAGAGTTTAGTTGATGCATTTACCGAGAAATTAGCATCTTACAATCAATTCCCACAGATTATAGAATGGTATTCCGGCCTTCCGATGAATTTGAGCCGACAGTTCAAATCAATTAGATCAAAAGGTTGGGATTTATCAAAGAGATAATAATTATTCGTATTTTTATAATGAAATGACTGCTGAGGATTCCTCAAAAGTCGTTTTAAATTCAATTGATGCAATTTATATGCCAATTCACGAAGGGCATTTAGATTACATCGGAGCACAATTTCCAATCTATAATATTGATGCAATTGTTGTTGGAAATGATAATTGGGCAGATTTAGATATTTTAAGGAAAGAGAATATTGGGCCTCATTTTGAAGGGGCTTATGTGATTTCAAACTATAATAATTTCAACATCGATTTATTAAATAACAATTTTAATGCAAAACATACTGCAAATTTCTATCAAGCCTTCGATTGCTACAATTTATTGGTAAAATCAATAACTGAAGCAAATGCATCAAATATTTCATTAACACAGCAGTTATCAAGTATAGTTGGTTTTACTGGTTTATTTGGTACATATAATTTTGCTGAAGGTGATTATAATGTTAATGCAACTCTTAATATAATGCAATTTGATGGATTCAATTTTGATAAATACATTGATCAATATCAGTCATTTCAATATTAGTAATGTGCAAAAAATATTGGTCTGATTATTCCTCCATTCTATCAGCAGAACATATAGTCGCAGGATTTACAAATCAGCTTTCTCCATATTCATCTGAATATGACAGATCGGAATTCGCAAAAATATTGAAATTAAATTACCAGAATATTGTAATTCCTAAACAAGTGCATTCCAATAATGTTTATATTTGTACACAACCCGGGAATATTAGTGATACTGATGGCATTATTACAAAAAACAAAGATTTAATTCTGTCGATTCAAGTAGCCGATTGTATTCCGATTTATCTTTATGATAAGGGAAGTCAAAATATTGGTTTAATCCATGCTGGATGGCGCGGGGTAACTTACGGTATTGTTGAAAATAGTATTAAGAAAATGATAGAATTGGATTCAAAACCCGTTAACATAAAAGTATTATTAGGCCCATCTATAAGACAATGCTGTTTTGAAATTGGTCCCGAAGTTGGAAAATTATTTGGTAAGAAATTTCAAAAAAATGTTAAAGACGACAGAACTCAATTAGACTTACAAAGTGTTGTTGTTGAAAAATTAATAAAATTAAATATCAAAAGTAATAATATTATTGATGTGAAAGAATGCACTCATTGCTCAGGTCAATACCATTCATATAGGCGAGATGGCAATGACGCAGGTAGAATGATAGCCATGATAGGAAGGCGAACTAATAAATCAGAGATAAGGGGAATATTGACATGACAATTTTTGAAGCTGCTTTATTAGGGATAGTACAAGGACTCACCGAATTTTTACCGATCAGTAGTTCAGGACATCTAGTTATTGGACAGAAATTATTAGGAATATCAGTAGCAGGAAATGCTTTTGAGGTTGTTGTCCACCTTGGAACGCTTGTAAGTGTTTTAATTGTATTTTGGAATGACATTTGGCAATTAATAATATCTCTTAAATCTAAGTTCACTCAAAAATACATACTTGCAATCTTAATAGGAACAATTCCGGCTGTAATCATTGGTTTGTTATTTAAAGATAACATTAAGGAAGCATTTGAAAATATTAGAGTTGTATCAACAACTTTAATGATTACTGGAATTATATTGTTGACAACCAAGCTAATTAAAACCAAGCTGAAAGATATATCAATTAGTAATGGTTTGCTTATCGGCATCGCCCAAGCGCTCGCAATTGTCCCAGGTATTTCTCGCTCAGGTATAACAATCAGCACGGGAATGTATTTAGGAATTGCACCGGAAAAAGCTGCAAAATTTTCGTTTTTACTAGCTATCCCTGCAATCGCTGGAGCGGGGTTGTTAACCGGGTTAGATATGATGGAATCAACAGAACCACTACTTCCTTGGACTGTGCTAACCATGGGTTTTTTTAGTTCACTAATAATTGGTTGGATTGCACTGAAGTGGTTATTACAGCTAATTAAATCTGGTAAATTCCATTGGTTCGGTGTTTACTGCATTTTAGTAGGATCGTTAACTTGGATATTATAGTATGACCATAACCGGTATCGTATTCATTATTTATTTAGCAATTTTAATCGGTGTTGGCGTTGCTACCTATCGGTTTAATAAAACTCAGGAAGATTATTTATTAGCTGGTCGGAAACTTGGACCATGGGTTGTAGCATTCTCAGAGAGAGCATCAGGCGAATCTGCTTGGCTACTACTTGCTTTACCTGGAGCAGCAATTGCAATTGGAATGGGTGAAATTTGGACGGTTATTGGTATAATTAGCGGTATAATTTTATCATGGTTCATTATTGCAAACAGATTACGGCAAGAAACCGCAAAATATGAAGCATTAACAATTCCTCAATATTTACATCGGAAATACCAAGATAAATCAAATATTATACGATTATTTTCATCATTTATAATAGCTTTCTTTTTTGCATTTTACGTTTCGGCACAATTTCATGCTTCAGGTAAAATCCTTAATTCGATATTTGGATTAAATGAAATAACCGGTATCACAATCGGAGCAGTTATTATTGTTCTATATACTTTGATGGGAGGCTTTTTTGCAGTGGCATGGACTGACCTAATTCAAGGTATTATAATGATCTGCACACTGGTTATTTTACCGATTGTTGGTTTTATAGAATTGCACGAAGCAGGAATTTCGGTAACTCAAAGTGTAATTAGTGCAAGTAATAATCAGTCATCACTTACAATGGGTTTAAGTGGTTGGGCCGCAGCATCTTTAATAGTTGGAGGTCTCAGTTGGGGCTTGGGTTACTTTGGACAACCGCATATCCTTATTAGATACATGTCAATTCGTAATGCAGATGAGATAAAAACGTCACGAAAAATAGCCACAGTGTGGGCTATTCCCGGAATAACAGGAGCATTCTTGATTGGTATCGTCGCCTTAGCAATGTTCGGTGAAGGATTTTTCCCGGATGTCGAACAAGCAATGCCATATTTAGCTATGCACTTACTTCCGGGATGGATAGCCGGAATCCTAATTTCCGGTGCAGTAGCTGCGATGATGTCAACCGCGGATAGTCAATTATTAGTATCAACATCAGCCATAACCGTTGATTTTTACAATAGATTCCTAAATCGTAAAATTGATGACAAATCAATGGTACGATTGAGTAGATTGGTGACGGTTGGATTCGGAATATTTGCATATATAATTGCTATTGTCTCTCAACTAACCGGAAAAACGATTTTCGGAGTTGTTAGCTATGCTTGGAGCGGACTGGGCTCATCCTTCGGACCTGCGCTAATTCTAACATTATGGTGGAAAGGAACAACAAGACGTGGAGTTATTGCCGGAATTTTAACTGGGGCAATTTCAACAATAATTTGGGCCAATATAACTGTATTGCAAACTGCCGTAACAGAGAGACTAGTAAGCTTTATCTTTGCATTTTTTGCTGTAGTGATATTCAGTTTAACCGATAAGTCAAAATCAAAATGAATCCAACTATCTCAAAGCTGATGAATTCCTTAAAGAGTGGTGTTATTGAGCAGATCTATTTACTCCAAGGCACAGATAAATATCTACAGCGATTTATATCTGATAAAATTGCTGATGAATTTTTTAAAAAATCTAAATCAGATAAATCGTTATTAATACCGGATGACATGAAAGGTTCGGAAATTATTGAACAGATTACCACAACAGACTTATTCAACAGTAAAAAAATGTTCATCTTATTAGACCCACAGAAAATTAGCGGACAAAACCGCAAAGAACTTTTGGCATATTGTGATAATCCGCTTTCATCAAATTGTTTAGTAATTATTTTAGAGGAATTTGGGAAAAATGTTGCGATGGTGAGAGAACTCACAGACCGCCTTACTCCAATCAATGTTAGCTCACCATTTGAAAATGATATGAAAAAATGGGCACAGTATTTCTTTAGAGAAAAAGGTATAAGTACTACTTCGAAAGTGCAAAATACAATTGTGGAAATTGCCGGAGATTCTGTTGGGCATATTGCTAATGAGATTGATAAAATAAGTATTTTATTAGATGATGGTCAGGAATTGAACGAAGATTTAGTTCGCCAATTCTCAGGATGGAAGAGAGAATATCAAAGATGGGAATTTTTTAAATATTTAGGGAATAAGGATCTAAAGAATTCATTAAAAACCGGATTATCTTTAATCACTCAAAATGAGACAATGTTAACGCTTATTTATCCCCTAACAGCCTTTTTTCAGGAATTATTGTACTCTAAATTGTCTCCTGAGTTAGTACCAGGTAGGGGTGGTTATGTTCCTTTATCAAATAGTATTGTGAAAAGCCTGCCGCAATTTGTTAAGAAATACTCAAGAGAAGAAATTGAATTAGCACTACAAATACTTGGTGAAATTGATGTTCGAAGCAAAACAACTACTGTTTCTGATGAATCAGAAATGACTAAATTCCTCTTCAATTTATTAAGCAAAAATGACGGATAAATTTAAATATACTGATGAGGAACTAATCGCCCGTTTTCAAAAGGGCGATGAAAACGCCTACACAGAACTTGTAAATCGCTACCGCGATAGGTTAATGACATTTGTCTATCGTTTTGTTAATGATATGGAGCAAGCAGAGGACATAGTGCAGGATGCTTTATTGAAAGTATTTACACACAAACATTATTATAAGGAAGTTGCCAAATTTTCTACTTGGGTTTACACAATTGCAGGGAATTTAGCTAAGACCGAATTACGAAAAAGGAAACGCCGACAGACCTCATCATTAAGTACATTGGGACTTGATGATAAAGATTATGATTTGCCATCGGTAGAATTGGAAACTGGGGAGCATATTCAAGGCGAATACACCGAGAAGAAAATCCAAGAGGCTATTCAATTATTACCGCTACATTTTAGAACTGTAATAATTTTACGTGATATTCAGGAACTTTCTTATGAGGAAATTAGTAATATTGTTAGTGTCCCATTGGGAACGGTGAAGTCAAGAATAAATCGTGCTAGATTGCAATTGCAAGATGCACTTAAGGAGTATAAATAGGAGCATAGCCTATAAGATGGATCGTTATCAGTTTGAAGGTTATATGTCAGATTACATTGAAAATTCTCTAAGCATTGCTAAACGGAAAGAATTTGAGCAATATTTAGCAGAGCATCCGGAATCTAAAGAGCAAGTAGAAGCAGTTCGTTCAACAATACTGCAATTAAAAACATTACCAACGATAAAAACATCCGATGATTTTATGGTGAAATTGCAGCAACGCGTTACTAAACAGCGCAATGTGATACCAATTCAAAAGACAAATCGTAAGCCGTTGATTTTCGGTTTTACACCGATAACTGCCGGCATGATGTCACTTGTGGTATTGGCGATTGTTTTTGTTGGTTATGAATTAATGCCAAGTGGATCTTCCAATCCAATTGCAATTCCGTCACAAATTACGACTAATAGTGTAATGTCTGCTCCAGTGAATCAGCCATCCGTACAACCTAAGACTATGGAATCGACATTAGCTGCAGCACAGGAAGACAGCTCAATTATCGAAAAAGACCTGCAGCAAATTAGTCCTGCGCTCGAAGAAAAAATCAATTACGTGAAAACTCAATAAATTACAATCTGACTTTGATAATCCCTGTTGTTTACGTAAGTTTGAATGACAGGGATTTTTATATCTAAAATGCGTTTAATAACCAAAAATATAATTTACATTTGTATACTGCTAATCTTAGTTGCAGTATTATTTATTTTATTAAAATATAAAGATGGGTTTGGAACCATACCAGTCTATATAATAATTGCTTTGATTGTGACAGCATTAGGGTTTTTCTTTGCACAATATTTCCCAAAAGAAATCGTAAAAAAGAGTAAAAATGTACTCGAGTTACCAAACTCTAAATTAAACGAGAATCCTAGAATCGCCTTTGATAAAACGTTAAAATTAATTGGTGAACAATTATTAACGATCAAGCCACCTTTTAAATTCGCCATTTATTTAATTGACCCGGAAAGTAGTAGCTTTATTTTGCAAGATTCTGCATTTGAAATATTTTCAAATTCGATAAATATTAAAAATAAAATATTTCATAAAATGTTTAGCGAGGAACAATCAATATTAGCCAGACCAAATGAATTTCAGGAAGAATGGGCCGAGTTTTTTGCTAGTACTGAATATAATGAGTCAAGTTGTATAATAGGTTCAAAAATCAGTTACAATAAATCACCGATTGGAGGATTATTTGCCTATGTCGACGATATCAGAAGAGTTGAATCGGATGATCAAATAATTATCCGGCAATTTGCCAATCAGGTTACGCTGGCATTATCGCTAATTGATAATATTGAATCATTACAAAAACACTACTCAATTCAGGAAAGAATTAATTCACTAGTTAATACAGTAAATATTTCTGACAATAAATCTGTCATATATGAAAACGTTGCAAAAATATGTCAATCAATATTTAAATACGATAAATTAACAATAATGGTCAGTTATCAAGATGTTGAACATGCCCGAATCGAGTATATGGATGGCTATTCACTTGATATTAGTAGAGAAGAAGTATTTCCTCTCAAGAATTCTATTTTTGCAAATGTAATACAGAAAAATAAAATTATAAGTTCAAAAGATATCAAAAAAGATTTTGGGAAAAAACATCGATTTTTTGAAGATGAAAATACCAAACGAAGCGTTTCATCTGTGTTAGCTGTTCCAATCAGCGTGAATCATGAAATCTCAGGATGCATCGCAATTGAGAGATTTGAGGAAAAAGAATATTCCCAAATAAATTCATTCTATCTTGAAGAGATTGCACAAGTACTAAACGTTTTATTAAAATGGCAATCAGAGTACCATAAGATGTATTTGAATACGACCCATGACAGTCTTACCGGTTTGCTGAATTATCGAGCATTTTTAGATCGCTTGGATATCGAAATAAACCGTACCTCTAGAGCAGATCAATCTTTAGTGATTATAATTGTAGATGTCGACAAATTTAAAAGGATCAATGATACATTTGGCCATCAAATTGGTAATATTGCCTTGAAGAAAATTGCTGACTTGATTTCATCGAGTTTAAGAAATATTGATATCGTGGCAAGATATGGAGGCGAGGAATTTATCATCGCTGTTTCTAATTCTGATAAAAACAGCGCAGCACAGATTGTTGATCGTATCGTAAGTAATGTTGCAAATAACATTTTCATTTTTAATGACCAAAGAGTAAAAATTACCATTAGTGCAGGGATGGCAGAATTTCCAAGTGATTCAGATCAAGTACAAAAACTTATTGATGCAGCCGATACTGCAATGTATAACGCCAAGAAGCATGGTGGTAATACGTTTAGTTCTTAATTAATAATTTAACAGACAGGACAATTCAAATTGAACAGAAATGCTAGAATGAGAAAATATATTTTTACAGTACAATATATAACAATATTATTATTCATGAGTTGTACACAGTCACCACTATTACAGCAAGACAATAATAACAATGCGGTAAAGAAAACTGTGGTGAAATCTAGTGGTTTAGATCAGATTAATATTGAAGCATTGCAACACATTATGGATGGTCAGTTTTTTTTGGATCAAGGTGATTTTGCAATGGCAATTGTAGAATTGCAAGAAGCGCAGCGATTAGAACCAAATGTAAGTTCAATATATATTGCTTTAGCAGAGTGTTATTGGAATTTGAATAAACCTGAAAGATCTTTGGAAAGTTTGGAAACAGCTATTAACATTGACCCAAGCGATTATACCGCAAGAGAAATTATTGCAGAGCAGTATTTTAGGTTGCAGGATTTTTCAAAATCCGAAAAACAATATAAAATATTAAATCAGTTAGACCCTGGCAATGAAGACTATATTTTTGCTTTAGGTGATCTTGCAAAAATTCAAAAAAAATATGATATTGCAATTGCCCATTATAAGAAAGTATATGATATAAATAATAACAACCTCCAAGCTTTAGAGTTAGCAGTCGATTTAGCTCATGGTTTGGGGAAGGTTGATGAAGCTGATAAGTTATATCAAAAATTATTAGAATCAGATAGCTTAAATATAAATTATTTAAATGCTTATGCTGAATTAAACGTCCAAATGAACAGACCTGAAAAAGCAATAAATTTAGTTAAAATGATTATCGCAATAGAAGGATCATCCACAGAAAGCTTAATTCAATTAGGTGTCTTATATGCGGAACTTGAAAAAGATGATGAAGCAATCAATCTTTTTAACCAAATATTGCTTAAAGATAGCACAAACACAGCCGGTTTACATTTTTTATCAACTATATTTCGTGAAAACAAGGAATATGATAAAGCCCAATCCTATGCTGATAAAATGATTATTTCTTATCCTGAAAATCCACAAGGATTTATAAATAGTGCTTTGATTGCGCTGGATCAAGAAAAAATGGAAGAGGCAATAAATATATTATCCCCAGCGGCAGCAGAATTTCCGGAAGAATATTCCATACAGTATTTGCTCGGAATGAGTTATTATCAGGATAAAAACTACAAAATGTCGGCTGTTTTTCTTGATAATGCCCGGCAAATTGCTCCGAATTCGCGGAACACATTGCATATATTGGCAATCGTGAACGACAATCTTAATAATTGGGTAATTTCTGATGGACTTTATCAACAACTCATTCAGACAGATAGTACAGATGCCCAAGCGTTGAATAACTTTGCCTATAGCTTAGTTGAGCGTAATGAAAAACTAAAACTAGCAGAAAGACACTCTCGCAGAGCAATCGATTTGGAGCCGAATCAAGCAGCTTATTTAGACACTTACGGATGGATTATTTTCAAAATCGGAAATACTAAGGAGGCTTATAAATATATCACAAAATCGTTAGAAATTGATTATGAAAATGTAGAAGTGTTAGTGCATATGGGTGATATATTAGTCAAGATGAATAAAAAGGAAAAAGCTAAAGAATTTTATCAGAAAGCATTGTCACTTGACCCCACGAACCAACAACTTATTGATAAATTAAGTGAATTCTAAATTAGTAATATTACTGATTGCACATTTGTTACTTATTAGCCGTTGTACTCAAGTACCGGATATCCTGAAAGATGACATCATTGATTTATCTTATTCAGACCTAAAACAACAATATATTAGCTGTAATGGGAAAGGGGTGATGAGTGCTAAGGGTTCCTTACCGTGGAAATTAAATTATTCATTCACAACTCAGAATGATAGTTCCTTCATTCAATTTAGAGATATTCTCGGGAGAAGAGTTCTGTTTGTCCAAGCTTTACCAACAGAAATAACTATATGGGATATGCAAAAAAATATCAAATATAATTCTGACCTTGGCAGTACAATCCCGATTTTTAATATTTTGGAATCTTATGATATTGCTCAAATATTATGGGGAGAAATTCCGGATAGGTATTTAGCATCCATCCAAGAATCAGGTTTTGAAACGAATTCAAACTTAGTAAATTTTCAATCTTCTAAAACTCAATTAGGAATGGTATTGGATAAGGTAATATTTAATTTGGATTCAATTGATACTATTGTCGATTTTAAAATATTAGAAAGAGATTATGGTGAATCAAATATTGAATTACTTAAAGGAATTCCTGAAGAAATACCACTGAACTGATATGAAAAAATCATTATCTGTTGTAATCCCGATTTACAATGAGCAAGATTCGCTTACGGAATTAGTAACTGCTCTGAAAACAGCACTAAAACCATTCAAAAAATGGGAAGTGCTATTCGTCGATGATGGGTCATCGGACGGTTCGGTAGAATCGCTCACAAAAATTGTAAATAGTGAATCAAATATTAAGTTAATTCAATTACATCGCAATTATGGTAAATCGACTGCTTTGGCGGAAGGTTTTAAAGAGGCTAACGGAGAATTTATAGTAACGATGGATGCTGATTTGCAAGACGACCCGCAAGAAATACCAAATCTGATAACCAAACTTGAGGAAGGATATGATTTAGTGACGGGTTGGAAGCAAAATCGACAAGACCCATGGACAAAAAGATTTCCATCGAAAATCGCCAATTATTTTACAGGACTAATAACTGGTGTAAAAGTACACGATATGAACTGTGGTTTAAAAGCATATCGACAAGCTGTTGTAAAAGCTCTGGATATATATGGAGGTAGGCATCGCTACATACCGGCATTAGCAGGACAAAAACGTTTTCGCATTGCGGAGATTCCAGTAAAACATCACAAAAGGCAGTATGGTGTAACTAAATATGGCGGTTCGCGTTTGTTTCATGGTTTTTTTGATTTGGTTACTATCCTTTTTTTAAATCGTTATACTCAAAAGCCGTTACATCTATTCGGAGTGTTCGGTTTGTTTTGCTTAATCATATCATTATTTAGTGAAGTGTATGTGGTTTTCCTAAAGCTGTTTTTTAATCATCCCTTTCAAAAACATTTTGCGATGATGTTATTTGGCGTTATGCTTTTTGTATTAGGATTATGGTTTTTCTCAATTGGACTAATTGGAGAAATGGTGGCTCAAACAACTCAGGATCGTGAAGAAAAAGTTAAGCAGATAATTGGTGGTTAGCTTTTCCTTGATTCCGATTTTTAATCGATGCGTATATCACTAATAGGACCTTTCCCCCCTTTCCGTGGGGGAATTTCAGATTTTAACTATTCTCTATCTAAAGAATTAGATAAATCACATGATTTGCAAATAATAAATTTTTCAACACTTTATCCTAAAGTTCTATTTCCCGGGAATACGCAGTTCAAAGATAAAGTCGATAAATCTGCTAAAAGCCATAGAGTATTAAGTTCGATTAACCCGCTAAGCTGGATAAAAACTGTTGAAAAGATTATTGAATTTGATCCTGAGATTGTCATTATCCATTATTGGATGCCGTTTTTTGCACCTGCACTCAGAAAGATTGCAGTTTTATTAAAGAAAAAAATAAATGTTAAAATAATAGCAATCTGCCACAATCTAATGCCGCATGAAAATCACAGTATTTATAAATATTTCACTAAAAGGTTAATCAATAAAATTGATCGTTTTATAGTAATGTCTGACGCGGTTAAAAAGGATTTATTAGAATTCACACCGAATGTAAAATATAAGTCAACTCCACATCCAATTTATGAAATTTTTGGAAATGTTGTTGATAAGAAAATTGCAAGGCAAAAACTTGATATAAAAGCCAAAAAAGTGATTTTGTTTTTTGGCTTAATTCGTGAATATAAAGGACTGGATATTTTATTAAATAGCATTCCTAAAATCAAAATGGGACTTGATGATTTTATTGTGATTGTGGCTGGTGAATGTTACGAGAGAAAAGAAAAATATTACGATATCATTAAAAAGTTAAAAATTCAAGATTCAGTAGATTTAAGATTTAAATTTATTCCAGATTGTGAGGTTGCAGAATATTTTTCTGCAGCGGATGTTGTCGTACTACCATATAAAACTGCGACACAAAGTGGAATTACTCAAATAGCATATAATTTTAATCGCCCAGTGATAATCAGTAATGTTGGTGGCTTGGCAGAAATTGTTATCGAAGGCAAAACTGGATATGTTGTTACTCCCCAATCAGATGAATTTGCAAAGGCGATAATTACTTTTTTCAAAGAAAGTAAATTTGGTGAGTTCTCTGATAATGTTAAGACTCATAAGACGCTATTCTCCTGGGAAAAATTCGTAGATAATATTATAGAATTGGCGCAAGAATGAATCCATTAGTTTACATTATTGTTCTCAATTGGAATGGCAAAGATATAACACTTGAATGTCTTGATTCCTTATCCAAACTCAATTATAATAATTACAAAATATTAGTTGTCGATAATGGTTCAACCGATGGGTCCACTGAATTAATTAATATAAAATATCCGACTGTTGAAATTCTTAAATTGGATTCCAATAGCGGTTACGCTGCAGGGAATAATGCAGGATTTGAGTTTATTAAAAATCGTAAAGCTGAGTTTATAATATTTTTAAATAATGATACAATTGTTGATCAGAATTTTATTGAACCGCTTATAAAACCTTTAATTGAAAGCTCAAATATAGAACAGACAGTTCCAAAAATACTTTATGAAAATGATAAGAGCATAATTTGGTATGCAGGAGGAATTGTCAATTTATGGTTAGGTCAAATTTATCATGTTGGAATAAGGAAAAAGGATAGAAGAAAGTATTCTGAATCTCAATATATCGATTACGCAACTGGTTGTTGCTTTTGTATGCGTTATAAGGATTTTGAGGAAATTGGTGGATTTGATGAATCTTTTCCAATGTATGGTGAGGATGTTGATTTATCATTAAGAATTAGGTCATACGGGAAAAATATTTTGTATACACCTAATTCAATTATTTGGACATAAAGTATCTGCCTCAGTTGGAGGTGAATTATCATTTCTAAAGCTAAAAAGAAAAATTATTGGAATGTTTAAGCTATTTTGCAATACACGCAAGTATTATTCAAAAAATAACGATTGTAATATCTTGGATTATATCAATTCCGTATCTGTTTTTTAAATTTATTTATTTAGCTATTAAGAAGTAGTTCAAAATGATTGATTGGTTAAAAAATCGATTAAATAGAATACAAGTAAATATTCGTCGTTTTGGATTTCTTAAAACACTAATATATTTATTTAATAATATCTTTGTAAAACGTCCTGTTAATCAAATTAATTATTATTTAAAAAGAAAAAAATATTCACAGAATATAATATTTATTACAGCATCTACCCAAAAGTGGTTCAACATGGTTATCAAATATGTGTGCAGATTTGGATGGATTTGATTCTTTTGCTCCAATGAAGTGGAACACTTATATTTCAAAAAAATGGGATGATTCACGATGGGATTTAGATATTGATACTTTCAAAGAATTTAAAAATAAATTAGCCGTTATTCGTGGTCACACATGGGCTATTACTAAAAATATCGAAATTTTAGAAGCAACTAATCTAAAGTATATTATTGGTGTGCGCGACCCACGTGATAAATTAATTTCAGAGTATTGGCATAGCAGAAATTTCCCGGAACATTGGGCACATAACCAGACACATGAACAATCTATAGAAAAATTTATCTCGTACAAACTTGGAATCAGGTGAATTTGAAAAAGAAACTTTAGACTGGATTAGAAATTGGTTAAAAAATCGTGACTTAAAAGAATCGATAATTGTTCGATATCAAGATATGCTAGATAACACAAATTCGGAACTTGAAAAGATATTTAATTTCCTAGATTTCAAAATTGAACAGAGCAAAATAAAAAATATTATTGACAAGAATAGATTTGATAAAATTACAGGACGAAAGCGCGGTGAAAGCGACAATACCAAATTTGTTCGCAAAGGAATTGCAGGTGAATGGAAAACTATCTTTAACAAAGAACAAAAATTATCTATTTCATAAAATTGGTGAAGATGTAATAAAAGATTTGGGATATGAACCAATACTTTGAATGAATGGATAAAAAATTTACACCAGCCCAAAAAATTGCCAAGGAATCTACTATTTCATTTGTTGGACTGGGTTATGGACAGTTTATACGGTACTTATTTACTGCAGTACTCGCTCGTTTAGTAGGTGTACACTATTTAGGTATTTATTCGCTTGGTAATTCCATTACCAATATTACCAGCGTAATCGGTAAAGCCGGTATGGATGTAGGAATAATGCGCTATGTTAGTATGCGAGACCTTGTAAAAGATCGAGAATCGATAAAAACTGATGTTCTCTCAACTTTAAAAATCGGTCTTGTTCATCTCGATTATAATCATGTTAGTCCAAATCCTATTAGCAGGTTGGTTAGTAGAAAGAGTGTTTCATGAGTCATTATTATTGAGAAATGTATTAATTGTAAATGCCATATCCATACCGTTTACTACTTTAATGATGATAGCAGTGTTTGCAACACAAGGATTCCAATTACTTAAATATAAAGTATTTGTCGAAAGTATTCTAAATCCCACAATATTAATTACTTCTATGATATTTTTATATTATGCAGTTTCAAGTGAAATGGCCATAATACTGCCAACATTATTGACTGGAATAATTAGTTTTATAGTCGCTAATTATTTCCTCAAGAAAGTAATAAATGTTAATATTTTAAATATCGTTAATGCTCGATTTAATAAGGAGATACTTAATTATTCTATACCAATAATGTTTACGATGGTGTTAGGATTCACTTTTGCATTGGATGGATGTACTCATGTTAGGATATTTTCTTAATGCCGAGACGGTTGGTTTATACCACCCTGCGGCTAGGACAGCCGGATTTCAACAGTCTATTTTAATAGCATTTGCTGGAATATTTGCACCAATGTTTTCAAGATATTATGCTCAAAAGGACTTTGTTGGTATGAAGCATATTTATATCCTGGTTTCAAGATGGGTTCTTACAGTAATAGTTCCGATATTAATTTTGATAATTCTTTTCCCCGCGAAAATCATGCTTTTATTTGGAAACTGATTTCACCCAGTCCACCAATGTGTTAATATTACTCTCAATTGGTACGTCTATTTTTGCAGTATTTGGAATAAGTAGTACCGCATTAGTTGTTTCGGGTTATCAAAAAGTAAATCTTAGTTAATAATTTAGTAGCTATAGTTCTAAATATTATATTAAACATTATTTTAATACCAAAGTACGGAATTTTAGGTGCAGCGTGGGCAACTTTATCATCCATGACTCTCATTGCTAGTAGCACGTTTAATTGAAACATGGATATTTTTAAAGGTAATTCCGTTTAATATCAAAATTTTTAAACCAATTATCGCAGGAATACTCACATACGTCAATTATACTTTACATTAAACCAAATTTGATGATGTATCATACAATTATCACCTTATTGCTATCGACAATATTGATTTTTACAATTTATGGAATATTTTTATTACTATTTAAATTTGATGAAGATGATAAAGATTTTCTGAACTTTCATTAAATTTTCTTAAAAACAAAGTAATCAAGTCAACTATTCGGAAATAATATGTTATCAAAAAACAAATTAATTATCGTTCCAATTTTGGTTAGTATTGTTATGTATCATATTCTACTCCAGTAATTTTTCAAGGAAAGATATTTAGCTCTCCTGATACATTAAATCCAAAAGCCGCAGCAATAATTTTAGAAAAAACACAAAAGGAAATTGGCGAATATCCTCTGTGGCAGCCTTGGATTTTTAGTGGAATGCCGACAGCCGAATCATTCACAAATACAAGCAATCTATATTTTTTACAATATTTTTTTAAACTACTTCATATTCCAACAATCATAATTCATTTATTACATTTTTTATTTGCGGGATTGGGTGTCTATATATTATTACGTTACCTAAATATATCGCAAATTGTTGCGATAATAGGTGGCGCAGGTTTCATGTTGATGCCATATTTGGTGACTATGGAAGTGTTTGGCCACGGAAGTCAAGCAATGACGGCAGCGTACATACCGTGGGCTTTTTGGGCAGCCATCAAATTATTTGATAAACAAAGGATTTTAGACATTGGTATTTTGGCAATATTTCTTGGACTACAACTTCAGAGGGCTCATGTTCAAATTGCATATTACACTTGGATGTTGGTAGGCGCTTTATTCTTCTTTAAAATACTTCTATATCTTAAAGAAAAAGAACTCCGTAAAAATGCGTTAAAAGGAAGCATTTTGTTCGCAATTGCGATTATTTTAGCGTTTGGGATTTCCGCTTTAGTGTATTTACCAAGCTTACAGTATTCTGCTGAATCAATTAGGTCTGTTGGTCAACCCGGCTCAGCAAGTTATGAATATGCAACAAGCTGGTCTTTTCATCCGAAGGAAATGCTTACATTTTTAATACCATCAGCCTATGGTTTTGGGGGACAAACATATTGGGGCAAAATGCCATTCACTGATTATCCCAATTATATGGGAGTAATATTTTTATTTTTAGGAATTTACGCTATAATAAAAGTTCGGAATAACGTTGTTTGGTTTTTAGCAGGAACTACTCTAATTGCTTTGCTGATATCATTTGGCAGCCATTTTAGTTTTATATATAATTTATTTTACGATCTTGCTCCCTACTTTAGCAAATTTCGGATACCGAGCATGATATTAATAATCGTGCAGTTCAATACTATTATATTGGCTTGTTACGGACTGGAGTCTCTTTTAGAACATGAGTGGAAAGGTGTGCCAAAATGGTTTTGGAGAGTTGTAGTAATTTTCGGATTTGTGATATTGTTATTGCTTCTTGGAAGTACTTGGTTAAGAGAAATAATATCAAATGGTTTTACTCCACCTCGTACGCAAGATCCTCGTTTTGTTGAAGTAGTAAATAATTTAAGATGGAAGATTTGGATTAATGATGCTTGGTTAATGATATTATTTCTTGTTGGCTTAATGGGTACTTTTTTATTATTCATAAAAAACAATATTACTAAAGTTCCATTTGCAGTAATAATTGGTGCATTAGCGATTATCGATGTTGCTATTATTGATTATAGAATAGTACAGCCTGAACCCAATTCAGGTAGATCATCCCAACTTGTTAATAAAAAAGCAATTGAGAGATATTTTCAGCAAGATAAAATAACTGAATATTTATCTGAAGATACAACTGATTTCCGAGTATATCCAATTGGACCACTTTTTGGTGAGTCAAGATTGCAAGCATTTGGAATTGAATCGGTTGGTGGTTATCATCCCGCCAAATTGGGGATCTATAATAGATTCTTAGCAAATACGAATAATATTAGTACTTTACCGCTAATGCGGATGATGAACATTAAATATATTCTTAGTCCACAAGTAATAAACCATTCTGAATTGGAAGAAGTATTTTCTGATAATATGCAGACAGGCTCAGGGAAATATCCTATATGGATTTATAACATTTCCGATAGTATGTCACGGGCATGGTTTGTTGATAATGTTGAAGTTGTGGACGAAAATGATTTATGGGCAAATTTATTGAACGAGTCTTTTGATCCTCTTAAAATAGCATTTGTCAGTGAACCAATATCAGAACAATTTAATAGCATTGGTGAGATTACTTCTGCAGAGTACACTCCCAATTATATAAAAATGGTAACTAAGAACTCGGAAACAGGATTTATGGTGGTCAGTGAAGTCCATTATCCGTTAAGATGGAAAGCTAATATTGATGGAATATCAGTTAACACATTTGAGACAAACGGAATAATTCGTGGAATAGTCGTACCTGCCGGAGAACATATCATTGAATTTGAATATGATAAATCAGTGTTTCATAAAGGAATATTAATATCAATATTATCATTCAGCTTGGCAATTGGTTTAATTGGACTGGGACTAAAAAAAACAAAAAGAGTTAAATGAATTGGTATAAATATTCGGTCAATATTAAAGCTGGATTATTCATATTTGGAATAATCCTTGTTTCAGCATTTGTGATATTTACTCAGAAGATCGTTAGAGATTTACGAGATGATAATAGAGCAATAGTACAGTTATATGCTGGAATAATTGCTGGAGTAACAACTGATGAATATGATGAGAGTTTAAATTTTATATTCGAAAATATAATACAAAAGGTGCAATTTCCGCTAATTCAATCTGATTCCGAAATGAAACCAATTTCGTGGAAGAATTTACCAGAAAGAATTGATAATGTAGAGAAAGCATCTCGGATTCTAAAAACAATAAGCCGACAAAATGATCCAATCCCACTTATCTACAATAATCCCAATACCAATGAGACAATCACTTTTGGGTATCTATATTTTGGGGATTCTCAATTAATCAATAGATTAGTATGGCTACCATATCTGCAAATTGGATTAGTCGGATTATTCATATTTTTGGGTTTTATTGGTTTTTCGGTAATTAGAAATAGCGAGAAAAAACATATTTGGGCTGGTATGGCTCGTGAGACTGCACATCAATTAGGAACACCTGTTTCAGCACTAATGGGATGGATCGATTTATTAAAAAATAATCCAAAGCGTATGGATGCTATAGTTCAAGATATTGAAATAGATTTAATCCGATTGCAAGAAATAAGTAATCGGTTTAGCGATATGGGTACCGTACCAAAGTTTGAAAAGATTGATTTAGTTGAATTGATCCAATATGTTGTTATTTATTTGCAACGCAGAGTACCTATGGCAGACATCACATTTAATTATGATAAATCTACGCAATATATTATCAAGGGTAATAAAAAACTCTTGAGCTGGGCTGTTGAAAATCTAATTAAAAATGGAATTGACGCCTCAAAGGATGTTGCAGGAAAGATTAATGTAACTTTAACAACTGAGGATGATAGGCATAGAATAGATATAATTGATTTTGGTGTTGGAATTCCTAAAAGAGATTGGAAAAATATTTTCAGACCCGGATTTAGTACAAAAAAATATGGATGGGGATTAGGCCTGTCATTGACTAAAAGAATTATATGCCGACTTTCATAAAAGTAAAATATTTGTCAAAGAATCTGTAGTTGGTTCAGGAACTACAGTTAGTATTATTCTCAGATAATATATTAGAATATCATCTCCAAGTGCCGTAATATTCAGGCTACATTTTAATTAATATTTACTAAATAGGATAACAATTGTATGGCAACTTCACTCATTAAACCACATGGTGGTGAATTATGTAATTTATATGTTTCTGAAGAGAGACAAAAAGAATTAAAAAATTTATTGATCAATTACGAATCATGGACATTAACAGAAAGACAAATTTGTGATTTAGAATTAATCTTAAATGGTGCTTTTTCTCCATTAAAAGGATTTTTAAATAAAAAAGACTATGATTCTGTAGTTAAAAATATGCGTTTGGTGGATGGCACTTTATGGCCAATGCCAATCACATTAGATATCACCAAAGAAATCTCTGAAAAACTTAAGCAAGGCGATAAATTAGTACTTCGTGATTTAGAAGGTTTTCCAATAGCAATTTTACATATTGAAGATATTTGGAAACCAAATTTTAAAACGGAAGCTGAATCTGTTTTTGGTACAATAGATGAGACACACCCGGCAGTGAACTACCTGTTTAATTTCACAAACCCCGTGTATGTTGGTGGAAAGTTGGAAGGTTTATTAGCACCAAAACATTATGATTATCAGGGGTTAAGAGATACTCCATCTGAATTACGTGAACAATTTATGAAACGTGGATGGGAAAACATTGTTGCATTCCAAACACGAAATCCAATGCACCGTGCTCATGTGGAATTAACAATGCGCGCTGCGAGCGAAATTGGTGCTAATGTACTGATTCATCCTGTTGTCGGGTTAACCAAACCGGGTGATGTTGATCATTATACTCGCGTTAAATGTTATGAAAAAGTATTACCAAAATATCCTCATGGTACAGTTATGCTTAGTTTGCTTCCTTTGGCAATGAGAATGGGTGGACCGCGAGAAGCGTTATGGCATGCAATAATACGTAAAAATTATGGATGTAACTTTCTAATTGTTGGTCGTGATCACGCTGGACCGGGTAACGATAAAGATGGCAATCCATTTTATGGTCCTTATGATGCACAAGAACTATTGGTCAAGTATGAAGATGAACTTGGTATAAAAATGGTTCCCTTTAAATTAATGGTATATGTTGAAGATCGTGCAGAGTATCAACCAATTGATGAAATATCAAAGGATACAAAGACTTTAAGTATTTCAGGTACCGAATTACGTAGACGTTTAGACAAAGGATTGGATATACCTGCATGGTTTACATATCCTGAAGTTGTTGAGGAATTGCGTGTAACTAGACCACCATTGAATAAAAGAGGATTCACAGTATTTTTTACAGGACTGTCAGGTTCAGGTAAATCAGTATTAGCAAACGGTTTAATGGTTAAATTCTTGGAAGATGGTAGAAGGCCTGTAACATTACTTGATGGAGATGTTGTGCGAACACACTTATCAAGTGAATTAGGTTTTTCAAAAGAACATCGTTCCTTGAATATACAACGGATTGGTTATGTTGCCAGTGAAATTACCAAGAATTTTGGTATCGCAATTTGCGCACCAATTGCACCCTATACAGCAGATCGTCAGATAGCTCGTAAAATGATTTCTCATTTTGGTGGATTTATCGAAGTACATGTAAGTACATCATTAGAAGTCTGTGAAAGACGCGATGTGAAAGGATTATATGCAAAAGCCCGTCAAGGTTTAGTGAAAGAATTTACTGGTATTAGCGATCCATATGAAGCACCGGAGAATGCCGAAATAGTTATCAATTCAGAAGGAACAGATCCTGAAATATTAGTACAGGAAATATTACTAAAGGTTGAACAATTAGGCTATATTTAAATCTGAATAAAAAATAGAGAAAAAACGCTTAAAGTTTTTAAAACTTTAAGCGTTTTTTTATAAAATAATCTTTATTCAATTGATTATTTTTTACCGATAATGGATTTTTAGTACAGTATTTTACATTATCGAAGTCAATAAATCGATATAGCAAATGCCCATCACGATCGGAAGGAATACCAAGTCTTTTTGCGTTAATAATTTGGCTTGGATGTAAATTAACATCTTCAATGAAAAATTGATCTGAATTAAATTGTTTTTGATCCCATTCTTTTACAGTTATATCTAATGATTTGCACAGCAGTGTTTGTCCCGAGCATAATTTCATTGGTGGGCGTAGTGGTAGTTCATTACTTAAGGGATTGTTCAATTGCATAATTTTTATCAATTTTTCTGAGTTGGAATTATCTCAGTACGGAATACCTGATTTAATTAACACTGCGTTTCCTTTGCCCTTGCATGAAATGTTAAATGAATCTTTTCCACGTGAATAGTACATATAAATAGTTCCGGGAGGCATAAATAAAGCTCTTCGTTTGGGCGTGAATCCTAAAGATGCATGACTTCCTTTTTCGTCCATATAGTAAGCCTCAGTCTCAATTATTTGTGCTGATAGCCAATGCTCTTTGAACCTTTTTCGAATAATTTTCCCCAACAAACTTTCTGCGACCTTGCAGACATCTCGATTAAAATAGGAATTTGGTAATATTTTTAATTTATTTATCATTAGTAGTAATCTAACAATGTTGCCATTGAGATTAAAATAAATATAAGGTAATTTTCCATCTTAATAATAAGGAGAATATTTTGGATATAATTTACGCATCAGCTCAAAGTGGCGCAGCAGGAGGAAGCGGTGGAATGCTTTCGATATTGCCTTTTATCCTAATCATGCTAATTCTATATTTTTTAATGATTAGACCACAAGCAAAAAGGCAAAAAGAGAAAAAGACAATGTTAGAAGCTCTAAAAACCGGAGATCGTGTTGTTACCATTGGAGGAATTCACGGAACAGTGGCTGGAATAAAGAGTCAAGGTAAAATTGTTGTGATAAAAGTTGATAAAAATACAAATTTAACTGTTATTAAAAGTGCAATTGCAGGGTACGCTGAATCTGTAACGGAAGAAGATACAAGAATAGAAGCTTAATAAATGTCTGCAGTAAATATTGTTAAATATGGTGATCCACGACTAATTAAGGTCTGTAAAACAGTTAAAGATTTTTCAATATTACCGGATATTATTTCCGATATGTATGATTCTATGTATGAAGCCGAAGGGATTGGTTTGGCAGCAAATCAAATTGGTATTGATTTAAATTTATTTATTATTGATATCACCCATACTGAAGAAGCCGAAGAAACTGCTGAATTTATTAATAGCAAAATTATCGGTTCTCGTGGCGAATCAACTTTCTCTGAAGGATGTTTGTCTATTCCAGGGGTAGAATTTGAAATAAAGCGTCCTGAATTTATCACATTGCAATATCAAAAACTTGATGGAACTATACATGAAAAAGAATTTGGTGGATTGTATGCACGGGCAATTCAACATGAAATGGATCATTTAAACGGAAAATTGATTGTTGATCATGTTAGTTCCATCGCAAAATTACGCTATAAGTCACAGCTGAAAGAAATCAAAGAAAATGCTACCCATCAATATTCAGATCTAATTAATAGTGGCGGTGTAACACGGTTTTAATTACATTCCTATTAACTGACAATTAGAGTACTTCAGGTATGCGAATTATTTTCATGGGTAATCCGGATTTTGCAGTACCAAGCTTACAGCGTGTGTTCGGTTCGTCGCACAAAATAATCGCTGTTATTGCAAATCCTCCTAAACAGATTGGTCGAGGAAAAAAAATGCAAGAAACTGCCATTGGTATTACCGCTAAAGCGATGGAAATCCCGGTACTTCAACCGCCTGATTTAACCGATAGACATTTTTTACAATATATATGGTCGATGAGACCAGACATATTTGTGGTAGTTGCCTTTAAAATATTATCTGATAGATTACTTTCTATTCCGAAATATGGTGCAATTAATTTGCACCCGTCATTACTACCTAAATATCGTGGCGCTGCACCAATTCAATGGTCACTCCTGAATGGTGATAAACAAACAGCGGTAACTACAATATCTTTATCCAAACAAATTGATTCGGGGAATATATTATTGCAAGAACCTGTCAATATTAACCACGATGATAACTATGGTGATCTTTCAAAACGTTTAGGCGAAGTTGGTGCAGATTTGGTTGTAAAAACACTCAACGAAATTGAGGAAAACAATTTAAATGGAATTCCTCAGGATGAATCTAAAGTTACTTTTGCACCAAAAATAAAATCTGATGATTGTAAGATAAACTGGTCAAAATCAGCCAACGAAATTCAAAACCAAATTCGTGCATTTTCGCCATCGCCTGGAGCCTTCACTATAATTAATAAAAAACGTATAAAGATTTATTCATCATCAGTCTTGGATAATAAATCAGAAAAATCAGATATTGGTGAAATTGTAATTTGCAATAAGAATCAGCTTGTTATTCAAACCGGAAAAGGCATGTTAGAAATTGGTGATGTACAGATTGAAGGCAAGAAACGAATAACAGTTGCAGAATATCTACGTGGTGCAAAATTGCACCTCAATATGATAATCGGAAAATAATGAAATCTGCACGTGAGCACGTTGTAGAAATAATCGACAATTTTTACAATACAAACCTTGATCTAAAAACTATTCAATACCAATTATTTTAAACAATATCAAATCAATTCATTAGATCGAAATCGAATAGTTGTTCTTTCAAGAGAAATTTTGCGTTGGAAAGGAAGATTAGATTCAATTATTAAGAATTACCTCAATCATACGATTGCGAAATTGCAGTCGCAATTATTAGTTCTTTTAGAACTCTCAACATATGAATTAATAATTGATGACAAGGTTCCGAATTATGCTGCAATTAATAGTGCTGTAGATTTAGCAAAAAAGAAGTTTAATAAAAGAACTGCCGGATTAGTAAACGCAGTTTTAAGAAAAGTCAGCGCTGAAAATATTAATAAAAAGCCTGAATATTGTAAAGATTATGAATGGTATTCTCATCCAAAGTGGTTGTTCGAAAAATGGATAATACAATTTGGTGAAAAACGAACTCGACAACTTTGTGATTATTATAATTTGACCAGTGCCTCTAACAATAAGAAGAAATGCTTATAAAATTGATCATGATGATTTTTTAGAAAAAATTGAAGCTATGAGATATTCAGATTTCAAGTATTCGAAAATTCCAATTGTTTTTACAATGTAAATTCAGGTGGAACTTCCCTGTTAAATCATCAACTTTTTCTAGATGGTTATTGTTCTTTTCAAGACCGTGCAGCCGGTGCAATTGTAGAAGTATTGGATCCTCAGCCGAATGAAATAATTCTAGATGTGTGTTGTGCTCCCGGGACTAAGACGAATTACATATCGGAACTAATGCAAAATACCGGGAAAATATTCGCAAGCGATATCGATATTGGATAGAATCAATATATCTCAAAAGGATGAAGTCAGATCAAAAAATAATAATATCATCTGGGAAGTTAAAGATGCTGCGAAAGATATCATTCCCCATTGCCGATCGTGTATTAGTTGATGCTCCGTGTACAGGAACAGGTGTCATCGGACGTAGGCCGGATATTAAATGGAGACGCCAGCCACAGCATTTATTAAGAATCGTGGAATTGCAAAAATCTATATTAAACAACGTATATCAATTCGTTAAAACCGGCGGTATATTGGTTTATGCAACCTGTTCATTGGAAGAAGAAGAGAATTGGCAAGTAGTTGAAGCATTTCTTAAATTGCATGATGATTTTCAAGTGCTATCTATTGAAGATGCAGAATTGAAGAAATTTATTGATGAAAAAGGTGCACTTAAAACATTTCCTCCTGATAATAAAATGGATGGTATGTTTGCAGTTAAAATGATTAGAGAATGATGAAAAAAATAATTAAACATCTTATAGCAATCGGTATCATACTTATTATAATAATCACTCTATTTGAATTATTCGTTATGCCATTTTATGTACGCCATGGGAATAATAAGGAATTAGTTGACGTTACGTCAATGGATATTAAATCTGCCTTGATAATGATCAGGACTTCCGGCTTTAAAGGAGAGGTGACTGATACTGTTTATACACGCGAGTATGATCCTGACATTGTTTTGGATCAACATCCAAAACCAGGATCAATTGTTAAAAAGGGTAGGACAGTTAAACTTAAGATATCACAAAGGGAAAAATTAGTCCGAGTGCCATATGTCGTTGGACAATCCGAACGTAGTGCCGAGCTATTATTGAATCAGGCCGGTTTAAAGATTAGCGCAGTTTCTAAGGAATTTAATGTTACATATCCTGCCGGAGTTGTAATTGAGCAAATTCCGGACAGTTCTAAAACCATATTAAAAGGATATAGTGTTAGGTTGATAATCAGCATGGGGCGCTCACCGTATGATATTCAAGTACCAAGTTTATTTGGCTTGAGCAAGGATGCTGCTGTATTAGAATTGCAAAGGGCCGGTTTAAAAATCGGTAAAATACACTATAAACAAAATGAAGATTTAATTCCGTATACTGTTCTTGATCAATCAATCAGAGCCGGTACAATTTTGGAAGAAACTCAAAGTATCGATGTAACCGTGAGCGTACTCAACTTGCAAGATATCTTCGAGCAAGTGATAGATAAATAACGCTCAATGCGACAAGAACTGATTCGGAAAACTATCCACGTAATTGTTAATTCTATAATCCCGCTAGTATATTTATTTTCTAATCTTCCAAAGCTTTGGATGGTTATTTTACTTGGGATTGCTTCAATTTTAGTTATCATAATAGATCTAGGGCGAAACCATTATAGTTGGCTATCAAAAATATTCGGAATATTATTTAATGGAATGCTAAGATCTCATGAACTTGCGGGTAAACTAACTGGAGCAAGTTACGTATTCATTGGATCATTTTTAACAGTGTTAATATTTCCCAAGAGAATTGCGATTTTAGCTTTATTGTTTTCAGCAATCGGAGATACTTTGGCCGCGCTATATGGCAGAAGATTTGGTAAAATTCATTTATGGAACAAAACTTTTGAAGGTTCAATTGTTGGTTTGATAGCATGTATCATAATAGCGCTATTCTTTCCGCAGATTCCAGGAATTGTGAAATTTGGCGGAGCTTTTGCTGCAATGTTTATAGAATTACTACCGATTAAAATCGATGATAATCTGCGCATACCGCTATTCTCTGGACTTGTTATGTACATTTTGTCGGTTATCATTTGACAATATCTCTTCAGTAATATGATTGGTCAAGAGCAGTCAAACATTCCAGAACGAGCTATACTTGTCGGAGTTATCCATGGTGGACTCGAGAGGCATGTGATTGAAGAACATCTAGATGAAATGGAATTACTTGCAGAAACCGCTGGAGCCGATGTTGTAGGGCGAGTAACTCAGCGACTTAATAAAGTAAATCCTGCCTATTTTGTTGGCAAAGGCAAAGCTGAGCAGATCATGGGGCAAGCTAAGGAATTAGATGTATCTTTAGTGATATTTGATGACGATTTAAGCCCTGCTCAAACCAAGAATTTTCAATTACTTAGCGAAAATATTAAAGTTATCGACCGCAGTGCCTTAATTCTGGATATATTTCAAAACCATGCCAAAACCAAAGAAGCAAAAACGCAAGTCGAATTAGCACATTTGCAATATTTATTACCGCGCCTTACACGAATGTGGACACATTTAGAACGGCAGATGGGCGGAATCGGCACGCGGGCCGGAGCAGGAGAAACGCAGATAGAAGTTGACCGTCGTTTAATCGGTTTGCGAATTGCTAAATTGAAAAAGGAACTTGTTAAGATCGAAAAAGAGCGGGAGACCCAAAGCAATCGCAGAAAAGATCAGTTTCGTGTGGCATTAGTAGGATATACAAATGCCGGAAAATCAACTTTGATGAACGCAATAACCGGAGCAGATGTGTATATTCGAGATCAATTATTTGCAACCCTCGATACAACCATTCGGTCAGCCATGATTAAAGGAGATCATGAGATATTACTAAGCGATACAGTTGGATTCATCCGCAAACTACCGCATCATTTGGTGGCAAGTTTCCGAAGTACCTTGCAAGAAGTGTTGGAAGCTGATTTGATTTTGATAGTCCTAGACGCTTCTTCGCCACAAATAATTGAACATTTTGACACAATAAACGAAGTCTTAAAAGAACTTGGAGCAACCAAGAACTCATCACTGATTGTCTTAAATAAAATAGATGCAGTCGAAGAAAATGGCGGTATTACTTATTTAAAAAAAAAATTCCCCGAGGGCATATTAATTTCAGCAAAAGATCATTTACGAATTGATAAGTTACTTGATTCAATTAAAGATGTTATTGATCAAGGATTTATTACCTCAGATGTACATTTTTCATTTGAACAGGCCAAAGAAATTGCCGATGCTCAGAATGGTGTTACGGTTTTAGAACGTGATTACAATGAGGAGGGGGTAAATCTAAAAATCCGCGGACCAATAAAAAGAATCAATCAAATAGTAGACAATCAATGATTTTCCTTCAATTTAAAAAAAATATTCCGTACCAGGCGTTTTTTAGGACCGTTAATTATTAACGGTGGACGCCTCTCGATTGCAGCAAGCTTCCCTGACGTGAGGGCATGCTTTTTGTAAGCGAAGTACAGCTTCCAATTTTTATGACTTGTAGATCCTAAAAAAACTATTCCTGATACGGAAATTGTCAAAAAGCTTAATAAAAATTAGTACTAAAATTGTCTTGAATCAATTATTATAGAAAATATTGTAAAAATCTCTATTTTTCCTTATCCGGATACAAATCTTTCTCGCCCTCACTTTTGGCAACGATAACTGCTCCAATGCTGTCACTGGTGATATTAACCACTGTGCGGTACATATCAAGTGGGCGGTCAACAGCTAGCATTGTCCCAACTATCAAAGCTGCGCCGGGATGGTTGCCTAAGCCAACGGCATCTAAAACTATAAATATCATCACAAGTCCGGCAGAAGGAATCGCTGCTGCGCCTACCGATGCTAAAAACGCGGTGATTACAATTATTAACTGTTGAGTAAAGGACAGATCAAATCCGAGAGCTTGTGCAATGAATAATACTCCGGCACATTCATAAAGAGCAGTCCCGTCCATATTGATTGTTGCTCCAAGCGGTAGCACAAAACTTGAAATTTTATTGGAAATACCTGCATTTGTTTCTACACAATTCATGGTAACAGGCAGAGTGGCACCAGATGAACTTGTGGAAAAGGCAGTCGCCATTGCCGAGGCTATGGCGCGATAATGTTTTATTGGATTAATTCGAGTAAATAATGAAAATATGATTGGCAGCACAACAAAAGCATGTAATGTTAATCCCACTGCGATTGTAACCATGTACCAAGCCACACCTTTAAACAGTTCGAAACCGGTGGAAGCGACAGCTGTACTAATTAAACCGAATACCCCAATTGGTAAAAATTTGATTACAGCTTGTGTTAAAATCATCATTGCTTGGAATCCGGCATTGAAAAATCTTTTTAACACTTTCCGTGGTTTTTTAGGCAAACGTGGAATTACACTTCCAAAAACTATGGACCAAAATATTACGCCAAGTATATCTCCATTTACCGCAGCAGCGAATGGATTTATGGGTATCATATTAATTATAATTTCAAATGGGGAACTCGGCGTGGAAAGTGATGAAGGATCAAATTCAGAGGTTGCAGCACTAATATCTATTCCGACTCCTGGTTTAATTAAATTTGTTAGGGTAAGACCAATGATTATTGCTAAAAAAGAAGTGAGCAAATAATAACCAAAAGTTTTTGCTCCTACACGTCCAATATTTTTGCCAAGATTTACTACACCTGTGGTTATTGAGAATATTATTAAAGGAACAATAATCATTTTTAATAACCGCATGAATATAGTACCAAGCGGTTCGGCGATTAATGCCTGTTCTTTGAATATCATCGCAAAAGTAATTCCTAACGCCATTGCGATGAGAACTTGCCAATAGAGTTTTATTTTCATAGAAAAAAAATTAGCCACGAAAA
Organism: uncultured bacterium; assembly: GCA_963715945.1. Classification (GTDB taxonomy): domain Bacteria; phylum Fidelibacterota; class Marinisomatia; order Marinisomatales; family JAHJCW01; genus JAHJCW01. The sequence continues at coordinate 123,081 of CAVQSL010000003.1, forward strand.
GGCACAAAAGACACAAAAATCTATAAAAAGAAGAAACCAAAAATAAAAATGGAGATCAGTATTTTATATATAATAGAGGCTTATAAAATAATCAGGATAAAATAGTCCTATTACTCTTTTCATTTGTAAAAAAACCTTATTAATTTTGATTATCGAAAGGATATTATAAACGGCATTTTCGGATAAATTAGTAAGCGAATAAAGTGAAATTACCAACCTTCAAAAGTGGTATTCATCCCGAAGAATTCAAATATTTTACGGAATCATCGGCGATTGAAACATTACCACTACCTAAGGAAGTTTTCATTCCTTTACAGCAACATATTGGTGCTCCTTGCAAACCGTTAGTCGAGATCGGCGATGTTGTTAAAGTCGGACAGGTAATTGGCTCAACAGAGGCATACGTTTCAAGTCCTGTACATGCCACAATTTCAGGAACTGTTAAGGATATTGGACGCTATTTAAGTCCAATCGGCATTCGAACTGAGATGATTCATATTATTAGTCCTGAAGAAAGTGATGAATCAGTAGAATCTGAAATTGCCAAAAATAAAATTGACTGGAAAAGTTTAACTGTAGTTGAATTGAAAAATAGGATTAAGAATGCCGGAATAGTAGGATTAGGTGGGGCGGCATTTCCAACTCACGTTAAGCTGAATCCTCCTGAAAATAAACCAATTGACACACTTATTATTAATGGCTGTGAATGTGAACCATTCCTAACTGCTGACCACAGAACAATGTTGGAAATGCCGGAAAAGATTTTTATCGGTATGTCAATCATTATGAAGGTTTTAGGTGTAAAGAATGGTCATGTTGGAATTGAGTCCAATAAACCTGATGCTATTAGTTCTATGCAAAAATTGGCTGATGAATATGATGTTGGTGTTGTTACTGTAAAAACTAAATATCCGCAAGGCGCTGAGAAAATGTTGATCAAAGCTATTAAAGATCGAAAAGTGCCTACCGGTGGTTTACCCATGGATGTCGGTGTTGTAGTGCATAATGTTGGAACTGCTGTTGCAGTCGCAGATGCGGTATTATCTGAAAAACCATTAACACAGCGAGTGGTAACCGTAACAGGAAACGGTATCAAAGAACCAAAAAATTTGATGGTAACAATCGGCACAAGATTTAGCGATGTAATAGAATTCTGTGGCGGACTGATTGATAAAACTACGCAAGTATTTATGGGCGGACCGATGATGGGAATTGCTCAATATGATTTATCTGTACCAGTTATCAAAGCTACGAGCGGAATTGTTTGCACAACTGATTATAAACAGGTTGAGCCAATGGCGTGTATTGGTTGCGGTAGCTGTGTTAATTCTTGTCCGATGTTTTTAATGCCAACACGTTTAGCAAGACTATCATACATTAGATATTGGTCCGATGCTGATAAAATGGGAATAATGAATTGTATTGAATGTGGCTCCTGTGCCTACGTCTGTCCTTCAGCAATTCCATTAGTTCAATGGATTAGAGTAGGCAAGCGGAAGGTATATGAAATCCAATGTGATTTGGTGGTATAATTATGAATGATGTTCAGAAAAAAATATGATGAAAAACCGGATCCTCGGAAAAAATTAATTCAGCCTGAAAAAATGCTGATAATTAATTCGAGTCCCCATCTGCATACTTCTAAATCTGTACCTAAAATTATGTGGTCTGTGATAGTTGCATTAATTCCCGCCATGGCGATGTCGATATATTACTTCGGATTACCGGCAGTTTGGATGATTTCTACATGTGTATTAACTGCTATTGGTACTGAAATAGTTAATGAATTACATGAAAAGTGAAAAAATTACTATTTCTGATGGAAGTGCAATAATAACTGGAATATTATTAGCATTAACATTACCACCATCTTTCAGATTAACAAGTGCCGCATTAGGTTCAATCGTAGCAATTTCTTTGGGTAAACACATTTTTGGTGGTTTAGGATATAATATTTTCAATCCTGCATTACTGGGCAGGGCATTTTTACAAGCAAGTTTTCCGGTTGCAATGACGACTTGGTCTAATCCGATTACATCAAAATATTCTGCAATTGATGCAGTTTCTACTGCCACACCATTAGGGGCATTTAAATTTGAAAAAGTATTTACTAATTATTCAGATTTATTATTCGGAAATATTGGTGGAAGTCTTGGCGAAACTTCCGCTATCGCCATTTTGATTGGTGGCATATTCCTCTTAATTCTAAAAAATGCAGATTGGAGAATCCCACTTAGTTTAATGTCAACGGTTTTTATTTTTGGCGGAATATTTTGGCTAATAAATCCAAACCATTATCCTGATCCATTATTTCATTTGTTATCAGGTGGATTATTATTTGGTGCATTATTTATGGCAACCGATATGGTCACTTCTCCTATAACCCCAAAAGGTAGTTGGATATATGGAATCGGGATTGGGGTTCTCGTTGTAATAATCCGCCTATTTGGTGGACTACCGGAAGGAGTAATGTATTCAATTTTATTAATGAACGGTGTCACTCCCTTGATTAATAGATATACCCATCCAAGAATTTTTGGAGAATCCGAATGAGTAAGACCGTTAAAATGATAATTGTTTTGACAGTAATTACCGGACTCTCGGGTGCGATATTGGCTAGTTGGGATAGTATAACAAAACCAAAAATTGAACATCACAAATTAGAAGCACTAAAAGCTGCTATATCAGAAGTGCTTCCAACATATGATGCTTATGAAGAGTTACAAATTGATGGCAAAACATTATATATAGGTGTGAATAAAGGCGAGTCAGAGCCTGTAGGAATAGCCTTTAAAGTTGAGGGCAGCGGATTTCAGGGAAATATTTCAATCATGGTTGGGGTTGATCCAAGTTTTATGTTAATTACAGGTCTTAAGGTACTTGGGCAGATCGAAACTCCCGGTTTAGGGACAAAAATTGTAGTAGATCCATCTAATAAAACAAATCCATTTTGGTTCCCTGAACAATTTGGCGGAGTTGTTTTATTTCCGCAAATAGATGTGGTTAAAAACACTGCTCCACAAAGTCCAAATGAGATACAAGCAATATCAGGAGCAACAATAACTTCAAAAGCTGTAGTGCGAATTATCAATGAAAATATTGGTATGATTAAAGAATTATATCAATCGGCAAATTAATTATGGCAAAAACACCAACACCGCTAAGTAAAGAATTTTTAAAAGGTCTGTGGAATGATAATCCTGTGTTACGGATGCTATTGGGTCTCTGTCCAACTTTAGCCGTAACTAATTCCGCAATCAATGGATTAGCGATGGGGTTAGCCACAACCTTTGTTTTAATAAGTTCTAGTGTCTTAATATCACTATTACGAAAAGTAATACCGCATCAAGTGCGAATTGCCGGCTACATTGTAATCATCGCAACATTTGTTACAGTTGCGGATAAATTTTTAGCAGCATATTTACCCGAAATAAGTAAAGCATTGGGTCCATATGTACCTTTGATTGTTGTGAATTGCCTCATACTAGGCAGACAAGAAGCATTTTCATCAAAGAATGGAGTTGGACGTTCGATTATTGATGCACTTGGTATGGGGTCGGGCTTCATTTCAGTACTCATAGTTCTGGGTGGAATTCGGGAAATATTAGGTTCAGCCACATTATTTAATATACAAGTTTTGGGTGACTGGTTTAATCCATGGATGATTATGATTCTACCCACCTGGAGCATTTTTAACGTTAGGACTTTTAATTGGACTAGGAAATTGGCTGAATGAAAGGAAAGTAAAAATATGAACCTTTTATTATTATTTATCTCGGCAGCGATTGTAAATAACTTTGTACTGACTTACTTTTTGGGAATTTGTCCTTTTGTAGGTGTGTCAAAAAGGGTCTCATCTGCTGTTAGTATGGGATTAGCTGTTATGTTTGTTATGACAATCACAGCTGCAGTTACATGGTTGATATATCATTTATTGCTTGTTCCATACCATATCGAAATTCTTGAATACGTATCATTTATTTTAGTGATTGCCTCACTCGTTCAATTGGTCGAAATGTTCATTAAGAAGGTAAGTAAACCGCTTTATGATACATTAGGTATCTTTTTACCACTTATCACAACCAATTGTGCGATACTTGGGATTGGCATTATTTTCAGTTTTAAGGGAATACAGTTTTATAGAAAGTTTAGTATTTGGCATCGGTGCTGGAGCAGGATTTACCTTAGCCCTGGTGATTATGGCGGGTATCCGTGAAGAATTAGAATTGTCAAATATTCCCAAACCATTTAGAGGGGCAGGTATCACAATGATAGTTGCCGGAAGTTTAGCATTGGCATTTATGGGCTTTGCTGGTTTGATATCGATGTAATGAGTAAAAATTGAATTAATATGGAATTGAATACATTAATTATCGCAATTGCAAGTATGGGAGGATTGGGATTACTATTCTCTGCGGGATTGTCTTTGGCAGAGAAGAAATTTTATGTTGAAGAAGACCCTCGAATTGAAAAAATACTCAATGAATTGCCAGGAGCAAATTGCGGTGGATGTGGTTATCCGGGTTGCGCGAAATTTGCTGATGTGGTAGTTGCTGGTGAAGCTGAAGTAAATGGTTGTCCTGTTAGCGATGATGAAGCACGTATTGCAATTGGTGAAATATTAGGCGTAAATGTCGAGTCAGGAGAGAAACAGATTGCCCGTCTAATGTGCCAAGGTGGTAATTACGAAACTGCCAAAAAAGCTGAGTATGCCGGAATTAAATCATGTTTGGGTGCATCTTACTTTGGCGGTGGTGAGAAAATGTGCGAGTATTCTTGCTTAGGATTCGGTGAATGTGTTGAAGCTTGTACATTTGATGCAATGTATATGAATCAAAATGGTTTGCCGGTAATCATTGAAGATAAATGTACCGGATGTAAAAAATGTGCAGAAGTGTGTCCGCAAAATGTTATAGAAATGCATCCACAAAGTGATAAATTATTTGTATTCTGTAGAAATCTTGATGATGCCAAGACAGCTCGAAAAATATGCTCTAAAGGCATGTATTGCTTGTGGTATTTGTGTACGCAATGTTGAAGAAGGACAAATGGTGATGGACAACAATTTAGCCCACGTTAATTATGATATTTTCGGAAAAGAGGCAAAGCTACCAACTGATAAATGCCCCACCGATTGTTTAGCTATAATAGGTCCTCCGGTTATAGATAATCCTTCTGAAAAAGTAGAAGCTTAATTTGACAAAACAAGTAGCTGATACTGGAACAGTCACAGAGGTAAGTGACAATCTTGTTACAATATTCTTAGAGTCGACCGACAATTGCGAAGGTTGTGGAATCCGTTTTTTATGCTCTCCCAGTTCCGATACAGACAAAATTATAACATTAGAAAATAGAATTAATGCCAAGGTGGGAGATAGAGTTACGGTCTCGGAATCATCAAATATATTGTTAAAATTATCTTTGTTGCAATATGGATTTCCACTATTCGGGTTTTTATTAGGTGTAATAGTTAGCACACTGATTGCAATTCCATGGAAACCAATTGAATTGTTACAATTTTTATGCGGTTTGCTTGGTCTTGGAGTAGCAGGTATTCTATCCTATTTGATAATTAAAAGGATGGCAAAGGAATCCGTACAAGTTCTTTAAACTTGAAAAGATTTGAATATTAATAAACTCTAATGTGGTGTAGTATATAAATTGTTTCCTGTACCGTTTGGACGCAATGTCCGCCGATAATATTCAAAAGTTTTACCTGAATTTTGCCAATTTTCCACTCGACCAATTATCTTGATATCAGGTGATGTTAAAGATTCCACACCCATTTGAACATGACCAGTTATATAACGGATAGAACCGCGTTTTTTTGCCCAATTTAAATAGACCCTTTTCAACATTTTAGCATACCCGCTCCCTTTGTGTTGTGTCATAATCACAAAAGCGTAGGTATAAAGCGTGTTATATTTCCCGAAATTCTCATCCATCCTTGCCCAAGGTTCGGAATTTAATTCTTCAATAGGCACACCTACAATATAACCAATAATATCGCCACGGTGGCGCGCAATGAAAGGTAGTGAGCCCTTCTTATTAAAATATTTATGGATTGTCGCTTTACTAAGAATGGCCTTTTGCCCATAATCTTGTGCCAAATGTTTTGATATCTCTATCAAAGCAGAAAAATCATTTTCTCCAACGTGTTCCATCTGTTCAATTTGGAATATACCGCTAGAAGCGATTACACGTGTGATTGATTCTTTTTTTGATGCAAATTCTAATTGTTCCACGTGCAAAGTTACAAATTACATTCGAAAAAATTATATCGATATTTGTACTAAGTTGCACTTTGTGGTAAAAACCTGACTGAGTAAATTCATGAGATGAAATCGTTTAATACATTGTTGTCCGAACAAATCATTAAGAAAAAGTCGCATCTTTGTGTGGGACTTGATATCAGCCCGGAGGGCTTAGGAAAAACAAATACAAAGATTTCTGATATAATTGATCATTCACTTAAAGTTGTTGATGCTACAATTGATCTTGCGGTGTGCTATAAACCAAATTTAGCATTTTTTGAAAGATGGGGTTCCGAAGGTTATAAATGGTTAGAGAAGATTATTGGTCACATTGGAAAGAAATGTTTAATAATTGCCGATGGGAAACGTGGCGATATTGGAAATTCTTCTAAGCAGTATGCTATCAGTATTTTCAATCATTTTGGTTTTGATGCGACTACGATAAATCCTTACATGGGCAGTGACAGCATCAAACCATTTATCGATAATCCTGAAAAGGGTATCTTTGTTCTATGCCGCACATCTAATCAATCTGCAAAGGAATTGCAGGACATAGAATCAGATAAACAAAAAGTTTATGAAATAGTTGCCAATTTAGCTGTTAAGCTAAACAAAAATGATAATATCGGCTTAGTTGTGGGAGCAACAGCACCATCCGAAATCCGAAAAATTCGCAATTCCGCTCCTAATTTGCCATTTTTAATTCCGGGGATTGGCGCGCAAGGCGGTGATTTAGAAAAAAGTATGAAATATGGAAATGATAACGGAGTGGCAATTATTAATATATCAAGGGGGATTAGTTTCGCAGGGGACATGAGTAGTCAGGCAATTCGAATTGCTGCTCAAGAATACGTAACAAAAATGCGGAAAATAGCAAATGAGTAAATACGATATTTTAGATATATTCCGTTCCACCGAAGCGCTATTGGAGGGACATTTTATACTCACATCCGGAAGACATAGCGAAACGTATTTTCAATGTGCAAAAGTATTACAATATCCGGAATATTTAACTTTATTTGGTAGGATTATAGCCGATCATTTTGAGAATGATGAAATTGATGCAGTCATTTCTCCGGCAATTGGGGGAATCGTAGTAGGAACGGAGGTGGGTCGTCAACTAGGTGTAAAAACCATATTTACTGAAAGAAAAGATGGAACAATGAAATTACGCAGAGGTTTTACTATTGAAAAAGGAGAGCGTGTTTTAGTTGTTGAAGATGTGCTTACCACTGGCGGGTCCATCAATGAAGTGATAGAAATCGTTAAAGATAATAAGGCAAAAGTTCTTGGTGTAGGTGTGGTAGTGGATCGTAGTGGTGGCAGTATTAAACTTAGTACAAACCAAGTATCTGTATTGGAACATAAAACAATTAGTTTTTTAGAAAGTGAAATTCCAAATTATCTAGCTGAAATTCCAATCCAAAAACCTGGAAGTAGAAATTTTGATAACAAATTAAGGAGTAATAATGCTCAAAAAACTAATACTAATTACATTGATAGGAGTATCGATTATGAGTTGTAATCCAAAAGAAGTGGTAGGCATAATTTCAACGAACAAAGGTGATATTGTGTTGGAATTTTATCCTAATATTGCACCAAAACATGTAGAGAGTTTTATTACGCATGCAGAAAATGGATATTATAATGGTACTACTTTTCATCGGGTAATTCCCGAATTTATGATCCAAGGTGGTGACCCTAATTCTAAAAATGAAGACCGCAGAATGCACGGTATGGGTGGTCAAGCCGGTAAATATTATGGTATTGGTGATGAGAACAATTCAAAATCATGGATGTTGCCTGAGGAATTTAGTCCTACTCCGCACTATCGAGGAATATTGTCTATGGCAAGGTCTCAAGATGTTAATAGTGCAGGAAGTCAATTTTTTATTTGTGTTGCTGACGCTCATTTTTTAGACAATAATTACACAGTGTTTGGGAAAGTATTAAAAGGAATGGATGTTGTCGATCAAATAGTTAATTCTCCTCGCGATCAAGGCGACAATCCACTTGAACGTATAGAAATGAAAATTAAACTTGTTCTAAGATCAACGGTTGAAGGGCTTGAGTAAACTTAAAATAGGATTAGCGCTTGGCGGTGGAGGTGCTCGAGGTGCAGCACATATCGGAGTTCTTAAAGTAATGCACAAAAATGGCATTGTCCCCGATATTATTGGTGGTACCAGTGCCGGAGCACTTATTGGTGCAATGTATGCTGCGACTAAAGATCCTGATTGGATTGATAAACGGTTTAAAGAATTTTTAGGTAGCGATGAATATGAAGAATTGGGCATTGGTCGATTGCAATCAGACCAAAATCCTGAATCGGTAATTGGACAAGCAACAAAATTTGTCCAAGATAAATTAGTGTTTGCAATGGCATTAACTCGATCTTCAATTATTAAAAAGGAGCGATTATCGAGGGTAATTGATTATTTATTACCAGTAAAGACTTTTGAAGAATTAAAAATTCCGTTTAATGCGTTTGCTACTGATTTACAAACTGGTGAGACTATTTGTTATGATTCAGGAAATTTAGTGGACGCAGTTACACAGAGTAGTTCAATACCGGGCTTTGTTGAACCTACAAAGCAAAAAGATAAATTAATTGTTGATGCAGGTGTTAGTGCTCCGCTTCCTGTTCGTGAATTAAAAGATAAAGCTAATTTTATTGTTGGCGTTGATATTTCTCGTGGCGCTCCCAAAAGTACCAATGAAAAAAGTAAATATTATTGAGATTATTACAAGAGCTGACCGAATAACTTCACAATATTATACTGACTACTATCTCGCGAAGCAGATTTTCTTATTCGTCCTGATGTTCTTGGTTTACATTGGTCCGCATTTAATAAATATGATCTACTAGTAAAAAATGGTATGATTGCTGCTCAGGGAAAGAATCGTTGAATTAAAGAAGATCATTAAATATAGAAAAAGTTTGCGTTACCGATTGTTCAATATGTCATCTAAATGACGATATTCTTTAGCTTGATTCACTAATTTTTAAGTATACAATTAACTAATCATGAAAAAATTTCAAAGACTAGTATCAATTATTACTATTGCATCCGCAATAGTTTTTGGACAATTTAACGATCCTGTAAGTATCTCTGCCTCGGCGATGGATTCTGTTCGACGCTGGCGAAGTGATGGAGATACGAGTAATATTATCAATCGAGAAAGGATGGCATGTTTATGGAATGGAAGAAATCGAAAATGGTCCAATTCCAACTTCTATTCAGGTAACAGGTGAAGCGATTGAGCGACTAGGAACCGTTATCGAACCGGATCCAATCATATCTTTTGATGAAGGGTTCGAAATGGATATTCCACACCATGATGGTAGAGTAGTCTTCATTGTTCCTGTTAAATTGAAAGAAATCGTTGCAGTAGGTAAAAGTTCGATAATAATAGAAGCAACATATCAATCATGTAATAATACGGTATGTTATCCACCATTTAGTCAATCAATTGATCTAGACTTTATTTTGGTGGATGGCGAACCTCGAATTGAAAGAATGAGTTTGTCCGAGGAATTAATCGAAGAAAATAAATCAAATGAATTATCTTCCTTGGAATCAGCAATCGAAAAGGGTTTTTGGTCATTTATACTATTAGCAGCAACCATGGGATTTTTAGCATTGCTTACTCCATGTGTTTTTCCGATGATACCAATTACCGTTTCATTTTTTACGCAACAAGGTGAATCTTCCGATAAAAAACCAATAAAAAATGCTATCGTTTATGCGCTTGGAATTATAGTCACTTTTACATTATTAGGATTTTTATTAGCAGTATTTTTAGGTGCGTCCGGTGCTAATCAATTGGCCTCAAGTCCATGGGTGAATCTGTTTATCGGTGCGTTATTTATTGCATTCGCATTATCATTATTTGGAATGTACGAAATACAAGCACCTCAAAAACTGCGCAATTTTTCAATGAAACAGGAAAAACGTTCCGGCTATATAGGTATATTATTTATGGCGCTTACCTTTACTTTGGCTTCATTCACATGCACGGTACAGTTTGTTGGATTATTGTTGGTCGCTGCTGCACAAGGGCAATGGTTTTGGCCAATGATCGGAATGATAGTCTTTAGCACTGCCTTTGCTTTGCCATTTTTCTTTTTGGCGATGTTTCCGCAATATCTTGCGAAGTTACCAAAGTCCGGCGGATGGTTGAATGCGGTGAAAGTAGTGATGGGATTCATGGTATTTGCTGTTTCTTTCAAATTTCTTGGAAATGTTGACTTGGTTTGGGGATGGGGGATTTTTACTCATGACGTGGTTTTGGCTATTTGGACAGCTTCGATGATATTTACCGGGATCTATTTGCTTGGTAAGATAAGGTTGCCGCACGATTCACCGGTTGAAATCGATTAGCGCAGGTAGAATGATTCTAAGTTTGTTTTTTGTTGTTTTCGGAATATACTTAGGAACGGGGTTATTGGGTCGAACAATAAATGGAACAATTGAATCATATTTACCACCAAAAATAGCATCTGAAACAGGTGTTGTTATTACAGGTCAAAATAAAGATTCAATATCCCAAAATTGGTTTTCGGAAATTGAAGAAGGTCTTGCAGAATCAAGAAGAACAGGGAAAGCTACTATTTGTCTTAAATTTTTCAGGATACACATGCACAAATTGCCATTGGATGGAAGCTAATATTTTAGCCAAATCGGAGATCAAAAAATTATTAAATAATTATGTGCTGGTCAAATTATATACTGATGGCGGAGAAAATCATCGCAAAAAGCGACAATACGAAATTGACAAATTTGATACAGCTGCTCAACCGTTCTATGCAATATTAGACGGAACAGAGTCAGAAATTGCCCGTTTCCCCGGGATGACACGCAATATTGATGAGTTTATAGAATTTTTGAACAAAGGAATAAATAAAGGAAAAAGTTAATGAAAAAATCATTATTTATATTATTAATTGGAAGCATTTTAATCGTTTCCGGATGCAATGCAAAGGATGACCTTAGCAATAATGAATCAGTTATTACAGATGATAAAATCGAAACAGCTGAGGTAGCAAACACTGATAGTCGCGTTATTGATAAAGAACAGCCTAAAGAAGAATCAGCGAGAGATGATGTAAAAGCACCAAATTTTAAATTAGCAAAAATTAACGGTGAAGAATTCAATCTTACTGATCTTAAGGGAAAAGTTATAATGCTTAATTTTTGGGGAACCTGGTGTCCACCATGTAGAAAAGAGATTCCTGATCTTATAAATCTTCAAAATAAATATAATAAAGAAGGTTTGGAAATTGTTGGAATTACGCTAAACTCCGGTTCTGCAGAAGATATTCAAAAGTTTGCCAAGCAAAAAAACATGAATTATACTCTTTTAACCGACTTCAATAATAATGAAGCGCAAGCAGTTACTTATTTATATGGACAGGCGATTGGACAGCAAATATCTTCAATCCCAACAACATTAATTATTGATAGGGAAGGATATATCGTGAAAGGTTATTTGGGACCACGTTCCGAGGAAGTGTTTTATAACGATCTGAAAGAATATTTATAAGATATTAAATTAGATAATAACAAAAAGCCCCAAGAATGGGGCTTTTTGTTATTATTGAAACTTTTAGGGATTATTAGCATAGAATTCTAATAAATATATAGGAGATTTTTAATGCAGAGACGTTTATTACTAATGCTATTTTTATTTATCGGATCCTTATCAGCTCAAAATTCTATTGTAAAGCAATTCAGTTCGGTTTTTGCTGATGTAGCTGAAAAGGCTAATCCTGCTGTTGTAACAATTACTGCTGAAAAAGTAATAAAAATGGAAGACCAATTTAAACAATTTGGTGATTTTCCATTTTTCCATCCACAATTTCCTGAACAAGAATTTTCGAGTCAAGCTTTAGGTTCGGGGGTTATTGTTGATGCTAAGCTAGGTTATGTGCTCACCAATAATCATGTAATTGAGAATGCTGAAGAAATTCAAATAAAATTGATTGATAAACGAATAATTCCGGCAAAGATTTTAGGTACAGATCCAAAGTCAGACCTTGCCATATTACAAATTGAAGCAAAAGATTTACATCAAATTTCCCTGGGCAACTCTGATAAGCTCAGGGTTGGTGAGTGGGTATTAGCCGTGGGTAGCCCATTTTCAGCTAATTTAAGTCATACCGTTACGGCCGGTATTGTGAGTGCTCTTAGGACGCAGCTATGTAATGCCCGGTAATGATCATTACGAAAATTTTATCCAAACTGATGCTGCAATCAATCCCGGGAATAGTGGTGGTGCATTACTTAATCTTGATGGTGAATTAGTCGGAATTAATACCGCAATAGCAACGGGTGGAATGGAAAGATCTAATCGAGGTGTCGGATTTGCAATCCCATCAAATATGATTAAAAAAGTTATGAGTGACTTAATCGACAAGGGGTATGTAGTGCGTTCATGGCTTGGTGTATTACATACAACCGGTGGAAGATAAAGTTGCGCGCGCGCTAGTCATTATCAAATCGCGATGGCGCTCTTGTCAGCGATGTAGTGAAAGACAGTCCTGCCGAGAAAGCCGGTTTAAAGACTGGCGATGTGATTATAGAGTTTGATGGACAAAAAGTAACTGATCCGTCACACTTAAAGAATATAGTATCAGCTACTGCTCCGGGGCATAGCAGTAAAGTTAGCATCGTTAGAGATGGCGATAGAAAAACTGTTATTGTTAAATTAGAAGAAATTGAAAGCGAAACAATCACAATGGCAACAGGTAATATTAAAAAAATGAGTTTGGGAATTGAAGTACGTGATATAACAAATTCATTAGCAGAAAAATATAAAATTGATCCCGAAAGTAGCGGTGTATTAGTTACAAATATTGATAAAAAAAGTAATGCTTTTGAAGCTGGAATTAGAGTTGGAGATATCATTACTCGAGTTGGCACAAAAAAAGTAGCATCCAGTAAGGATTTTGTAAATCTATTGGAAGAATCAAAACAACAAGATTCATTATTATTACTTGTAAAAAGGGGAGATAGGTCTAGCTATTTCGCCTTTGAAATAGATTAATATTTGATGAAAAATATAGATAAAAACCCTCGCTATTAGCGAGGGTTTTTATTTAACTCTAATTTCCTGTAATCGTTGGAAAAATTTTGTAATTGAGCTAACTTCGACGTCTTAAAAATATAGAAAAAGATTCAACTGAATATTATATAAATGGAAATAAAAAAGGTAAATGCAAAGGTTGATTTTATCGCTTTAGAGCATAAAATCCTTGAATTTTGGGAATCCAATAAAATTTTCCAAAAGCGTGTCGAACTTAATAAAGGAAAACCTCGCTGGAGTTTTATTGATGGTCCAATTACTGCAAATAATCCAATGGGTGTTCACCATGCCTGGGGCAGGACATTAAAAGACTTATACCTTCGTTATAAATCAATGACAGGACATGAAGTTCGTTATCAAAACGGATTTGATTGCCAAGGTTTGTGGGTGGAAGTTGAGGTTGAAAAAGAACTCGGATTTAAATCCAAACGTGATGTTGAGCAGCATGGAATTGAGAAATTTGTAAATCTTTGTAAGGAAAGAGTATATAAGTATGCTGATGTAATAACTGAGCAATCAAAACGACTTGGTTATTGGATGGATTGGGATAATTCCTACTTTACGATGTCTGATGAAAATAATTACACGATTTGGTCATTTCTTAAAAAGTTATTTGAACAGAATAAAATTTATCGAGGGAATGATGTAGTCCCTTGGTCAGGACGTTCTGGCACTTCTTATTCACAGATGGAAATTATTGAGGGACGTAAGCTTGTAGCTCATGATTCTGTATTTGTTCGGTTTCCTTTAAAAAACAAAGATAATGAATATTTATTGATATGGACAACAACACCATGGACATTAACCTCTAATGTTGCCGCTGCCGTAAATATTAATCTTGATTATGTAAAATTACAAGCTGCAGATGATTCAATTTACTATTTTGCAAATGATAATTTAGAATATCAACGGCTTGAAAAGCAGTTTGATGATAAAAAACAATGGGTTGATGGTGTTCCAAAACTCAAAACAATATGCACAAATATTTAAAGAACATGGTGGTTATACAGTTCTAAGTATAATTAAAGGTTCTGATATGCTAGGTTGGGAATATGAAGGACCGTTTGATCATTTGGATGCTCAGAAAAATCCGGGTGGATTTCCGCATATCAAGGATGAATTAAAAGAGCAAGGTATTACCGGAATAAAGTGTCATAAGGTAATTGATGGGGGCAAGGATAGCATTGGTAGCGATAATGTAGTAGCGGGCGAAGGTACCGGTATTGTTCACATCGCACCTGGCTGTGGTGATGTAGATCATAAAATCGGTAAAAAAATTGGTTTAGTTGATATCGCTCCTTTAGATGAGGAATCGAAATTTATCGAGGGGTTCGGTTGGCTTTCGGGCTTAACTGCGACAAACCAAGAAACTACAGATAAAATATTGTCTGACTTGAAAGATAGAAAAAAATTATTACATACCGAAAAATATCCGCATGTATATCCGCACTGTTGGCGCTCAGGGGATGAACTGGTTTTTCGTATTGTGGATGAATGGTATATAAATATGGACTGGCGTGATAATATCAAAAAGATTGTTGATGATATTAACTGGATACCGGATTGGGGGAGAGAGCGTGAGCACGAGTGGTTAGATAATATGGGTGACTGGATGATCTCAAAGAAACGATTTTGGGGTTTAGCGCTACCTATTTGGACATTCGAAGATGGCTCATTTTATGTGGTTGGCTCCAAAGAAGAATTGAAAGAATTGGCGGTAGAAGGCTGGGATGAGTTTGAAGGGCATAGTCCGCATCGTCCTTGGATTGATAAAGTAAAAATTAAGCATCCTGAAAGTGGATTAACTGGTACTCGAATTCTGGACGTTGGAAATCCGTGGTTAGATGCAGGAATTGTACCATATTCAACAATAAAATATAATGAAGACCGTTCTTATTGGGAAAAGTGGTTCCCCGCCGAATTTATCACCGAGTGTTTCCCCGGTCAATTCCGCAACTGGTTTTACTCGCTTTTAGCGATGTCGACTGTAATGGAGAATAAAGCTCCGTTTAAAACTTTGTTAGGTCATGCTCTTGTTAGAGATTCGCAAGGAAAAGAGATGCATAAATCCGCCGGTAATGCCATCTGGTTTAATGATGCAGCAGATGAAATGGGTGTGGATGTAATGCGTTGGCTTTATATTGATCATAACGTAGAAAGTAATTTGAATTTTGGCTATGATGCTGCCAATGAAGTAAGAAAAAAAGTCATTACCCTATGGAATTCATATTCCTTTTTTGCTACGTATGCTGCAGTTGACGGTTTTAATCCTCTGAAATCTAAAATTCAAGATAGCGATCTGACAATTATGGATCGTTGGATAATGGCGAAATTGCATCAACTGATCCAAGATATGCATTCATCATTTGATGCGTATAGATTAGATAAATCAATGCGCAAAGTCGAGATATTTATTGAAGATTTATCCAATTGGTATATCCGTAGGAATAGACGTCGTTTTTGGAAAAGTGAGGATGATTCTGACAAACAGGCTGCCTATCATACATTATATGAAATATTATTGACTTTATCAAAACTGTTGGCACCAATTATGCCGTTCATTACCGATGAAATTTATAAAAATTTAGTTGTTAATATTGACAAATCAGCACTCGAGAGCATTCATTTATGCGACTATCCTCAGGTTGATTCTAAATATATTGATGATGACCTAGTTGCGCAAGTAGATGCACTTAAAAAGATCGTGGAATTAGGGCGTTCTGCTCGCAATAAAGCTGATTTGAAAATTCGACAACCGCTACAAAGTTTGTTTTATGTCGTAAATGATGATAACTTGTCGAAGTTTATAACTGACAATAAATCTGTTATATTAGATGAGTTAAATGTAAAAGAGATTAAACGCGCAACTAATTCAAAAGAATTAATAACTTACGATATAAAACCAAATCTCGCAATTTTAGGAAAAAGTTTTGGCAACGCCATTCCTTTAATTCGAAAAACGCTTAACGAAATGGATGTAAACGATATTATGAATCAGTTATCAGCCAATGGAGAAGTTGTATTAAATACCGATTCAAATAATATTATATTAAAACATGAGCATTTATTGATTGAAACAACTTCTTTGGATGGATTAATAGCTGCACAGGATGATGGATTTACAGTCGCATTATCCACCGTACTAAATGATGCGCTCATTCGAGAAGGATTGGTCAGAGATTTGATACGTCAAGTGCAAATCATGAGAAAAAATGCAGATTTTGCCGTTGAAGATAGAATAAAAGTGTATGGCAAATTTGAAGGTGAAATTGGTAAAGCACTGAATGCTTATAAGGATTATTTTTATAATGAAACATTAACGGTCGCAATCGAGCAAAAAGGTTCGGAGGTCGAATTTTCGGAAACAATAAAAATTCAAGGTGAAAAAATTAATCTGGGTATTTCCCGGATCAGAACAGACTAAGAGGTAAATATGGCAAATCCAAAAAAATATAGTAAATCTACGTTAAATAAATTTAGAAAATTGATCCAAAAAGAAATAGAAACCGTGCATAAAGATATGGATGAAATGCGGGAAGGTGTTATTGAGAGTGGTAAGGCTAGTGAAAGTTACGTTCCGGATTCAGTATATGGTGTACATATGGCCGACGCGGGAACTGATTCCCATGAAAAGGAGAAAAATTTTCAATTTCTTGTTCGTGAAAATAGCTATTACCAGAACTTAGTAAGCGCTTTAAAACGTATTGACAATGGTACTTACGGAATTTGCAAGCAGTGTGCAGAAGAACCTAAAAATTTATGTGCAACCTGTCCATTAATTCCCGAAGCTCGATTAAAAGCTGTACCAATTGCTACAATGTGCGTTGAATGCAAAGAAAAGGAGAAAATCGGTCTATTATGATAGTTTTAACTATTAGCTTAATAATAGTAATACTTGATCAGATCTCAAAACATTTGGTACGCTCCACGATGGAGTTGCACGACTCAATATCGGTAATAAATAATTTTTTCCATTTGACCTATGTTACAAATGATGGAATGGCATTTGGAATAAATTTCCCTGGCGGTATTTATATATTTACAATTGCTTCATTTATATTGACATTAATTCTTATTGCCTTTTTATGGAAAGAACGTAATGAGTCACTTATTATGCGAATATCATTAGCATTAATAATCGGTGGCGCGATTGGTAATTTTATTGACCGCCTCCTATTTAAAGAAGTTGTCGATATGTTCGATTTCGTATTTTGGGGACATCATTGGTATATTTTTAATGTTGCAGATTCAGCTGTAACTGTAGGCATGATTTTATATTTAATTTATTCATTCTTCATACAACCAAAAAAACAGATCACAAAAACAGTCATTTGAGAAACGATATATTAATCGTTAATACTTCAGGGGTTCGCCTCGATAAATATTTAGCGGACAATATCGATAATCTATCTCGTACTCAGTTGCAAAAATATATTAAAAATGGTAATATTTCAGTTAACGGTGAGATTAAACCAATTAATTATAGTGTAAACCATAAAGATACAATCCAAATTGTAATACCGGAAAATGACAATACAGTTAAAATTGCAGAACCTCAAAATATACCAATCGATATTATTTTTGAAGATGATGAGATAATTATAATCAATAAACCAGCCGGCATGACTGTGCATCCCGGAACCGGAAATGTAGATGGAACGCTAGCGAATGCTTTAGCATTTCATTTCTCAAAACTATCAGATGTTAATGGACCTATACGTCCTGGTATTGTTCATAGATTAGATCAGGACACATCTGGTATTATCATTATTGCTAAAAATAATTTTGCCCACATGAAATTAGCGAAACAGTTCTCAAATAGGATTGTAAAAAAAGAGTATTTTGGTATTACATGGGGCAAGTGGCAAATAAGCGAGGGTATGATAGATCAACCAATAGGAAGAAAACGAAATGATCCAATGTCATTCGCAGTAAATGTACATGGAAAAGAATCAAAAACTAATTATAAAATAATAAAAGAAACTCAATATTTTAGCTATGTTAATTTCTTTCCGAAAACAGGACGCACACATCAAATTAGAGTTCATTCTGCATTTATCGGGAACCCAATTATTGGAGATGAAAAATACGGTGGGGGATTGTCCCGTACAAAAGGATACATACCTGAAGTAACAAAAAAAATGGATTTGCTATTCAAAAGTGTAAAAAGGCATATTTTACATGCACAAAAAATATCATTTTCACATCCTAGAGGTGGAGAGGAGATGAACTTTGCATGTGATATGCCAAATGATATACTTGATATTATCAGTAAAATTGACACTTTAAATGTCTGACAATTTGAATAAATATATTGATGACTTTGGTTCTTATTTAGAAAAAGAAATAGGATATTCCAAACACACTTGTGTTTCGTATATCCACGATTTACATAGATTTAACGACTTTCTCATTGAATATACAGGGACTTCAGAAATTTCAATTCAAAGTTTAGATAAGCAAGCAATCAGGCATTTTCTTGGCAAAGAATTTGAGAAGGGTCTATCTTCTAAAACAGTAGGTAGAAGATTAGCATCAATAAAATCATTTTATAAATATTTAATAAAAGCGGAAGTGGTTAATCGTAATCCGTCATCATATGTCAAAACTCCTAAAACTCCCAAACGGTTACCAAATTATATTGATGAAAAAATTATCACAAAGTTAATGGAGGCGCCTCCGGCTGATACAGTCGCAGGACTGCGGGATAGAGCAATTTTAGAGCTATTTTACAGCACCGGAATTAGACTGAGCGAGTTAGTAAATCTATATTTTGGAAATATTATTATTGAGAACCAGTTGATAAAAGTATATGGAAAGGGGAATAAAGAACGATTGATTCCATTTGGCAATAAAGCTTTAACAGCAATAGAAAATTATCTAAAAAAAACCGGCAGATCATTAAAAACTGCTGACACAGGCACTCCAGTATTTGTAAATTCAAGAGGTGAACGCATATCACAAAGGACTGTTCAACGTAGCGTAAATATGTATTTACGATTGGTAACAGAAGGGGAACATCTAGGTCCTCACACATTACGACACTCATTCGCAACACATCTATTAGATCGCGGCGCAGACTTGCGAGCAATTAAAGATTTGTTAGGACATAGTAGTTTGTCATCCACACAAATCTATACACACATTCAACCGGAAAGGATAAAAAAGATATATCGAAAAGCTCATCCGCATGGAGATAATTAAATACAACATAAGAAAGTAACTATAATAATAAGGAGTTTAAATTGATTATTGAATTTACATCACGTCATTTTACAGCACCTGATAACTTGAAGAACTACGCTATTAGCGAAGTTCAGAAAATCTCAAAAGTATTTGACAGAATAACACAATGTCAAATTTTATTGGTGCATGAAAACAAACAATATGTTACTGAATTAAATTTATCTATTCCAAACCATAAGCTCAATGTTAAAGAGTCAACCAATAACATCACAAAATCAATAGACCTTGCCGTCGCAAAAATGATTACTCGAGTTAAGAAAATTAAGAGTAAACAAAATAGTCATCACTAAAAATTAGTAAATTATGAAAGCAATCATTCCTGTAGCCGGCTACGGTACACGATTAATGCCGCATACCGAGCGGTATCAAAAAACATTATTACCAATAGCAGGTAAACCTGCTTTAGATTTTATTCTGGAGCCACTATTTAATTCAGGTATAAATGAGATAGTTTTTATAGTGGGACACTTAAAAGAGCAAGTGATTAGTCACATGAAAAAATACGATGGCAAATTCTCATTCATCGAACAAAAAGAACGATTAGGATTAGGTCACGCTGTTTTAACTGGCTTAGAAAACACAGATGAAGCTGTTTTGGTTCAGCTTGGTGATACAATATTCAATGTAGATTATAACGAATTTTGCTCATCTGAAAATAATACGATAGGCGTAATTGAAGTTGATGATCCTTCGCGTTTTGGTGTAGTTGAATTAGAAGACAATGAAGTTATTAATTTTTATGAAAAACATCCCAATCCACCGAGCAATTTAGCTATTAGCGGATTATATTATTTTAATAATGAAGGGAAATTAAAATCAGCTATTAAGGAATTAATTAAACGTGATATCAGAACTAATAATGAATACCAAATTACGGATGCATTGCAAATAATGGTAAAAAAAGGAGAAGGTTTTAGGGTGTTTCCAACACCAAATTATTTAGATGTTGGTGTTCCTGAAGCTATCTTATACTCAAATCGTGAGCTATTAATCTCTAATCATAAAGAATTCCCATCATCAAAAATAATTGAACCAGTATTTATAGGAAATAATTGTAAAATAGAAGATTCAATCATCGGTCCAAATGTGACTATTATGAATGATTGTACGATTACCAATTCTAAGATCGAAGATAGTATCATTTTGGAAAACTCACATATTTCTGAAAAACTAATTATTAGCAAAATTGCTGCTAAGGATGGTAGAGATATCTGTTGATTGCGTAATATAAATTGATGCCCCGTATTGCCTGTTTTTGTAACTTTCAAGTTCGTTAATTTAATTTTACTGGAGAATTTATGAGTCGATATTTATTTACATCTGAATCTGTAACAGAAGGTCACCCTGATAAGGTTTGTGATGCAATTTCTGATGCAATATTAGATAATTTATTAGTGCAAGATAGTGAATCGCGTGTAGCGTGTGAAACAATGGCAACTAATGGTTTAGTTATTGTTAGCGGTGAGGTAAATACTAAAGGATTTGCCGAAGTCGAAAAAATAGTTAAAGAAACTTTGCATGAAATTGGTTATACAAATCTTGCTTACGGTATGGATGATGAATCCGTTATGGTAACATCAAAATTGCATCGGCAAAGTGCTGATATTGCACAGGGAGTAGATACTAGTGATGGAAAAGAGCAGGGTGCAGGCGATCAGGGAATGATGTTTGGATTTGCGTGTAAAGAAACTCCTGAGTTAATGCCGTTGCCAATTCAATTGGCACAGCGTTTGACAGAAAAATTGGCGAAAGAGCGTAAGAACGGCAAAATGCCTTGGTTAGGACCTGATGGAAAATCTCAAGTAACTGTTGAGTATGAAGATGGAATACCAAAATCTGTAAAAAAAGTTGTGATTGCAACGCAGCATAATAATATGCTTGATAAATTTGGTACTGAAGCAAAAGAACTTGAATTTGTACAAAAAGAGGTCATCAATAATGTTATTAAACCTGTTTTAGAAGCGAGTAATGTTAAATATGAAGACTCTTTTATAGTCAATGGAACAGGGCGATTTGTTATGGGTGGCCCAGAAGCCGATACCGGATTAACTGGTCGTAAAATTATTGTAGATACATATGGTGGATATGCGCCACATGGTGGTGGAGCTTTCTCTGGTAAAGATCCTTCTAAAGTTGATAGATCAGCAACTTACATGGCTCGTTATATTGCTAAGAATATTGTTGCTGCTGATCTAGCTGATAAATGTGAAATTCAATTATCATATAGCATCGGAGTTGCTGAACCAATATCGGTTTACGCAAAATCATTTGGCACTGGAAAAGTTACTGATGAAAAATTGACTGAAATTGTCAAAGAAGTATTTCCATTAAAACCAGCTGAAATTATTGCTCATCTTGATCTAAAGAAACCACGTTATCGTCAAACTGCTGCTTATGGTCATTTTGGTCGTGACAATAAACTGTTTACTTGGGAAAATATTGATATGGTTGAAAGATTAAAGACATATTTGTAATCAAACAGATTTATGTCCGTACAGTCAATAATAACAAATCAAAACAAAGACATTTTAAATAATTTATCTGAGAAAGTAAGGAAAGATATGACATCGATAGTAGAAAATTTGGCAAACAAAGTTGCCGACATTTCATTAGCAGGAGCGGGGCGGAAAGCAATCGCTATTGCGGAAAAAGAAATGCCAGGATTAATGGCAATCCGCGAAAAATATGGAAAGGAAAAATCATTAAAAGGGTTTCGGATTACCGGCTCATTACACATGACAATTGAAACGGCAGTTTTGATCGAAACATTGAAAGAATTAGGTGCAGAGGTGAGATGGGCAAGCTGCAATATATTTTCTACACAAGATCATGCCGCTGCTGCGATCGCCGAAACAGGAACACCTGTTTTTGCCTGGAAAGGCGAAACATTAGAAGAATATTGGTGGAGCACTCTTCAAGCACTTACTTTTACTGGCAACCAAGGTCCTCAACTAATTGTAGACGACGGTGGCGATGCAACATTAATGATTCATAAGGGATATGAGTTAGAAGAAATTTATCAGAAAACCGGTTCTTTGCCGGGAATAACTACTAAAGTTCGTGAAGAACAGGTTGTTGAAAAATTGCTGCGTGAAGTGCATGCCAAAGATCCAATGCATTGGCATACTATTGTAAAAGAAATAATCGGTGTTTCTGAGGAGACCACAACCGGCGTACATCGTTTACAGCAAATGGCGAAAGAAAATAAATTATTATTCCCTGCTTATAATGTGAACGATTCGGTAACAAAATCAAAATTCGATAATATTTATGGTTGTCGTGAATCGCTTGCGGACGGATTAAAGCGTGCCATGGACGTAATGATAGCCGGGAAAACAGTATTGGTCTGTGGTTTTGGCGATGTAGGTCGCGGTTGCGCGCAATCAATGCGTGGATATGGTGCTCGTGTATTAGTTACTGAAATTGACCCAATTTGCGCCTTACAAGCGGCAATGGAAGGATTTGAAGTGGTAACAACAGAGAAAGCTCTACCGGAAGCTAATATTTATGTTACCGCAACCGGAAACCGTGATGTTATAACAGTTGAGCATATGCGTAAAATGAAAGATCAAGCCATTGTATGTAATATTGGCCATTTTGACAATGAAATACAGGTTGACCCATTAAATGATGCCAAAGATATTGACCGTGAAAATATCAAACCGCAAGTTGATAGATATACTTTTCCTGATGGTCATCAAATATTCATGTTAGCTGAAGGGAGATTAGTAAACTTAGGATGTGCTACTGGACATCCGAGTTTTGTGATGTCAAATTCATTCTCCAATCAAGTATTAGCGCAAATTGCGCTTGCTAAGGATAGACCTGAAATTGGCGTTTATATGTTGCCGAAAATCCTTGATGAAGAAGTAGCAAGGTTACATCTTGATAAATTGGGTGTTACCCTGACAGAATTATCAGACGATCAAGCAGAATATATTGGAATTCCCAAATGTGGTCCATATAAACCAGATCATTATCGGTATTAAATAATAACATCTATTAAAACAAAAAGCCACCTATTCGGTGGCTTTTTTATTTTAATAGAACCTATATTCTAATTTGTAGTTTTAGTACTAGCCTCCTCAGCTTTCTCCTTAAGATTTTCATTTGCAAATATTGCTATTTCTACTCTACGATTAAGTTGTCGGCCTTCTTCTGTGTCATTGTCTGCAATTGCCTGAGTCTTTCCGTAACCAAATTCAGTTAGTCTGATTTTTTCAACATTTAAACTCTGAATGTAATCAGAAACTGCTTTTGCTCGTTTTTCTGATAGTTTTTGATTGTATTCTTCTGAACCTTTATTATCAGTGTGCCCTTCGAGGAATATGTTGGTATCTTTATATTTATTCACAGTTTTGGCAAATTTCGCTAAGCTATTTTTACTTTCCTTACGTAGATCTGATTTATTAAAATCAAATAATATTCCAGAACCAAAAGTCACTTTAATTCCTTCTCCAACGCGTTCAATTGTCGCATCTTTACCAAGCTCTTTTTCAAGATCTTCAGCTTGTTTATCCATATAGTTACCAATCCATATTCCAGCTGCTCCACCAACAGTAGCGCCTATAATCGCACCTAAAGCTGTATTTCCGGTTTTTTGACCAATTATTCCACCAACTACTCCACCAGTAGTGGCACCAATAACTACACCTTTTTCTTTTCCTGTCCATGAGGCACAATTCATTGCTCCCAAAGCCATTAGAACTATTAAACTGATAATAGTAAAATTTTTCATTATATCTCCTTTTTATTAATCTTTAATTTTATATTGAAATTACTGCAATTAAAAGCATACAATTGGATATTGTTCCTAAGACACGCAATATTTTAACAATAATATCATTTTCTGACAGAAAATAATAATATAAGTCCTCCAATTGCAAAAATTACGTTGCCAATCCAGGCAGAAAAAAATGGATCGAGGACTTCTTTATATCCTAAGGATTGTCCAAATTTTATAAAAGCGTAATATGAAAAGATGACAAAGACGCTCATGCCGGCTGCAAATGCCAATCCGCCTTTTTGTTTTAATACTGATAAGGGTAACCCAAATAGGATAACTATCAAACTTGTGAATGCAAAAGATATTTTATTGTAACGAGCAACTTCCCATCTTACTGTTTTCACACCATTTTCTTTCAATAATAAAATACGCTCTGTAAGCTCACTATAATTCATTTCATCGGGTGATTTGAATTGTTTTGTGATATCGTCAGGGATGAAATTCGCATTAATTAGTGTGTCTTTTGCGGAAATGATAACATCAACTTCTTCACCTATTTCATCGAATTCACGGATTGAGTATCCGCTAATTTTCCAAAGCAGGAGTGAATCATTCCAAAACATTTTTCGAGCATCGATCCTTTTGGTAAGAAATTCATTTTCTAATGATAATACAGTTACATTATCAGCTTCCATCCCATTGATAGAATATTTCCCAAGAGATATATGAGTTATTTCATGTTTTTGCAAGAGTACATCATGCAATATTTTATTTGTACGAAATGTATTTCTACGAGCCTTATGCCGCATATACTTTTGTTCGATCTCTGTCACTTTTTCATTACCTTTAGTCACAAGATTATTATCAAGTTCAAATGATATAAAACTTATTACAACTCCTGCCAGTAATAATGGAATGGCAATTCTATACAGGCTTATTCCAGAAGATTTCATGGCCGTCCATTCATTCCGTTTTGCTAATAATCCGATGCTGAAAACTGTTGCTATCAGTGTTGCCATTGGTAGCCCGATACTAAAGAACCACGGCAGCGTATAGAAATAAAATAGAAATATAATATTTAACTGTACTGAATTATCAATGAATTTGTCAATATTTTCGATCAAATCAACAATTACAAATACAATTACAAATCCTAAGATCGCAAATGTCAGAATTGTAATAAATTGCCTCAGCAAGTATATATCAAGTTTCTTCATTGATAATTAGTAGTTTATTGTATATTTCTAAAAATAAGTTTACAAATTTAAGTGATAAACATGATATTTTTACGTTATAATAAATTGCAATAATAAGGATAACTCCTATAACTTTAATGATTATATGTCTACTCGAATAAAAATTTCCCTAATAATATTATTTTCCTGTGGTATCCTAATTGCTGAACAAAATGGAGTAAAAAGTGATCCCGGTTGGTTATCGGTTTTACCTCCATTAGCAGCGATAATTTTAGCATTGGTAACAAGAGAAACTTTGATTTCGCTATTCGCAGGTATTTGGATAGGTGTTACAATTTTGAAAGCTAACTTAATTGATGGTTTTTTAACCACACTCGATACATATTTAGTTGGATCATTGGCTAATACAAGCCATGCCTCAATAATCTTGTTTACATTAGGGTTTGGCGGTATGATTGGTGTTATATCAGCAAATGGTGGTATGCGTAGTATTGTTGATATTGCAATACGCCGATCAAAAACGCGGCGACAAGGACAAATTACAACGGTTTTTATGGGGATTATGATATTTTTTGATGATTATGCTAATACATTATTAGTTGGCAATATGATGCGTCCTCTTACTGATAAACTGCGAATCTCACGTGAAAAATTATCATATCTAGTGGATTCAACAGCAGCACCAGTCGCTAGTTTAGCGGTAATTAGTACTTGGTCCATATTTCAAATGAGTTTATTAAATGGACCTTACAGCCATTTTGGCGTAACGGAAAATCCTTACATAACATTTCTTAGGAGTGTGCCATATTCCTTTTACTGCCTATTAACACTTGTATTTATTCTAATTAATACAATATCTCGGCGAGAATTTGGTCCAATGTATAAAGCTGAAAGACGAACTGTTCTAACAGGTGCGGTAATGCAGCCGGGGGCTAATCCTATGACGGATATTTCCCAAATTGAGTCCGAAGACCAATATGGACATTCATCTCATTGGACAAATGCAATTATCCCAATAGTTGCGGTTGTAGTAATTGCTATGTTGGGATTATTTATAACAGGTAAGCGGGTATTAGATGCAGGAATGGTTCCTTCAATTAGGAACATAATTGGCGGAGCTGATTCTTACGCAGCTTTGATGTGGGGCTCTTACTCAGCTGGTGTAATTGCAATAATAATAACAGTTGGCAAGAGATTAATGTCACTTCAAAAAGTTATGCAGGCCTGGCTAAATGGAGCAAAATCAATGTTGCTAGGATGTGCAGTTTTAGTTTTAGCTTGGACACTTGGGAAAGTTTCAGAAGATTTAGGAACAGCACAATTCTTAGTGGATATTTCATCAAATTTTCTTACCCCACAAATTTTGCCTGCTGTAATTTTCCTAACTGCAGCTGCAATAAGTTTTTCAACTGGTTCTTCTTGGGCAACCATGTCAATTTTAGTTCCAATAGTAATGCCCATGGCTATGCAATTACTACAGGGGACTCCGGATGAAATTGTTGCCACACCAATTTTTGTAAGTACATTTGCGGCAATTCTATCAGGGTCAGTATTGGGCGATCATTGTTCACCTATTTCAGATACCACAATCTTGTCCTCAACAGCCTCAGGGGCCGATCACATCGACCATGTAAGAACGCAACTTCCTTATGCATTAACGGTTGGAACAATTGCATTGTTAGTAGGTTATCTTGTAATTGGCTATGGAGGTAATCTATGGTTCTCGCTTATACTTGGCAGTATACTGGCTTTTGGCGTATTAATGATATTCGGTAAACCGATTCGTCGTAACATGGAAAGTTAAACGTGAATATTAAGCCCTGTGATTTAGAAACAGAAAAACAAAATCCAAATTCTAAGGATTTAGATACATTATCAACTTTAGAGATACTTAAGCTAATTAACAGGGAAGATAGCATAATCCCCAATGCAGTTGAAAAAGTTATTCCGGAAATTGAAAAAGCAGTTGAATTCACCGTTAATGCTCTTAAAAATGGGAATCGTATCATATATATTGGAGCAGGAACAAGCGGTCGATTAGGTATTCTTGATGCTTCGGAAATACCACCTACTTTTTCTGCACCACGAGAATGGTTTACGGGTGTGATTGCTGGAGGACCCGAAGCAGTCTTCAAATCAATCGAATCAGCGGAAGATATGTCAGATGACGCAATTACAGATTTAGAAGCCATTGGTATAAAAAGGGGAGACGTGGTAATTGGAATTGCCAGTAGCAGCACTACTCCTTATGTTCTTGCCGGATTGAAATATGCAAAACAAATCGGGTGTCACGCTGTTTTTTTAATATGCAATCCAAATCCAGCGAATTCAGCAAATTATGATGTTGTGATTTCAGTTGATTTAGGTCCGGAGATAATAACAGGCTCAACACGAATGAAAGCCGGCACAGCTACAAAAATAATATTAAATATGATTTCAACAACAACAATGGTTAAAATGGGTAAAGTGTATGGGAACCTTATGGTTGACCTTAAAGTAGTAAATGAAAAATTGCGTGATCGCGGAACGAGAATTATAGGAAAATTAACTAACCTTAATTATAAGGATGCGAACAAAGCCTTGATTGATTCCAGGAGGTCAGTAAAAACTGCTTTAATCATGGTAAATAAATCTTGTTCCAAAACAGAAGCCGAAAGATTAATTGATAAATTTGATGGAAATTTAAGAAAAATTATTGGTGATATTTCAATCTAATAAAAAGATTCAACAATTCGTAAAATCAACGAAATACGTTAATTTTAATAATATAAATAATTGGATAAATACACAATGAACATTAATAAATATATTTTTAGAGAATATGATGTACGTGGTGAAGTAAAAAAAGATTTCCCTGCTGATGTGGTAGAAATGCTAGGAAGGGGATATGGTACTTTTATATCACGCAAGGGTGCTAAAAAAGTTGCTTTGAGTGGTGATGTTAGACTGACTACACCAAGCTTAAAACAAAGCTTTAAAAAAGGATTATTAGCAACAGGTCTCGACGTAGTAGATATTGGCATTTTGCCTTCACCTGTGAATTATTACAGTATGTTTAAATTAGAAATTGACGGAGCAGTTCAGATAACAGGTAGCCACAATCCTCCGGAATTTAACGGATTCAAAATGTCTTTGTTTAAAAAAGCTGTTTACGGTGAGGCAATCCAAGAAATTCGTAACATTATTGAGCAAGAAGATTTTGACAGCGGAAACGGAAAATATTCTGAATATAATATTTTACCGGATTATAAATCTATGATTCTTGAGAAAATCAAAATTGAGAAACCGATGAAAGTCGTTATGGATTGTGGTAATGCAGCAGCTTGTGTAAACGGTCCTGAAATACTCAAATTATTAGGTATTGAATTAGAGGAATTATTTTGTGATGTTGATGGGAGTTTTCCTAACCATCATCCTGATCCAACTGTGAAAGAGAACTTAGCTGATCTTATATCTTTAATGAAAACAGGCAAATATGATGCAGGAATTGCTTTTGATGGCGATGCTGACCGCATTGGAGTTGTTGATGAAACCGGGGAAATTATTTGGGCCGATCAATTAATGGCTTTATTTTTACCAGAGATTGTGCAAAAAGGAGATGAAATTCTGTTTGATGTTAAATGCTCACAAGCATTAGAAGAAATGATTATAAAATATGGTGGTACACCGGTGATGTGGAAAACAGGACATTCGCTTATTAAGCAAAGGATGGCTGAGTTAGAACTGCAAATTTGGTGGAGAAATGAGTGGTCATATTTTCTTTGCAGATGATTTCTTTGGATTCGATGATGCACTTTATGTGGCAGCACGTCTAATACAATTATTATCAAGGACAGATAAAACACTATCAGAACTAAAGTCAATTTTACCGAAATATTATTCCACACCGGAAATGCGTATGGCTTGTGAATCTGATGAAGAGAAATTCCGCATCGCTAAAAAAGCGGAAGAGTATTTTATTGCTAACTATGAGTGTTCCACCGTGGATGGCGTAAGAATTAAATTCGGAGATGGTTGGGGTTTAGTACGGTCATCAAATACACAGCCAGTAATAGTTTGTAGATTTGAAGCGAACACACAAAAACGCATGGAGGAAATCAAAGATTTAGTATTATCAAAATTATTAACTATTGGTAAGCTGGAGATAGAACTTGGTCACTGATTCTTTTATAGATCACATAGAGCGACTGCGGGTTGAATTCAATGATAAACTTCGCAATTTCCCATTAGACTCCGAGCCAAAGTACATTTATGATCCAATCCGCTATATTATGGAAGGTAGTGGAAAAAGACTTCGCCCAATTATTGTAAATCTTGTTGGTACTGTATATGGAGTGGGCAAAGAGGATCTCCTAAACGCAGGACTGGCCGTGGAGTTATTACACAATTTTACACTTGTGCATGACGATATCATGGATCAAGATAACCTTAGACATGGCAAGGAAACCGTGCATAAAAAATGGGATGAATCAACAGCCATACTTGCCGGAGATGGTATTTATGCAATCGCACAAATATTGATTACTAAAGTTAAGGTCAATCCTTTAAAAGCAGTCCATGCTTTTAATAAAGCTACTTTATTCGTTTGTGAAGGGCAGGCATATGATAAGGAGTTTGAGCATAATCATGAAATCATATTAGATCAGTATTTAACTATGATAAAAAAGAAAACCGGCTGGCTAATTGGATTCTGTGCTGAATTGGGAGGTATACTCGGCGATCAACCTGATATAACAATAAATGAATTACGTTCTTATGGATTAAACTTAGGTATAGCATTTCAAATTCAAGACGATATTTTAGAAATATTTAGCGATACAAAATCAATGGGGAAAAGTTTAGGAAGCGACCTAATTGCCGGAAAGCAGACTATTTTAACTGTGTTGGCACGCCAAAAAGATTCTAATGTATGGAAACAAAAATGGAATGAAATCCAAGGTCACGATATTCAAGAAGCTTTAGAGAAATTGCGTAAATATTTTATCGATAATGGAGTTTTAGAATCCGCAGAACAAATGGCTAAAGAGTATACAGAAGCTGCACAAAAAAATCTTTTGATAATTCCCCAAGAAAAAAGAAAACAATTGGAACAATTAACTGAATTTGTTTGGAAAAGGAAAAAGTAATATGAATAAATCACAATTTGATCCACAGGATATGTTTGGAGCAATATATAATTTTGCCGACCAAACTAAAGAGGCAATTGAAATTGGCAAACAAATACACCAAAAAAATGATTACTCCCAGTGTAGGAATATAGTAGTTGCAGGAATGGGTGGGTCTGCAATCGGTGGAGATATAGTTAAAACGCTAATTCACAATGAATTAAAGATACCTTTCTATGTAAATCGAAACTATTCATTGCCAAATTGGGTAAATAAGAATACACTTGTAATTTGTTCTTCCTATTCAGGAAATACCGAAGAATCTTTAAGTGCATATGAAGACGCTTTAAAAAAAGGTGCAATGATTTGTGGTATTTCAACTGGTGGAAAATTATCTGAAAATATCAAATCCAATAAACTTGACTTAATAACAATACCTGGAGGACTCCAACCTAGAGCAGCATTGGCTTACTCTTTTGTTCCCATGCTGTATTTACTTAATAAAATTGGACTTATATCTAATTCACTTATTGCAGACTTGTCAAATTCAATAGCTTCATTAGAAAAGAAGCGAGATACATATTCCATTGGTGATTCGACTAATCCGATATATAAAATGGCTAAGGATATATATGGAATGATCCCAATAATTTACGGAATCACAGACACAACGGGAGTTGTCGCTCTGCGATGGAAAGGACAATTATGTGAGAATGCTAAAATGCTTGCATATCATAATGAAATACCGGAATTGAATCATAATGAAATAGTTGGATGGGGCAATAACCCCGATTTATTATCTGAATTATCAGTAATATGGTTAAGAGATAAAAATGACAATGTTCGCGCACGAGCTAGACAGGATATCACTAAAACGCTTTTAAATGATATTGATATTATGCAGCATGAGGTAAGTGCTGAAGGGACAAGTAATGTGGAACGATTGCTAGATTTAATAAATTATGGCGATTGGTTAAGTTATTGGTGTGCAATTCTGCATAAAACAGATCCATCACCGGTGGAAAAAATAAATAAGCTTAAAAAAGCGCTAGAAGAAATAGCTTAATAATTAATTATCTATTCCGTTCAGAATTGATAATGCATTAGAAGCCGCAGTTTGTTCTGCGGCTTTTTTATTTGATTCAATTGCAGTCGGAAAAACTCTATTACCAATCTGGACATGAATCTCATAAATCTTGTCATGATCAGGTCCTGTCACATTGGTTGTATGAAAAATTGGACTATCGTACATATTTGAATGACAATACTCTATCAATCTTCCTTTATAATTTGTTGATTTCCAAGCTTCATTGCGATGGGACCATATTAATCTCTTCACTAAATCACTACATGGTTCCAATCCTCCATCCAAATATACAGCCCCAATGAGAGCTTCAACCAAATTTGCATTTTGTTTCGTTGCAACTTTGTTTTGCGTAATATCAATCCCTTGGTCAATGCGGAGATAATTTAACATTCCATGTAGCGCCCCTACTGTTGCTAAAAAACTTCTTTGAACAATAGCTGCTCTTTTTTTTGTTAATAACCCCTCATCTCCTGCAGGAAATTCAGCCATAAGAAGTTTACTTATTATGATGTCAAGTACAGCATCTCCAAGAAATTCTAAGCGTTCATAATTCTTTTTTGGTTCAGAATTAACAGACCTGTGTGTAAAAGCCTGAAGGAGGATCTTTATATCATTGAATTGATATTGAATTAATTTTTCAAGAATAGAAAAATCATTTTTTGGTCGGAAAAGATTTTTAAAAAACTTTAAAATGGTTTATCCAAATTGTAATAATCAGTACTTCTTAAATACCAAGACCCCATTATGTCCTCCAAATCCAAAAGAGTTAGACATGACGGAATTAATTTCAAACGATTGTGCTTTATTCGGAATATAATCTAAATCACATTCAGGGTCTGGAGTTTGATAATTTATTGTTGGGGGAGCAATTTGTTGCTTGATTGCCATTACCGAGGCGATTGCTTCAACTGCACCACTAGCACCGAGCAAATGACCTGTCATTGATTTAGTTGAGCTAACTTTTAGCTTATCAGCATAATTATCAAATACTGTTCTTAAAGCATTTGATTCGTTCTTATCGTTAAAGGGAGTGGAAGTTCCATGGGCATTAACATAACTTATATCTTCCGGTTTCAAATTAGCATCAGCTATCGCCTTTCTCATCGCTTGAGCACCACCTGAACCACCTTCTGATGGCTGTGTTACATGGAATGCATCATCTGTGGCACCATACCCTGCTAATTCTGCCAATATTGGTGCATTACGAGCTTTGGCATGTTCCTCGGTTTCAATTACTAATATTCCACTGCCTTCTCCCAAAACAAATCCATCTCGATTTAAGTCAAAAGGTCTGCTAGCTGCCTCAGGATTTTCATTGCGTGTAGATAATGCTCGCATGTTTGCAAAGCCTGCAATAGTTAATGGCAGCACACTTGCTTCTGAACCACCTGTAACTATTACATCAGCATCGCCGGCTTGAATTAGCCGCAGAGCGATACCAATGGCATCAGTTGCGGAAGCACATGCAGATACTACTGTTTGATTTGGCCCCTTAAAGTTCCAACGGATTGCGATATGTCCGGCAGCTATATTGGCTATCATTTTCGGAACAAAATGTGGAGATATCCGTTTGGGACCTTTATCTTGTAATACATTTTGTTGTTCAACTAAAGTTGCAACTCCACCAACACCTGAACCAAGTATTACGCCAATTTTGTTTGGATCAAGTACACTTGAGTCTAAATGTGCATTTCGTATAGCTTCTTCAGCAGCAACCAGTGCAAAAATTGTAAAACGGTCAAGTTTTCTTACATCTTTCCGATCAATATGATCTTCATAGTTAAAATCAGTTACTTCACCAGCTATAGTTACTGAATGATCAGTTGTGTCATAACTTTTAATAGTATCAATTCCACTTTTACCGGCTAATAATGCCTTCCAAAAGGAGTCTAAATTATTACCGTTGGGGGCGATTGCCCCCAAACCAGTTATAACAACTTTGGGTTTTAACATAAACCGCTAATGTTATTTTAATTTTTCTTCGATATAATCAATTACTGCTTTAACAGTTGTTAAAGTTTCGGCATCTTCATCGGGAATTTCTAAATCAAATTCTTCTTCTAAAGCCATGATCAATTCAACGGTATCAAGGGAATCGGCACCTAGATCATCAATGAAAGATGCTTCAGGTGTAATCTGAGATTCCTCAACTCCGAGTTTATCGATTATTGCTTGTTTGATTTTATCAGCTGTGTTCATTTTTTCCTCATTAATTATGACATGACCATTCCACCATCTACGGTGAAAGTTTGTCCAGTTATATATCCGGCTTCATCTGATGCTAAAAAGCGTACCATTGCTGCAATGTCTGTTCCTTGTCCAATACGGCCTAATGGAATATGCTCAATTAAAGTATCTTTTATTTTTTCGGATAACTGATTAGTCATGTCGGTTTCTATGTATCCAGGAGCAATGCAGTTTACTGTAATTCCCCTGGATGCTAATTCTTTAGCAGTCGCTTTTGTTAAGCCAATCAGGCCAGCTTTAGAAGCGGCATAATTAGCTTGTCCGGCATTTCCGGTTAAACCGACTACTGATGAAATATTGATTATGCGCCCACTACGTTGTTTCATCATTTGTCTGGTAACCGCCTTAGTTCCGTTAAATGCGCCCTTCAAATTTGTGTCAATGACAACATCCCAATCATCTTCGGACATGCGCATTATCAGGTTGTCTTTTGTAACTCCGGCATTATTCACGAGAATATCAATCGAACTAAAATTTTTAACAACAGATTTCACAATTTCTTGGTATTGTTCCCCATTAGTAATATCGCAAGCCATTGCGATGGCAGTAAACCCCTGTTCAGAAATATCTTTTGCCACCCTCTCAACATCAGAAAGTGATCTGCTAACGCATACAACTTTTGCACCTGCTTGTGCGATTTGTTCCGCAATAGTTTTTCCAATACCGCGGGATGCACCGCTTACAATAGCAACTTTATTTTCTAAATTAAACATTTATATAAGAATTTACATCATTATTTGTTTCGATACTTGCTGAAATAACATCTCGATCAATTCGTTTTGTCAATCCTTGCAAAACCTTTCCCGGACCAATTTCGACAAAATTAGTAATTCCTGCTTGTATCATATTTAATATTGTATCATGCCAGAGTACTGCATTATCTAATTGTTCGATCAATCTAAGTCTAATATCTTGTGATTTGGTAACCGGTTTTGCTGTTACATTTGAATATATTGGAAAGTTTGGATCAGATATTTCAATCGAATTAATTTTACTAGTTAATGTGTCCTTAGCATCTGACATTAAAGGTGAATGAAATGCACCGCTAACATTCAGTTCAATTACTTTTCTAGCTCCTGCTTCTTTGGCAATATTCATTGCATATTTTACTGCTTCTGTTTTTCCTGAAATGACAATTTGACCGGGTGCATTAAAATTCGCTGGTACAACAACTCCAATTTCTATGCTTTGTAAACAGATTTCTTCCACTCTTTCTTTATCTAAACCAATGATGGCAGCCATTGTTCCGTTCATAATTTCTCCGGCTTTTTGCATACTTTCAGCACGTTGTTTAACGAGCTCTAATCCGGTTTCAAAAGGAAATGCACCACTAATAGTTAGAGCAGAATACTCTCCCAAACTATGACCTGCGGCTGCAACGGGTGTAATATTCTTTTCTAGTAATAGTTCTCCTAATATGACGCTTATCAAATATATTGCAGGTTGTGTGAATTGTGTTTGTTTTAAAATTTCACCTGGACCGTTAAATATAATATCTTTAAGGTCGAATTCCATAATTTCATTTGCTAAGTCAAAATATCTTTTACCTAAATCTGTATCTTGATATAAGTCTAATCCCATGCCAACTTTTTGAGATGCTTGTCCGGGGAATATGAAGGCAATCTTCAAATTATTTACCCCACCGTATTAACATTGAGCCCCACGTAAAACCTGCACCAAAGGATGCTGTTAGCACTAAGTCACCATCTTTGATAGTGCCATCTGATACTGCTTCGTCCATTCCAATTGGAATTGTTGCAGCCGTTGTATTCCCATATTTATCAATATTTACTAAAACACGTTCATCGGGAATATTGCATCTTTTAGCGGTAGCATCAATAATACGTTTATTTGCTTGATGTGGTATAAACAGTTTTACATCATCCCCGGAAAAATTATTCCTTTTAAGAATATCAGAACTAATATCTGCCATTCCTTTAACGGCAAATTTAAATACAGATTTGCCGTCTTGGTGTACATAATGCATCTTTTTCTTAATAGTATCGGCTGAAGCCGGATGTAAGCTACCACCTCCCGGCATTATAAGTGCTTCTCCGCCGGCGCCATCAATTCCCATAATTGAATCAATGATTCCATTATTATTTATTGAGGGCTCAAGTAAAACACCTCCAGCGCCATCACCAAACAAAACGCAAGTATTTCTATCAGTATAATCAATGATCGAACTCATTGTATCTACACCAATTACCATAACCTTTTTATATTTACCTGATTCAATAAAAATCGCACCGGTTTCCAAAGCATATAAAAAACCAGTACATGCCCCTGAAAGATCAAATCCCCAACAACTTTGAGCATCTAAATTGTGCTGTACCCGAGCAGCTGTTGATGGAAACATAGTATCTGGTGTTACGGTGGCTATAATAATTACTTCTATTTCATTTTTATTTGTTTTTGAGCGTTCTAATAAAATTTTAGCAACTTCTGTTGCCATATCTGCTGAAGCTTGACCTTTAGATACTAATCGGCGTGTTTCAATTCCGGTTCGTGTTCTGATCCATTCATCGGAAGTATCGACCATTTTTTCTAAATCAAAATTAGACAATACTCGTTTCGGCAGATATTTAGCAGTAGCGGTTATTGTTGCTTTCATTAATATGCTTTTAAGTGAGCAGCCAATTCAGTTTTTTGTATATTCAATTAAATTATTATCGATGCTCTTTTTTGCTAATAATACAGAGTTTAAAAATGATTTAGGCCCGGAACTCCCATGGCATACAATTGCAATTCCGTTTACACCTAAGAGGGGAGTGCCGCCATGTTCCTCATAATCGTATTTTTTCTTAATGCGATTAAATATAGGTTTAATAAGTAATCCGCCATAGTTTATACCTAAAACTGCTTCCTATTTCGGATTTGAGGGAGTTATAAAAAATATTCATCCAACCCTCACCAAACTTGAGAATTATATTTCCAACAAAGCCGTCACATATTAATACATTTGCTTCACTATCAAGAAGATGTCTTCCCTCTACGTTACCATGGAAGTTTGGGAGTTCTTTTTTTAATAATTGATTTGCTGTCTTTATAAAGTTCACTTCCTTTGCTGGGTTCTTCTCCTATATTTATTAATCCAATTTTTGGATTTTTTTGTTTTTCAACATATTCTAAATAATGTGAAGCCATGATTGCAAATTGCAATAAATGTTCAGGTTTGGCATCTGGGTTAGCCCCGACGTCACAGATCACTTTTCCACCGGTTTCCGATGGTATGTATGCAGCAAGAGCAGGTCTTTTTACATTGGGTATACGACCAAGTAGTAAAGTAGCCGCTGTCATTACTGCGCCCGTATGTCCGGCACTAATAAATCCATCAGCTACGCCATCTTTAACTAATCGAATACCTTGAACAATTGGGGAATCAGGTTTGGTTTTAATTACTTTAGATCCGGAATCGTGCATTTCGACAGTTTGAGTAGTATGATGAATTGAAATTCGTGCAGGTATACTACCGCTAAATTCATTGGTAATTGCATCTTTATCACCAATCAAAATTAAATGTAAATCATTTGGAGTGACGGTTAATGCGATTAATGGCACCTTGTACTGCAGCTCTTGGTGCGTTATCGCCACCCATGGCGTCTAAAACAAATTTCATATAATTGCGCTATTCAGCAGCAGAAACAACCGGTCTTCCCCTATAGTAACCACAATTAGGACATGCATGATGCGGCATTTTAGTCTCACCGCATTGTGGACAAGCCATATAAGAAACATGTTTTGCTTTGTAATGTGTGCGACGTTTACGTCCACGAGCTTTTGATTGTCTTGTTTTTGGTAGTGCCATTTTTTCTCCAAATATCTTTGGCTATTTGCCTTTTAAAATTTTTAATTCTTCCCAGAGATTATCTTTTGTCTCATCAATAGGACATCTCACAGTTTTCCATCATTTAAATTTGTTCCACAATGATAACAAAGACCTCTGCAATCTTCTTTACACAGGCTTTTTATTTGTTTTTCTAAGAAGATTAGTTCACTGAATATTGATTTCAAATCAATATTCATGTTCATCTTTAGACAAATATATAACATCATCAGAGTCATCTTGTAAAAGTTCATTTTTATCAGTGAACAACAATTTAAAATCTGTGGTTTTTAAATTTTGAAAACTGGTTAAACAACGGTCACAAGTTTGTTCAAACGGAATTTTCAATGTTCCACTGATATAATAACCGCTTGAATTTCGCTCAGCAGTTAGTTCACATTGAATCAGTTTTTCATAAAAATTCAGATCATCAAACTGAAATTGTTTTGTATCAATATCAAATAACTTTTTAGTTATCCCTTTATCTAATTCAGTACGATAAAGCTTCATATTTTGGCTGCAAAAGTAAGGATTTAATAAAGTCTAAACAAGGTTAATTAGGACATATTTATTCGGTGGAATCTTCCTTGACTTGATCGACTGAATCATCTTTATTTTAGCAGATTCATCTTCAGCATTATCGTCTTCATCACTGCGAAGTAAAATATTCTCATCGTTAGATTTTTTCTTTAATATTGTAAATATTATTGTCTCACCTACGGAAAAGATAGAAAGTCCATAGGAAACTATTGTCAGCATGAGAATAAAAAGTATGATCGCAATAATAGTTCCGGAAATATATTCAGTACTAGATAATATAGCCCCTTCTTGTAATTGAAACATTGTGTGGTGAGTGAACATAGTATCCGCCGATGCAGTGCAATTCATAAATTTACATGTAATAAAATTTGGATTAACTAATTCAGTTGCCCATCCAACAATGTTATGAAGTTTTGCGCCCATTAGCCAATCCGCACCAAATATTACATTTATCAAGTTATAGCTGGCTAGCCAGAACCATCTAAATACTGTAATACCAATTGCCAAAATGGGAATTAGCGTCAAATTGTATAGTACTAGCCGCCACGGTTGTGACCAAGTCGTTGAATAACTTTGGAATACAGTTCCCATAGTATCTTCTTCTAATGTTGCTACAATCGCGGGACTGTATATAAATGAAGTTATAAACACCAACAAAGTATAAACTGTGAATATAGAGCCAAAGAAATATAAAATATATAACAGTGCAAACAGTAATTCACCGATATAAGGAATTTTGCCGATCAATGCAAAAATAGTCGCTCCAATAATAAAAAAAAGTGCTATCAGTAATACTGAAATCCAGCTTAATATTATCGGATACCGATGATTTTTCACAAAAATTCTTGCATCTGCAACTGAGTAAAAATCATCACCTTTTAGTTGCTTATAGGTAATTCTTGATACTGCTGTACAGGCAAAAAATATTGTCATAATCCAAATTACGATTCCTATCAAATATATTAAATATGATACTAATGATATATTCTCAGTACAGAATAAATACGGATACAGTCCGTATACATTTAATGCATTTGAAAAATTAACGCCACTTAGCGCCAGCGCAAAATATGATAATACCCAGTAAATTGAAAAACCAAATAGATTCGCTTTCAAGAATAGCCAAATCTTCTTTCCGCTGAGAGCTAAACGTGGTGAACGGAAAATGTCTCTAATATCAAAATAGAATTTCATTGGTTCCATTATTTAACTCCAAATTTATTTTTGATATTGGGTGACCCAAGTTGAAAGCCCTTGGCTATTCGTGATTCTATCGGCTACTTGCAGAGCATCTTCGTTGGTGGCAAACTTTCCAATCCTAATGCGATATACTGTTTTATTATCTGGGGTGGTGTATTTTAGAGAATAGGCATCATAACCAGCGCGAATTAGACGATTTACATGTTGTTGCGCACTTTCAGGGGTTGATTCGGCGGCTACTTGTATTGTGAAATTAGGTTCAATGGAAGCTGTAGGTGGAACCTTAGTAGCTGGTTTATCTACCACTTTAGTATCATCAATCTGTTTTTCTGTATCAATAATTTCAAAGTTATCTGTGATTGGTGTCTTATTGTCAGGGCATATCAACCGTCTCATTTAACCAAGCATCATTGGATGGTTGTTGTGCAGCAGTAGTCAAAGCCACTTCAGATATATCATAATTATAGACGTACGCTCCTAATTTATCATTGTATTTCCAAACAGTTACTTGAATGGTGAAATGACCGATTACATCGGGAATAAAAATTGCTTGAGATTCGTCTTCAGAAAATTGAATATCAGATAGCATTAATTCACTACCTTCAGGCAAATCTGTAATTTTCCAAATATAGTCAAATGTGCCCACTTCATTCGGAACATCAGCTTTTAGTATAAATTGTTGTCCGACAACACCGGTTTTTGTGGCTTCCTGTTGGCAGCCCAACAGCATTAAAATAATAACTCCCAAACCTAATAATCTATTCATAGTACTATCCTATTAATTTTATTTTGTGACTTGTACTCCAAATTTGATGCACAATTTTGTAAAAAACAATATCTATTGACAAGCAATCAATTCAGCTTCTGAAAAGAAAAATCCAATTTCAATTGCAGCATTTTCATTACTGTCCGAGCCATGCACGGCATTTTCCCCAAGACTTGTAGCGTATAATTTGCGAATTGTTCCCTCATCGGCATTGCAGGATTAGTTGCACCAATTGTTTTACGCCACTCTTCAACTGCGTTTTCCTTTTCAAGTACTAACACCCAACAAGGCCCCGGAAGACATAAAAATAGTTAATTCCTTAAAAAAGGGTTTGCCCTTGTGGATTCCATAAAATCCTTCAGCTTGAGAAAGAGTCATTCGTGTTAAGCGTGCTATAAGTATTTTAAAATCTGATTTTAAAATATGATCAATTATTTTACCGGAATAATTGTTTTTTACAGCGTCTGGTTTTATTATAGCAAAAGTCCTGTTAGTCATTTTCCCTCTAATTAATTAATATTTTTCATTGTAATACCAATATCTGCGGGATTATCTACTACGGTTATGTTGGCGGCTTTCAATGCCGCCATTTTATCCTGAGCAGTCCCTTTTCCACCTGCAATGATTGCACCGGCATGTCCCATACGTCTTCCAGGTGGCGCTGTTCTACCAGCGATAAATGCTACAATTGGCTTTGTAAATTTATTTTCGACTATCCATTGAGCTGCATCTTCTTCCGCAGTACCGCCTATTTCACCGATTAAAACAACACCCTCAGTTTCATCATCTTTAGCAAAAAGTGATAATGCATCAACAAAATTGGTTCCATTTATCGGATCACCACCAATACCTATCGATGTAGATTGCCCCATACCATTCATACTGATCTGATGAACTGCCTCATAAGTCAATGTTCCTGAACGCGATATAATTCCAATATTACCCGGCTTATGGATGAATCCCGGCATTATTCCGACTTTTGCTTTCCCCGGAGATATAACTCCCGGGCAATTAGGGCCGACCAATCGAGTGTTTTTATTTTTTAAGAATTGGTTGACCGCTACCATATCTTTTGTCGGAATACCCTCCGTAATACAAATAACCAAATCAAGTCCAGCAGCAACTGCTTCCATTATCGCGTCCGCCGCAAATGCAGGTGGAACAAATATTACTGATGTATTTGCATCAGTAGCCGATTTAGCTTCGGAAACTGTATTGAAAACAGGAATATTTAAGATGAGTTTGCCCACCTTTCCCGGGTGTGACTCCACCAACTACTTTAGTCCCATATTCATTATTTGGTTGCCATGAAATGAGCCTTCCTGTCCGGTAAATCCCTGTATGATTAGTCTTGTGTAATTATCAACAAGTATTGCCATTATTTTACCTCCTTAGCAGCTTTAACAGATTTCTGAGCGGCATCTTCAAAACTATGTGCAACGATAAAATCTCATGTTGAATTATTTAATAGATTCAGCTGCTTCATTGGCGTTTGTTCCTTCTAATCGCACAACTAACCGGAATGTTTACCTCGACTGATTTCCATCGCGTCAATTACACCTTGCGCTACACGATCGCAACGTACAATTCCACCGAATATATTAATTAATATTGATTTAACATTGGGATCAGATAAAATTATTTTAAAACCATTGGCGACTGTCTCGGCATTTGCAACACCACCAACATCAAGAAAATTAGCAGGTTCACCGCCATATAATTTAATAATATCCATTGTTGCCATCGCCAGACCGGCACCGTTTACCATGCAACCAACATTTCCGTCTAACTTAATATAATTCAATTGATATTTGTCCTGCTTCAACTTCGGCAGGATCTTCTTCGTAATGTCACGTAAATCCAACTAATTCTTTTTGGCGAAATAATCCATTGTCGTCAAAGTTAATTTTAGCGTCCAAAGCAATTACTTGATCATTCTTTGTTACCACCAATGGATTGATTTCAATAAGTGAACAATCTTTTTCTACGAACACTTTCCAAAGCGCATTTAATATTTTTATACCATTCTTTACTCTGAGTGCCTTTTAATCCCAGACCAAATGCAAGATTTCTTAATTGGTAAGTCTGTAACCCAATACTCGGATCTATCCATTCTTTAATGATTTTTTCAGGTGTTTCGGCAGCGACTTTTTCAATTTCCATACCACCTTCTGTAGAAACCATAAAAGCATATTTTCGACTTTCACGATCAAGTACGATTCCGGCGTAAAGTTCACGATCTATATCAACACCTTGTTCAATTAATAAACGTTGAACTTCTTTGCCTTCCGGTCCGGTTTGATGAGTAACTAAAGTCATACCTAATATTTCAGCCGCTAATCGCTCAACTTCATCACGACTATGAGCAAGTTTTACTCCTCCACCTTTTCCGCGCCCACCCGCGTGAATTTGTGCTTTTACGATCTGCAACCTTAGATTTTAATTTATCATAAACTTTTACTGCTTCGTTAACAGAAAAAGCTGGATATCCATCAGGAACTGCTACACCGTATTCCCGCAATATTGCTTTCCTTGATATTCATGAATTTTCATTTTTATTTCCTGATTATTGTTCCTGATTTTCCGTCAATTGCATTTTTGATATTTGGGATAGACGTGATAACAACCTTTTTACCGTGATGTCTTAAAAAATATATTCCTGCTTCGATTTTTGGCTTCATACTACCAGATTGAAAATGTCCGGCATCTAAGTATTCCTGTGCTTGTTTTGATGATATATCACCGATTATTTCTTGGTTTGGTTTATTATAATTGATATAAGCATGATCTATATCAGTGATAATCCATAATTCCTCAGCTTTTAGAACACGTCCAAGCAAAGCTGCAGAATAGTCTTTATCAATAACAGCATCTAAACCTTCTAAATTATTGTTTTTGTCAAAGTATACAGGAATACCCCCGCCACCGGCAGCTAGAACTATCGTTCCATGATCAACTAATTTTTTTACACTAATTCCATGTCTAATATATTGAGGTAGGGGAGATGGAACAACTCGCCGCCATTTGCCCGGATTTTGTTCGGCAATCTGCCAATTAAATTTTTCTGCTAATTCGGTAATTTTTTCCTTTGAGTAACGATGACCAATAAATTTTGATGGTTTTTTAATCGCCGGATCATCTTCATCAACAACAACCTGAGTAATGATAGTTACAACTTCGCGATCAACTTTTTTCTGATGTAAAATATTTTGCAATGATTGTTGGATCATGTATCCAATTGTTCCTTGTGTTCCGGCGACACATACTCCCAATGGTAATGGAGGAACTTTATCATGGGTCAAGTCCATACGTAGTAATTCATCGCCGACCTGTGGTCCGTTTCCGTGTGTAATGCATATTTTATAATCTTGCTCAACAAAATGCATGATTTGTGCAAGACTCTCGCGAGTTTTAGCGAATTGTTGTGTTATTGTTCCGGCTTCACCACGGGGGGAAAGTGCATTCCCCCCGAAGGCGATCATCGCTATTTTCATTTATTTTAGAAATGGTTTTAAAACATCAACTAAAGTCGGTTTTCCTATTTCTTGTAAATCATAGGTTACACGAACGGACGGTTG
This sequence comes from uncultured bacterium, assembly GCA_963715945.1. Classification (GTDB taxonomy): domain Bacteria; phylum Fidelibacterota; class Marinisomatia; order Marinisomatales; family JAHJCW01; genus JAHJCW01. Next base: position 166,941 of record CAVQSL010000003.1, read on the forward strand.
CTTAATTTTAATGACACGTCGTAAATCTATCGGTGTACCAATAATTACTACTTCACATTCTGGTTTTAGCGATTGTTTTTTCCAAGTCTTTCATCTGTTGGTCACCGTATCCCATTGCTGGTAATAGTTCACCAATATCAGGATATTTCTCAAATGTTTCGCTGATTGACCCAACGGTATATGGACGTGGGTCAACAACATCGGCCGCACCGAATTTTTCTGCTGCAACCATGCCGGCGCCATAGGTCATTTCACCGTGCGTTAAGGTAGGACCATCTTCCACGACCAAAGCGATTTTTCCAAGAATAAGTTCGGCATTTTCAACTGAAATTGGTGAAGCTGCATCAATTATAACGGCGGTTGGATTTGCATTCGCGAACGCTCCAACGGACTTCATCGATATCTTCGGTATCGGCAGTATCAATCTTATTGATTACAACAACATCTGCCATTAATAAATTTGTTTCACCAGGGTAGTAAAGACGCTCATGACCAGCCCGATGTGGATCGACCACTACGATATTCAAATCAGGTTTGTAAAATGGCATATCATTATTACCACCATCCCAAAGGATAATATCGGCTTCTTTTTCAGCTTCACGTACGATAGCTTCATAATCGACACCGGCATACACAATTGTACCGGTAATTATATGCGGTTCGTATTCTTCCATCTCTTCGATGGTACATTTGTGTTTTGCAAGATCTTCGATAGTCGCAAATCGTTGCACTTTTTGTTTAACCAAATCACCATACGGCATTGGATGACGAATGGCAGCGACTTTAAGTCCTGCATCTTTCAATATTTGTGCAACACGACGTGTAGTTTGACTTTTGCCACATCCGGTACGAACAGCACCTATGGCAATAACAGGTTTGGTTGACTTAACCATTGTTGGTTCGCCACCAAGCATTTTAAAGTGTGCACCCCAAGCAATTACCTTAGATGCTTTATGCATAACATCTTCATGCATAATATCTGAGTATGAGAAGACAACTTCTTCAATATTATTGTCTTGGATAAGCTGTTGTAAATCTGATTCATCATGAATTGGAATTCCGTTTGGATAAAGTTTACCTGCTAACTCAACAGGGTACTTACGTCCGTCGATATCGGGGATTTGAGTAGCTGTGAACGCTACTACATCATATTTATCATTATCACGATAAATTAAATTGAAATTATGAAAATCGCGTCCTGCTGCGCCCATAATTATTGTTTTTACTTTTGACATTTTATGTTCCTTTTAAATTTGTTAGTTATTATTTTAATTTTATTCGAACTAAATATTTTCGTTAACAAAATCCAAATTGTTGACGGTAGAATAGCGTTTTTATTGTATATTGTCTCATAAGTTATAAATTAGTTAAGTTTATTGTTCAAATCGCATACCGCACATAAATTTATTTTTAATTTTTGCATGAGAGTCTTTTACCAAATATGAAATTTTACCATAGATTAATTTACCATGTATCAATGTCTTTTAAAACTGCTCCCGTTGCTTTTTCATAATATGAAGGAATTAATACACTTGTTTTTTTTAAAGAAGATATCTGTCCTGGTTCTATGACATGAGCCACATAGTCTGATGCAATAATTTGAGGACCTTTTTCCAAATTAACATTAAAAAATATATTCCATCCATTAACCTTCTTTGTTCCTAAATTTTCGATATTGTAGCTAATAATCGCCCAAGTTGTAGATATAGGATCATTGGGTAGGCTTCTTTCCTCATTGATTGTTGTAAAATATAAACCTCTATATCTTCATATTCATTTGCATGATTGCATGATATGAAAATAATGGAACAGTTGAATAGAACAGCTATCAGCAGAAAAAACTTTAAATTCATTATTCTTATCAATTCAAAATATAATGTCTTAATCTTTTTCCATGAACGGGTAACTAAAGTCTGTTGGTGGAACATAAGTTTCTTTAATGGTCCTTTGAGACACCCATCTTAATAAGTTAAACATTGAACCGGCCTTATCATTTGTTCCTGAGGCACGTCCTCCACCAAATGGTTGCTGTCCGACTACTGCACCGGTTGGTTTGTCGTTTATATAGAAATTTCCTGCAGCATGCGTTAATGCCTTTGAAGCTTCAATTATTTTTTCTCTATCATTAGAAAATACACAGCCAGTTAACGCATAGGGCGATGTACTATCAACTAGCTTCAATGTTTCTTCCCACTTCTTTGGATCGTAAATATATATTGTTAATACCGGTCCGAATATTTCTTCTTCCATTGTCTTAAAATGTGGATCCGTAGTCACAATGGTGGTAGGCTCGATGAAATATCCTTTGGAGTCATCATAGCCGCCACCTGTAATAATTTCCGCATCTTTTGATGATTTTGCATAGTCAATATATTTAGTAATTGAGTTGAAAGCTGCTTTGTCTATCACAGCATTTACAAAATTGCCAAAATCTTCTACATCACCCATCTTAATTGAATTTAACTTGTTTGACATATCTATCTTTTACTTCATCCCAGATGTTTGCAGGAATATAAGTGCGTGATAGGGCAGAACATTTTTGTCCTTGGTATTCAAACGCTCCACGTACCATCGCTGTAGCGAGGGCAGATGTATCTGCTGATTCATGGGCAATACAAAAGTCTTTTCCTCCAGTTTCGCCAACAATTCGTGGATATGATTTATATTTTGCTATATTATTTCCAACCGTTTTCCACATATTTTGGAATACGGATGTTGAACCTGTAAAATGTACACCTGCAAGATTTTCATTGTCCATCACAACAGGACCAACTTTTGAACCAGGCCCAGGAATGAAATTGATAACACCATCGGGTAAACCGGCCTCTTTGAATAATTTCAAAAGGAAATAAGTTGGATACACAGCTGAGGAAGCAGGTTTCCACAATACAACGTTACCCATCAAAGCTGGTGCGGTTGGCAGATTACCGGCGATGCTGACAAAATTGAATGGTGTAACGGCAAATACAAATCCTTCAAGTGGTCGGTGTTCTGACTGATTCCACATTCCATCAGGGGAGATAGGAGGTTGCTGTTCATAGATCTCTTGAGCATAGTAGGCGTTAAAATTATAAAAATCAACTAGTTCGCAAGCAGAATCAATCTCAGCCTGGAAGGCATTTTTACTTACATTCAGCATTGTAGCAGCGTTAATAGTATATCGATACGGACCTTCTAATAAGTGCCGCCATCTTCTTGAAAATTGCCACACGGGATTCCCATGGCATTATTGACCAACTTTTCCATGCTTCCAAAGCGGAATCAATAGCCATTTGTACTTCTTTTTCACCGGCGAGATGATAATTTGCCAATACATGTTTATGGTCATGTGGTATAACGCATTGGGCGGTTTTGCCGGTTCGGATTTCCTTTCCGCCAATTATTAATGGAATATCAATCACTTGTGATTTTAATTCTTGTATTTTTTCTTTAATGGCGGTTCTTTCGGGAGTTCCAGGGGCATAGGAACGAATTGGATCATTATCTGGTATAGGAACCATTACGATTGAATTTGGCATAAATTATCTCACCTATAAAATGTTGATTATGTTAATAAAATATAACATGAAATTTATCTGATTGAAGTAGTCAAAATCAATGATAGAAAGCAGTTTTAGTGTTTTGTGAAAATTGTCGTATCTGCCTAAATCGGGAATGGCATATAAAAATTATATTTCAGCTAAAATATGATTTTGCAGATCTCAATATTTGTAGCAGTTACTAAGTCGGATTCTATAATCTGCAGCTCCCGGAAAACCTTTTATGTACCACCCAAAATGTTTGCGCATTAAATATAAACCCTTTTTTAGTGCCTCGACTATTCAAGGATTAGATCAAAATGTCTTTTACAGAGCTCAACCTTTTCTTCAACAGATGGTTCTGATGACTGTTTTACCATTCAAAAATGCTCGTGTTTGATTAAATATCCATGGATTTCCAAGTGCTGCTCTGCCAATCATCACTGCATCGCAATTTGTTTCTTCGAACATTCGTAATACATCGTCTGAGGTTTGAATGTCACCGTTTCCAATCACCGGAACAGACTACTGTATCTTTTAATAGTTTTATTAATTCCCATTTGGCATGTCCTTTGAGTGTCTGCAAGGTGGTTCGTGGATGCAAGGTAATTGCTTTAACTCCGGCTTTTTCTAATAAAATGCCAGCTTTTTCAACGATAATGGATTGTAAATCCCAACCCGCTCGCATTTTTACTGTAACCGGTACTTGCGGTACCGATTCCACTACGGCTTGCGTTATTGCTTCCATCAATCCTAAGTCTTTGAGTGCGGCTGAACCGGCACCTTTTTTGGTAACCTTCGGAACAGGACAGCCATAGTTGATGTCTAAGAATATCCGGTTTAAATTTATCAACAATATATTTTGCGGCGTCAGCCATAACCTGCGGTGAATCACCAAAGATTTGTACACCTATTGGTCTTTCTTCTTCATAAAATTTGATTAATGTCTAAGGATTTTTCGTTCTCACGGATAATGCCATGAGCGGATACAAATTCCGAATAAACGATTCCGGCTCCTTGTTCCTTGCATAATATTCGGAAGGAATAATCGGTAACCCCCGCCATAGGGGCGAGGAGCACAGGCGTGTCTATTTGTATATTACCAATTTTGAAATGATTTAGACATGCTGACCAATCTTCCTCAAAAAATATATATTTTGATTCTTTCATTCCTAATTTGGAATATACTTTTTGTGCGGAAATATTATCTTTATCTACATATAGTCGCACACCACAAACTTTTTTTGATTCTTTTGCTAATTCTAATTACTTCATAATATAATCTTTTAAAATATTATTTTGGCGATGTTCAGGGTGAACATAGACTGATTGAATCCACCAGAGCTCTGCATTCCGCCAATCCGACCATTCTTTAGTAATCATTAATTGTCCTACGGGAACGCCATCGCTTTCTGCGATAAAATAAAGACCAAGTTCAGTATTATTTAATACAGCTTCAACACCCTTATTAACAGTAATAGAATCTAAAAATTTGTTCTCCGTTTCCATCGCCATGGCGGAATTAAATTTTACGATAATAGAGATATCGTCTTTATTAGCATTTCTAATAATTATCATAGTTAAAGTTAAAGCTTTTCATTTGTGTATTCATCAATTTAGTGTAAATTTCTCGGCTGTATTTTTATAGAACAAGTTGTATTTGAGGAAAATATGAGTAGACATTGTGACGTAACCGGCAAAAGACCGATGTTTGGAAATAACGTAAGTCATGCCAATAATAAAACAAGAAGAAGATTTAATATCAACCTGCAGAAAAAAAGATTTTGGCTGCCGGATGAAAAACGTTTTGTAACATTAAACGTATCCACAAAAGGGCTTCGTATAATTGATAAAAAAGGAATCCGCCGCGTTGTGAACGAATTAAGAGCTCAAGGAATGCAGATATAGGAATTTAAATATTTTAAAAAAAAGCCCACATCTAAAAGTGTGGGCTTTTTTTTTCTATTATTCAGTTTTATGAAAAAGCAATATTTCTATAAAGTACTGTTTTGAATATCAATGATGTACGGTTACACCACGAGCCTCTAATTGTGGAATATAAGTGTTAATCGAAGTTGAGTTTAACGGATTATTATTTAAGTAAACTATGTCACCATTGCCAATTCCGCTATTTTGAACTAAGGCATTTATGTTGACTATCAGATTACTACTTAGATCAATCCAATTCAGATTTGTAAGGCCAATTAAATCACCTATGCCAGTAATCTGATTATGTTCCAAATTGAGAGTTTGAAGATTTGTACAATATATAATTTCAGATATATCAGAAATATTCCAATTACTGCCGGTAATTGTTATAATGGTTTCCATATCCGAATCTGTAATGTCACCGGTTGGTTTGCTTAGAGTTAATCTAATTAGTGCCTCAAAATTAGCATCATAAAATAAAATGACTGTCCCAGCGTTATGATGTACGGTTACACCACGAGCCTCTAATTGTGGAATATAAGTGTTAATCGAAGTTGAGTTTAACGGATTATTATTTAAATACACATGGTCTCCATTGTTAATACCACTGTTTTGGACCAAAGGATAAATATTATCAACTTGATTGTTACTGAGGTCAATCCAATTCAGACCTGTTAGGCTACGTAAATCACTTATATCAACTATATGGTTACCTTCTAAATTAAGAGTTTGAAGATTTGTACAATACTCAATTCCGGATATATTCGAGATATTCCAATTACTGCCGGTAATTGTTATAATGGTTTCCATATCCGAATCTGTAATGTTACCGGTTGGTTTATTGAGAGTTACTCTTATTAATGCTTCAAAATTAGCATCGGAAAATGTAATAACAGTACCGCTACCATAATGTACTGTCACGCCCCGAGCTTCTAATTGTGGAATATAAGTGTTAATCGAAGTTGAACTTAAGGGATTATTAGTTAAGTAGACAATATCACCGCTTCCAATTCCGCTATTTTGGACCAAGGGATAAATATCAATGATTTGATTAGCATCCATACCAATAACTTTTAGATTCAATAAATTACTTAATGAGCTGATATTAGAAATCTGATTGCCCCATAAAGTAAGAGTTTGAAGATTTGTACAATACTCAATTCCGGATATATTCGAGATATTCCAACCACCACCGCTAAGTGATGTGATTGTTTCCATATCCGAATCTGTGATATTACCGGTTGGTTTATTGAGAGTTACTCTTATTAATGCTTCAAAATTAGCATCGGAAAATGTAATAACAGTACCGCTACCATAATGTACTGTCACGCCCCGAGCTTCTAATTGTGGAATATAAGTGTTAATCGAAGCTGAACTTAAGGGATTATTAGTTAAGTAGACAATATCACCGCTTCCAATTCCGCTATTTTGGACCAAGGGATAAATATCAATGATTTGATTAGCATCCATACCAATAACTTTTAGATTCAATAAATTACTTAATGAGCTGATATTAGAAATCTGATTGCCCCATAAAGTAAGAGTTTGAAGATTTGTACAATACTCAATTCCGGATATATTCGAGATATTCCAACCACCACCGCTAAGTGATGTGATTGTTTCCAAATCCGAATCTGTGATATTACCGGTTGGTTTATTGAGAGTTACTCTTATTAATGCTTCAAAATTAGCATCGGAAAACGTAATAACAGTACTTGGTTGCTGGACAGTTACTATCTTAGTGTTGCTATGTAACCACCCTTCACTATCTTTTACTTCAAGTTTAATAGTATATGATCCTTCTAAAGTGTATTGGTGAGTAGCGGTCTTAGCTGTATTGTAATTAGTATCATAAGTTCCATCATTGTTCCAATCCCATCTTACTTGTAAAACATCCGTTGCATCCTCATTATCACTACTACCACTTGCATCAAAATTAAATACAGTATTTACAGTGCCAGTAGCTGGATTTACTGAAAATGACGCAGTGGGTGCTGTATTGGCGATAGTTACTGCTTGATTATTAGTATTAGTTAAACCTTCACTATCTTTCACTTCGAGTTTAACTGTATAGGTCCCAACTTTACTAAATTGATTTGTTGCTATTTTAGTAGTGCTAAAGTTAGTATCATAGGTACCATCATTGTTCCAATCCCATCTTACTTGCAAAACATCCGTTGCATCCTCATTATCACTACTACCACTTGCATCAAAATTAAATATAGTATTTATAGTACCAGTAGTTGGATTTACTGTAAATGATGCTGTGGGTGCTGTATTTGCCTCCGACACAATTACCGTTTGGGTGTTAGTATTAGTTAAACCTTCACTATCTTTCACTTCGAGTTTAACTGTATAGGTTCCTTCTGTGGTATACTGGTGAGTAGCGGTCTTAGCTGTATTGTAATTAGTATCATAAGTACCATCATTGTTCCAATCCCATCTTACTTGCAAAACATCCATTGCATCCTCATTGTCACTACTGGCACTTGCATCAAAATTAAATGTTGTGGTTGTTACTCCTGATGTTGGACTTATTGTAAATGATGCAGTGGGCACTGTATTAGCAATAGATACATTTACCGTATCAGTCGCAATGCTAGTTAATCCTTCCATATCCTTAACTTCAAGGACAATTGTATATGTTCCAGGTTGTGAATATTTGTGAGTTATGGTTTTTATTGTTCTGTAATCTGTATCCCACCCACCATCATTTTCCCAGTCCCATCTTACCTGCAAAACTGAAGTTTCATCTTCTTCATCAGTACTATTACCAGCATCAAAGTTAAATGTTGTTTCTGTTGTACCCGAAGTAGGATTAATAGTGATTGCAGCGATTGGAGCTGTATTCTCAGGAGATGTTGGATTCCTTCTACAAGATATATTAATCATTACAGTTGTTAGTGCTAGTACTAAAAGCAATTTATTAAACATTAAATATTCCTTCCTAATTTATTGCGTCGATATAAAAATATAGATTATTGACTTGAAATGTTTAAAATATTACAAGAATAATACATATTTTGCAACGATAATCGGATTCAATTATTCGATTATAAGATTACCAGCCAAGTAAATAGGCAAACATAAGCGGAGCTACAATTGTTGCATCCGATTCTATAATAAATTTCGGAGTTTTTAGGTCGAGTTTACCCCAGGTAATCTTTTCATTTGGGACTGCACCTGAATATGATCCATAACTAGTAGTTGAATCTGATATTTGACAAAAATAACTCCAAAAAGGAGTGTCAGTTCTTTCCAAATCTTGGTACAACATTGGAACAACACAAATCGGAAAATCACCAGCAATTCCACCACCTATCTGAAAGAATCCAATGCCATTATCCTTTGTATTTTCGGTGTACCAATTTGCGAGCCATGACATATATTCAATTCCGGATTTCATTGTGGAGGCTTTCAGTTCACCTTTTATACAATATGAAGCAAAAATATTTCCCATGGTTGAATCTTCCCAACCGGGTACAACTATCGGCAAATTTTTTTCGGCAGCAGCAAGTACCCAACTATCTTTTGGATCAATTTCATAATATTGTTCTAAAACACCCGAAAGAAGTAATTGATACATAAACTCATGCGGAAAATATCGGTTCCGCCATTTTCAGCTTCTTTCCAAATTTTAAAAATATGTTTCTGTAATCTTCTGAATGCTTCTTCTTCAGGAATGCAAGTGTCGGTTACTCGGTTTAATCCTTTTTCTAAAAGATCCCATTCCTGTTTTGGGGACAAATCACGATATTCAGGCATTCTTTTATAATGCGAGTGAGCAACCAGATTCATGACATCTTCTTCAAGGTTTGCTCCTGTGCAGGATATTATTTGAACCTTATCATTTCTTATCATTTCAGCCAGTGATTTACCCAATTCGGCAGTACTCATAGCACCGGCAAGTGTTATCATCATTTTATTGCCTTGTTCTAATTGTTTTTCATAGGCAATTGCTGCATCTACTAAACTTGCGGCATTAAAATGTTTGTAATGTTCAATAATAAAATTGCTGATTGGTCCTTTATTTTTCATGATATTTGAATTTATATGATAATAGTTTATAATAAAGTTTTGAAACTAAAAAATTAGGAGCTTTTAAATCTTGAATAGGGGCAAATTCTACAATATCAAATCCTACTACATTCTTTTTTCTAAATACTTTCTTAAGATAATTTATGGTTGTATTCCAATCTAGTCCACCTGGTTCCGGTGTACCGGTTGCGGGCATTATTGATGGATCAAATGCATCTAGATCAATAGTGATATATACTTTATCAGTCATTAAATCTATTGAGTTATCAACCCAAGTATTGTTATTCCAAAATATCTTCAGCAAAAAAACATTTCTCTCTATTCAAATATTGTTTCTCACTGACATCCATGCTTCTAATTCCAACTTGAATAAGATTAGCATTTTTTGATGCATCATGTAAAGCACAGGCATGATTGTATTTAGAATCATTATAGCTTTCACGTAAATCAGCATGTGCATCAAGTTGAAGAACTGTGAAATTTGGATATTTTTCATAAAATGCTTTAATAATTCCGATGCTAACCGAATGTTCACCACCAAAAAAAGTTAGGAATTTTTCTAGATTTTAATAATTCTTTTGTTTTATTATAAACCGTAGAAAACACAGATTCAGGTGACTTATTTTCAGTAATCTCGGGTAAAATATGAATGCCGTGTTTATAAACTTCCGAATCGGTTTCAATATCGTAAAGTTCCATATTTTCTGAGGCTTCAAGGAATGCTTCAAATGCCTTATCAGCACCTTTGCCCCAGGTACTTGTTCCATCATATGGTATAGATTGTAACAATACAGCTGATTTGTTCAAAATCAGCATATTTACTTTCTATTCCTGCAAAAGTTCTCATAACTTATTTATTATATCCTAAAATCTTAAACATTTCATCGACAGATTGTTCATCTCGATAAACATAATCAATAAAGTTTCCTTTTTCATCTCTATCGATAATAACATGTTTTGGAGAAGGAATAAGGCAATGTTTTATTCCACCATATCCGCTTATTGAATCTTGATATGCACCAGTATGAAAAAATCCTAGATATAATGGTTCTTCATCATTACGAGAATATTTAGGCAATAAAATTTCTTGATTTAGATCTTCTGAGTTGTAATAATCTGAATGATCACAACTAATCCCTCCAATATTTGCTCGTTTATATTCATTTTCCCATTTATTTACAGGCAAAAGGATAAATTTTTCATGAATTGACCAGGCATCGGGTATCGTATTCATTAAACTGTTATTGATGATATACCACAATTCTTTATCATTTTGTTGTTTCTGTTCCAACACTTCAAATATAATTGCACCTGCTTCACCCACTGTATATTTCCCAAACTCAGTATAAATATCAGGTTCCTTAATATTTTCTTGGTTGCATGCTTCTTTTATGTTTTTGATAATTTCATTAATCATGTATCCGTAATCATATTCAAATCCAAGGTGATTCCGAATTGGAAACCCTCCACCAATATTGAATGATTCTAAACTTTTACATTCCTTTTTTAGGTCAATATATAATTTTAAGGCTTTTTGAAATTCACCCCAATAATAGACAGTATCTTTTATACCTGAATCAACAAAATAGTGAAGCATTTTCAGCTCAACTTTATCATTATTTTTAATGTAATTATTAAAAAACTCAATCATTTCAGTGTGTCGGATACCAAGACGTGAGGTGTAGTAAGAAGATTGTGCTTCTTCATCAACAGCCATTCGCAAACCGATCTTAATTCTGTGTTTAGGATTAAATTTTTGCAATCTTGAAAGTTCGTCTAAACTATCTAAAATGATAATCGAATTTTCAAATCCTGCTTCTTGCAAGAGAATTATTTTTTGTAAATAATCATCTGTTTTATAGCCATTATGAATCAGGACTCTTTTTTTATCTAATTTTATTATCCTCATATAGTTTGAGTATTAAATCAATATCAAAGGATGATGAGGTTTCGAGATTTACATTATGTTTTAAGGCTTCATTGATCACATGATAAAAGTGATTGCACTTTGTACAATAACAAAAATGGTATTTTCCATTATAAGCATTATTTTTTATTGCACGATTAAATAGATTACGCGCTTTTTTGATCTGATCTCCAATCTTCGGCAAATAAATAAATCTAAATGGTGTTCCGTATTTATCAATTAAATATTTTAAGGATACACCATGAAATGTAATGTATTTATCTCTTAGGTCAAATCCTTCCTGCGGGAAATAATAACTCTGCTCTATTAAGTCAAAATAAGTATTTTTCATTCGTTAATTCGCATAATTTAAAATTCATTTAAAAATGACAACATTTGTCTTGTATATAAATTATTTTGTGCTGCTAAATTGGTAGAATTTAATTCTATTGTTCACTCATTTCATTTATAAATATGTTTGATTCGTCTAAAATATTTTCCTAATACATAAATCAAATGATCATAAAAAAAGCCCCCGCAACCGCCACGGGGGCTTTTTGATTAAGCGTCTTTATTTTATGCAATTATAGGAGTTACTCGTTTTGACGCCTAAGAAAAGCTGGTACTTCTAGATCAGATCCAACAATGTTAATTTGACCTTCATCGAAAATGAATTTAGGTTTTGGATCTTCGGGTTTGGTTATTTCATCCCTACCATTGCCATTCTGTTCATGGAGAGGTGTATTCTGCTGAATCAACAAGTTGACGTGTATGTTCAGTCGGTGTAAAGCGTGGATACTGTACCTTCTTCCTCATGCAATGGCATTGGTCTTGCTTGACTGAATCCGGTAGCTATAACGGTAACCTGCAGTTCATCGTGCATAGCGGGATCAATCACAGCACCAAATATTAAATTGGCATCCTGACCTGCTTCTTCGAAGATTATTGAAGCTGCTTCGTCCACTTCAAATAGTGTCATTTTCGGACCGCCGGTTATATTTACTAAAACACCCTGAGCACCGCTGATACTTGCATTATCTAATAATGGGCTTGATATCGCTTGTTGTGCAGCTAGAACAGCTTTTTCATCACCGCTAGCTCGTCCTGTTCCCATGATAGCTTCACCCATATTGCTCATAATAGTTTGCACATCTGCAAAGTCCAGATTTATCATACCTTGTACATTGATCAGGTCAGAGATACCTCTTGCAGCTTGATGAAGTATTGAATCAGCAATATTGAATGCATCAATAAATGTGGTTTCCTTCCCAACAATGGACATCAATTTTTGATTTGGAATTACAATCAGCGTGTCACATACTTTGCGCAGTTCTGTTACACCTGTTAACGCGCGAGCCAATCTTTTGGGACCTTCAAAGGCAAAAGGTAAAGTTACAATCCCAACCGTAAGAATGCCCATATCTTTTGAGATTTCGGCTACTACAGGAGCTGCACCGGTTCCTGTACCACCACCCATTCCGGCTGTAATGAATGCCATATCTGCATTAGCAAGTAAAGATTGGACCGCTTTCCGATCTTCAGTTACTGCTTGGCGTCCTAATTCAGCTTTAGCACCTGCACCTAAGCCCTTAGTTAGACTTTTGCCAATCTGTAATTTCTTTTCTGCCAGACTTTTTTCAAGATCTTGGGTGTCGGTATTAATCACGCAAAAATCAACACCTTCCATACCTGAATTTATCATTCGATTTACTGCATTACCGCCGGCTCCACCAACACCTACGACCTTTAAATCTGCTTTTTGGCTAAATATTGAATCGAATTCAAATAACATGAGTTACTCCTTTTTATTGTAAATATTTATATTAGAAAAATCCTTTAAACCAACCGGTTATTTTCGCTGCTAAATCTTTTGCTCCAAATCTTATTGGTTCATCAAGAAAGATATCATCAGACTTTGATGACCATAGTGCTAAACCTATCACAGATGATAATTGAGGACTGTTTATTGTATCAACAGAACTTGTGACACCTCGCGGTGCCCCGATTCTTACTCGCATTCCAAGAATCTCTTCGCCAAGAACAGTTATATTGGGTAATAAGGCTCCACCGCCGGTGAGTACTAATCCGTAGGTTAATTTCTCATAACAATCGGCACGAGCTATTTCACGACCAATTAATTGATATATTTCAACCATACGAGCTTCGATATATCGTGCTAATTCGTGTTCAGATACTTTGGTCTTTTTCCCACTGTCACTGTCCTGAACCTCGATCATTAAATCAGGAGATGCCTTTGAAGCTTTAGCGGAACCGTATTTTAGCTTTATCCGTTCAGCTTCGTTTTTTGAGATACGCAGCATAACTGCGATATCATTGGTCACGCTATCGGCCCCTATCGGCAAAACACCTGTGTGTCGAACTCCGCCTTCATAAAACATTGCAATATCGGTAGTCTTAGATCCAATATCTGCCAAAATTACACCTGCATCTCTTTCATCGCTGCCAATGACAGCGATACCGGATGCTAATCCTTGAAATACCAAGCCCTTTACATTCAGGCCTAATTCTTCTGCACAATTCACAAGGTTGGTTGCAGTTGACGTCGTGACAGTCACCAAATGTACTCTTGCTTCAAGCCGTCTACCTGACATGCCTACGGGGTCTTTGATTTTATCCATTGCATCAACTACATACTCTTGTGGCAATATGTGTAGGATATCGCGATCGGCAGGAAAAGAAATCGCTTTCGCCATTTCAAGCACACGTTTTACATCATTTTCATCTATTTTGCCCGATTTATTTATGGATGATTTTGAGCCGCTACTTTCGATGGCAATTGCGCCTTGAGTGTTTATTCCTCTAATATGTTCACCGGATACAGATAATCCAAACATCCTCAACTTTTACATTTGCATTTTTTTCCGCTTCGATTAGCGCTTTCTCCATCTCCTCTAAGAATTTTTCGCGATTTGTTATACTTCCACGATTTATTCCCAGTCGAGTTAGAAGTTCCAATTCCTAATAACTTATTTGTATTATTAATATCGTCATTTGCAATTATTGCACATCTGATTTTTGCAGAACCAATATCAATTCCGGAGATAATATTCATCTTTTTTGGTCGAGAATTTTTCATCATACTTGGCGTCCCTGCGTTATCACTTGATTATCGTACCGTAGATCTAGATATGCATAATCTGTAATAGATTTATGGCTCCTTATACTCTCTTCAAATTCTTTTAATACCAATATCTTTGACCAAGCAAGAGATTTACCGATCACTATTTTTGTCGGTTTCTCATTTAGAATCATTTCATAATCATTATAAGTGCTTAATCTTATTTCTGATAAATTTTGATATAATTGCGGATATTCAATTTTAATTCTGTTTAAAAATTCAACAACATTCTTTGCGTCAGGTGACAATGTTTGCTTCCCAACGGGATATAAATCAGGGGTTATTTCAAAATTTGATATAATCGGAATTTGAAGATCAAATGAATTACTTCTGAATGGTAGGACAAATCCATTATTGTCAATCAATAATAACGGATTACTATTGATCAATGCCACAGGATACCTTTCAGAAATCTCAATTAAAATTCCTTTCGGGAAATGTTTACTAACTCGCACACCTGCCACGTAAGGATGTTCCTCAATATGGTTTGAAATTTCTGAAATGTCTTCAGTAAATACATTAGAACCAAATTTTTTCATTAAATATGATTTATATTCAGATTCATCTACAATAGAATTGCCGGTTAAAACTATATTAGGACCCTCAAAATATTTATTGTAATCCGCCCAAGAAAAACTACCCCATATAAGTATAGCTATGGCAGATAAAATACTTGCGGTTATTAAAACTTTAAATAATTTATTTATATATTTATGCATTGAAAGTCCCTTCGGGGAAACCCAATGTTGTTATTTCTAATTCAAGCATTACTGAATATTTTATATATATTGCATTTCGAATAAACTTAATCAGCTTTACTACATCTTCAGCTTTCGCGTCCGCTTGATTTATAATAAAATTTGCATGAATATCTGAGACTGTGGCGCCACCAAATGATTTGCCCTTAAATCCCGCATGATCAATTAAATAACCTGCTGCAGCATTACTTGGGTTTTTAAAAACACTGCCTGCTGAACGAAATTTAAGTGGCTGAGTGCTTTTCCGAGTCAAATTTGCTTTATCACGATTCTTAATTATTATAGATTTTGTAGATTCGGCTAATTCGAATTCTGCACTTAATATAATGTCATCTTTATTAATATTTGATGAGCGATAGTTAAATTCAATTTCATTGGCAGATTTTCTTTCAATAGTACCATTTTTATCTAATAGTTCGATTCCCGTCAAATAATTAGATATTTCATTACCAAAAGCACCGGCATTCATAATTAGCGCACCACCTAGTGTTCCGGGAATACCTATTAGAGTCTCAAGTCCTTGTAAATCTTGTTTTATACAATCTTTGACCAATTTTGATAATTTTACACCGGCTTCTGCAGAACACTTGTTTTTATTGAATGATACTTTTTTAAAAGATTTTCCCAATGAAATTATAAAGCCATCTACGCCATTGTCAGATACAAGCAAATTCGAACCGCTTCCAATACAAAAAATATCTATTTGATGCTCCTTAGCATATAACTTTATTATTTGTAAATCTTTTACCGATTTAGGTTCGATGAATGCTAATGCAGGTCCACCAATGCCAAACGATGTATGTTTAGACATTGATTCGTTTTCCAGAATTGTTCCGCTTATCATATTTTTTAACTGATACAATTCCATTAATTATCTTTGGTAGTCTTTGTTAAATGATTGAAGTATGATTCCATATAACGCCATATTGTTCCCGCACCAATACCAATTACCATGTCTCCAGGTTTAGTTATTTGGTCTATTTTTTTATTTAAATCATTTAAATCTGCTATGTAATGAACATCCCTATGACCTAAATCTTTTGCCGCTTTTGCGACTATTTTTCCATCAATGCCTTCGATTTTTTCTTCACGAGCAGGATATATATCTGTTACAATTAGAATATCACTATTTACGAATGATTCCGCAAATTCGCGGTAAAAGTCTCTTGTCCGTGTATATAAGTGAGGTTGAAATACTGCTACAATTCGTCTGTTCCATCCGCTTCGCGCGGCACTTAAAGTTGCAGCTACTTCAGTTGGATGGTGGGCATAATCATCAACCACCATAATATCATTTACAATACCCTTTATTTCAAAACGTCGTCTTACACCTTCATACTCGACTAACCCCTTCTTGATAATTCCAAATGGAGTTTTCATCTCCATACCAATCGCAATTGCGGCTAAAGAGTTAAGCACATTGTGGTGGCCGGGAACGTTTAATTTGATATCCCCCAATTTTTTATCGTGATAAAAGGCAGAGTATTTAATTGTGTTATTTTTATATTGAATGTTTTCAGCGCGATAGTCAGCCTGACTTGAGATTCCATATGTGGTAATTGGTCGATGAATATCAGAAATTATTCCTCGCACACCGGGAGAATCCAAGCAGACAATTACCTCACCATAAAATGGCACAGAGTTACAGAATTGGATAAATGCTTTTTGTAGATCATCAATATCTGCGTAGCAATCAGTATGTTCAAGCTCAATATTTGTAACGATTGAAATTGTTGGACGCAGAGCAAGGAAGCTGCGATCAAATTCATCGGCTTCTACTATTATTATATCTCCAAGTCCCAATAGTGAATTTGTGCCAATCGTTTTCACTAATCCACCAACCACTAATGTCGGGTCGTGGTCTGCAGCGTTGAGAACGCTACCAATCATTGAGCAGGTTGATGTTTTTCCATGTGTGCCACTAACAGCAATTGATGTTTCTTTAACTGCAATTAATTCTCCTAACATTTCTGCTCGACGAATGACCGGGATTCCCATATCCTTAGCTTTTAGTATTTCGGGATTATTGTCTTTCACTGCGCTCGAATAGACCAAAACCTCACTATCTCCGACATTATCAGAGTTATGTCCGTCAGTATATATTTTTGCACCTTTTTTTGCCAGATTCTGTATTATGTCAGAATCTTGGATATCAGAACCACTAATTTTAAAATCCAAATTCAATAGTAATTCAGCGATTCCACTCATTCCAATTCCACCGATACCAACAAAATGAATTTTTTTTACTTTTCTAAACATTAGATATTTATAACCTTAATAATTTCATCAATTATTTTATTTGTGGCATCCGTAATGCCGATTTTTTTTGAATTATTTGACATACTTTTTGATTTATTATCATCATATAAAATTCCGATAGCAGATCGATATAAATTGCGAGCTGTTAATTCCTTTTCGTGAAACACTATTGCTGCTTTAGCTTTTGCAACGGATTCAGCATTTTTTGTCTGGTGATTGCCTGCCGAATGGGGGAATGGCACTAATATACTTGGTTTGCCACAGGCGGTTATCTCTGATAAAGTTAATGCGCCAGCTCGTGAAATAATTAGATCTGATATTGCATAAGCTTCAGGCATGTGATGAATGAACGATCGCACTTTAACAAGAGAAGAGTTTAGATGTTTGAACTGTTCGTACTGAGCCTCACCAGTCTGCCATAATATTTGAATTTTTTCTGACTCAAACATCGCAATACATTCGTTCATGATTTTATTCAAAAATGCTGACCCCTGACTACCACCAAATAAAAATATAGATTTTTGATCAGGATTTAAATCAAATAATAATCCACTTTTTTCCCTATCACCATTTAATATATTTGCTCGGATAGGGTTACCTGTTAAAATAGCATTATTACCCTTCAATCTTTCCATAGTAGCTTCAAATGCTACACAAATTTGTTTAGCTCTATCAGCAAAATGCATGGTTGTTAAACCAGGATTTGAATTTTGCTCCTGTAGCACAATAGGTATTTTTCTTTTTACAGCTATTTTTATTGGAATAGCACTTGCATATCCACCTGTTCCAATTATTATATCTGGGTTAATATGTTTTATTGTTTTTCTGGCAATCCTTATTGAATTGAATAATCGCCAAGGAAGTAAAATATTTCTTGCGATCGACTGTAAACTAAATCCGCGCTGAAGACCTCTAATCGGCAATAAAGTATGTGGAAGAGCTTTAACAGGTAAAACTGATGATTCTATTCCAAACTTAGAGCCCATGTAATGCACTTTAAAATTCGGATATCTTGTGTTCAAGGATTCTCCGATCGCAATAGCTGGATACAAATGTCCTCCAGTACCACCACCAGCAATTAATACTTTAACCTGTTTATCCATTATATGCCGGTTTCCATCCCTGATCATGATTAACAGATCGTTTAGATTGACTGATGTTCAATAAAATTCCAAGAGCAATCAAATTAGTTAGTGCACTCGATCCTCCATAGCTTACTAGAGGCATGGGTAGACCGGTAACTGGGAAAATATTAGTAACAACTGCAGCATTAACAAATGCATATAGTATAATACTGAATGATAATCCAAGAGCAAGGAGTATCCCGAATGGATCATTCGATTCTTTAGCAATTTTTATCCCGCGCTGAAATATCACTAAAAATAAAGTAATTAAAACTAGCGTACCAATTAAACCGATTTCTTCACCAATAATAGCTAAAATGAAATCTGTATGCGGCGTTGGTAAAAATTGATTTTTAGCAATACTATTACCAAGACCCATTCCAAAAATACCACCATTACCAAGGCTTATTAATGATTGCGTAATTTGATAGCCGGTATCAACTACATCTTCATTGCCACCTAGCCAAGTCATAATTCGTGATCTACTGTATGGCACTGACAACATTAGAGGAATTGTAACAAGTGCAGCAGCTAGTCCTGCAGCCGTTAGTTGTACATATCTTGCACCACCGATAAACATCATCATAGTCCCAATGATACAAAGCATTATGGCTGTACTAAAATCGGGTTGTACCATAATCAGTCCAACCAAAATTGCTGATATTAATAAAGGTGGAAAAAATCCAGTGTAAAAATCGTGGATCTGGTGTTTCTTTTTCGCCATGAATGCGGCAAGGTAAATTATCAATGCAATACGGGCTATGTCGGAAGTTTGCAAGGAAAATGAACCTAAGAATAACCATCGCCCTGGCGTGGAGATTCCGTTAATCCAATACCAAACTTTTGTATAGACCAATAGAGTTATTGCAATTACGATTAAGAACGGTGCTAAGAATTTTAATTTTCGATAATCAAATACCATGAAAAATCCCAAAGCCACAATTCCAATTATTAATCTTTTTAAATGCGCAATTATATAATATGTGTCGGTTTGGCCATTTGTTTTTGCCAACGAAACTGCAGTACTTGAGCTATACAGCATGATAGTGCCAATAACAATCAATGCAATTACCGACCACAGTAAAGGTTGATCAAATCTTTTTTTAGATATATCTAATTGCCTCATTTTTCCAATTCTCTAACCCATTGGGAAAATTTTATTCCACGATCTTCAAAATTCATAAATTGATCAAAACTAGCACAACCTGGGGATAATAATACGATGTCGCCATTTGTTGCTTTCGCGTAGCTAATAGCCACTGCTTCTTGCAAGAGCTCAATCATACTCACATCAAAAGTGTTATAGAGTTCATCATGTATTATCTTTTTGGCCTTACCATAAGCAATTATATGTTTGATATTATTTCTATACTTTAGTAATTCAGCAAAATCGTTACCCTTTGCTAAACCGCCTAATATTAATATAATTGGCTTTTTGTAACTCTCTATGGCTACTTTGACTGCATCAATATTTGTAGCTTTTGAATCATTAATAAATTCAATTCCATTGATTTTTGTAATACTTTCTAATCTATGCGGAATCCCCTTAAATGATTGCATAACTTCAGCAATTTTTTCATCAGAGATACCCAAGCAATGGGCGCCCGAAGCAGCTGCAAGGAGGTTATAAATATTGTGCTGTCCGGGCAACCCAATGTTCTCGAGTTTTGTGAGTTTGGCGTACTCTTTGTTAATTATATTTGATTTATTAATACTATAAATACTATTCTCATGGTAATGAAGACTAAATGTTATTTTTTTTGCAGTATGTGTTTTTAGAGCTTTTAATAAAATCTTATCATCAGAATTATAAATAACATAGTCGTTTTCTATCTGGTTTTCGGCTAAGCGAAGCTTGAAATTTAAATAATTATCAAAAGTTTTATGTCGATCCAAATGGTCAGGTGAAATATTTAGGAATATTGATATGTACGGATGAAAACTCTCAATGAATTCCATCTGAAAACTTGAAATTTCAAGGATATATACTCGTTTGGGGTCAGGATTCTGTAATTCTTCCAACACTTTATTGGAGAATGCCAATCCAATATTGCCTGCTAAAACTCCATGAATATCCTCAGATTGGCACATTTCAACAAGTGCATGTACTGTAGTTGATTTTCCGTTTGACCCTGTAACTCCGATTAATTGGAGAGTTAGTGAATAAACTAGCAAATTCAATTTCTCCAATGACTCGAATTCCTCGTCTTTGTGCTTCAATAATTATTTGTGAATCAGCAGGAATCCCGGGCGATATAACCATTAAGTCGCAATTATAAATCTTATCTGTACAACCACCAATTTCACCTTGGATTCCAATGGATTCTAAAGATTGCAAATTTGCCATTACCGAATCTGATGAAGAATTATCGCTAATAAATACTTTGGAACCTAAATGATTTGCTAAATGCGCAATTGCGATTCCGCTTCGGCCTAATCCAATTACGGAAATTGATAGTTTTTTTATTTCACTAATATTTTTTTCTACTTTATTCATCGAATCTTGAATGTTGTTAGTGAAAATAAAGCGAATAATAATCCTAATTATCCAAAATCGTATAACGACTTTTGTCTCCGGCCAACCCTTTAGCTCAAAATGATGGTGTATCGGAGCCATTTTCCAAAGTCGTTTACCTTTTCCGGTTTTATTTTTAGTATATCGGAAATAACCCCATTGTGATAAAACCGATAACGCTTCAATTACAAATACTCCGCCAATAATAAATAAGCAAAAGTTCTTTTTTTAGTAAAACGGCCATTGTCCCGAGAGCCGATCCAATTGAAAGTGAGCCAACATCTCCCATAAAAACTGAGGCAGGAGCGGAGTTAAACCATAAAAATCCCACACAAGCACCAACTGTAGCAGCTGCAAATATTGTCAATTCTCCAGCACCTGGAAGATATTCAATATTCAAATAATTGGAAAAATCAACACGTCCCGACACATAAGCAATACCGGCAAATACAGCAAATGATACAGCAAGTAATCCTGAGGCAAGCCCATCCAAACCATCTGTTAAATTGACAGCATTTGAAAATCCTGTAATAACTAAAATGATCATGATTGGGTAAAACCAACCCAAACTTAAAACGGTATCTTTAAAAAATGGGACCGATGTATAGCTCCATAACTCTGCAAATTCAGGACGGAAATACATCCAAGTGCTGATTATAATTCCAAGAGTAATTTGACCTGCCAGTTTATATCGTGCAATTAATCCTGATTCCTTCTTCTTGATAACTTTTAAATAGTCATCAATAAATCCAAATAACCCCATCCATAATGTGGCAATAATAATTATTTGTATATAAATATTATTCAACTGGGCAAAAAGGAGGGTAGGGAGGAGTATGGCGGTGAGTACCATGACGCCTCCCATTGTTGGCGTGCCCTTTTTTGATTGGTGAGATTGTGGTCCCCTGGTTTTTATTTGTTCGCCTATTTGATGGTGAGTCAATTGACGAATAACCCAAGGACCGATGAGGAAACTTATTAGTAGCGCAAATATTGACGCCATTACAGATCTGAATGTTATATATTGAAACAAATTCAATGGCGACCATATATCAGATAACGGGAATAGTAAGTGATATAACATCAGTTTTTGAAAACCTCGTGAATTACTTTTTCTATTTCCATACTAGCGAGAACCTTTAAATAAAACTATATCTTCATCCTGCACAAAATTGAGCAACTCTTTTGATAATTGTTCTTTATTGTCAAAATGTTTATGATATTTCAACGAATCCAAAACTTTATCAGTTTTTATAGTCTGTGTGCCTACTGTAAAAACTGCATCTAAATAATTTTCAAGACATTTCTCACCAATTTTCTCATGATACTTTTTCGAATCACTGCCCAACTCGGCCATATCTCCAAATACAAATATCCGGCGTCCAATTGTTGGAAATTGAGCCAAATTTTCAATAGCTGCTAATGTGGAATTATAATTTGCATTGTAGGTGTCATCAATGACGGTTATAGAATCATACTTTCTAATAACACCTCTGCCATAGGTTGGTGAAAATGATAAAACTCGTTCCTGAATTGTTTGCCATTCAATTCCATATGACCTCGCAACTGCTGAAACAGCAAGAACATTCTTAGTAAATACCATGTTTTGTGAATTTATATTTAATTCAATGTCATTTATTTTCAAAGTGATATTGCCGTTGGACTCACGATAGAAATCTGCACCAAAATCGCAGTCGGTGGAAAATCCATAAGTTGTTGATTTGGCATTAGTAGTGAATTTTTTTATCCATTCATCGGAAATGTTTTTAAAAGCGGTTCCATTTGCTAGATTTTTAAATAGCTCCGATTTTTCCCGTGCAATATTTTCGATGGTTACAAAGCCCTCCAAATGAGCAGGAGCAATATTTGTGATCAGCCCATCGGTAGGTTCAACAATTTGACAAAGCGTTTTTATATCACCGGGTTGATTTGCACCCATTTCTATGATGCTAAAATTTTGATTGTCTTGCATTTGTAACAGTGTTAATGGTACACCTATTGATGTGTTAAAATTTCCTTTAGTGGCATGAACAT
Organism: uncultured bacterium; assembly: GCA_963715945.1. GTDB lineage: Bacteria > Fidelibacterota > Marinisomatia > Marinisomatales > JAHJCW01 > JAHJCW01. The sequence goes on from CAVQSL010000003.1 coordinate 190,161, forward strand.
TATATTTTGAACTTAAAATATGTCTCAATAATTCCTTTGTTGTGGTTTTGCCATTGGATCCAGTAATTCCAATTACCGGTATATTAAATTGTTTACGCCATGCATTTGCAACCTTACCGATAGATTGTATTGGATTTTCAACTATAATTTGTTGTATTTCTCCACTTGTGTTAATAGAGTCAATAACTAAGGCGGCTAATGCCCCATTGATTTGGGCTTCTTCAATAAACTGATGACCATCAACTTTTTCACCTCTGATTGCTAAATATAAATCACCATTTACACATTCACGACTATCAGTACTGATACCGGAAATATTTTTTAATAATGCAGTACCTATAACTTTTTCAAAGACTTTTGAGAATTTTTTTGATTCTGGTAACGTGATTCTCATTTAATAAATTCCTCTATAATTTTTATATCGGAATAAAACAGTTTTTGTCCATTTATCTCTTGATATTCTTCGCGACCTTTGCCTAATATTACCAACACATCATTCTTTTTTAATTTCTCTACACCTTTTCGAACTGCATCACCACGCTCGATAAAAATTTCATAATTGTTTGTTTGAAAACCACTAACTATTTGACTATTAATTTCATCAATTGATTCGTATCTCGGATTGTCAGGTGCGATATAACATTTATCAACATATTTTTCAGCTATGGCAGCCATAATAGGACGTTTTGTTTTATCACGATTACCACCGGCACCAAAAACCAATGTTATTTTTGATTTTTTAATTGTGAGATTGACGAATAGTACTTAGTACTTTTTTATATGCATCGGGTGTATGAGCATAATCAATTATTATGATACCGCCAGTTGGTGTTGTAAAAATCTCCATTCTTCCGGGTACGTTTTTACATGCGGCAATACCGGCAATAATATCGATTGGTGCAATACTTGCTGATTGCGCAACTGCGATAGCCGATAAAATATTATCTAAATTGAATTTACCTATTAATGGTGAGTTAATTTTAAATGTCTGGTTAACTACCTGTACTGTGCCCTTAATACCGGTTAATGAGATACGATGAGATTTAAAATAAATATCTCTTTTTCCTCTATGAGATGTGGTTACAATAGGCACATTGCATTCGCTTTCCAATCTTCTGCCGTATTCATCATCTATGTTTAATATAGCTGTACCTGTAATAGGTAGCATTTTGAATAATTTGGCTTTTGAGTGATAATAATTCTCAATAGTTTTGTGATAATCTAAATGTTCAGATGTAAGATTGGTAAACACTGCATAATTAAAATTTATATCTGCAACGCGATACTGTTCTAATGCATGCGAAGAAACTTCCATAACAACATGTGTAAAGTTATTTGCGAGGAGTTCAGAAAACTGGCGGTGTAAGGTAATCGGATCAGCGGTAGTCAGGTTTTTTTCGGTGTCAAAACCTTCGGCAATTAAACCAAAAGTGCCCATTTGGGCAATTTTTATCCCGGCTGTTTTAAATATAGAGTATATCAAAGATGCAGTTGTGGTTTTCCCATTCGTACCGGTTATTCCGATAACAGTTAATTGTTTGGAAGGATGACCATAGAATTCAGCCGCCATAATCGATGCCGCGCGCCGGGGATTCCCAACTTTAACTTGTGGAACCGATAGAGTTCCTACATCTCTGCCGTTTGTAACGACAGCGACAGCTCCTTTTTTGATTGCTTCTTGGATATAATTGTGTCCATCAAGTTGAGTTCCGGAAATTGCCACATAAACGTCACCTCTATTAATAATTCGTGAGTCTGTTGATAGTCCGCCTATTCTTATCTTTGGAATTTGCGTGCCTGATGAAACAATCTTCTTAACTATATCATTTAGCAGCATCTTACTCTAATCCTATTGAGCAAATTGCTCCACTTGTTGATATTGTACCTGGTTTGGGGGTTTGTTGAACTACCGTACCAGAACCTGAGAATTTAGATTTCAACCCTGCTTGACTAAGCGTTGTGATAGCCTTTTTTAAGCTCATTCCTTGAACATTGGGAATAACTATTTCAGTAATTTTTAGCCGTGACTTTGCCAATGAAGAAATAGGTGATTGTTCCTTAGCGATAGACGAAAGGAGAATTGGGTCATTTTTTCGATTAGTTTTTGTTTCGTTTATCTCATGCTTTACTAGTAACGGTTCTATACTGTTAATTTTTCTAATTATTTTATTTGGCATTTGAATGGAATCATCAATATTAATAATGCGCTCCATTACCTGTTTAAAAACAGGAGCCGCTCCAGTTCCACCCCAATGATAACCTAATTTGGGCTCATCAAGTGTAATAATGCATAATAATTGCGGATTGCTTGCCGGTAAAAACCCCACAAAATTTGATAAAAATTTTGTGTGAGAATATACTCCATCGATACTTTTTTGAGCAGTTCCTGTTTTACCTGCAATTTGCCAGCCTGATATGTTGGCCTCCATTCCCGTTCCTGTTTCAACTGCATTCACTAACAGCTGAGATAGTTGTGCCATTATGTTTTCATCGGCTATTTTCCGAATAACTTGTGGTGATTCAGAATAAATTGAAATACCATCTATATTACTGATATTATTGATTATAAATGGTTTTAACAATATCCCGCCGTTTGCAATTGCACCATATGCCATTGCCAGTTGAATTGCAGTAGCCCCAACTTCATGTCCCATAGAAATCTCAGCTATGGAAATATTGCTCCACTCATTCAACTTACGCAAGGTTCCGCTAGATTCAGCGCCTAGCCCAATGTTTGTTGGTGCTCCAAAACCATATTCTTGTGCATAATTATAAATATATTTTTTGCCAACCTGTGAAGCCACCTTGATAATACCGATATTGCTTGAATGCTCAACTATTTCACCAAAAGTAAGAATATTGTGAGGTTTATGATCATTAATTGTTACTGTTTTATATCGATAAGTGCCGTTTTCACAATTAAATTTGTCAGTTACATTTACTCGATTATTGTCTATTGCAGCGGTTGCAGCTACGATTTTAAATGTAGATCCCGGCTCAAATTGATCAGTACACGCTCTAATCTTTTGATTTTCAGTGGCAGATTTATTTGGCTTATTGGGATTATAATCAGGTACGGATGCCATCGCAAGTATTGCACCAGTTTGCGGATTAGTAATAATACCTGAAGCACTTACTGCATCAGTAATTTTTAATTGCTTTAACAATTCTTCCTGTAAAATAGATTGATATTCAATATTAATAGTGAGATGAACATCTGCGCCGTCAATTGGATTTTGCTTCGGATAATTATTTTTCAAATTGACATTTCCCAATCCGCTGCGTTGCTTAACAATCCATCCATTGGTTCCGGATAGTTGCGTGTTATAAATGTTTTCTATCCCCGCCAAACCTTTATTATCAACATTTGTAAAACCAACTAATTGTCCTCCAATATTATCTTGTGGGTATGAGCGTTGGAAATTCCTCTGAACAATTAATCCGTCAATATTTTTTTCCAAGAGAGGTTGCGCATCTTTTTTCTCAAGATTTCGCTCGAGATAACAAAAGTTCTTTTTACCATTAAGTTTTTTAATATAATGATTAACTGGTTTGCCTGTTATTTTTGATAATTCCTTAGCAACTAATTGTTTGCTCTGAACTATGGACGGATCGGCGGCAATTGTATAATGAGTAATGTTTCTAGTTAGGGGTACACCTTTTGCGTCATAAATATTACCCCTAATCGCAGATAACTCCTCCCTTGCAATACCCTGTTTTTGACCTTGTTTGTGATATTGCTTTCCATTTGCCACTTGAATGTCATAAAGTCGATAACTCAGCCCTCCCCAAGAAAAAAGCACAAGTATTGAGAGGAATGAAATTCGGCGTCGATATTGTTGATAAATTCTAGTCATCACTTTTCTGATATATCTGATATAATTGATCCATCAACATATATCGCAACTGTCTCGGGAGTTGCAAATACCATTCCTAAATCATTTTTTGCACGATTTGTAAGCACATCTACACGAGATAGATATTCAATATTATCTTTAAGGTTGCTGATATCATCATTAAGCTCAACCAGTATTCTTTGCTGTGTTTCAAGCTCGTTTAAGGTTTCATCTACCTCTGAGTAAATCCATAAATATGTAATTATACATGAAATAAATACAACAACGATAATATATGGCAATGTTGATCGCAATATTTGTCGTTTTTTACGTGGATTATATTTCGATTTTGGATTAACCAAGGCTATACCCGTTCTCCTGCGCGCAATTTGGCGCTTTTAGAGCGACTATTCTCAGCTAATTCATCATCGGTTGCAATAAGCGGTCTTTTAGTCAATATTGATAATTGATCTTCATATTTTAATTTTTTAAAAGCGACTTTTACTAAACGATCTTCGAGAGAATGATAACTTAATATTACAATCCTTCCACCAACGCATAAGAGGTTGATGAACTTATCTAAGAAAATACTTAACTGATTTAATTCATCGTTAACCATAATTCTGATTGCTTGGAAAACACGTGCAAATGAACGGTTACGGTTATTGGGGGGAGTTGATAATCTAACCGCTTCCCTAATATCATCTACGGTAGACATTTTTCCGGCACGTTTAATATTAAAGGCAATTTTTTTTGCAAACCGCTCTTCACTATACATTCGGATAAAATCAGCGATTTCTGCCTCGGTCTTGTACTGTAAGATGTCTTCAGCTGTTTCGCCAAAATTTTGGTCAAATCTCATATCGAGAGCGCCATTGCCAGTGAAGGTAAATCCGCGACTTTGGTCATTTAATTGTGCAGAGGATAGACCTAAGTCTAGTAGAATGCCATTTACGCTTTTTGTACCAAATTCTTTAATTATCAAATCGATTTCGGAATATGATCGATTTATTAGTGAAAAATTAGTACCTAATGGTGACAGTACATCTTTGGTAAGAGCAAGTGCAGTAACATCACGATCTATCCCGATGAGATGACCGTTTTTATTTAGTGAAGAAAAAATTGATTTGGAATGTCCGCCCAAACCAATCGTTCCGTCAATATAGATACCATTTGGATCGGTCATTAAATGAGACATTACTTCTGAAACCATTACAGGCCTATGCTCCAGAATGGTGTCTATCCCACCGGTGGTCATAAAATTATATCTTTTGCTAATTCGTGTAGCGTGGCTGCATCGATATTTGTATCATCAGAATCTACCTGATCAAGAGTATCAGGATTCCATATTTCGAACTTGTTTAATGTTCCGATTATAAAGACTTCTTTATCAAGTCCTGCATAATCAATTAGTGGTTTGGTAAGCATGATACGTCCCTGACTATCATATTGTACTACAGAGGCATAGCGTGTAGTCTTGCGAATAAAATGACGATTATTCGGAGAAACCGCTGATAATTTACTTAGTCCCTCAACAATCTCTTCCCATACGACTAACGGATAAACCCTAATACAACGTTCTTCACCACGTGTTATTATAAATGTCTTATCATTTTCTTCTGATAAAACTTGCCGAAATTTTGCTGGAACATTCACTCGACCTTTCGTATCAATCGAGTAGGAATATTGACCAAAAAATGAGTTTTCTATTGTTTTTTTCACCATTTCACCTATAATCGTAGGGAATATTACCCACGATTACCCACGATATTAGTCAGATAAACCATTTTTGTCAATAATTATTTTAAAAATATTTATTGTCTCTAACTTAATAGAGAGAGGAAAAGTAATATTATTTGGTGGGTAGAATTATTCCGATTTGGAGTAATGCTTAATCGTTACAGATTTCGGATTAGCTGAAAAAATTAATCGTACCGGTGTTGGTTGCTGTGTAATATCTTGAACCTTCTCTCCGTTAACGTATGTATTAACTCCATCAGTATGATTTAGCAAGATGTCTAGGTTTGTGTCAAATGAGAAAGATTTTTGATCTCCGGAAGCAATCGTGAAGGATTTTATTTCTAATGAATCTTGCACTGCTAAAATTCCAAGAGTCTTTTTAGATACAACTTTAATAATAAATGGAAGTGATTGTTCAATCACAGTTTGTTTGGAACTTACCTCAATGAAATCTGTTTTTAGTTGGTCAAAATTTGTAATTGATGTGATATTAGAAGATAATTGGTTGGTCTGTGAATTTAGTTTATCACTATTTGTGTCGAGTGTAATGTTTCTGATAACAATAATAATTATGACCCAAAATACAAGGAAAAGCGCGCCTTTAATTAAATTGGGGGAAATAATAGCTTGGGTATTTGTTCTTTTTTTATCTAATCCCAAAGTGATATCTCGAAGTTTCTCTAATTTCTTTTCTGAAGGAATAGAAATATCCATTTTTTTCTCTTCAGGGATAATATTTTCTGGTTCAGTGGTTTCCGGGACTTTAGTTTGTGGAATTTCCTTTTTTAATAGATATTCAGTTAGTTCACCGACTGCTAAATCAGGATCTGCGCCAATCTCACTTATATAAGCTCGTAAAAATAATCTTCTATAAGGATCGAGCAATTTATCAAATCTACCTGCTTCAATAGCAGTTAAATATTTGATATTGATCTTAGTCCTCTTCTCAATATCAGTAAGATCAATTTTTTGGTTTTCTCGTAATTTTTTATATTTTTCGAAAAAGTTTTCCATATATATCGTATTAAGTTAATTATAGTTCAGCGAATTTATTATGATATGTGTAAACTTGTACAAGAATTTTAATATAACATTAAAATATGCTGAATTTGAATAAACATCCCGGCCTGCATTACACAAACATATTCTCCTTCTTCAAGTGGTTTATCTGTATCATCTGAGCCGTTCCAAGTAAAAGTGTAAAATCCCGCATCAGCGATGCCGTCCGCAACTGTTTTTATCGGCCTGCCACCCAAGTTGTAAATTGTAATGTTAACGGTACTTTTTTCAGGCACATCATATTTAATATTTAATGAAGCTGATTCACTATCAATTAAGATAGGATGTAGATAAAATTTCCATGGAATAGAAGTATCTCGCTGATGAATCAATGATTCAACGCCTTCACCTTCAACAGAGATAAAATAACTTTTGTTATTTACAATATCTTTAATGATCAATACATCGTAGTGATTTTCAATATCTACTGGAGAGTACATCAAAGATACATAAACGGTATCATCTTGATTCATTTTTATTAATGAATCTGACAGAAAGAAATTATTTTTGTCAAAATTTTCAATTTTGATGATATTTGTTCTTGAACTATTACTTGTTAACCAAAAATCCCGCTTTGCAGTTGAATCAGTTTTTACATAATCGAAATCAATATTATCTGTTTCTATTGAAAATGATTGCCGTAATTTGTCATTACAATTTTGTTTTTCTAGCCCAATTATTTTACTTAGGATTTCCGATGACAAATTAAAGGAATTGCTATCGGTTTCACCTGTCTTATAATTACAAAATATATCATTGCCGGCTAAATTAAATGATAAAAGTGAAGACGGTAATAATATTGATTCGGAAATAGTATCAAAACGATTATTGCTGATATCTATTGATTGAATGGATTTCAAAATTCTTAAATCACCGGGGATTGTTCCCGAGAGTTGATTATTTTCTAATCTTAACATTAATAATTTTGGCAAAAACCATAACTCTAGTGGCATTTTTCCACCAAATGAATTGTTTTGACCAAAAAATATTTCTAAATCGCGTAAATTGCCTAAAGTCAGCGGAATAGGTCCAACAAAATTATTTTGGTATATAAATAATGATTTCAAACTTTTCATTTTACCGAGTTCAAAAGGTAGACATTCCCGATAATTGATTATTGTTTAACCAAATATGCTGAAGATTGGATAACAAACTAATTTCTTTTGGAACTGAACCGCTAAGCTGATTGTGGTCAAGTGCTAAACGAGAGGTTAGTTTTGTCAGTTTTCCAATTTCTTTGGGTATCTTTCCGGTCAATTTATTTCGTGACAGATCCAATATTAGCAGGTTTTTACAATTTCCAATCTGATGCGGAATTGAACCTGATAGTGAATTATTCTGCAGATTTAATTCACTCAGATTTTGTAAATGAAAAATTTCAATTGGAATAGAATTTCGAAAGTTGTTGTTCGATAAATTTAATATTTCTAAGTGGCTCAATTTGCCAATGTCAATTGGAATATTACCGCTAAAATTATTATTAGATAAATCTAATGATATTAGGTTGTTAAGTCTGCTAAAGATATTCTCCCTATTATTCTGTAATTGGTTATGAGATAAATTTAAAGAATTGAGATTTGTCAGATACCCAATTGAAGCTGGCAGTTCACCAATCAAGTTATTATCTGATAAATTTATTATTTCTAAGTTTTTCAATTGGCCAATATCTTCCGGTAGTTGTCCAGATAGATGATTACGCTGTAGTTCAATTGCGGTTACGGAACTATCATGAACTGTAATTCCAAACCATTCTGAAATAGGAAGAATGCTCAACCAATTTGTATCATTGATCCAATTTGGGCCATCCGTAGAATTGTAAAGACTAACTATTCTGAGAGAATCCTGAGACGTTCCTTGCGAAATAACTAAAATAAAAACCGAAATTAACTTTATTATTAATTTATTCATTTATGCCAACAATCTTCAAAAACATATATCTGTAAAACCACAATGATTAATTATATTTAATAAATTTTAAACCAATAAATTTACACTAAAATATTATCGATAATGTTATTGTTAATGCTTATCTTAAAAAGAATTGAAAATTGTATATATTTCCAGTTAAATTTATAGGCTCAACATTACCTGAAATAATATGTTTAATCAATTAGCAGATAAATTTGATTCCGTTTTTCGGAATTTACGCGGTCTCGGTAAAATAACCGATGGCAATATTCAGCACACCGTGCGGGATATCCGTCGCGCATTGCTGGAAGCCGATGTAAATTATAAAGTCGCCCGCGATTTTATCGAGCGTGTAAAAGAACGTTCAGAGGGAACAAAGGTAATCAAGTCTGTGAAACCCGGTGAATTATTTATAAAAATTATCCGCGATGAATTAATTACTTTATTGGGCGAAAAATCTGTTCCGCTTGAGCTGAGCAAAAGTAAACCGGCTGTAATTTTATTAGCAGGATTGCAGGGCTCAGGAAAAACTACAACAGCGGCTAAATTAGGTAATAGACTTAAAAAAAGTGGAAAGTCAATTTTTTTAGTCGCCGCCGATGCATATCGTCCTGCAGCAATTGAGCAATTGCAAATTTTAGGGAAACAAATCGGTATTCCTGTTTATACAGAAAATAGTAAAAAACCGATTGATATTTGTCAAAATGCGGTAAAAAAAGCAAAGTCCGAAAAAATAGATATCGTTATCATAGACTCAGCCGGTAGATTGCACGTAGATAGTGAAATGATGTCTGAAATTAAAGAGATCGCTAAGATAACAAATCCTGATGAAACGCTATTCGTTGTTGATGGCATGACTGGACAAGACGCAGTGAACTCAGCATTGGCATTTTCGGAAGCGTTGAATATCACTGGTACAATTCTAACAAAATTGGATGGAGATGCCCGTGGTGGTGCTGCAATTTCGATCACTGAGGTTATCGGCAAACCGATAAAATTTGTCGGAGTATCCGAGAAGATTGATGGTCTTGAAAAATTTGAACCGCAACAAATAATCGATAGATTGCTTGGATATGGGGATGTTGTTTCGTTAGTTGAGAAAGCTCAATCTGTTTTCGATGAGAAAGAGGCTGAAAAGCTTGAACAAAAATTTAGAAAGAATAATTTTGATTTAGAAGATTTTAAAATACAGTTAAGACAACTGGAAAAAATGGGACCGATGGAGCAAGTACTTGGAATGATGCCAGGAATGGATAGGAAAGCGCTAAAAGGTCTAAAAATTGATGATAGACAACTAACATGGACCGAAGCAATTATTAATTCAATGACGCCGTGGGAAAGACACAATCCACACTTAATTAATGGAAGCAGGAGAAAGCGCATTGCACTTGGTTCAGGTAGATCGGTACAGCAGGTTAATCAGTTATTAAATCAATTTACCCAAATGAAAAAAATGATGAAGAATATGGGTAAAATGAAAATACCGGGATTATCTAAAATGTCTGCAAATTCAATAAACTTAATGGAAAATAACTGAGGAGATTACTTTTGGCAACAAGAATAAGACTGAAGAGAATTGGAAGAAAGAATAGACCGTTTTACAGGGTCATTGTTATAGATTCACGACAACGTAGAGATGGTGCAGCAGTTGAGGAAATCGGATGGTATAATCCGATTGCTCAGGATAAATCAAATAATTTTGAACTCAACGAAGAGCGTATTTTGCACTGGTTGAAATTAGGTGCGCAACCATCAGATATTGCCCAAAATTTGATTAAAAGAGCCGGTATTGCCATGAAATGGCATTTAATGAAACAAGGTTTGGATGAAAAAGCAATTGAAAAGGAAATACAAAAATTTGCTTTGAGAAAAGAAGCACAAGTCAAGGAAAAATTGGCAGCTGCTGAAAAAGAATCAAAAAAGAAAGCTAAAGAATCCGAGAAAAAAGTAGCTGCAGAAGAAAAAGCTGCAGAGCAAGTAGAAGTCGAAAAAATTGAGGAATCGGTCAAGGTAGAAACGGAAACAAAGGAACCTGAAGAAAAAGTGGAAGAAAAAACTCAAACTGAAGGTGATGTAGAAAAAACTGAAGAAAAAGTTGAGGAAAAGAAAGAAGATGTTAAGTCTGAAAAGACCGAAAAAGCAGTAGTTACTGAAGAAAAACCAGCTGAAAGTGAAACGAAAGCAGAGGTTAAAGAAGAAGTAACAACAACTAAAAAAAGTGCTCCCGAAGAAAAGCCTAAAGCAGACGAGAGTGCTGAAAATGCTGAGTCAAAAGACGAAGCAAAAGATGACAAGTAATCGATACCGATAGGAGGTCGTAATGAAGGAATTCATTGAAACGGTAGTAAAACAGTTAGTAGATAAGCCGAATGAAGTAAATGTAAATGCAGTGGAAGGTGAACAGCAAATTATCTTTGAATTAACTGTAGGTGATGGCGATTTTGGAAAAGTAATCGGAAAAAAAGGTAGAAATATTTCTGCCCTGCGCTCGCTTTTATTTGCAATCAATGCAAAACAAGGTGGAAAACGCGCCCGTTTGGATGTTATCGATAAAAACGAGAAGAAAGATTAAGTAATATGGAAAAGAAGTTTGCCATTGCAAGAGTTTCAAAACCTTTTGGTATGAAGGGTGGTGTTCGGTTGGCACCTTTATCGCGCTATTGCGAAGAATATATATCGGAAAGACCGATATTCTTAGGTGATACCGAAACAGCAAATACTAAGATTGAGCTAATGGACAAAGCTAAAGATGGCAAACAAGTCCGATGCATATTCAAAGGGATTGATTCACGTGTTGAAGCGGAAGCAATCAATGGAAAATATGTATATGTATCAGTAGCGATTGATGATGAAATCAATCAAGTTTCGGGTGATTTAATTGGCTATACAGTTGTTACAGATATCGGTGATATCGTCGGTGAATTAATTGAAATATTGTGGCTTCCGGTAAATGATATTTACGTTATCCAGAATGGTGAACGTGAAATCCTCATACCGGTAATACCAGAAGTTGTTAAATCAATTTACCACGATGAAAGAGCGATTGAAATTACTCCGATGGATGGTCTATTGGATTGAAACAGATCGTAATTATTACTCCGGTACCAGATACAATTGATAGTCTAATCGCCAACAGCATGCTGAGGCAGGCTGTTGAGCGTAATATTGTTGAGTTTCATGTTGTCAATCTGAGAGACTTTGCAAAAGGCAGTTATCGTCAAATTGATGATGAACCTTTTGGCGGAGGCGGAGGTATGGTATTGATGGCTGAACCATTATTCAAGGCTATTGATTATAGTTTAGAATTGTTAGGTTCGGACGATGTTCAAGTAGTGTATTCATCGCCGCAAGGTATTCAATGGACACATGAACTGGCGATGGAAAATAGTTATATTGACAAGTTAATTTTTATATGCGGACACTACAAAGGAATCGATGAAAGAGTAGTAGAAAAATATGTTACTCATGAATATTCCATCGGTGATTTTGTAGTTACAGCTGGAGAATTACCAACAATGTTAATAATTGATAGTATTGTGAGGTTAATTCCCGGTGTATTAAACACGTATGATTCTGCAATGAGTGATACATTTGCAGCAGATTTATTGGATGCACCATATTATACTAGACCTCGTGAAATTGAAGATATGGAAGTTCCAAATGTCCTAATTGAAGGACATCATAAAAAAATTGATGAGTGGCGTAATGCTCAAAGAGAAGAACGTACAAAAGATAAACGCCCTGATATTTGGGAAAAATATTTAGATAAAAAAGATTCTACGGAGAAGAAAAAATGAACAAATTACAAGAAGTAACAAAAGAATTATTAAAAAAGGATATCCCTGATTTTAGCCCGGGTGATACCATTTCTATGGATATTAGAGTTGTTGAGGGCGATAAGGAACGAATACAGCGTTTTCAGGGAGTTGTCATTGCTCGCAAGAATGGCGGTATTGAGGAAACTATCACAGTTCGCAAAATATCCAGCGGAGTTGGCGTTGAAAGGATATTCCCTATACATTCACCAATGATTTCTTCAATAAAAGTTATCCGATATGGAAAAGTACGTCGTGCTAAACTTCATTATTTACGCAACTTGACCGGTAAAGCAGCACGTATTCAGGAAAAACGAAAGTAATAAATTTTGTAATATAAAGCTCTCATCGTTTGGGAGCTTTTTTATTTATAGATGAATAATAACGAAAAATTAATACTTACTATAACAGGCATTAGCCACTTGTTGGTTCATGCTGTGATGCTTGTTCTACCTGCTATCCTATTAGTATTACAGAAGCAGTTTGATGTTGGTTTAGCTACTCTAGGCATAATTGCAACTGCAAGCCAGTTCATGTTTGGACTTGGTGCCTTACCAGCCGGAATCTTAGAGAAAAAATTGGGTGGCAGAACATTACTATTAATTTATCAAATAGGTGCTGTCACCTCTATAATAGTAATTATACTATCACAAACATTGTGGACATTAACTGCCGGTTTGATGTTATTAGGACTTTTTAGCAGTATTTATCATCCCGCCGGACTTACTATAATTTCTCGACGTGTCAAGGCGATTAGCAAAGGGATGGCGTTTCATGGTATCATGGGTTCAATTGGATTAGCACTAGGTCCGCTAATCGGAGCCACTTTAGCAGCTCTTAGCGGATGGAAGCTCCCGTATTTAGTATTAGGTATTGTAATGTTATTATTGGCTTTAAGCACGATGATATTTATTCCATCGCGTAAACGAGAACCCGAAGTAGCAGATCACATTCAACCTGAGGCCACCAATCGCCCTGCGCTGTTATTATATTACGGAATGATTGTAATGGTCGGCTTAGCATTTGCAGGATTTACAACTTTCATGCCGGCGCATTTTGCATTAGAAACACGAAATATATTTACGTCATTATCAGATACGATTAGGGGAGGGCTGTTCACAACAATCGTACTTTTATCGGGAATAATTGGACAAATGCTTGGTGGCTTTTTAGGTGATAAATACAGCAAACCAAAAATATTACTATTTGTGATTTTGGTAAATATGCCATTATTAGCATTAATGGGTTACACAACTGGAATATCGCTTGTTATTTTCGGAATTTTATTAGGCGTGACACATTTTATTTGGCAACCAATCGGAAACGCACTTATCGCCCAAATTTCTCACAGCAAACACCGTGGTTTAAGTTATGGGATTAGCTTCTTTTTGAGTTTTGGAGTAGGAGCGTTTGCGGCGAGTATTGGTGGTCTAATAGCCGAAAATTACAGTATCAATTTAGTATTTCCGGTGATGGCACTATTCTTTATTCCAGGATTGATATTAGTCATACCTTTTATTAAAGCTATCGGTAAATCAAAATCTTAATGAAAGACAGCTTAATCCGCCGTCTAGTTTCCTAAACTCCGACATTCCTAGTTCTATAGTGTTATATCCTGCCTCTTCAATTGATTTTTTAGCCTTTGGATAACCTTTGGCAATTAATATATAATCATTTATCCAAACGCAGTTAGCTGCATAAGCTTCATCATCATCAATTATTATTAGGTTGAATTTTTGAAATTCCGGTTTGTTTATGAATTCCCCGGTTACGACTAAATTATTATTTTCTAAATAAGATACACCTGATTTTAAATGTAACATTTTACTTAATTTTACAGTTGAACCTGTCAGGCCACATTTTTCTAATATTTTAATAACTTGATTTGCCCCAGCTAAGTTCGTCCGTTCAGATAGTCCTATATAATAATGTGTTCCAACCATCATTATGTCACCTGCATCAACTGTCCCGGGTGACTTGATAACTTTTACAGAATCGTAAAAATCAGCAATTACCATTTTAATGGAATTGGTTTCCTTTCGTCTGGAGAGAGCGCCGGGATTTGTGATGATCGCACAATTTGGTGTTAATAATGCCACATCTTCCACAAAGGTTGAATCAGGGTAATTGTCCTTTTCAGGAAGAACAGTAACCTCTAAACCGCAAAATTTTAAAGCATTTATATATAGTTTATGCTGATTTATTGCTTTTATATAATCAGGTTCACCTTCTTTAGAGGTTGTTAAACCTTTAATCATATTTTTACAAGGTGTGCGAACTATTGCATTGGTAAACATCGTTATTTTTTCCTTCCAATCAATAAAATTGAATCATTCTTTGACATTTCTTTATATAATTCTAATAGTAAAATTTCAAAATGAGAAGAAAAGAATTTTTCAATTTCAATTAAGGTATGATAATTTTGCAATGATCCATGCATTTCTTCGCAAATGCTCCCTTCCCAAAAGGAATGACATATAATTCCATTGTCATTTAATACCTTTTTTTGACTAAGAATTGATTTGCTCAATTCATCATCAGTTAAATGTTGTAATACTTTATTTGAAAATATCCCGTCAAATATTTTATCCGTTTTGATGGTTACCGCATTTAGATGGTTTATTGTAGTAGAAGGATATTTGTCTTTCAATAAATCAACAAATATTGCGGAATAATCAGAACCGGTAATTTGATAGATTTCTTTCAGAATTTGTAGGTCGGTTCCAGGTCCTGACCCAAGTTCGAGTATATTTGAGTTTTGTGGTAGATATTTTTGCAGTTTTTCAATTAATTCACGTCCATCATAGCCATCGGCTATTTTGATGTACTCCTCAACTGATTCTTTTGTATGGTAGAATTTTCCTGACATTTATTTATAATTAATTTCTCTGAAAATCATTTAAAATATCAGTATGTTTTCCAAATAAAACAAGTAAATGATTTCCCATTGGATTCGTTAATAATTCCTTCAATTTATCCCTGTCATCAATTTGTACTCTTATTTGAGTACGGCACAAATTTGGATTGTGATTATGTGGAATGATTTTTCCACTACAAACGAATTTCTTATCAAGATTGATGCCACCCAACCTGAATAGTGTAATATCTGTTTCTATCATCTTTCCAATTAATCCAATACCTTGATTCGATTCAAAATGAGTATCCAATTCAACGTTATCAGTCATACACGTTGGCACAGTACAATGTGCCAATATTAATTGCGAGTTTTCCACATCTATTTGCGATGGATTTGCCATCCACACTTGCAGTCCTGTTTTCCTAACAGCAGTAATCATCCCAATGAGACTCACAATATCGCCCTCGCAACCGGCAATAATTCCTTCATCATTTAATTTTGAGAGCGCAAAACAACCAGTAGTTTGATATTCAAGTAATAGATCAAAACAACGAATAGTGAATGCATTAAGACTATTTTTCGCCACAAGCTGTTTGAGTGCTAGGTAAAATGCTTCGGATTTCTGTAATTCTTTGGAGTCAATTTTTTTAGTATATATTGTGAAAGATTCCAAAAGTTTGCCATCTGCCTTTGGCAGAACTTCATCATAAATTTTGTATAAATCTTGGATTGGAATATCTATAAACTTAAAACCATATAATTTATTTAAAACATTATCAGTTGGAACACTTGCTATTAACCAATCGGACGGCTTTCCAATAATACCTACACGTTCAATCGGATAGTCCATCGAAGTCATTTTCATCTTTTAAATAGTAAATATTCCCCTCTTTACCAATCTGATAAATATATGCAAGTATCTCGAGTGAGGCAGGGAGGGAGTTGTTGATTCCAATAGCTATAATTTTAATTTTATCAGAATTATTGGTATTTTTGATTAATTCAAGGAATTTATTTTCTGTTCCGCCCGTCAAAATAAAATAATAATTATCACTATCTGACATCGGTTTAGAAGATTGCACTAATCCATGTTTTTCAAATATGGAATTATATGAATCGATCAACTTTTGTTGCACTTGTGGTTTCATAAAATCTGAGGCGATTGGTATAAATCTTTTTTGCATTAGTTATTTTGTCTGATTATCGCAATAGCGAAGAATAGCATTACTAAAAAATTGAGCAAGTCCAGGTTTAATATCATCGTAATATTTTTTAAAACGTTCGTCTGCAACATACATTTCCCCAAGTCCACGAAGAATCTCAGTAGTGCAATTATAATAGTAATGAGTAATATGATTTTGCCAATCAGCAACTAATTGTTGAACAACAACATCGTCAATATCTTTATCAATATTATTAGCAAGTTTGCTATTTATCAAACTTGCTTTTTTATTGATTATAACCCAATCGGATTTTCTGTAATTAGCGGTCTTGGTTGCACTTTGTTGGTAAGCAACAGTATTGCCCCATTTTTGTTGGGTTTCTTTAGAATATTTATATTCTACCATATCTATTTATCTATCCAAAAACTTAGGTGTTTTCCTATGCTCAGTACCTTGTTCGTAGGAATAGGCAATTTCCAGTAAAAGCGGTTCAGTCCAAGCTCTGCCAAATATAGATAAACCGACCGGAAGACCGTCGATAAAACCCATAGGTACCGATATATTTGGATAACCCGCTCTTGCCGCATGGCGGCTAGAAGATTGACCAAAATTATCACCATTGGTTAAATCGGTTTCCCAACTAGGGTTGCCTGATGGTGCCATTATGGCATCTAAATTATATCTTTCCATTACACGGTCAATTCCACCAGTCCGGCTGTTAAGTAGCATTTCTTCTAGCGCATCCAAATATTCCTCAGAATCCAAACCACCTTTTTCTTCAGCCATTTTTAATAATTCATGGTCAAAATATTGCATTTCTATTTCATCAACAAAGGTAACTTCAATCAATTCTGCCAAACTTTTTACAGGCGCATTGTTGCCTAATGATTTAAAATATTCATTCAGGGTATGTTTAAATTCGTATAATAGAACTTGGAAAGCGGGTTCTCCTAAATCAATCTTCGATATCTCGTCGATTTCGATCACCGTCGCACCCACATTTTCCATAAACTCAACTGCATCCTCCATCAGCTTATCCACGCGGTAATGCACGCCTTTGTGCAATGTGAGGTAGCCAATCCGCTTACCAATTAATCCGTGCGGGTTCAAAAATTGAGTATAGTCGCTATGCGATTTACCTTCGCTAAGCGATGTTGCATTGTCGCGTTCATCAACTCCTGTTAATACCCCTAAACAAATTGCTGCGTCGCGTACAGTTCTAGCCATTGGACCTGGTGTATCTTGCGTGAATGATATTGGCACGATGCCCGATCGGCTCAGCAAGCCAACTGTTGGTTTTATGCCGACAATTCCATTATTATTTGCCGGACATACAATTGAGCCATTGGTCTCGGTTCCGATGGCAATTACGCACAGATTTGCCGATACTGCCACACCCGAACCGGCGCTGGAACCGCAGGGATTCCGACTGATATCATACGGATTTTTGGTCTGTCCGCCCACTGCACTCCATCCACTTGAAGAAAAATTGCTATGGAAATTTGCCCATTCACTCAAATTGGCTTTCCCGAGTATAACTGCACCGCTTTCGCGCAGTTTTTTAGCCACCCAAGAATCCTGTAGTGGTTTGGAATTAGCAAGTGCAATTGCTCCGGCGGTAGTATTCATTTTATCGTGCGTATCAATATTATCTTTTAATAATACTGGAATTCCATGCATTGGTCCACGAATATTGCCTTTTTTCATTTCCTTATCTAACTCTTTGGCAATCTTCAATGCCTCCGGATTAATTTGCAAAATGGAGTTCAACGCTGGACCATTATTATCAATTTCTTCAATCCTATCTAAATATGTCTGCGTTAGTTCAGTAATTGTGTAATCACCATTTTGATAAGCAGTTTGAATTTGCTCGATGGTTAGTTCTTCAACATCGATAGTTTTTCCACATCCTATTAATAAGAACATTGAGATGTAGACTAAGATTTTTATTAGTTTCATAATTTAATCCTCTAAATTAGATAATTTCTTTGCCATTATGATGTCGGGTTTGCCAATGCCATTAGCATCAGGAATTACACCGACAATTCTAAATCCTAATATTTTGTAAAATTCAAAAGGATGGTTTTTGTAATTAATTATTTTATTGATCTTATCCCAAGTATTTTCATATAGATCAACATTGGATAGTGAAGTTTGATTGTTTTCATCGTCAGTTCCAAGATAAATAGTATTTCCACCTAACTTTGTTATTTCTCTTTCTAAATTTTGTACTAATTCTCTGCCAACTCCACGATTTCGGTATTTTGAGTCGACAACTATTGGGTGCAATTCCCAAGTAAATCCATGATAATTATTTATTGCACAGATCCAACCAACTAATTCTTTGTTATTATTAATTGCAGCTAAGCAGACTCTTTCTGAGCTAAGGCATTCCAATACCTCTCGCCCTGCCACATTTAGTGTGGGCCAAGCATTAGGCCAATTCTCTCGGAAACCATTATAAAGTAAAATAGCGGCTTTTTGAATATATTCATAATTTTCGCGAGGGAATTCGATAATTTTCATTAAATCAATTTACAAATAAATAAAATAGAGTAAAAATTAATGAAATACTTTTCCACTTGAATAATCCGCTATTTTATATGAATTTAAAGGTTAATTATGTCAAATAAATTATATAAAGAATTACCTTCCGTTCAGGAAATTTTACAAGAACTTGGGAATGATCTTTCGGTTCATCAAAACTACATCGCAAAAATTATCCGGGATGAACTTGCAAAATATCGCAATTTAGCCAAAAACAATAAGCTGAAATTGTCACGCAAAGAGATTCGGGGTGAAATTATTAGTTCTGTTAAATTATTGGCTGATAGCAGTTTACGGAATGTTATCAATGGAACCGGAATTGTATTGCATACCAATTTCGGTCGCGCACCTATTGGAAAAAAGATTCTACAAAATGTTACAAAAAAACTATCCGGATATGTAAATCTAGAAGTTGATTTGGAAACCGGAAAACGAGGTGACAGACTTAATCATCTAAGTGGCTTGTTGGCTGCTATAACCAATACTGATGGCGGAATTATCGTAAACAATAATGCAGCGGCGGTTTTACTTGCACTTAATACAATTGCCGAAGGCAGGGAAGTTATTGTTTCGCGTGGGCAGGAGGTTGAAATTGGCGGTTCCTTCCGCATTCCTGATATAGTTGAAAAAAGTAATTGTAAATTGGTTGAAGCGGGAACCACTAACCGTACACACCTAAAAGATTACGAGAATGCGATAAATAAGAATACTGCTCTTTTGTTTTGGGTTCATACAAGCAATTATATAGTGAAAGGATTTACTAAATCAACAACATTAAAAGAATTGGTTGATCTCGGTAAACGTAAACGTATTCCCGTTTTAGCCGATTTGGGCAGTGGCGCTTTAGTAAACTTAAGCGATAACGGATTACCGGAAGAGATAACAGTTCAGGAGACAATTAAATCTGGCGTTTCTATTGTAACTTTTTCCGGCGATAAGCTTTTAGGGGGACCACAATCTGGTGTGATTGTTGGTAAAAATTCAGAACTTAAAAAGATTAAAGTAAATCCACTTTATCGCGCTCTGCGATGTGATAAGTTTAATATCGCCTTAATGGAAGAAACGTTACGAACCTATAAATCCAATAGTGTTTCTAAAGATAATTTATCGAGTGCACTTTTACAATCAACTCGTAAAACACTTCTTAGCAGAGCAGAAAAATTATTGATGGATATCAAACCATCAGTAATTAAACGATGGAAAATTAAGATAATTGATTCCTCAGTCGAAGCAGGAAGCGGTTCATTGCCGGAAGAAAAAATTGAAAGTATAGCATTTGAGTTTAGTGGACATATTGAAGAGCTTGCAAGAAAACTTCGAACTCGCAAAAATCCCGTTTTTGGTTACCTCAATAAAGGAATGTTTTACATCGATATGAAAGCGATATTGCCAAATCAGTATTCTGAGTTAATCAAAGCTATTAACGAGGTATAAATGGCGCAAGTTGTAATCGGTACAGCGGGACATATTGATCATGGCAAAACTGCAATCGTAAAAGCGTTAACCGGAACCAATACTGATCGGCTTGCGGAAGAACAAGCCCGCGGAATGACGATTGATTTGGGATTTGCCTTTCTCACTGAAAATATCACAATTATTGACGTACCGGGACATGAAAAATTTATCCGGAATATGGTTTCCGGAGTGTCGACAATTCAAATTGGATTGTTTGTAATCGCCGCTGACGATGGAATAATGCCGCAAACTGTTGAGCATCTTCAGATATTATCTTTATTACAAATTCCGCAAGGTGTGATTGTGTTAACCAAAACCGACCTCGCAGATGAAGAATGGACAGATTTGGTGGAAGAAGACATCCGTCAATTATGCAAAGGAACATTTTTAGAAAATACGTCGATTGTCCGAACATCAACTGCAAATGGTAGAGGAATTGAAGAGTTAAGAAAAATATTACTGGAACAAGCGGAAAAAGTACATGAAAAATTCGATCGAGGTTTTTTCCGCCTTCAGATTGATCGCAGTTTTATAAAAACCGGCTTTGGGACGGTTGTTACAGGTACAGTTATTTCCGGTGAATTAAAAAAAGGTGATGATATTCAAATTCTTCCTGCAGAAAAAATTGGAAGAGTGCGTGGATTGCAGAGCCATGAAAAATTGGTTGATTCCGTAAAATTAGGTGATAGAGCAGCAGTAAATATTGCCGGCTTAGATAAAAAAGATCTGTGGCGTGGCGCTGAATTAGTCAGCAATGGTTGGGTAAAATCGACTTCTCAGATTGTAGCACACATTTCTATGATTCCCAAAACTAAGTGGATCATTAAATCGAAGCAACGTATTCGAATTCATGTAGGGACTCAGGAACTTTTAGGACGAATATTTCTAAAAAAACAATCCTTAAAGGAAGGAGAATCCAGTAATGTTCTTTTTAAATTTGAGGAACCGGCAGTTGTAGCTATGGATGATAGATTTGTGATTCGTTCCTATTCTCCTTTAAATACAATCGGAGGCGGTATTGTACTAGATACCAATCCAATTGGTACAATTAAAACTCAAAAATTATGGGCAGAGAATTTGTCAATTAACCCTGAGGAACGATATCTGCAATTCATTGATAGGGATCTAAAAAATCCGCATACATTAGAAGAATGGTGTAAAAGATTCCATATTTCCAGTCAAACCTTTAAGTCAGTAATTACAAAAAATAAATTGCGAACAGCTAAAGGTAAACCATTTATTTATACTGATGACAATCTGAATAAATGTAAATCAATTATAATTAAATTTATAGATGATTTCCATAAAGACCACCCCTATCAAAAATCTATGAAAGGGGAAGAGTTAAGGGAAAAGTCAAATTTTAATAGTAATTGGTTTGAATTTGTTTTATCCGATCTAATATCAAAAGAAGAAGTAAAACAAATTCAAGCTGGTTACGCACTCTCCAATTATGGAATTGAGTTATCTGACAAAGACCAACAGAAAGCTATGATAATTGAAAAATTAGTTGAGAGTTTTATTTACGAACCGATAACAATAAATTTGTTAGTTGAAGAGAGTGGATTACCAACTAAAAAAGTGTTGGAATTACTGCATGTACTAAAAGGACAAGAAAAAGTAATTGATATAACCGAAGGTATGTGGTCAAGCAGTCTGCAAATCGAAGAAATGAAGAAAAAGTTGAAGCAGTATTTCGCAAAAAGCGATAAACTTTCCGTTGTGCAATTCAAAGATATTACCGGTTTGACACGCAAAACAGCTATTCCATTATTAGAATACTTTGATCGTAAAAAAATAACCATGCGCGATAGTAATGAGCGACTAAAAGGTGAAGCATTATGACCGAAAACAATTCCACACCTTTAATGCGTCAGTATGGTGAGATAAAGCTCCAATACCAAAATGCCATTGTCCTTTTTCGCATGGGTGATTTTTACGAAACATTTAACGAAGATGCTAAAAAAACTGCAAAAATATTAGGAATTGTTTTAACTAAACGTTCCAGTGGATCCGCTGCCGATGTACCTCTTGCCGGATTTCCTTATCATGCTTTAGACAATTATCTGCCCAAACTAGTGAATGCCGGATATAGTGTTGCGATTTGCGAGCAAGTGGAAGATCCTAAACTTACCAAAGGAATAGTAAAACGCGAAGTTATCGAAGTTGTCACACCCGGAACACTAATTTCAGATCAGGCACTGAATCAAAAATCCAATCAGTATTTAGCTAGTATATATTTCCATCGAGATATGGTCGGATATGCAATTTTAGATCAATCCACTGGAGAATTTTATTGTGGAGAATGTGATCTAAATGAACTTTCCGAAGCTCTTAGAAAATTCGCCCCTAGCGAAGTATTAATTGGTGAAAGTATAACCTATACTACAACAAAATGGTATCGTGATTTGAAGCCGTTTATCACTCAAGTTGAAGATTGGGTTTTTAATTTTGATCAGAGCTACCGCACCTTAACCGACCATTTTCATGTTTCATCACTAAAAGGGTTTGGTTGCGACAATCTTAAAAACGGTATTACTTCAGCAGGAGTAATGTTTTATCATCTCAAGAATAATTTAAATATTGCAATCAATCATATTGCCAAAATACAACCCATAATTGCTGATGGTTTCATGGGAATCGATGGTTTTACCATGCGCAATTTGGAAGTATTCAAATCGTTAGCAACGCAGGGAACACATGGTTCGCTAATCGATATTATCGATGAAACAATAACAGCTGGTGGAGGAAGACTTCTTAGACAATGGCTTAATCGTCCATTAACAGATGAAAAGAAAATCAATATACGACTTAAAAGTGTTGCCGGATTTGTCGATAATAAACAAACACTATATACCATAATTGACATTCTTAAATCAACTAGTGATATTGAACGAATCATTGGAAAAGCGAATAGGATAAAAGCTACTCCAAAAGAAATATTGGCTTTGGGAAACAGTTTAAATCTAATTCCGGATGTAATTAAGCAATTAAATAAAACAAGAAATGCCTTATTAAAAAATATTTGCAGTGACTTTGCCGATACAAGACAAATCGTTCAAAAGATTGCAAAAACTGTTGACCTGAATGCGCCGCATCAAATTAAACAGGGCAATGTTATCGCTATTGGAATTGATAAAAAATTAGATGAATTGCGTGATTTAGCCCGTGGTGGAAAAAAATGGATAATAGAGTTTCAAGAGTCAGAACGTAAAAAAACCGGTATCACATCGTTAAAAGTAGGATTTAACAGTGTATTTGGATATTATATTGAAGTTACCAAAACTCATGAAGAACGTGTTCCAGAATCATATATTCGCAAACAAACTTTAGTCGGTTCTGAGAGATATATTACTCCCGAACTTAAAGAATACGAGGAAAAGATACTTTCAGCAGAATCTGAAATTGAAGAAATTGAGCAAAGAATTTTTAATTCCTTGTGTGATAAAATCCTAACGGAAGTTCAAAACATACAAACAAACGCGCATATTCTAAATTTAATTGATGTGCTAACTAACTTTGCCCAACTTGCCATTAAAAATTCGTATTGTCAGCCAATATTAGTTAAATATCCTGTTATTAATATTGAAGATGGGCGACATCCCGTTGTTGAAAAACTTATGCCATCAACTGAACGATTTGTTCCCAATGATTTAATGATTAATGCCAATAAGAATCAAATCCAATTAATTACCGGTCCGAATATGGCAGGAAAATCAACGTATTTGAGGCAAATCGGATTGCTGATATTGATGGCGCAAGTCGGTTCGTTCATACCTGCAAAGAGTGCCAAATTTGGAATTGTTGATAAATTATTTACGAGGGTCGGCGCAAGCGATAATTTGGCAGGAGGCGAGAGTACATTTTTAGTGGAGATGAACGAAGCAGCCAATATACTAAACAATGCTTCGGAAAAAAGTTTAATCTTATTAGATGAGATTGGTCGTGGCACTGCAACTTATGATGGGATGTCGTTAGCATGGGCAATAATAGAATATTTACATAATAATCCCAAAGTCGCAGCAAGGACACTTTTTGCCACCCATTATCATGAACTTACAGACTTAGAAAAAACATTAGAAAGATTAGAAAATCGACACACTGCTGTAGAAGAATTTGGAGATAAAATTGTTTTCCTTAGAAAAGTGATTAAGGGCACAGGTGATAAAAGTTATGGGATACACGTCGCAAAAATGGCGGGATTACCTGCAAAAATAATCTTCCGAGCTACGGAAATATTAAATCAATATTTATCAGACGATGACAAAAGAGATTTGCGACCGAAACATGTTGATCCAAAAAGTCAGATATCTATTTTCGAACAAAGAGAAAAAAGATTGTCCGAAGCGTTAGCCAAGCTTGATATCAATTCCCTAACTCCATTGGAGGCATTGCAAAAGATTGATGAGCTAAAGAAGAAATATGGGTTATAGAAAACAGAGTGTAGGGAGTATTGGGCAGCGGTTAGGTGGAATAATCATTTATTAGTATATTTATAGTTCTATTGATATCGAATTTTCTATATGGCAAATCCGATTGGCGAAAATATGGTTGGCAGATTTATGATAATGCAGGAGATGCTCGCTCGATCGCGATGGGAAATGCCGCGATTGCTGATGATTGTGGAATATCCGTTTTATGGAATCCATCTGTTCGTGCTATCGATAATTATAGGAATTTTACATACGGACATCAGTCGCGTTTTGCAGGTATAATCCAAAGCGATTTAATTTCATTCCCATTCAGTACAAAAAACGATCGAAAATTTAATATCATGTTATTGCATGAATCTGTTTCCAAAATTCCAAATACTGAGAATCTTTTGTTAGATTGGGGTAATGATGGTGTTCCAAATACCGGTGATATTGGTGAAAATAATGGTTACTTGGACGAAGGTGAACGTCTAGATAATGAAGACATTTCATATTTTAATCAACATCAAATAGGAATACAGTTAAGCTCACAATTCACATTTAATGAATTTGATCTTGGTGTGTCAATTAAGAGTTTGTTACATACGCTTGGAAATCATTTTGGAAGTGGAATTGGATTGAATGTTGGTATGCAAAGATCCGCTTGGAAAAATTCAAACATTGGTATATCAATTCACAATTTAATTCCCGCAATGATAGTATGGGATAGTGGAAATACTGAATTATCCAAACCAATATTATTAATTGGGATTTCTCAACTTTTTATTTTACCCAAGATACCGATAGAATTATATGTATTGTTGGACGTGATACTTAATTTACAATACCAGTCGTTAGCTGATGATTTTAATATCGGATCAACCGGTGGCAATTTTAGGATAGGAACTGAGATATCATATAATAAAAAAGTCACTATTCGTTTTGGACGTAGTAAATATGGATATTATGCTACAGGACTTGGATTATCTTGGACAAATTTTGAATTAAATTATGCCTATCAGTTAAATTCTAAAGCTGTTGATTTAGGCACTAATCATGTGATTTCATTCACTATTAACCCACGGTGGGTTTTTGAAAAACTAAAACAATAAAGATAGGTATTATGAAAAGATTATATAGAAATTTAAACTAATGCAAAGATTGGTGGAGTGTGTGCGGGATTGGGTGATTATTTTAATATTGATCCTGTTATTATTCGATTGGCTTTTTTATTATTAATATTTGCAGGTGGAGGAATTGCATATCTAGTGGCCTGGATTATAGTACCACATAATTAATTGCACAATTGTTATTAATTTATAATAAAATATTTAAAGTATATAAATTTGCAGTAAGCAAATATTCCTTGAAATTCTATAATAATTTTATTGACTATCTTATACAAAATAGTATAGTTTTCTTGGCTTTTATCGAAACAAAAATTATGAAAACAACAACAATAAAAAAATCTGAAATTCAACATGATTGGTGGATAGTTGATGCCGACGGTAAAACCCTTGGCAGATTTGCCAGTCACGTCGCGCAATTATTGCGCGGAAAACACAAACCGCATTTTACTCCTCATATGGATATGGGGGATTGTGTTGTAGTTATTAATGCGGAAAAAATTAGAGTTTCCGGTACAAAAGAGGAACAGAAAGAATATTTTAGGCATTCTGGTTATCCCGGTGGAGCAAAAACTTCATCATATAAACTTTTAAAAGCCACTTATCCGGAAAGAATTATTACAAATGCGGTGAAAGGTATGTTACCTCATAATAAATTAGGACGACAAATTTTAGGTCATCTTCGAGTTTATGCCGGTACCGATCATCCTCACAGCGCACAACAACCTAAAGTAGTGGATTTTAAATGACACAAGCAGTTTTTCAAGGCACAGGTAGACGTAAAAGGTCGATAGCCCGTGTTTTTCTAAGTTCTGGAAAAGGTGATATTCTTATCAATAATAGACCATATACCGAGTATCTTGGTCGTCCTACACTAGCGACTATTGTTCGTCAGCCCTTAGAAGCAATTGATGATGTTAAGGGATACGATATAAAGATAAATGTTGCTGGTGGTGGTTTAACAGGACAGGCGGGAGCTATAAGGTTAGGAATTGCTCGTGCATTATTACAAATTAATGAAGATTTTCGTACGCCATTACGACAAGCAGGGTTTTTAACTCGCGACGCTCGTAAGGTTGAACGTAAGAAATATGGACAACCGGGCGCTCGTAAGCGTTACCAATACTCAAAGAGATAATATGGCAGAACAAGTTAGTTTTAAAGATTTATTAGGGACCGGAGCACACTTTGGTCATGTAACTCGTAAATGGCACCCTAATTATGAACCTTATATTTTAATGGAACGCAATGGTGTGCACATCATTAATCTTGAGGAAACAGTTAAACATCTAAATACTGCAATTGAATTTGTAAAGAAAGTTGTTGGGAAAAATGGTGAAATTCTTTTTGTAGGTACAAAAAAACAAGCAAAAGACATTGTACAGCAAGAAGCCGACAGATGTGGAATGTATTACATCGTAGAACGTTGGTTAGGCGGTACATTGACAAATTTTTCAACAATTAAAAAAAGTATTAAAAGATTGAAAGCACTTGAAAAAGAAGGCTCAAGTATTTACGAAAATTTGACAAAAAAAGAAATTCAGATGTTGAATCGTGAGAGACTTAAGTTGTCAGATCAGCATCGTGGTATCAAAGATATGAGACGCTTACCCGATGCAATTGTAATAGTTGATGTCGATAGAGAATTAACAGCACTCCAAGAAGCTATTAGACTAGAAATTCCTGTAATTGCGATTATTGATTCAAATTGTGATCCACGGATTGTGAATTATCCAATTCCTGCCAATGATGACTCAATTAGAACTATACAATTAATTGTTTCTGCACTTGCTGACGCAATTGTGGAAGTAAAAGATACAAGTGCTGTGAGTGATGATGATATCATTGAAACACCTCAAAAAGTGGATCAAGTTACTAAAAAATCTAAAGAAGTAAAAGAGACTGAGATAGCCACTGTCGTTGAAGAAGTTAAGAAAGAGTCAGATTCTAAGATTGCTGAAAGTGTTGAAAAAACTCCTGAAGTCGATAAAAAAGCTAAAGATGTAGAAGCGGCTAAAGAACCAATTATAAAAGCTAAACCAAAAACTGAACCTAAGAAAAAACCAGTCGCTAAAAAAGATGCAAAAACCAAAGCATCACCTTCAAAAACCCCAAGCAAGAAAACTCCTGCAAAAACTACTATGAAAAAGAGTACCGGGAAATCGAGCAAGAAATGACAATTGACGCAAAAAGAGTAAAAGAATTACGCGAAAAAACCGGTGCCGGTATGATGGATTGTAAAAAAGCCTTGATCGAGGCAAACGGTGATATTGAAAAAGCAATTGATAATTTGCGTACGGCCGGCGTAGCTAAGGCTGCGAAAAAAAGTTCAAGATCTGCAAAAGAAGGCTTAGTATACTCCTACATTCACCCAGGTGGAAAATTGGGAGTTTTAGTTGATATTGGTTGTGAAACTGATTTTGTTGCAAAAACAGATGGATTTATTGACTTAGCCAGAAATGTTGCAATGCAAATTGCCGCAACAAATCCCATATCTGTAAATCGTGAAGATGTTCCCGAAGAAATACTTAATCGTGAAAAGAATATCTATGCCGAACAAGCTAAGGGAACAGGAAAGCCGGACAATGTTGTTGAGAAAATTGCTGAAGGTAAATTAAATAAATATTTCCAAGAAAATTGTCTAATGGAACAGGTCTATATAAAGGATCCTGATAAGAAAATAAAAGATTTAGTAACCGAAACTATATCTACGTTAGGTGAAAATATCACTATTAATCGTTACTCGCGTTTTGCGGTTGGCGAAACAACAGACTAAAGAATAAATTAGATGTCAAACCCTGTTTACAAACGGGTCCTGCTAAAATTAAGCGGGGAAGTACTCGCAGGTGAACAAGGATTTGGTATTGATCCAAATCGTGCCTCAATTTTAGCTCAAGAAATAAAATCTGTATATGACCTTGGTGTTGACATAGGTGTTGTTATTGGCGCGGGTAATATATTTCGTGGTATTAATGCAGCAGATCGTGGTATGGATCGCGTTACAGGCGATTATTTAGGAATGTTAGCGACAATCATGAATTCTATTGCAATGCAAGATGCTTTAGAAAAGATTGGATGTGAAACACGAACTTTGTCTGCAATCTCCGTAAATAAAATTTCCGA
Organism: uncultured bacterium; assembly: GCA_963715945.1. Lineage (GTDB taxonomy): Bacteria > Fidelibacterota > Marinisomatia > Marinisomatales > JAHJCW01 > JAHJCW01. Next base: position 219,203 of record CAVQSL010000003.1, read on the forward strand.
ACCATATATTCGTCGCAGAGCGATAAGACATCTTGAGAAAAATCGGATTGTAATTATAGCCGGTGGTACCGGTAACCCATATTTTAGTACAGATACAGCTGCTGCATTACGAGCGACTGAATTAGGAGCTGAGATTGTATTAAAGGGGACAAAGGTTGACGGTATATATGATATGGATCCGGTAAAACATCGTGAAGCGAAAAAATATAATAAAATAACTTATCAGAAGGTTTTGGAAGATAATTTAAGAGTCATGGATATGACCGCAATAACGCTATGCCGTGAGAATCTGTTACCGATTAAGGTTTTTAACATCAATATTACTGGAGACTTGAAACAAATAATAATGGGTAGTAATATTGGCACCTTAGTGTCGGAGTAAAAATGTTTAAAAAAATACAATTAGATGCAAAACATCGTATGGATCAGGCGATTGCACATACTGATTCGGAATTAGCTAAAGTGAGAACGGGGCGGGCAAATCCTGATGTATTAAATTCAATATATATTGATTACTATGGAGTAAGAACACCTCTTAATCAGGTTTCAAGTATTACTATTCCACAAGCTCGACTGATAGTCATCCAACCTTATGAAAAAACGCTGATTTCAATAATTGAAAAAGCCATTATGGAAAATAATCTTGGATTAACCCCTAATAATAATGGTGTAGTTATCAATGTGCCCATTCCACCTTTATCTGAAGAGCGTCGGGGTGAACTTATTAAATATGCTCACGTATTGATTGAAGACGGGAAAATTGCAATCAGAAATGTACGTCGTGATGCAATTCAGGAAATTAAGCATTCCGGCGATGAAGAAAAAATCTCTGAAGACCTTATCCATGATGCAGAAGCTGAAATGCAAAAATTAACTGATGAGCATATTGAAAAATTGAGTGAACATCAGGTAAAAAAAGAAAAAGAACTTCGGGAAATATAAAATCTTAATTGTTTTAAAAAACCCCGCAGATGCGGGGTTTTTTGTTTAATAATTAAAATTTAATTTAAAATTATCGAAGAATATTTTAGAAAAATGTGCAAGTAATTTATTGTTTGATTAAAAAAGTTATTAAACATTTAAAATAATAAAAGTAATTATAGCGGGTGGGAGGAATTTTTCAAATTATCAACTCCTGAATAGTTTTTGTGAGAAAATATTGAAAAATCAAACAATAGCTGAAATCGTTAGTGGACATGCAATAGGAGCAGATGCTCATGGTGAAAAGTATGCTATTGAAAAAAATATAAATTAACGGTATTTCCTGCTGATTGGGATAGATTTGGAAAATCAGCAGGTTATAGACGTAATAAACAAATGGCTCAGTATGCAGATGCTCTTATTGCATTTTGGGATGGTAATAGCAAGGTACTAAACTTATGATTGAACTTGGAGAGCAATATAAATTTAAAATTCGTATTTGTAATTATTGATTTAAAATTTGTTCATATCGTAAGCACCGTCAAGTTTTTCAATTTCTTTCCAAACTCGTTCTGATCTTTGTAGATCATCTTCATTACAACTTTGTTTACGATCATTTTTAAGCAAGCATTTTGTTGTGCGATAGTGCTACCATTTTTTGTGTAAAGTTTAAGAGCAAATTTTGAGAAGTCTCGTACCAGAAAATCAAATATTTGATCAATTATATCATCATCTATATCACTTAATTGTGGATTCCTCAAGGATGCACTGTCCATACACGCACAGTGTAAATAATTCGCCAAGTAATAGTGAAAAGTCCGTGTCCATCATTTGTTTGGGACTGGGGCGCGTATCTTCACTTAATCCAAAATATTTGAATAGATTTAGCTGCTTCGAAATATTGCTACATTGCGTAAATGAGAATATTCCTTATATATCTTTTCATAATTATGAAATTGAATAGAACCTAAGCCGGAGGTTTGGGTCTGATTGAATAGATATGAATCATCTGTCGGTGCTTTCATTTTAGGAATCTCAGGCAGATTGTCGTCATGGTTCACAAAGAAGTTTACCATAAATTTCATTATTAATAACATATTTACGTGAGCAGTCCCTTCGAGCTTAGGAAGTGCCCGTATATCGCGGGTTGCCATCTCAAAATAGGTATCCATTTCAAATCCTTTCGCTGCTATCACGTCCCATAATAGGTCAATCACTTCTTCACCTTGGGTGGTTACTTTCATCTTAACCATTGGATCGTACAGTAGATATCGACGATCTTCTGCGGATGCAGATCGCATGTAGTCTATCCCTCGTTGCGCCATTAATTTCATAGCATATAAGCGACAGTAGGCGTCTATAAAGAATTGTTTTACATGGGGGAATGTCGTTACCGGTCTTCCGTATAATATCCGATTATTGGCATGCGTAATAGATTCGTAAAAAGCGTGTTCGCAAATTCCGACGGAACCCCATCCTAAATTAAACTTGCCGACATTAACTGTATTTAAACTGGCATCCCACGCATCACGACCCTTAGCGATGATATCTTCTTCACTAATAGGATAGTCCTCTAACTCAAATTCTGCAACATAGGATTGAACATTAACAACATTTTTTAGACATTTATAGTTTTTATGCTGCGAATCGACAGCAAAGAAAACGTAGTCTCCGTATTTTTTATCATCTGCATCCCATGCAGGTTCAACTTTACCAAAAATTGAAACTAAGGCGGCTTTATTACCATTCCCAATGTAATATTTTTTACCATTAGCTAGATACTTGCCATCGCCAATATTTTTTAACTTCATACTTGTAGAATAGATATCAGCACCATGTTCTCTTTCAGATAAACCAAATGCAAAAATTCCTCCCTCATCAAGAAGTTTAGCCGTCTTTATCTTTAGCTTCTCATTTTTTGTCATGTATAGTGGACCGAGACCAAGGATTGAAACCTGCCATGTGTACCAATAATGTAATCCATAAAAACCTAATATTTCACTCATGGCACTATTTCTAAATGTATCCCAACGTTGATTCTCCCTGGTTGCAATATCAGAAGGAGTTAAGAAAGTTGAAAAAATCTTATTCTTTGATTGAAAATCAAGAAAGTCGGAATACCACACGCGATCATGGTCATCATCTTTGAGTTTAATTTTTCCATTATTTTCAAAAAAGTCGATTGTTTTTTTTAAAAGGACTCGATCTTTTGGGTTAATTTCAGAAAAATCAGGCTTTTTGGGATTAAGTAAAATATTCTTCAATTAGACACCTTTTAAAATATAATGTGTTTAAAATATAGGACATCCTGCAATTCAAATTACAAATTGGCAATTCTATATTGCGGATAAAAATACCTCATTAATTATTATGTAATCAATAATGTTATGAATATTTTAAAGATATTAGAAATGCATATTAATTTGATTATGCGGTTTTCCCGAGTTACATCATTTTTCTAAATATGCTACAAGTAATTTTAGAGTATTTTCCATTCCTTCCTGATGAGTTCTTTCATAACCGTGTGAAGCGGAGACACCCGGACCTATAAGAGCATGTTTTATATCGTATCCGGCACGGAGAGTTGCTTCTACATCGGAGCCATAATGGGGATAAATATCAACAGCATAGTTCAGTTTATTTTTCTTTGCTAGTTCCACTAACTTAGATGTAACGTCATAGTCATATGGTTCACCGGAATCTTTGGCGCAGATAGAGAACTTTATGCTCATCCGTCTCGAGGTCATCACCCACAGCGCCCATATCTACTGAGATCATTTCTTCAATATCATCCGGAAGGCCGGAAGCGCCACCATGACCAACTTCTTCATAAGTAGTAAATAGCAAATATACTTTCCTATTTAATTTGAGCTCGCCATCGGCGACAAGTGCCGCGAGGCTGAGCAATAATCCGGCACTTGCTTTATCGTCAAAATGACGGCTTTTGATAAATCCGGATTTTGTGACAATAGTTCGTGGGTCAAAAGAAATAAAATCACCGGCTGATATTTCAAGTTTCTGAACATCTTTTTTATTGCTGATCTTTTCATCGATTACGACTTCTACATTTTTGTCTGTGCGTTCAGTCTTGCCAAGCTCTTTATTTACATGCACAGCCGGATTCTCTAGTTGAATTGTAGCGGAATACTTTTTACCGGAGCGTGTATGAATAATGCAGTTTTCAGCTTCTATATTATTCTCTGGATATCCACCGATTTTCGTTAAACGCAATCTGCCATTTGATTTTATTGCTCGGACCATTGCTCCTAATGTA
>CAVQSL010000004.1:0-61475 GCA_963715945.1 uncultured bacterium
TGTGGCAATTAAAGTAATAAAAAATGAGCTTGAGCCTTCGAAAGAAAATCTAATGGAATATCATAATAAATGGATGGAAAATGAGGGTAAACAAATCAACAGGATATATAGAATAAAAAAAGCAATTGATAAATTGACAGATAACGATCTGAATAAGATCATTGAAAAAGTAAATAAACTGCCAGTTGAAAAACACAGTATCGCACGAATATTTAGAGCATGTATTCCACAAAAACCTTCTCTATTAATTGATGTTGCTAAAGTTTTTATGGGTTATTAGTGAATCTAAATAACCTATTAAAAACGATAGATCTATCAGATTTTGTAGCCTTAGATTTTGAAACCACGGGTATTGATCCTATAAACGATAGAATCATAGAAGTTGCCGCAATTCGATTTACCGATGGTATTGCGTCCGATAAATTTGTCAGTTTAGTTAATCCTGGTCGAGAAATCCCTGATTTTATTACCAATATTACTAATATCTCAAATGAAATGGTCAATAACGCACCGCCTGAAGAAGATATTGTCAAGGATTTATTCAAATTTATTGATGCATCACCAATTATTGCCCACAACACTCCATTTGATATTGCCTTTCTCAAAGAATTAGCTAAAAGACATAATGTAAATTTTATTGAACCGAATTTATATGACTCATTGCCACTAGCAAGAACATTTTTTATATCATTTGTCGGCATTTAATTTGGGCGTAGTGTCTGAATATTATGGATTATCAGCTGAAGGATCGCGTCGTGCGGAAAAAGATACCGAAAACTGTGGAATTGTATTTCTAAATCTCGTGGAAGAGGCGGCAAGTTATCCTTTGCACATTATTTCGAAAATATTGGCACTTTTAAAAAGTTCTGAATTGCCGAATAAAATGCTGTTTGTCAATATTGCGAACGAATTGACTAAGGTGGGTGAATTAAAGAAAGGATTGACAAAATTATAGAGACACATGCTATCTACGATAATATATATTTGCATAACGGAGAAAACGCGATTGGCAATGTTCGTGCCGAAGAAATGTTTGGCGAAGGCGGAATTCGAAGTAATTATTGGATGGATACGAAAAACGCTCTCAGCAGAATTGAGTATTCTAATTTTGTTGATGAAATTATTAGCGGTGAAGAAAAAATAGGCGTAGTAGAAGCAGGGACCGGTTTAGGCAAGTCTTTTGCATATTTATTCCCTGCTTTGAAACGAACCGAACAATTTATTGAAAATGGCCCTGTGGTAATATCTTGCCATACAAAGAATTTACAAGATCAGTTATTTTATAAAGATTTACCGATTGTTGCAGAATCATTAGACATTCCGATTAAGGCGGTAAAATTAAAAGGTAGAAATAACTACATCTGCTTAACGCGATTAAATTGGCTTATTGCTGATGCAGCAAAAACACTTTCGGAAAGAGAAATTGAAAAGATATTGCCATTGTTGGTTTGGTTGGAGTGGACAAATACCGGTGATCTATCCGAATGTAATGGTTTTTGGAATTCGCGACCTAGTAAAATTGCTTTTTTGGTGCAGAGTGAACCTGGTTTTTGTACAACAAAATTATGTGCTCGCCACAATGGATGCTATTTTGGAAGGATTAGACGCGATTTAATGGAATCTTCGATAATAATTGTCAATCATGCTCTATTATTGTCAGAAATTATGATGCCGGGCTTTCTGCCGATGTTTAATACGGTCATCATAGATGAAGCTCATAATTTAGTCCCGGTCGCATATAGTCAGTTAAGCCACAAAATGGATCAAATTGGGTATGTATCCTACCTCCAGAGCATAGATCCAAAATATCGAGGAAATACGCGTTGGAATAATATTTTAAGCGCCATTGGGGGTATACATCCAGAGTTTATCGCTTTTCAAAAAGCGATGAGCGAGGAAGTAGTCTGTGCAATAGAATTCTTAATAGCATTTTTTGAAAAATATAGCAAAAATGTTGATTCAGAATTCAATAGAAATTCTGTATATATTCAAAAAATGATAATTAACAAATTGGAAGAAGAGTATATATCGGCCCAAGACGAACTTGAACAGCTGATTGATGCATTAAAAAAATTGCATATCACTATTGAAAAAACTTCTAAAACATTATTGGGAAAAGATCCTGAACGCAAAGATTTTGATGAATTACATCAAATATTCAGCTCAGCATAAAGAAATTTTGGGTGGTTTGATAAAGAATGTAGTCTCATTGACAATAGAACAGAATCCTGAAAATATTTATTGGAAAGAAGGAGATTTTAAAGAAAGGAACGGAAAGTCTGAATTGATGTTATCATTACATGCCTCACCTATTGATGTATCTGATAAACTAAGTTCATTATTTTTTAAAAACATTCAACATTGCGTTTTAACATCTGCAACACTTAGAGTTAATAGCGGATTCGATTATTTTTTCCGACGAACAGGACTTGATAGAATCATTGATAAAGTGGTAAAAACAGATTATTTCCCGAGTCCATTTTATTATGAAGATCAAGTTACTTATTTGCAATATGGCAATCGTACAAGTATCACGTCAGATCCAGTTGCAATCGCTAAAATTATTGAATTAGTAAATCAAAAGTACAACCAACGGATAATGGTACGATTTACTGCCCGGAATACACTTACCAATGTTTATAATGAATTGAAAAACAGGCCGATCGGTAGAGATATTCCTATCTTTGCACAGATATTTAATACGTCCAGACAATCATTAATAGATGGCATGAAAAGAACACCAAATGGTGTATTATTAGGAACTTCTGCATTTTGGGAAGGAGTTGATCTGCCGGGAGATCTTTTGCAGATTCTAATTATAACAAAACTTCCGTTTGATGTACCAACCGAACCAACAATAAAAGCATATTCAGATATGCTTGAAATGTCAGGCGATAATTCATTCATCAATTTTGCAGTGCCGGAATCGGTAATTAGGTTTCGGCAAGGATTTGGACGCCTGATACGTACGATGACCGATGAAGGTATATTCATAGTATTGGATGATAGGATAGTGACTAAACGCTATGGTATCAATTTTGGTGAATCAATTCCGGTTCAAATGCAAATATTCAATGATATAGACGAATTGGAATAAAAATATATTTTCTATCTAAACTCCTTCGTTGTGTAACAATGTATTAATATCATAAATTTATCTATGTTAACCATACCAGTTGAGCAAAAGAAGTACTTCATAGAAGATTTTAGACAATTCTTAGATTCTCCTATTCGAGTTCGCTTAACTTCCCAAGTTAAAAAAGCTATTAAAGATTCACATCGCATTTTTACTGAATTACAAAAGAAAAATGTAAAGATTTATGGTGTAAATACCGGCTTTGGCAAATTAAGTCAAGTTTCAATTGAGACAAAAGACCAAATGCAGTTGCAATTAAATTTGATAAGAAGTCATGCCGCCGGAGTCGGGAAGCCGATAGATTTTGGTTTAGTTCGTATAATAATGTTTTTAAAATTATTGACTTATGCAAAAGGCGTTAGCGGAATAAGACAATCTGTAGCAGATCAAATTGTTGAATTTTTAAATCATGACATATTGCCTGTAATTCCTCGTAAAGGATCAGTAGGGGCAAGTGGTGATCTTGCACCAATGGCACATATGGCATTAGCGTTGATTGGTGAAGGGGAAGTACATTTTCAAGATCGAATTATTCCAAGTTTATTGGCGTTGAAGGAAGCTGGATTAGAGCCAATTAAATTGCATCCTAAAGAAGGATTAAGTTTAATCAATGGAACTCAAGTCTCTACAGCATTCGCAGTAAAAGCACTTAGCGAGTCTGAAATATTATTACGTACGACAGATATTATTGGAGCTTTATCCGCGGAAGCAAGTTTATCCTCTAGGAGAGTATTCAATAAAAATATTCATCAATTAAAGGATCATAAAGGTCAACAAGTAGTCGCAAAAAATATTTGGAATTTGCTGAAAGATAGTGAAATAGTTGCATCGCATAACAGTTGTGAAAGAGTCCAAGACCCATATAGCATACGTTGTATTCCTCATATACACGGCGCTTGTAGAGAATCATTTCAAAGTAGCAAACAATTTGTTGAACAGGAAATTAATAGTGTAAGTGACAATCCACTGATTTTACATGATGGTACTGTACACAGTTCAGGACATTTTCATGCAGAATATGTCGCTCAAGCGATGGATAACCTTGCTATTGCAATGAGCGAGATCGGAGCAATCTCAGAAAGACGTATTAATTATTTTATGAAAGGTATTGAAACGACAATTCCACCGTTTGTAGTAAGTAATCCCGGAATTGAATCAGGCTGTATGATTGTTCATGTTACGGCTGCTGCTTTAGCATCTGAAAATAAAACATTAGCACATCCAGCGAGTGTAGATTCAATATCAACATCTGCCGGACAAGAAGATATAGTTAGCATGGCACCATGGGCTGGTCGGAAAGCATTACAAATTATTGAGAATGTAACTTATATCTTGGCTGCGGAAATATTAGTTGCTGCCCGCGCCACATTGTTATTTCATAAAAAACTTAAACCAGGTGTTGGTACAAAGCCGATTTTGGATTTAATAAGTAAAAATATCAAGATTCAAAATGGTGATCATTCTTATAGTAAAGATTTAGAAGTAATTGCAGATTTGATTCGTTCTGGTAAGATTGTGAATGCTGTATTGAAAAAAGTAAAAATTAGTTAGATACTTATGAAGAATCGACCACCATTTGAATATGCGCTAACTTTTGATGACGTATTACTCGTCCCTCAGAAATCATCTATACTTCCTCGAGATGTTGATTTATCAACTAGATTAACAAAATCTATAAAGTTAAATATTCCAATTTTAAGTGCAGCGATGGATACCGTAACAGAATCCGCAATGTCAATCGCTTTAGCAAGAGCTGGTGGGATAGGAGTAATTCATAAAAATTTGAGTATTGCCCGCCAAGTTGAGATGGTTGATATAGTCAAACGGTCGGAAAGCGGAATGATTATTAACCCGATTACATTAGATATATCTCAATCGATTAATGACGCAAAAATATTAATGGCAAAATTTAAAATTAGCGGACTTCCTGTAATACAAGGTAAAAAGTTAAAAGGTATTCTCACTAATAGAGATATAAGATTCGAAAATGATCTTTCATTATCTGTCACAAAAAGAATGACAGCAAAAAACTTAATTACTGTTCCCATTGGTACAACATTAGAAACTGCTAAAGAAATATTACAGAAACATCGAATAGAAAAATTATTAGTCGTCGATAATAAAGGCGGACTAGTTGGATTGATTACAGTAAAAGATATTCAAAAAAATGAAGAATTCCCTGATTCATGCAAAGATGATAGAGGAAGATTGCGTGTTGCAGCTGCTGTTGGCGTTGGCAAGGATGCTGTTGAAAGGGCGATTGCTTTGAATGAAGTTGGTGTAGACGCAGTTGTAATTGATACAGCTCACGGGCACTCCAAAGGAGTATTAAAAACTATTGAAATAATTAAGTCTAAACTTGGAATACGCTCTGGTTGCGGGGAATGTTGCTACTAGAGATGGAGCTAAGGCATTGATCGAAAGTGGTGTGGATTCTGTGAAAATTGGAATCGGTGGCGGTGCAAGTTGTACTACAAGGATTATTGCAGGAGTAGGTGTTCCGCAGCTTTCGGCTATAATGGATGGAGTTGATGAAGCAAGAAAACATGTGCATGTTCCTGTAATCGTTGACGGAGGTATTCGGTATAGCGGAGATATCGCTAAAGCGATTGCAGCTGGTGCTGATGCTGTAATGTTAGGCAGTCTATTGGCCGGTATGGGAGAAAGTCCCGGAGAAACAATTTTATACGAGGGCAGGCAATACAAAGCATATCGCGGAATGGGATCTTTAGGTGCAATGAGTCATGGTAGTGGTGACAGGTATTTTCAAGAAGGGACCGAGGCAACCAAATTAGTGCCTGAGGGTATAGAGGGTATGGTTCCCTTTAGAGGTGCCGCAAGTAATGCAATTCATCAATTATTAGGTGGCGTAAGGTCCGCAATGGGGTATTGCGGAGTTAAGGCGATTAAAGAATTTGGAAAAAATTCAAAATTTATACAAATTTCTGCGGCAGGAGCTAAAGAAAGCCATCCTCATGAAGTAAAAATAGTTAAAGAGTCACCTAATTATCAAGTATCTGATAATTAGTAAAAAATAGACTATTTAGTAATAGAGTTTAAGTGGCGAGTAATTAAAGCTTTGCGGCGACCGGCTGTTTTTTTATGAATGAGATTTCTAGAAGTCATTTTATCAATAAAACTAACTGTTTCTTTGTAAAATCCTTCTGCTTTTTTTTGATCTTTAGTTCCTAAAACTTTTTTGATCAATGTGCGCATTTTTGATCTATTTTTAGAATTTATTTCGTTGCGAGCTTGGTCTTGCCGTTCGCGTTTAACTTGTTGTGCGTGTCTATCCATTAACTATTATTATTCCTTCATTATTAGACCGAGAAATTATTTGGATATTTTGTATAAGTCAATGTCTAAACTTCAATTACTTATTAAAAAGTGAATTGGTGATGATTGTAATCTCTGCCATTGACCGTTGTTGAAATATCGACGTAAATTTAGCCATTATGGCAGAGTTTAGAGTCCAATCTGATTACGAACCTAGCGGTGACCAACCCACAGCAATTAAAGAGTTGGTAGCTGGATTAAAGCAAGGAGATAAACACCAAACTCTCCTAGGTACTACGGGTTCAGGTAAGACCTTTACAATTGCAAAAGTTATTGAAGAGGTACAAAGACCAACTTTAATTGTATCTCACAATAAAACTTTGGCTGCTCAATTATTTGGTGAATTCAAAACACTTTTCCCCAATAATGCGGTAGAGTATTTTATTAGTTACTACGATTATTATCAACCTGAAGCATATTTGCCAGTTACTGATACGTTTATCGAAAAGGATTTTTCGATGAACGATGAAATTGATAAGTTACGATTGAAGACAACTAGTTCGTTGATTGAACGCAATGATGTGATAGTGGTTAGTTCGGTTTCGTGCATATATGGTATTGGTTCTCCAAGCGACTATGAAAATAACGTCATAAAATTAGTCAAAGGTGAGCAAATAAATCGACGTACTCTATTATCACAAATGATTAACATTTATTATGTTAGAAATGATATGGTTTTAGAACGTGGAAATTTTCGTGTTAGGGGAGATGTAATTGAACTATTTCCTGCATATACGGACACCTGTTTGCGTATCGAATTATTTGGTTCGGAAATTGAAAGTCTTTCCTCCTTTGATCCGATTACGGGCGAAATTGTACGAGAAATGAACTCGACTGCAATTTTTCCTGCTAAACATTTTGTAACTGAGAGAGATGTTGTTTTAAAAGCAATCGATGAAATAAAATTAGAATTAACAGACAGAGTGAAGGAATTACAATCTCAAGGAAAACTGCTAGAAGCACAAAGGATTGAACAACGAACTAATTTTGATTTAGAAATGATGAGAGAAGTTGGTTATTGCTCTGGTATTGAAAATTACTCACGTTATTTTGCAAATCGTAAGCCAGGAGAAAGACCTTGGACATTAATCGACTTTTTCCCAAAGAATTTTATCACAATTTTGGATGAGTCACATGTATCATTACCACAAATTCGCGGTATGTACAATGGAGATAGAAAACGCAAAGAAGTATTAGTAGATTATGGATTTAGGCTACCAAGTGCCTTGGACAATAGACCGCTTAAAATTGATGAATTTTTACCGCTTCAAAATCAAATTATATATGCATCTGCAACACCTACTGATACAGAACTGGAGCTCAGTAACGGTATTGTGGTCGAACAGATTATTAGACCAACTGGGCTTATTGATCCTGAGGTTGAAGTTCGGGGAACCACTGGGCAAATTGATAATCTTATTGGAGAAATACGCAAACGAGTAAGTAAAAATGAAAGAACTCTTATAACGACATTGACAAAAAGGATGTCGGAAGATTTAACAGAATATTTACGTGGAATGAATCTTAGAGTAAAATATTTACACTCTGAGGTAAAATCGGTTGAAAGAGTTAAAATATTACGAGATCTCAGATTAGGAGAATTTGATGTTTTGGTAGGTATTAATCTATTGCGGGAAGGACTAGACTTGCCTGAGGTATCGCTTGTAGCGGTATTAGACGCTGATAAACAAGGATTTTTACGATCTAAAAGTTCTTTGATGCAGGTAGCAGGTCGTGCAGCACGTAATATCGAAGGGAAAGTAATTTTATATGGTGACAGAATAACTGAAGCAATGGAATATCTAATTAGTGAGACTGCTCGACGCCGTATAATACAGGAAGAATACAATAAATTGCATCATATTACTCCAAAATCAATTTATAAATCTACCGAAGATGTGATGCATTCAACTTCGGTCGCCGATTCGTATAAGTCTGGCGAATTTGAATATAAATCAAAACGACGTGGAAGTGATTTTGATTTAATGGATAAGCAGGCTGCTTTAGAAATGATGCGCAGAGAAATGTTAGATGCAGCAGAAAATTTAGAATTTGAACATGCGGCTGCTTTAAGAGATGAAATAACTAAGTTAGAAAAAGAAGTTGGTACTAAATTCGGGTAGGAAGTATTGTATAAAAGATTAATATTTGTGGATATATAAATGAAAATATTTGTTACAGGCGGAGCGGGTTATATAGGATCGCATATAGTTTATGAATTATGCGATGAAGGTCATGATGTCACTATCTATGATGATTTATCTCTTGGCAGGGAAGAAAATATTGATAAACGGGCAAAATTAATTGTCGGTTCAACTTTAAATCTATCACAATTAGAGGAAGCACTATTAAAAAATAAATTTGATGCGGTTATTCATCTTGCAGCATGGAAAGCAGCCGGTGAGTCAATGGAGAATCCGGAAAAATATTCGGTTAATAATATAATTGGTTCGATGAATCTCTTAAAAGTTGTTAGTAATGCTGGTATTAAAAACTTTGTTTTTTCATCAACTGCAGCCGTTTACGGCTTTCCAAATTATCTTCCAATAGATGAAAAACATCCAATAAATCCATCGAATTATTACGGTTACACAAAAGTATTTGTTGAAGAGAATCTGAGATGGTACAGTCAATTGAAGGGAATGAATTATGCAGCATTACGGTATTTTAATGCAGCGGGTTATGATATAAAAGGTCGGATTAGTGGTCGAGAAAAAAATCCCAATAATTTATTACCAATCGTATTAGAGACAGCAAGCGGAATGCGTGATGTAGTAAAAGTATTTGGTAATGATTACGATACTATCGATGGTACTGGAGTTAGAGATTATATACACGTTAATGATTTGGCAATAGCTCACTCATCGGCATTAAAATATCTCGTTGATAAAAATAATAATCTTACAGTCAATTTATCTACTGAGAATGGATATTCCGTTTTAGAAGTTATTGAAAAAGCAAAAGAGATAACAAAAAAGGATATTCCTTACAAAATTGAAGGCCGTAGAGACGGAGATCCAGACACTGTAGTGGCTAGTTATAAAAAAGCCAATGAATTGCTGAATTGGAAAGCAAAGTATTCAGATTTAAATACAATTCTTTCCACAATGTGGAAAATTTATAAATAGAAAACTATGGTTGATCTAGAACGACTACAAAAACAATCAGGCATTATCGGTAATTCCGATGCCATCAAAGAAGTACTTGAAATGATAGCACAAGTTGGGCCGATTGACATCTCGGTATTAATTACAGGTGAATCAGGTGTTGGCAAAGAAATGATTGCTAAAGCTCTGCATGCGGTAAGTAGGCGGGCAAATATGGAATTGGTTACCGTCAATTGTGGTGCTATCCCTGCAGGAATTATTGAAAGTGAATTATTTGGTCATAAAAAAGGTGCGTACACCGGCGCTGAAAGCGATAGAAAGGGATATTTTGAAACTGCCAATAAAGGGACAATATTTTTAGATGAAATCGGTGAAACTCCGCTAGAAACTCAAGTTAAATTATTAAGAGTTTTAGAATCCGGGGAATTTATGAGAGTTGGAGATTCAAAAACTCTATATTCAGATGTAAGGGTTATTGCAGCAACAAATAAAGACTTAGGTGAATTAGTTCAAAGAGGAGATTTCCGACAAGATTTATATTATCGATTAAAAACAGTAACAATTAATGCTCCAGCTTTACGTAAAAGAATTGAAGATCTAGCTAAACTTGTTGAACGGTTTGCTTTAGAATTTACTCGAAATAACGATATACCTTATCGTGGTTTTATGCCGGAATCAATTAGACTCATGAAACAATATGGATGGCCAGGAAATGTCCGGGAATTAAAAAACTTTGTTGAACGAATTATTGTTTTGGAAAGAGGTGAGCGGATAACACCCGAAATGATTAACCATCACTTGGAACCTGTCTTGCCAACATTTGAATTTAATCGAAAATTGCCGGCATTATTGGATCAATCACCGGAAAGAGCAGAACGTGAACTAATCTTGAGGCAATTATTATTATTAAGACAGGATGTTGAAGATATCAAGAAAATGATGCACTCAGAATTGCATTTTGACAAAAATGACATTCGTTATCTGCCAAATGTCAGTACTCCAGATAATATGAAGATCAGTGATCACACTAATAATTTGATTAAAACCGAGGTGGTCGGTGATTTTAAACTTGATGAATTAGATAAAGAAGCAATTGAAAGAACTCTTAAATATTATAATAATAATAGACGGGCTACAGCTCACGCACTCGGTATGAGTGAACGAACTTTATATCGAAAAATCACTGAATTTGGATTGGAGCCTAAGATTAAAAGGAAATAATATGAAGAGAGTATATTATATTATTTTGGCAATATTCATGTTAACATTTATTGGATGTGGTTATTATTCTTTAGCGGGTTCAATTCCTCCCCATATTAAAAGTATCGCAATCCCATTAGTCAATAATCAGACTGCTGAATTTGGTATTGCTGAAGGGATAACTGATAATATTCTTGAGGTATTCAATGAAGAAAATATATTGCGAATCGTTGATGAACGAAATGCCGATTCAATATTAAAGGGTACCATAATTAGTTTAGATGATGCCCCCTATACGTTTAGTAGTGAGGAAGCGGTATCGGAATACCGAATTAATATAACAATGGAAATTATTTGGAATGATGTTGCCAATAATGTTGAATTGCTGAACAAAAGATATTCGGGTTGGGGTGCATATGGTTTGACCGGCGATATTAATACTGACGGAATTGATAATGATGGAGATGGTAAAATTGATGCTGAAGATGATGACGAATTCGGTGAGCCCCGCGCGTTTGCTACAAAAATTGCTATAAAAAAGATCTCCGAAGATATTGTAAATAATATATTAACAGCTTGGTAAAATAATAAAAAGATAATAGGAAAAATGGATAAAATATTTATTAAAGATTTGAAAAAGTATGACGGCAAAGAAGTTACTTTAAATGGTTGGGTTTATAACATTCGTTCAATCGGTAAAATTTGGTTTTTAATATTGCGCGATGGAACCGGAATGCTACAATGTGTGGTTGTACAAAAAGATGTTGATGAAGATACTTTTAATAAAGAAGTGACCTTAACACAGGAATCTTCAGTTACAATTACCGGAACAGTAAGAATTGATAAACGTGCCATTGGAGGAGTGGAACTCGGTGTGAAATCAATCGAAATACATCAAATAGCTGCTGAATATCCAATCACTCCAAAGGAACATGGAACAGCATTTTTGATGGACAATCGACATCTTTGGATTCGTTCCAAGATGCAATATGCAATATTAAAAGTGCGCCATCAAATTGTAAAGGCCGCTCGCGATTTTTTCGACAATAATGATTTTGTATTATTTGATGCACCTATGTTGACCGCAAATGCGGCTGAAGGAACTACGAGTCTATTTAACGTGGATTATTATGATAGAACAGCCTATTTATCACAGACCGGACAATTATATGGTGAAGCAGGGGCAATGACATTTAATAGAGTTTATGTGTTTGGTCCTACTTTTCGCGCAGAAAAATCTAAAACCCGCAGACATCTTACCGAATTTTGGATGCTTGAACCTGAGATGGCCTATTGTGATATCGAAGAAAATATGGAATGGGCAGAAAAATTATTAGTTTATATAGTTGAACATTGCCTCGAAAATTGCAATGAAGAATTAAATTTACTTGAGCGAGATACCTCAAAATTAGAAAAAATAAAAGCACCATTTCCAAGATTAACTTATGATGAGGCAGCTAAATTGTTAAAGGATAATGGTGTCGATTTTCAATATGGAAGTGACTTCGGTGGAACCGATGAAACTGTAATCGCTGAACAATTTGACCGTCCTGTGATAATACATCGTTGGCCTGCAGAAATTAAAGCTTTTTACATGAAAAGAGCATCGGACAATGAAGAAATAGCACTCGGAATGGATATATTAGCTCCGGAAGGCTATGGTGAAATTGTTGGTGGTGGCCAGCGTGAAGATGATTATGATACTTTAGTTAAACGCATATTAAATCATGACTTACCTATGGAGCCTTTCAAATGGTATCTTGATTTGAGAAAATATGGAAGCGTCCCACATGCCGGATTTGGTATGGGATTAGAAAGAACCGTTGCATGGATTTGCGGTATTAAACATATTCGTGAAACAATTCCGTTCCCGCGCACAATGTCTAGATTGGAGCCCTAATGGATTACCGAGGTAGAATCGCCGTATTAGGCGGTAGAGATATAAATAAAGATATCTATAACGAAACTGTTGAGATTGGCAGGTTGCTTGCTGGGGAAAAATATTTAGTATTTTGTGGTGGCGGTGAAGGTGTCATGGAAGCAATTTGCCGAGGAGTAGAAATTGGTAACGGAATTAGTGTTGGCTTGCTAAAAGGTGATAGCCTAGATGAGGCCAATGAATTTGTTAAATTACCTATTCTAACAAATATGGGAATTACTCGCAATGCGCTTCTACCGCTTAATTGCGATGTAGCAATTGCCATTGCCGGAAGTTATGGAACGTTAAGTGAAATCGCCTATGCGTTGCAGTTGAAAATCCCTGTCATTGGGTATAATACTTGGGAGATTAAGGGAGTTAATTCTGTAAGTAATATTGAAGATTTAATGTTGGAAGTAAGAAAGACTCTACCATAATATTAATTCATATAATAAAAATAGATTAGAATTAACAATGGAATACGCAGAAGTGTTAGTAACGGGCAGGGTACAAGGTGTTTGGTTTCGAGATTATGTAAAAAAGAATGCTGTTTTATTAAATCTTAATGGGTGGGTTAAAAATAATCCTGATAAGTCTGTTAGCCTTGCGATTGAAGGAAAAAAAGGGATGATCACTAGCCTGATCCAATTAATAAAAATTGGCTCACCTCGTTCAAATGTTCAAGATGTTCAAGTAACTTGGACATCATATCAAAACAAATTTAATTCATTTAAAATTATAAGATAATATATGAAAATTGCACTTAGTCAAATAAATACAACGGTCGGTGATCTTAATTATAACAAAGATAAAATATTAAAATATTACTTCAAAGCAATTGAACAGAATGCAGATATTGTTGTATTTCCGGAATTGACAATAACAAGTTACCCCCCCCAAGATTTACTATTAGAAAATGGATTTGTTGATGATAATCTCGATACATTAAAGGAGATTGCTTCGCAAACAACAATACCAATGATTGTCGGTTTTGTACGCCAAGCAAAAGGTAAATTGTATAATAGTGCTGCATTATGCCAGAATGGTAAAGTAACAAGTACATATGATAAAATGTTACTGCCAACTTATGACGTCTTTGATGAAGATAGATACTTTGAAAATGGGAAGATCCCTGGTATTTGGAAATTAACTATCGGTAATAAAAATATAAATTTAGGCATTCAGATTTGTGAAGACTTGTGGGATAGTGAATATGATACAAAAGTTTCAAAATTACAAAAAGAAAAAGGGGCTGAATTAATTATTAATATCTCCGCATCGCCTTATCATGAAGGGAGAATTGCAGAGCGTCAAGAGTTGATCAAAGAAAAAATAAAAGATATAAAGATTCCATTTCTATACTGCAATTTGATTGGGGGACAAGATGAGCTTATTTTTGATGGTGAATCGCTTGCTTATAATGCTAATTGCAAACAAATTGCACAAGGCAAGGTTTTTGAAGAAGATTTAATTATGGTGGATTTCGAATCTGCAACCCCAAAAGACTTTCCTGTTATTTCAAACGAGGAAAAATTATATAATGCGCTTTGCTTAGGGGTTAAGGATTATTTTAGAAAAACAGGGCATACAGATGCATTAATTGGGTTAAGTGGTGGTATTGATTCCGCATTAGTAGCATGTATAGCCGCTGATGCATTAGGGAAGGAAAGGGTGCATGGTATCTCTATGCCATCACTATTTTCAAGTGAACATAGTAAAAATGATGCTAAAGAATTAGCAGATAATTTGAAAATAAAATATGACTCAATTGCTATTCAAGACACAGTGAATACGATAGAAGCCGCACTTCAAGAAAAATTCGAAGGGACTATTAGAAATGTTGCGGAGGAAAATATTCAAGCGCGTACACGTGGAAATATTTTGATGGCATTATCAAATAAATTTGGTTGGATGGTGCTTTCTACCGGTAATAAAACTGAAATTGCATTAGGGTATTGTACGCTTTATGGCGATATGAGTGGTGGTTTGTCTGTTATATCAGATTTGTCTAAAATTGATGTATATCGAGTTTCTCGATGGGTTAATGCAAGTTGCCGGATACGATAGGATACCGCAGTCTACTCTCGAAAAGGCACCATCAGCAGAATTATCTGAGGACCAAGTAGATCCCTTTGATTATGATATTGTAAGTCCGTTAGTCGATGAAATTATTGAAGGAAGAAAAAGTCCAAAGGAATTAATTGAAAATGGATCTGATAAAGTATTAGTAATGAAATTGTATCGATTAATTCGTATTAATGAATTCAAAAGACGACAAGCTGCGCCTGGTTTAAGAGTCAGCCCAAAAGCTTTTGGCGCAGGTCGAAGGGTACCGATTGTAAATCATTATCAAGGGAAATTGGCGTAGACTATTAAATGATTGATAGAAAAATACAGTTAGCTAAAGTAAAAGACATTATTGAAAATAAGATGCCGGCTAATAAATTATTCGGATTGGTTGTCGTAAAAGATTGACGATGGATATGTAAAACTACATGTGCCTTTTAAAGAGGAATTTATTGGTGACGCCATGCAAAAATTATGGCATGGTGGAATCTTAGCAGGCATTGCAGACACTGCCGGAGGCATCGCAGGTGCGACAACAATATCTTTTCCACATGATAAAATAAACACAATTGATATCCGAATTGACTATCTAAAAGGCGCAACTAACAAAGATATTTTTGCAGTTGCTGAATTAATTAAAGAAGGCAAACACATTATTAAAGCCGATATCAAATTATTTCATGAGGAAGATGATCTTATTGCAATTGCACGGGCATCGTATAGCGTATCAAGAAAATAGAATTAAAATAGATACTGAGTAACTTTTTTAGAGCTCTGCCATCAAATTACTAAAACATTAATAATTTAGGAGTCTAAAGTGACAGAACATTTAACAAAAGAAGATTTTTTAACAAAAGTATTTAATTACGAGAAAAACAAAGATTGGCAGTTTGAAGGTGAACTTCCTTGTATAATTGATTTCTATGCTGATTGGTGTGGACCCTGTAAAACGGTAGCTCCAATTTTAGAAGAGCTTTCTGATGAATATAAAGGGAAGGTAAATATCTACAAGGTCAATACCGAAAAAGAGCAAGAATTAGCAGGCGCTTTCGGAATCCGAAGCATTCCTTCCATGTTATTTGTACCACAAGATGGTCAACCGCAAATGGCAGCGGGTGCATTACCTAAAGACGCTTTAGAAAATGCGATGGTAGATGTTTTAGGAGTGACAAAAGTATAGCATAATTTCATAGAATGAAAATCAGTTCATTAATATTATTTACCTTCATATTAGTATTTGGCGGATGTAAAGCTATTGATGAACTGACTCATTTTGATCTAGAGTATAATTATACTTTTACTCTGCCATCATTAGGTGGAATCAATCTTGATAATTTAAATATTGAATCCAACGATTTAAAAAATAATACTGAATCTACTTTTGAGACTAATGATACTCGAAAAGATTTGGTTGAAAGTGCTTACCTTAAGAAATTCAATGTTACAATCATAGAACCAAACGATGGTAATTTCACTTTTGTAACTAAAGTTGAAATATTTGTTGAAGCGGATGGTTTGGCTGAAAAACTTAATTGCTTGGAAAGATAATATTCCCTATGATATAGGAAATTATCTTGAATTAGAAACCACTTCTAGTGATCTGCGGAAATATTTAATCAGCGATGAAATTCGTGTTCGTTTGCGAACAGAATCATCAACGCCACTAACACAAGACGTTCTATTAGATTTGAGATCAACTGTCGAAGTTGATGCAAAAATATTAGGAATTTAGTGATTATCAAAATCTTTTGATTGTTTCCTCAATTTAGGTTTAATCTTTAGTAACCATTTTGGAGGATTAAACATATGAAATATTTAAAATATTCCTTTCTAGTTTTCCTAAGTTTATTCATTCTAACGAGTTGCAAATTAATTGATGGATGGACTCATTTTGAAATTAAATACTCATCAAGTGTCATATTGCCACAAGATTTAGAAGTTAACAAATCTGAAGATGTATACCCTGATCAAATTGCGGCTGATTTAGAAGGTGAAGTAGAGGGTGAGGGTTACAATCCTGATAAAATTGAATCAGTTGAATTAACCGAGTTGTATCTCACAATTGATTTGCCGACTGGAGTAGATTTTTCATTTTTATCATCAGCAGAGTTATTTATGAATGCATCAGGTTTAACAGAAACTCGAGTCGCATGGATTGATGAAGTGCCTTCCGGAGTTGGCAATTCTCTAAAAATGAAAACAACATCATCTGATTTGAAGAATTTCTTAAAACAAGATGTTGTTACATTAAGATTAAATATTATTATAAATCAGGGAATCGCATCTGATTACCTAATAGGCATTGATACCAAATTCTTAGTTGATGTAAAGATTTTAGGAATTTAAAATTATTATAAAAACCCATCAATAAACTGCCAAGCAAGAAATAATAAGTTAAATCTTATTTAAAATGAAATAGCAATTAGCGCTCAGAACGCTAATTGCTATTCTCTATTCAATAAATATTTCCGTATTTTCCGTCTATGTCAACAGAGAGAATTCGAAATTTTTGTATAATAGCGCATATTGATCACGGTAAATCAACACTTGCCGATAGATTGCTCGAAGAGACTAAAACAATACTGCTTAAAGAAATGAAAGCACAGGTTTTAGACAGTATGGATTTGGAGCGTGAACGCGGTATTACTATTAAAAGTCATCCTATTCAAATGAAGTATAAACATACTGATAAGCATGAATATATACTTAATTTGATAGATACACCGGGTCACGTAGATTTTTCATACGAGGTGTCACGCTCTCTAGCGGCATGTGAGGGCGCTTTGTTGTTAGTTGATGCAGCGCAAGGTGTAGAAGCCCAAACCGTAAGTAACGCTTATTTAGCGATAGAAAATGATCTCGTTTTAATTCCTGTCATTAATAAAGTAGATTTAGTTAACGCACGAATTGATGAAGTAAAACAACAAATAATTGAATTAGTCGGGTGTAAACCCGATGAAATACTGCAAGTCAGCGCTAAAGATGGAAAAGGTTTGCAAGATATATTGGATGGAATTATCAATCTTGTACCTCCTCCAAAAGATAATCATTTAGAACCTACTCGAGCATTGATTTTTGATTCAATGTATGATAACTATCGAGGCGCAATCCCCTATATTCGTGTTTTTGATGGAATTGTAAAAGCCGGTATGACAGCGCAGTTCTTTGCTCACACAGAAAAATATGAGATTACTGAAGTTGGACATTTTGTGATGAAACATATTCCATGCAAGGAATTACGAGCCGGTGATGTTGGTTATGTTGTTGCCAATATCCGTGATGTAGAGCATATTGAACCCGGTGACACCATGACTACCAAGCAGAATCCTGCAAAAAGTAGATTATCTGGTTATAAAAAAATTAAACCTATGGTATTTTCAGGATTATATCCAGCAGACGCCGATGATTTTGAGCAACTTAGGCAAGCCCTCGATAAATTAAAATTAAATGATGCTTCTTTAGTTTATGAACCAGAAACAAGTTCTGCATTGGGCTTTGGGTTCCGTGCCGGATTTCTTGGGTTACTACATATGGAAATTATTCAGGAAAGACTTGAGCGTGAATTCAATTTGGATTTAGTTACAACTTCACCCAATGTGCGCTATCAGGTTAAGCTCAAATCGGATGAAATCATTGAAGTAGACACACCTGCAAAATTACCGCAAAGTAATGATATTGTGGAAGTTATGGAGCCTTTCGTAAATGCCGAAATAGTTACTCCAAAAGAATATATTGGTAGCATAATGACCTTATGTCAGAATAAACGTGGGGTGTATAAGACAACAAATTATTTGTCGAGTGATAAAGCACAATTACATTACGAACTACCACTTGGTGAGATTATATTTGATTTTTACGATAAACTCAAATCAATTTCACGAGGGTATGCTTCGTTTGACTATGAAGTATCTGAATTCCGCACCGGAAATCTAAAAAAATTAGATATTTTGATACATTCCGAACCCGTTGATGCATTATCTATAATTTGCCATGCTGATGACGCTTACTTTCGCGGTAACGCGCTATGTCGGAAACTTAAAGAACTCATTCCAAGACAAATGTTTGAAATTGCAATTCAAGCCTCTTTAGGTTCAAAAGTGATTGCACGGACAACCGTTAGAGCCGTTAAAAAGAATGTTACTGCAAAATGCTATGGTGGAGATATTTCCCGTAAACGAAAATTATGGGAGAAACAAAAGAAAGGTAAAAAGCGGATGAAAATGATCGGTAAAGTCGAAATACCGCAAGAAGCATTATTAGCAGTATTGCAAATAGATTCGGATTAATATTTCTATGATTTTTAAAAATTATTTTAGACAGTCTCGATCACCATTTTATAGTTTTATCTTTATATTACCATTATTCATTATTTATGAATTTGGTATTTATTTAATATCGTCCGGAGACTTACCAACCATTAGAAATGGTGCAGACGTTATGCTTCGTAAAATCCTTACGCATTTTGGTGTCCATGGTCTGTACGGAATGGCATTATTATTTTTTATTGGCATAACAATTACATTTTTCTTAAATAAAAGCAAATTCAAAGATTTAAAGATTAAGAGTAATTATTTCTTGATTTCGATATTTGAAAGTATCTTATGGTCATTAGTGTTATTTGTAATATTATCGCAAGGTCAGTTATTATTGGCCAAAGGTGGTGCAAAATTATTTATGCAGCAGTTAGTACTTTCAATTGGTGCAGGAATATTTGAAGAATTCGTATTTAGAGTACTTTTGGTGAGTAGTTTAGCATTTATTGTAGGATTGTTCATCAAAAAACAAAATATTTATAAAATGGCCATCTCAATCACTATTGCAGCAGCAATTTTCTCAATATTTCATTTTTTTGGAGAATATGCAGATATACCTATAATCAGTTTATTTTTTATTAGATTTGTTGCAGGTATCGTTTTGGGATATATTTATATCTTACGAGGTTTTGGAATTGCTGCATATTCCCACAGTTTTTACAATATAATTGTTTTTACACAGCTACAACAAGATATTTAGAAAATTTGTAATGGTTAGAGTTAAATATCGATTATTCATTTTTATATTTTTATCATGTATTTATCCACAAAATAATTCCAAATTAAAAAAAGTAATTGAATTTCCTGAACAATTTTCAAAAGCTAATTTACATCCAACTAATATTTCTATTAGCCCTACCGGAATTTACTTTTTAGATAGTGTAAGTAGACAAGTTGCATTTCTGCCAAATACCGGTGATGTGGTATTAGCAGGTGGATATGGCACAGATAATGATGCTTTCATTGACCCAATTGAAATATTAAGCTCTAAACTACGTGTTTGGATTGTTGATAGAACCGAAAATAATTTAATTGAATTCGATCATAAACTCAATTTTTTGCGTTCAATCAGATATGATAGAATATATCCGGATTTTGGTGGGATTGATAATTGGGGTAATATTCTATTGCAATCAGCACAAGAGCAGATAATATTTAAATCTACTCCTCCATTTAAAAACTTTGATGAATTCATTGATTTATCAAGATTGAATAATATTAATAGTTGTATTTCAGATGTACACGTAGCTTATGATGGAACTGTTGGTATATTTTCAAATTGCAAAAATTCTATCCACATGTTCAATCGGCTGGGGAAATTAGAAAACAAATATTATTTAAAAAATACTGATGGAATATTTTTAATTAAGTCGTTGGAAAATTGGCTAATGGTTAATACTTATGGTGAGATAGTATCAATTCGTATGGTGATAAAATAGGTTTAGCATTGGAACAACCAATATTAGATGTAGCTCAAATGGAAGGCAAACTCTATCTTTTATTTTATAATAAAATTTGGATAGTTGATGTTTCGATGGAGTAGGATTGTTCCTGTAATATTTTTCCTGAATATTCTAACAGGTCAATCCATTTTTACCGTTGATACACTTGTTGTAGAACCAGGGCAATATCAAATCAGCTTAAATCCATTTATTGTTGATTCGAGTTTCTTTTTATTTCATAATGGTAGACTCGTTGAAGACTATCAATTAAACCCAATAACCGGTGAGCTAGAATTAAATGAATCGAATTTTACTCACGGGAATATATCATACATCCTATAATTACTTTAATCAGCCATTGCCCATAAAAATTGGTCCGTTTTATGAATCGCTACCAAAGCTTGATTCGTTATTGGTAATTAGTAGAGATTCATCAAATGTTGTCTCTATTAGCCACAAGAGGGTTATCCAAGATGAAATATCTAGTTTAGCCACGACTGGAACAGTTTATAGGAATCTTACACTATCACCATTAGGCGGTTCTGATTTCAGCGGTGGCTTGCAATTGCAGTTGCAAGGTAAACTTTCTAATGATATCACAGTTAGCGGAGTTTTATCCGATCAAAGTTTGCCAATTCAGCCCGAAGGAACGACCCAAGCACTTGAAGAAATCGATAAGGTGTATTTGCACGTTAGTCATCCCGTTTTTCAAATTATGGCAGGAGATATTGATTATAATTTAAATAGTGGAAAATATTTAATCGTTAACCGAAAACTTGAAGGAATAAAAAATACCTTTGAATTTGATAATTGGAGTGGGCAAAGTGCACTTGCCGGTACAAAAGGACGTTATCATAAATTATCTTTCAAGGGTACAGATGGTAGTCAAGGGCCATATTCATTGACATCAGAGACTGGTAGCAATGATATTATTGTATTAGCCGGAACAGAAAAAGTACATTTAAATGGTGAACAATTAAAACGTGGCGAGAATTTCGATTATATCATCGATTATAGCATTGGTGAAATTACTTTTACACCACGTCGATTAATCGATTTCGATTCGGATATTTATATTGAATATCAATATTCTGACTTTCAGTATAATCGGAACGTGCTTAGCGCATCGGTTTACCGCGAAGTTAGGTGATTGGGGAAATATTGGAATATCATGGTTTAAGGAAAAAGATCAATTACAGATCGACGAAACGATGGCGGTTGGTCTCAGGGATTCTATTTCGAATGCGGGAGATCAAGATGCAATAATTTCCGATGCTGTTGAAGACGATGATGGTGATTATATTTTTACCAATGGAAAATACGTTTATTTCCCAAAAACTGCGGACGACGGTGAGGATAGATACCAAGTGAGCTTTCAGAATGACAACAAAAATGGTGAATATGCTCGCCGAATAAGTGCAGATGGACATTTGTATTTTGAATACGTTCGAATAGAAAATAGATCAGAAATAGTTGACCTATACAGTCCGTTCAGACGTTGGAGTAATCCTGTAAATCATGAAATATTTCAACTTGCAGGCAATGTTAATTTATCTAAAAATACAATAGCGGATTGGGATGTATCTGTTTCAAATTTAGATAAAAATACATTTTCCACATTAAATGATGATGACAATGTTGGCATAGCACATAATATTTCAATTAATGGTAAAGAAATATCCGTTTTTGAAAATGCTCAGTTTGGATATAACATAACTAATTGGAGCAGATCAAATCAGTTTCGAGCAATAAGCCGTGAACGCAATGCACAATTCAACAGAGATTGGAATATACAGTCTGAAGATGAAAGTCAAGAATCACTGTTTTCGAGCGGATTTAATTTTAAAAATGATGAATCTTTTAACTCAAAATTTGATTGGTCGCAGTATAATTCAACTTTTGGAAAAAGAAATCGATTAACTGGGCAGGTCAGCAGTAGTACAAAATTTGTTCCAAAATTTGATTCATATATAAATAGAGTTAAGTCCGAAAAATCAAATTATTATCAACTTAATATTGACGGAATGTTACTTCCCGGCAATTTTCATCCGATTGTTAGTTATAAAGGTGAATACGAAAAGGATGATCATAAATTTGATATTGGGAAATTGGGATTATTATTCACTAAAGAAAACAAGAATATAGCTGCCTCAATAACTCGAAGAATTGATTATAAAAACGAATGACATAGATTCAACAGAAATGGATATAATCCAAGATGGAATATTCGGCGAATTAGATATTAATGGTACATTTACAAATGGGTGGTCAGGAAATATAGTTTTCAAAAAACGGATATCTGATAATTTCGTCAAAAATGAAAAATTGGATTATGCTATAGGATTAGCAAATATTCGTTTCAATAATAAAACAAATCCCATTCGTTGGGAGTTACTCTCAAAACTAGAAGAGACCTACACAGAATCACGTGCAGTTGTTTATGATTCTGTAGGTGTTGGATTTGGCTCCTATCGTTTTGACAAAGAATTTAACGAATATATTGGTGATCCGAATGGCGCTTATATAAGTCACACAATATTAACAGGTGACCGAGATTTAATTACACATTTTGTCGCTTCACAGCGATTGTTCATAGATTTTGGTAAAACACCAATCGCGTTGTTAAGATATATAGAAGTGAGATCTGATCTACGAACTGAATTTAAAGGAAAATCCTTAACGATTGATAAAATTGCGGAACCGGATTTATTTGATGACGAAATTGCACAGTCAAAAGTATACATTAGAAATGAAGTTGATTATAATCCGCAAAGTACCACAAGAAGAATAAGAAATTGGGCGATATATTCTCAGGATTTGTTAGGAGCCGATCCACGTGGAAATGATCTGAGGAATCAGGTGGAATACGGTATCGAGTGGCGCGAACCAATTAAAGAAGAAATTTACTCTATTTTTAAAATTGAAACACATAATATTGATAATTCTTCAGGTTTTTCAACCTTGAGAAATAGAAATGTTAATGGATGGTGGTCGGAAGAAGAAATTAAATGGAATATAGAGAGAAAATGGCAATTTTCAGTTTCAACATTAGGAGGCAAAGATAGTGGCGTTCATAATCAAGAATCATTTTCGGCTTATGCATTAGGATTAAAGTTCGAAACTCAGCGATTTATTAGTTCAACAAGTCGAATAAAAGTACGTACCGAATTATTCAATGCGATAGAATCAAATGATAAATCAGTGATTCCTCCTGAAGCGTTGAATGGTTTACCTATAGGTCAATCCATTTCTGTAAATGTTCAGGGACATGTATTATTAGGAAAAAACTTATCTTTAAACATGAATGCTAGTTACATTGACAATTCAAGATATAATGATTTTATAACACTGTCTGGAGAATTGCGTGCGTATTTTTAAAATATTAATAATATTATTGATCGCAGTTCCACTATTTGGACAATCAAAAACAATTGTAATTGATGATACTGAAAAGTTATCAATTAATTCATATGATGAAGTAATTTTTAAACTTGATTCATTATTATTACATTCCGAAAACATTGGGGAATATTTTATACTCAGTAAGATTAATTCTGATAGTTTAATCACCTACAATAGAAATTCTATCGATGTCAATCTAGATACGATAATTTTCAAAAATAATGATGAAATAAGAGAATCTGTATTAAAGCAAATATTTAAGCCATTGATTGATACAACTCCAATCATTGGAACAACAAAAACATACAAAACTATTATCAATAGCACACCATTTTTTAAATCTAATTCAGAAATATATTTTGGAATAAATAAAAATCAGAAAGTCGGAGCAATATTAGATATAAAATCAAATTTCAATAATTATTTTTCAGGAATAGTAGGGGCATCGCGATCAGAAGAACAGAAGTGGTCGGTTAATGGACAAATGGATATTCATCTTGAAAATCAATGGAGAACGGCAAGTATTGTAGATTTACATTGGAAGCGTTTGGACAAGGAGTCGCAATTATTAAATTTGCGATATGAAGAACCGCATCCGTTTAGTTTGCCGATAGGTGTAAGCTTAGCCTATAACCAAGATTTGCGAGAAGGGAATTATGTCAATACAAATTCAGCAATTGGAATTATCAAGACAGTTTCTGGTATCGGCAAATTGGGTTTTGGCGGAAAGAATACAAAAATCAATTCCACAGCCAAAGGTGATTCACTGGGGCTATTAAATCTTACATCGCAAGGTATCTATATTGATGGAATAGTTGATTATCGAAATGATTATTGGTTGCCTATACGGGGCATGTTTATATCGCTTTATAGCGATGTTGGCAAGCGGATTGTTAGTGATTCAAGTACAGTTATTATATCCGGGCAGGCTAAAATCGAAAAGTATTTCCCTTTGTGGGGCAAAAATAATATTGCTCTTAAAATATTTGGAAAAAGTAATTGGGTTAGTTCTGGGACATTACATTCAGGGGAGTTAATTCGTTACGGTGGTGCTAATAATCTGCGTGGTTACACAGAAGATTACTTTAAAAGTGATTGGGTAATTATACCATCGGTTGAGTACAATATTAAGTTAGGCTCAAATCAACAAATAACACTATTTTCCGATATCGCATTGCAAGATACATATAAGCCGATACCTTTTGGGTCTGGAATTGGCCTTACACAAGTTACAAAAAACTCTATATTGAGGTTATATTATGGACTAGGTCGAGGAGATTCATTGAAAAGTGGTAAAATACATCTACAGTTTTTAACGAGATTGTGAAAGAATTGCAGAAACTGAATAAATACATTCCTCCTGTGATTTAAACTAATAATATTATAATTTTATCATATAGATTTAAATCAAACTGCTTAGAGAAATAACATGAAACGACTATATTTATTTTTTAGTAATAACTATTCTACTAATTAGCTGCAGCACAAAGCGTGAAGCAATTGGAGCTGCTGACGAAATTATTGTGGTCGTCTCAAAAGAAGATAGGGAAAGCGTCAATAGAATTTTATCACAAATATTCTCAGATACTTTGCATACACCTCAACCGGAACCTATTTACAAACTAATTTATGCAGAACCGAAAGGGTTTAATGATTTGAAACGTCATTCAAATTTGATTATTGGTTCAGTTGGCACCTCTGAATTGAATCCGGGAACGAAATTAGTAGAATCACTCTTAGGTGAGGAATTATTTAATAGAACAATTGATGGAAATGAGCAAATTATATTCTCTGAAGATCAATTTGGACGCGGTCAATTGTTTATGATTATTAGTGGAAAAACATCTAATGATATAAATGATGCACTTTTAGAAAAATCTGAATGGATAAAATCCTATTTTGATAAAACATTTATTGAAAAACAGAAGAAATATCTATTTGGAAATGACCGATTAAATAAATTGTCAAAAGAATTTGAACAGAAATATAGATGGGAAATGCAAATACCATGGGGTTGGGAGGTGATAAAAGAATCACCTGATAGCAATTTAGTATGGTTAGGTAGAGAACTCCCTTATCAATGGTTCTCAATTCATTGGGAAAATGGATTTTTATTTGAGAAGGAAAATGAGGCTGCCCAATATGCACGTCAATTTCCTTTGAATTATTATAAAAGTATTCAATTCAATGATTATCAATTCAACATAGAGCTAGTAAAATTTAATGAGTGGTCTGCTTGGAGATCACAGGGAATTTGGGAATCGCTTGATGAAGCGCGTGGCGGTCCTTTTATTAACTATACTTGGTATGATGAGGTTACAGACCGCACGTATAATCTGAATATGTTAGTATTTGCCCCGGATAAAAATAAGTCAACCTTTATGCGACAATTGGATATTATAGCGCATTCGTTCTCTGTGAATTAATATTTATGTTAAAAAAAATACTGATAACAGGGGCTTCTGGGCAATTGGGAAATGCTGTTCTTAACCAATTAAGCAGAAAATATGATCTGCTTGCCACCGATATAACTAGTATTCAACAAGATAATTTAAATTTTCCATTCTCAATTCTTGATATTACAAATATTGAAAATATAAAAAATGTATTATCAAAATTTCATCCTGATGTTGTAGTTAACCTCGCGGCTTATACTGATGTTGATGGATGTGAATTAAATCCTGAACGAGCACATTTATTAAATACGAAATCGGCAGAAATGCTGGCCAGAAATTTTGATGGACAATTTATCCAAATTTCTACAGATTACATTTTTGATGGGAATAATGGTCCATATAGTGAAGATGATGCAACAAATCCACTTAGCATCTACGGTAAAACTAAACTTAAGGCAGAAAAAGTATTACAAGATTTAAATATCAATTACTGTATTGTAAGAACAAATGTATTATTTGATTATTACAAAGGAACTCAAGCAAGTTTCATCAAGTGGGTTGTAGATTCATTACAATCTGGCAACGCAATTAATATTGTCAATGATCAGTGGAATAATCCAACTTGGACGGTAAATTTAGCCGAATTTATTGAACTTGTTATTGCTAAAAACGTAAAAGGTATTTACAATTACGGGGGGGCAAATTATCTTAACCGGCTTGAATTTGCGCAAATTATTGCCGATATATTTAATTTAGATAAAACACTAATTTCACCAATTAGCACTGCTAGTTTGAACCAAATAGCGCCACGTCCATTAAGGGGTGGATTAAAAATAGAAAAGATTAAAAGAGAATTTGACATTAATAGTATTGATTTAGAATATAGTCTAAAAATGGTCAAATCACGACTAAAAGCATGAAAACATTAATAGTAACACCAACTTATAACGAGAGTAAGAATATTGAATCGCTTATTACTTCGTTAAATAAATTAGATCCAGATTACCATATTTTGGTTGTTGATGATAATTCTCCAGATGGCACAGCAAAAATTGTAAATCAACTGCAAAAAAAATATAAAAATCTTCATTTGGCTAACCGTCTCGGAAAACAAGGACTTGGTACAGCTTATTGCTATGGATTTAAATGGGCGTTAGAGCGCGATTATGATTATATTGTTCAAATTGATGCTGATCTATCACACAATCCAAAAGATGTTCCTAAAATGGTGGAATTGTTGAGTAAATATGATTTAGTTATTGGTAGTCGCTATTGCGATGGTATTAGCGTTGTCCGTTGGCCATTACGCCGACTTATTCTGAGTTATTTCGCAAATTCTTATTCACGATTTGTCACCGGTGTAAAACTCAAAGATCTAACCGCCGGATTTAAAGCATGGCGACGAGAAGTTCTTGAGAATATCAATCTTGATAATATTAGATCGCAAGGATATGCATTTCAAATAGAAATGAATTTTCACTCAGAACGTAAAGGATATAAAATCCTTGAGCATCCTATACTATTCATTGATCGCACAATAGGTGAATCAAAAATGTCAAGGTCAATTATGATTGAAACAGCATGGATGGTTTGGCAATTTCGCCTATGGAAGATATTGGGTTGGTATAAGTGAGTTTAGTAGCACCCAAGGTATCAGTACTAATTGTTAGCTATAACGTTAAACAATACATAATTCATTGTATTGATGCTATCCATAAATCTGATTACGCAGGACCAATTGAAATAATTATTGTTGACAATAATTCATTCGACGGGTCGATAGGGGATATAAAATCCAATTTTAAAGATGTTATTTGTATACAAAATGAAAATAATGTTGGATTTGGGAAGGCTGTTAATCAAGCTTCTAAGATTGCAACTGGAGAATACTTTTTGATACTTAATCCTGATACGATAATTGAAGAAAGTACAATCTCTACTTTTGTTAAATATTTAGCAAAATATTCAAATGTTGGAATGCTTGGTCCAAAAATTGTTAATTCTGACGGAACACTTCAAAAAGGTTGTAAACGTTCCTTTCCGACTATAAAAGTGGCATTACCAAAATTAATTGGATTAGATAAAATATTTCCAAAGTCAAAATGGGCAGGACGTTATAATCTGAATTATCTCAATCCGGATGAAATTCATAGGGTCGAGGCAATAAGTGGTTCATGCATGTTTATTAGATCAGAGTTATTTCATCAAGTAGGTGGCTTTGATGAGCAATTCTTCATGTTCGGTGAAGACTTAGATTTATGTTTTCAAGTGCATCAACAGGGATACGAAGTACATTATCTGCCAACTACACAAATTATGCATTATCAAGGCGAATCAGTCAAATCTGCTCCTTATGATAGTTTAAATGCGTTCTATCAGGCAATGATATTATTCTCTGAGAAACACTTTTCTAAAAGCGGAAGTATATTATCAAAAATTGTAATTAGGTCAGGAATATTTTTACGCAAAATAATATCATTAATAAATGAAAAGCGTTCACAAATTATTTCTGTAGGATTGGATACATTGGTAGTATTATTAGCATTTTTAATTGCATTTCCTTTAAGGCTGAACAGCTTAGATGCATTTATAGTTAGTAAAGGACTTATCCCCGGAGTATATATTATATTTTGGATAACTGTATGCGCATTATTCCAGTTGTATTCACGTTATAACTTATCTTATACACGCGCAATATTGGCCTCGCTATCGGGATTTGTCCTTGCGGTTATATTTACATATTTCTTCAAGCAATATGCTTTTTCACGACTAGTGATTATAGTGGCAACAACGATTATTACAATTTTAATACCGGGTTGGCGAATTTTGGCTCACTATTTGATGTCGCGTGGAATATTAAAACCCACAAAAGAAAAACACCATGTACTATTTACACGAAAAACTATCATAATTGGAACTGATAATGAAGCAATAAAAATTGCCAATAATATTCAAAATCGGTTTGATACAGGATTAAATATTATAGGTTTCGTAGATCATAAATTAACTGTAACAACAAAAGACTTAACATTACCGTTTTTAGGATCAATAACTGATTTGCGTGGTATAATTGAAACTCATAAAATACACGAGATAATATTTTCAACGGATTCATTTTCCAATCAAGAAATTTTAAATTTGATGGATATAACTAAAGATCTGCATTTGACCTATAGAATGGTTCCTCGCAACCAAGAAGTATTACTAGGTAAAGCATCGGTTGAGGATGTTGGTGATTATTCTTTTGTGAATATTGAATATAATTTATTTCACAGTTTGCATAAATTCACAAAAAGAACATTTGATATTTTGTTAGCGGGGATTCTATCAATATTGTTATTACCAATTACTATATATACTATAATTACAAAAAAGATTGATATAGTTGAATTTTGGGGTGATGCAGGACAGCGATTTACTTGTTTAATTGCGAATAAAAGTAAAAAATTAAACCAAAGATCATTATTTCTTATTTCAATATTAAAAGGTGATATGAGTTTTGTTGGAGCATTGTTAATACCGACAAATGAATCCGATCCAAATCTAATATGTAAACCTGGATTGGCAGGTTTAGCAAAAATGCAAAAATCAAAATTTAATAAATCAGATAGAAATGTTTTAGACCACTACTATGTTCAAAATCAAAGTTTAACTTTAGACTTCGAAATAATCTTAAAAACAATATTTAGAACTTAAAATGGCACGACAATACTTAGATTTTGAAATACCAATTAAAGAAATTGATGAAAAGATTGCAAAACGCAGAGCATTGCTTTTTGTTGGGAATAATAGCAATGCTGATTTGGCTGACCTTCAAAATAAACGCAAAAAATTAATCAATAATATTTTCTCAAAATTAAATAGATGGCAACATGTACAATTGGCACGCCATCCTGAGCGTCCATACAGCTTAGATTATATTCAAGCTTGGTCCCCTGATTTTATTGAATTGCATGGAGATCGCAATTTTGGTGATGATAATGCGATTATATCCGGAATTGGTAAGATTGATGAAATTAAAGTCGCAATAATTGCGCAGCAAAAGGGAAGGAATACTAAAGATAATATTGTCCGAAATTTTGGCATGATGCAACCGGAGGGTTATCGCAAAGCACTAAGAATAATGAAATTAGCAGAAAAATTTAATTTACCGATAATTTCATTAATTGATACTCCAGGTGCAAGTCCCGGAATTCAAGCTGAAGAACGCGGACAGGGAGAAGCTATTGCAAATAATCTAATGGAAATGTCGAAACTTAAAACACCAATTATTTCGATTGTAATTGGGGAGGGAGCCAGTGGCGGAGCATTAGGCATTGGAATATGTGATAGAATGTTAATGCTAGAAAATACATGGTACTCAGTGATTACGCCAGAAGGGTGCGCTTCAATTTTGTGGCATGATACAAGTAAAGCTTCTCAAGCTGCAGAAGCTTTGAAATTAATCCCCAAAGATTTAATGGAATTAGGCATTTGTGATAGAATAGTTAAAGAACCCATAGGTGGCGCACACGATGATAAAAAACAAATGTTTGAGATATTAAAAGGTGTCATAATCGAAGAGTTGAAAAAATTTGATAATGTTTCAAAAGAATCGTTATTCGATTTGAGAATTGAGAAATATGATAAAATTGGTTCGTTCAGCTATCAAAAATGATTGAATATAATCACCCTGCACATGTCTATTATCGTGATGTTGACCAAATGGGTATTGTATATTACTCTCGTTATTTGGAATATTTTGAAGCAGCTAGAACTGAATTATTGCGCTCGATTGGTCTGAATGTAACAAAAATAGAAGAAATGGGCTATTTTATGCCGGTCATATCATGTTCCTGTCAATATAAAGATTCTGCCAAATTTGATGATGAATTAAATATAATTGCAAGTATCAAGGAATCACCAAGATCATCGATGACAATTGAATATGCTATATTTAATACGACAAAAAATATTATTGGTAACAGGTGAAACCGTTCACGCTTTTGTCAACGCTAAAGGCAGAACTGTTAAAGCCCCCAAATTATTAATTGAAAAGATAAGAGGATAAAATGAAAAAAATAGCAATATTCATTTCACTGTTGTTGATCTTCTCTTGTGCAAAAAAAGTACCCGCCATTGCATGGGAAAAGAACATACCATTTGCCGAAATATTAGAATCTGCCGGAGAAAAATATGTTTTAATTGATTTTTTAAAGGATGGATGAAGTTGGTGCACTCGGCTGGATGCCGATACGTTTACTGATTTAGAAGTTATTAATTACATTAATACAAATTTAAAAGCAGTTAAGATGCATGCTGATAGTGTAGAAGGAAAAACACTTGTTGGGAATTATCATATTTCCGGCTTTCCAACAGTATTAATTGTTGACAAGGACAGCGTCGAAATAGACAGAATAATTGGATATTTACCACCTACAGAGTTTCTGAATGAATTGCAAAGAATTCAACGTGGTGAAAATACCATAGCTGATTTCATTAAAAGGACCACTGAGAATCCAGAAGATTTTGAGCTATGGAAAACATTAGCAGGAAAATACGAGGATAGGGGAGATTTGCTATCAGCTGTGGAGGTATGGGAATCAGTCGCTGAAGCGAAAATAGGCGATCAAATATTAGTGAATTATAAATTAGTTGAATTGAATGCCCATATCAATAAAGATGTGTCCGGATTGCAAGAGTTTGTCATGAACAACCTAGATAGTGAATTCACTCCTTATGCATTCAGAAATATTATTAACATTCAAAGAAGAAATAAAGAAGTTGAAGCTGAAGTAAAAACTTGGCACAATTTTGTTAAATATACTGAATTGAAACAAAATCAATCCGCTAGTTTTTATAACAGCTTTGCATGGCGCATGAGCGAAGTCGGAAAAAATTTAGATTTAGCGTTAGCTAAAATTCAAATTGGAATTGCAATGGTTGCTGAAGATGATTCATCCAGTCTCGCAGGATACATGGATACTGAAGCAGAAGTTTTGTGGAAAATGGCTAAAATTGATGATGCTGTAAGGGTAATTGACAAGTGTATTGCCTTACAACCAGATGATAAATATTTTAAAGATCAGAAAGCGAAATTTTTAGAATAACATCGATTTAAATAATATTTGGAAAAAGGGTCAGAATTAGTCTGGCCCTTTTTATTTCTAAGTATTTATTATTATAGAATTAGGTTGTTTTAGTTCCTTTTATAAAAGATAATAAAATACTACCTACCCCAAATGCTAATGCTATGAAAAATAATGCCCAAGAATATTCAGCAGTTGTATAGCCGTTTTCAGATATTTCAGCAGAATTCTTTATGAATGAATAAAACCAAACTACAAAAGCCAAGAATTGTAACAATACAACTGTAATGCTGAATTTCAATTTAGTACCATTGCCTTCATGTAAAATTATGAAGATGCTTCCACCGATAAAATATGCGCTTATCAAAACAGGAACCAATACTGGACTGTACCAAGCAATCGGAATTAAAAAGAGTGTATCCCAGTCCATAATTGATGCAGGCCACTGTAAGGAATATTCTTAATCCAACGTAATACAATATATCCCAAGTTCCAAAAGCAAGGAAAAACATGGCTAATCGTGTGCGAATATTATATGCAGAAAGTATGGAAACAGTTGTGAGCATAATAATTGTCATAGCTTCGCGAATTGCCTCAAGTCCGAAATTGAAATTGGAGATTGGCGTATTTGTAATAATACCATCTGGTGGGAATATAATTTGTCGAATATAAACAACACAAATTGCTTCTAAAATACCCATCGCAATTGCGAAGGTTATGACACTAATTAATCTTCTCTTAATTGCTTTTCTATCCATTGTTCTAAAATATTGCTTTAATAATTGCTGTGGATATTAATCCTAACATGAATAATGTACCCCAACGTCTATTGTGCAGAAATGCGTAGCCGACGAACCATATTGGCCAAGATCCCTTTGGATAGTCTTTTGGTGGAGTTTTTGGCTTCTTTTTTAAGAAAGTACGAATAGTTTCGATTAATTTAGGAATCGCAAGAAATACTATAAGTAGAACAGGTGAAAAGAATCCAATTATAACTAAATAAACCACAATTAAATATTGTAACAGCATCAATCCAATTGTGGTATATCTAGCTAATTTTTCTCCTATTATTACAGGCAGAGTATAAATCTTTTTTAATTTATCTTCAGCAAACTTATCAATATGTTTTCCGAATAACACGGTAGTGACACTAATAGCATAAGGAATGCTTGCAATAATTACATTCCAATTCCAATTACCAGTAATAACATAGTATCCACCTCCGATCATTAAAGGACCCCATACAATCAACACTGCCAATTCCCCTAATCCAATATATTTTAACGGATATGTATAAAACAATACGAAAATTGCTCCCGCTAGCATTAACATTACAACGGGAAGACCGCCTTGAAGTGCTAATATTACTCCAGGAATTACCGCTAATATTCCGGTAAATAGTATATAAGTCATTACTTGCTTAACTGATAATAATCCATGCTCAAGTGGTTGCGGTCCGTACTGAGCTCGATAATAATTATCTTTATCGACGCCTTTTATGTGATCAGTATAGTCATTAATAAGATTATTTGAAGCGTGTGCCATGATTAGACCAAAGGTAACCAATAACCATGAGTTCCAGTGAAAATTACCATCAATATAAGCAAATAAACCGGCTATGGCAGCGGATATAAAAGTCATAACTAAAACTGCTGCACGAGTACTAATTAACCACCTTGATACTATATCCAAATTTTGCCATTCCGCTTTTGTTACTTGTGGAATAATACGCAAAGCTTGAATCCACAACTTAAAATTCATAAAACATACTCCATTTTATAAATAGGCCGGATACTATTCGTACTCGGCCTATTTTGTCTAACTGTTATTTTGTTTAATTATCCAAATGTGAAGCCATCAGGTAACTTGGATTTATCTGTATCTACAGGCACCCAAGCTAAATCTAATATAGTAAATGTCGGATTCTTAGTTTGAAAAATCGGTAAAACCCGCATTCCAATTTTTGGCTCACCAACCGGCAGATAACTCATCAATATTGTTGAGACTCCTTCAAATTCAATATTTATAAACCTAATCGGTTTCTTTAAGGTATTAAATGCACCGGTGCGTTCAGTGACCATGAATGTATAGACTATTGCAGATTTCTTTGCTTTTTCGGTGATATCAACAATAGTGTTTCGTTTTAAACAGTCAGGGCAATGAATTTTAAATGGAACATGTACCATTCCAGTATGTTCACATTTTGGATTATCGCAACGTGTCCCCAGTAATTTGCCTTTTGACAATGATTCAAAGAATGGCGCTTCTCCACCGTACATATGAACATGGGTAAGGTCGCGAGGGTTAGTAACTCCCATCAATTCTCCCGCTTCCCCTCTTATTGGTGAATTGGGATAAATATAGTGGAAATTACCTTTAAATTTATATTGTCCATTAACAACTTTTACCGTTCCTCTATCTTTTAAGTCAGCCATTTAAAACCTCCTTTCTAATTGATGATCAGGATGAACCAGAATAGTTGCAGTAACGTGTGAACCCACTCCAGCATGGCTAATTGCAAGACCACGCTTAGCACCTTTTACTTGTAAATCAGTCCAATCTTTTGGTTTTTCACGACCAAAAGCATCCCATTTTTTCTGATCTCCATGCATTTCTGCCCAACGGCCCCATATATGTTGTGCAATTTCGATTGTTTGCATAATACCTGTTGCTCCCACTGCATGCATGCATCCAAGTAGACCACCTGAAAGATTTGAAGGTAATTTACCAGGCTTCCCAGTAATAGGATTAGTATGGTAGCAATCGCCGGATTCTACATATGTTCTGCCTTCGCCATAGGGGCGAATTCCAAGATCTTCATACGATTGAATATCGCTAATAGTGAAAGCATCATGAAGTTCCACAAGATCAAAGTCTTCATTTGGATCATTGACTCCTGCCATGCGATAAGCATAATACGCTGCCATACGAGCTGCTAAAAAGCCAGTAAATCCCGGATATCTATCACCACCTGGGAATCGTTTGCCAAGATCTTTATACAAGTCTGGTGATTCATTTGGCAATAGAGGAATTTCCATATTTCTTCGATCAGCGACACGTAAGGTATGTGAACCGGCTGAAGTATAGAGCAGGAGTGGGGTATCTGTTAATTCATAAGCTGTTTTTTCGTCCGCTAAAATTACACCCGCTGCACCTACACTCATTAAACAACAATCT
This sequence comes from uncultured bacterium, assembly GCA_963715945.1. Lineage (GTDB taxonomy): Bacteria > Fidelibacterota > Marinisomatia > Marinisomatales > JAHJCW01 > JAHJCW01. Next base: position 35,563 of record CAVQSL010000004.1, read on the forward strand.
AATGCTCTAAGCGGATAGGCAACAATTGGAGAATTCAGAACATCTTTAACTGTAATGTCCATGGGACCATGAGCATGTGGATTCATTCTGGCATAGCCACGGTTTTTAACGGCAATCTTCGCCATCGTTTCGCGGAAAGATTCTTCGGACTTGCCAAATACTTGCCAATATTTTTGTGCCATAACTGCATAATAGCCGGTATATATATGACCAAGAGGAGTTTCCCAGTCTTTATCTGCTGCGCAGGAAATATAATTATTCCCTTCGTCAGTTGGGACTTCGTCCATTCTCTCCCAACCCATGGCAAGAACACAATCTGAATAACCAGAAGCTACTGCTTTAAATGCTTCCCAAATTGTAGAGCCACCTGTTGCTCCTCCAGTTTTTATTCCAATATTCCCAAGAGGATCTAAGCCAAGACGATCATGAATTACAGATTCACCCAATAATTGATCACCGAAATGATCTGCAAAGTGGCCATAATAACATGAATGGATGAATTTTTTTAATTCTGCTGGTGTTTTTCCGATAAATTCAGCGGCTTCCGTAAAAGCATCAATTACAAGCTCTTCTGTTCTTTTCTCAGGAATTGCACGCCCAAATTTTGACATTCCGCCTGTAACTAGATATACAGGTTTACTCATCTTTGGGATTTTTAATTGTCGTTCACTAAATGTGATCATATTAACTTTCCTTGTATTTTATATTTTTCATTAGATAGGCACAAATATTTTATGAAATTACATAATTTTAATGAATATATAGCAATGAGAAATGGGATAATCTTATGATCGTAGTGGTTAAATGTATTTAAAAATTACCCACATTTTACATTTTAATGTAGTACTCGTCCTTAGTATTATCAAATAATGGATTTTAACCTACAAACGGCATTTAGAAAACAACCTATGGTTTATGTTTCAATTGCATTTATTATCGGAATTCTATCCAATAAATTTATAAATATAACAATAATTGCTCCAATTGTAGCAGTTTGGCTGTATTTTGAGAATAATAATCGAATAAAGGTGAAAGAGTGGAAATAATTGCTGGAGTAGATGAAGCAGGGCGAGGTCCGCTTGCGGGTCCGGTTGTAGCTGCTGCGGTAATTTTATCAGACAATCATGGAATAGATGGATTACGAGATTCAAAGAAATTATCTGCGAAAAAACGAGAAACTCTTTTTGAAGAAATATATGAAAAAGCAGTTTCTATTGGAATTGGTATTGTAGATGAAAAGGAAATTGATAAGACAAATATTCTAATTGCTACACAAAAAGCAATGCAAATGGCATTAGGAAGATTGAAGCAAAAACCTGCCTCAGCTTTGATTGACGGATACAAATTACCAAATCAGATCATACCTAATAAGGGTATTATTAAAGGTGATTCAAAAGTTGAATCGATTATGGCAGCTTCGATTATTGCTAAAGTTACACGCGACGCAATTATGTTAGAGTATGATAAGATATTCCCTGAATATGGTTTTGCAAAACATAAAGGATACGGCACTCAACAACATATTGAAGCTCTAACTAAATTTAAAGCATCATCTATTCATCGCAGATCATTCAAGCCAGTTTCGTCCAATCTTCCAACAATTTCCTGGTTGCAGGAAACAAAACGAGTAGGAATAGTTGGAAAACAATTAGCAGCCTGTAAATTGAAAGAAGAAGGACATTCAATCATCAATTTGAATGAAAATTGTGTTCCTTATGGAGAAATCGATATAATATCAGAAAAGGACGGGTTACTAATATTTACGGAAGTTAAAACATTTGCCAAGGAACAATTGGCAACACCGGAATTAAAAATAGATATGTCCAAGTTGAAAAAGCTTGAAAATGCTATTTATTATTATCTTGAAAAAAATAATATTCAAAAAGACATTAGGTTAGACGCAATTACTGTTGTATTGGGAAAAAATCATAATATTAAAAAATTCGAGGGAATCGAATTAAATTATGATTAGAAATATTAATGAAAATTGGAAAATATGGAATCGAAATCATCTAAAATTATAAAAGAAGTAAAATCTTGGGGAACGATTATAATTATTGCACTTCTGCTTAAAGTAACGATAATCGAAGCTTACATCGTACCAACAGGAAGTATGGAAAACACAATTATGACTGGTGATTTTCTCATCGGAAACCGATTTGTTTATGGAATGCGAACTCCGGATTGGATAGGAATTCCATATACAGATAAAGGATTTAATATACCGTATATAAGGTTGCCAAAATTTAAAGAACCAACTCCTGGTGAAGTCATCATTTTTAAGTATCCACACGATGTTTTTCATAAATATGTAAAACGGTGCATTGCAGGTCCTGGAGATTCGCTTGAGATTATAAATCGCGAAGTATTTGTAAATGGAGAACTGACACCATTGTCAAATAATGGCAAATTTGTCGGGCAATTATTAAGCGAGGATTTTACACAGCAAGATCTATTTCTCCCATGGCAAGGGAACAAAGATTATTTTAGGAAAATAAGCATTCCGCAAGCAGGGGATACAGTTTGGATAAATAATGAGACCAATTGGCGCTATTGGTTGCCTATTGTTTTATATGATGGTCACTCGGCTAAATTGAAGAATGCTATGATAGAATATGATTTTACAACAATCGATCCTAATGATTTATATCGCCGAAAGGGTGAGCCATTTGTATATGATGATTATTTTCCATCTGGAAAACTTTTAAATCCATGGATGAGCTCAATCAATGAATCCGATTTTAAATTTTTATATATTGATGATAAGCCAATATCGGAAATGGAGTATTATGTTGTCGAGCAAGATTATTATTGGGCAATGGGTGATAACCGCGATGATAGTTTAGATTCGCGCTTTTGGGGATTTGTACCTGAAAATTATATTTTAGGTGAGGCTCTATTCGTCTATTTTTCGCTAAATCTCAAAACGTGGATTCCAAGATTTAATCGGATTTTTACTGTAATTAAATAAAAAATACAATTTGCGTCTTATTATTTTTATGTAACAAATTAACTTTCAGTTTTTATAACAACTTGATTAAGTTTAAACGTTAAGTGATTAGATATTATGAGCCAAAAAGATAAGTTAAATGAATTGCAGAATCGGTTAGGTGAAATTTTTAATGGGATTGACGATTATTATAGTCAGTCTATTTTAGATGAGCTAATTAACCGTATTGATGCAACAATCGACGATTTTAATAAAGAATTCCAATCATTAGTCGGGAATTTAAATGTAAAACCGAAAAAAAGAAGTACTGCAGCAAAGACTAGAAGAAAAACATCTACTGTTGCACGTAGTAAGACAAAAACTTTGAAATAATTTTTAATTAATTGCTAGAGGAACCAATGAGCGTAAAAGACAAAATAATTGTACTCCTTATGATCCTATTATTAGTTGGTGGTGTATATGTTTATTATACTTACACTGTTGTAATGGATCGGATGGATTTAATTGATAAACAACAGTATACACATATTGACGAAGTCAATAAGGAATTCAGAGACGGCTTGAACAAGCTTGATTTGCAATTTGTTGGCCGCGGTAAGCATTTACAAACTGCTCAAGGCAATATTATTGCCAATAAAAATCTAGTGAACAGCGTTAATGAAAATATGAGCAGAAAGATTGAGGACGTTTCTTACGATCTTGATGAAGCTACACGCGAGATTAACAATAATGTTTCAGGCTTAGACCGAGACCTTGGCGATTTGCGAGCTGATGTCGATAGTGAACGCCGTCGCAATACTCGTAAATTAACCGATATCGAGCAATCGGTTACTAATGTTCAAAATAGCCTGAAAGAACTTGAAGCACTAGAGGTAATTCAAAAAGCTAAAACAAAAACGAAAAAGAAATAACCTCAGCTATAGGATTATATTTATAAAAAAGCTCTGCATTACGCGGAGCTTTTTTTATTAGATAAATAATTTAAGTACCGAGGGTCGGAATCGAACCGACACCTCATTGCTGAGACCGGTTTTTGAGACCGGCGCGTCTACCAGTTCCGCCACCCCGGCAATTATTGTGCAGTCAAAATTAGAGAAATATTAGTTAACATTAAAAGAAAATTGATGTTATTAAAATGGTTTGTCAATATATTTAGCTGTATTTTTCTAATAATTTTTTATTAAAGGAGAGTCAATGTCATATACAACAATACCGGGTATGTTTATAGAATCAACTAAAAACAATTCGGCAAGATCTGCATATTTTGAAAAAGTTGGAGGAGAGTGGAAGGAGTATACGTTTGGAAAAGCACGAGAAATCGTGGAAAATTTCGCAGCCGGACTTGCAAGTTTGGGTGTAAAAAATGATGACAAAGTAGCAATACAATCCGCTAATTGTCCGCGCTGGGCGTTTAGCGATTATGCTATTGCCAGTATTGGTGCAGTGTCTGTAACAGTATATCCAACACTGATTGCACATCAAATAAAATACATTATTGATGATTCGGATTCGCAATACGTAATTACACAGGATAAAACACAAACCGACAAAGTGCTTGAATTTATTAAAAACAGTCCCAAATTAAAGGGTATTATTGCAATGGACAATACCAATGATCCTTCCAAAAAAATATTTGGTTATGATCATATTATTGAATTGGGAGCAAAATATAAAAAGGAAAAAGGATTTACTTTAGAAAAGGCATCTAAAGACGTAAAGCCAGATGACCTATTAACTTTGATATACACAAGTGGAACAACCGGTAATCCAAAAGGTGTTATGTTAACGCATGATAATTTGATTTCAAACGTTAAAGCCGGTGCAAAACATATTGATTTTGGAACAGAGGATACATTCCTATCCCTATTACCACTGAGTCATGTGTTTGAACGTATGACAGGACATTATACGGGTTTTTCATTAGGTTCACGGACATATTACGCAGAAAGTATCGATACAATCGGTGATAATTTAATTGAAGTAAAGCCAACAATTGTAATTGCTGTTCCGCGTGTTTTTGAAAAGATTAACGCAAAAGTAGTAGATAAGGTTAGCAATGATCCGGCAATCAGGCAGAAGATATTTTGGTGGGCAGTAGGCGTAGGTAAAGAAGCAGCAAAATTATTGACCCGAGGACAAAAACCATCCGGCGCATTAGGATTTAAATTCAAGATTGCTGACAAGTTAGTGTTTTCAAAACTAAAAGGTAGAGTTGGTGGCAATTTACGATTCTTTGTTTCCGGTGGAGCTCCTTTATCTAAAGAAGTCGGAGAATTCTTTGCATCTGCAAATATTCCAATTTTAGAAGGATACGGTCTAACAGAAACAAGTCCCGTAATTACAGCCAACCAAGAAAAGTTATACAAATTTGGTACGGTTGGATGTTTAGTCGATAAAGTTCAGGTTAAGATAGCTAAGGATGGTGAAATTCTATGCAAAGGTCCAAACGTGATGAAAGGATATTATAAGAATCCTGAAGCGACTAAAGAAGCTATTGATAAAGACGGATGGTTCCATACCGGCGATATCGGCAAATTTGACGATGATAATTATCTGATGATCACAGATCGTAAGAAAAGTATCCTAGTTACTGCTGGTGGTAAAAACATCGCTCCGGCGCCATTGGAAATTGCATTAACATCATCTAAATATATTGAACAGGCATTGGCGATAGGTGATAGACGCAACTTTGTTTCGGCTTTGATCGTTCCATCATTCTTGGTGCTTGAAGAATGGGCAAAGATAAATAAAATTGAATATAAAGATAAAAAAGCGTTAATCGAAAATCAATTGGTTAAGGATTTGATCGAAACTGAAGTAAATAGAATCATGGAAAAATTTGCACGTTACGAGCAGATCAAGAAATTTGCCTTATTGCCGAATGAATGGACAATTGAAAGTGGTGAAACAACTCCTAAATTATCGGTAAAACGCAAAGAAGTTGAGAAGAATTACGCAAGTATTATAGACGGGATGTACAAAAGTTAGAAAATTAGTTGATTATCAATTAAGTATTCAAAATTAGGAACTTAATTGGATTAAATTGTAATTGTGAACAGAACGAAGCAATCTATACATTTTTGTAGATTGCTTTGTTGTTTAGTACATCTAATCACAATGACAAAACTTGTTACAAAATAAATAGAAAGTAAATAATATGAACATAACAGTAATAGGATTTGGTTCGTGGGGAGCTACAGTTGCACAGCATATGGTCAATTTAGGTCATAAAGTTATTGGATGGCACAAATTTGCTGAAGAGGTGGAAGAAATGCAAAAGACACTTCAGCATAATCTGATACCGCAATTACAAATTTCTAAAGAATTGCATCTAACAACAGATTTAGAATCGGCACTTAAGGATGCGGAAATCGTAGTTGTGGCTACGCCATCGCACATAGTGAGACCCATTATAGAAGAAGCCAAAGGATTCATCAAGAAAGATGCAATAGTTGTGAATTTGGCTAAAGGAGTGGAGAATGATAGCTTAGAAACGATGAGCCAAGTAATCGCTGAAGTGGGAGAGATTGACAAAAACCGTATCGTTACTTTGTACGGACCAAGCCATGCGGAGGAAGTAGCTTTAAAAATGCCTACGACCTTAGTAAGTGCATCGGTGAATTTGGAAACCGCTAAAAAGGTGCAGGAAGAGTTTTCATCGGAAACATTGCGCATATATACTAATACGGACATCTTGGGTGTGGAATTAGCCGGATCGCTGAAGAACGTAATCGCTATTGCGGCAGGAATTTGTGACGGAATTGGCTACGGAGACAACACCAAAGCCGCCTTAATTACCCGCGGATTGACCGAAATGACCCGCCTTGGTGTTACAATGGGAGCGAAGCCGGAAACCTTTTTTGGATTAGCCGGAATTGGCGACCTAATGGCTACCTGCCTGAGCAAACACAGCCGTAACCGCTATGTAGGAGAGGAGCTTGGAAAAGGGCGCAAATTGGACGAAATTCTATCTGAAATGAAAATGGTAGCGGAAGGTGTCAAAACGGCTAAATCAGTCGTTCAGCTACGTAATAAATACAAGGTTCCCATGCCTATTGCCTCGGCAATGGAAGCAGTATTATTCCACAATGCTGATCCCAAAGTAAAGGTCAAAGAATTGATGACAAGGGATTTGAAGAAAGAGAAGGTTTATTAATTCTGTATTTAAATCTATAATATATTATTTAGATTAAAGGAGAAATGATGAAAAGAGGCATCGTAGTTTTTATAACTTTAGTATTAGTGACAATTAGTTTTGGAGATGACCACAAAACTAGCTGTATTGATAAATTTGGAGCGCAAATATTTGAATTAATAAAAACTGACAAATTAGATAAGATACTAGAATTAACTCCTAATTCAGATGAATTTATATTTATAATTAATAATTCTACATTTCCTGATGAGCAAAAGAAGCAGATAATTAGCCAAGCGGAAAACCAAGCAAAAAGCCACAATGAATCTCTAAAGAAGTCATATGAATTATTTATATCAAATTCTGAAAGCGCTAGAATTGATTGGTCTAATTTTAGTATTGATTATATCGATTTTGAACATAAAAGAAAGGACAATATTGAGGATGTAGATATTGATTTATATGTTAAATCCAATGGAATAAAGCATAAAATTGGATTACACGATTGTTTGAAATCTGAAGGTACTTGGCTCATCGGTAATGAAATTTATTGGAAAGCTCCTTAGCTGATTATTTTTAACCACTATATCTATTGACTGTCAATTAAACATTCCAACCTATGATTCAGCTTTAGATGAGAAATATAATGCAGATGATTATGAGATGAAAAATGAATAATAACAGGAATTATCTATTTATAATATTAGTTTTTCTACCAATTATCAATTTTGGGCAGAAGAGCGATAGAATTCCAATTACAACTGAGCGAAATAGAACTGTTATTCCTGTAATAATTGATGGTGTTGAATTAAAAATATTATTAGATACAGGAATGACATTTGACGGATTGATGGTGTATAACCCTGAATTATCTGATGCTATTAAACTCAAAAGTCCCATAAAAGTACGCGTACCAGGAGCAGGTAGTGGTCCACCTTCAGAAGCTTTAATGGATACAGATGGAACGTTTTTTATTGGAGGACAGGAGTTTAATAATCAAAAAATATTGATGTTAACTAGTGATACATTTAGCGGTTTTCCAACCGATGGCATATTGGGATATTCTATCTTTGGAAATTATGCTGTTGAGATAAATTATGATTATGAATATCTAACTCTTCACAATTTTAATTCATTGAATATTGATAATACTTGGGATCGGATTCCTATTTATTTTAAAAATAATACGATCCCATGGATTGACGTAAAAATACAAATTAAGGATGAGAATCCGTTTTTAATTTCAACTTATATAGATTTTGCAGCCGGTGAAACAATTGAACTATTAGAAAAGGACGGTCAAGTTTTTACTACACCTGATATTCTTGAGTCTGTGTATTATGGAAAAGGTCTAAGCGGGGAAATTTATGGAAGCAAAGGCAAGATTTCTCAATTAATAATTGGTAATCACAGTTTAAAAAATAGTGATGCAGCATTTACCGATGCTAAAATTCGCTCAAAACAAAAAAATGCTGATGGAATAATAGGAAATGGAAGTCTGAGATATTTTAATCTTATCTTTGACTATAAGAATAAATATTTATACCTTAAACCAAATTCAAATATTTTGAATTGATTATTGAATATATAAGGAAAAGAAAGTGCAAAAAATAATTGTATTTACGCTCTTAATCTATTTTACACCTTTTACAGGCTTTGCAGCTGATAATGATCTCCAAAAACTAGCCAAAGAATTCTTTGCTTGGCGCGCTATAACACAACCAGCAACTTCTGATGACATTAATCGCGTAGAAAGACCTGATGGGTGGACACCGAATTATTCTAAAACGGCTATCGAAATATCAATGCAAAAATATAATAATTATAAGACCAAATTGTTTGATATCCCTCAACTAAACTGGACTCGATCTGATAGTATAGATTTTTTATTAATGCGCTCAGCGATTGAACGTATCAACTGGGAGATAAATATATTAAAACTTCCATACAAAAATCCTGATTTTTATGTTCATCAAACTTTAGGTATTCTGTATGAATTATTGATTATTAACTCGCCCATGACAGACATTCGGGCAAAAAATATTATTACTCGGTTAAATTCATTTCAAAGAACAATTAATGATGCAAAAATCAATTTGACTGAGCCTGTTAATGTATTTGCAGATATAGCATTGCAAAACTTGGATGATCCAAGAAAACGCCTATTGGAATGTTCTAAAGCTCTAAAACCACTTTTCCCAAAAAAGTATCTTAATGAACTTGATAAAGCAATTTCAGGCTCAGCCGTGGCATTGGAAGATTATATAAGATGGATAAATGAGAATAGAGATTTAATGACAGATGATTTTAATGTTGGTAAAAAGAATTATGAATATTTTCTGAAAAATATTGCATTATACCCGTATACTCCTGAAGAATTGATCTTTATGGGAAATCAAGCCTGGAATCGATCAGTAGCTTTTGATCATTACGAACAGATCAGAAATAGGAATGTTCCCCAACAACAAATTTTTGAAAATATTGATAGACAAAATACGCAACAACGTATTGATGAAGCTGATATTCGCAATTTTTTAGAAGATAATGATATAGTTACAGTTCCTGAATGGCTGCAACATTATTATACAATCAAAACGCCTGACCATATTGAACCATTTAAATACATGGGTGTAGTAGATGACCTGACATCCGAAACCAGACTAGATGAAGACGCTGTAGCTTATATCCCCGATCCTTCACCCAATTTATCATATTTCCGCCTTGCTACCGCTAAAGATCCTCGTCCTATCATTATTCATGAAGGAATCCCGGGGCATTATTTCCAAATGGCATTATCGTGGAAAAATTCAAATCCAATTCGCAGGCGATATATTGATTCAGGATCAATGGAAGGAATTGCATTTTATGTGGAAGAATTATTACTTCAATACGGACTTTTTGATGATAGACCGCATACTAGGGAAATTATTTACAGTTTTATGCGTTTAAGGGCTTTGCGTGTAGATATTGACGTAAATCTTGCGCTTGGGAATTATTCAATTGAAAAAGCAGGGGCTTATTTAGCATCAACAATACCCATGGATTTACCAACTGCTGTGGATGAAGCAGGATTCTTTGCTATGACTCCTGGACAGGCAATATCTTATCAAATTGGAAAGTTGCAAATATTAGATTTTTTGGCTGATGCAAAAATTAAACTTGGAGATAAATTTGATTTAAGACATTTCCATGATTATCTATTTTTGAATGGTAATATTCCAATTGCCTTACAACGATGGGAATATCTTGGACTTACCGATGAGAGCAATAGCCTTTGGCCTAATTGTAAATAAACAGAAAAATAAAGGATTAAAAAACAATAATCTATTTTTCACATATCTATTTGGATTTATTACATTTTATTTATTAAATATTATGTAGGAAGAACATGAAAAATAAACCAATAACAATAACTTTAGTATTACTGATAATTACCATAGCAAATTCATTTATATTTCTTTCAAAAAGTGATATAAGGGCAGTTGAGTTTATTTACATTTTTGTAATTGGAGTATTGGCAGGTGTATTATTAATGCAAATTGCTATTAGTAGGCGCAATAAAGAATAATATTAAAAATCAAAAAGGAAAACAGAATGAAAAAATCAAAATTATGGTATATTTTAATTTCAGCATTATTCATTTTCAACTGCACACAAACAAAAGTTGTCACATTTACTGATCCTGATGCAGTTGGTAAATCATATAATCGTATTGGCGTCGTAGCAAAGGTGGCAGATCTATCTGATAGAGCAGATATTGAGGAACAAATGGTTAAAACAATGTTGGACAATGGTATAAGCGCAGTTTCAAGTATATCATTATTGCCGCCAACCCGAAAATTCACAATGGAACAGGAGAAAAAAGTATTTTTTGATAACAAGATAGATGCCCTTGCCGTGATACAGATTGACGATTCAGGATATTTTATTACATCCGAACCAATCAGCGTTAATACTGAAACTCGCAAAGTTGATGGCAAAAAAGTGGAAAGTACAACAGTAAGTGGAGGCGGAACCGAACAAAAGGCATTTAGTCAATTTAGAGTATCTTTAATCGATCTTGAATCAGATAAGACAATGTGGATTGGTGACGCCGATGCACGTTCAAACATAGATTCTATTACTCCCGATTGGGATATGGAAATGTTATTTAAGGCATCATCCAAAAAAATTATTAAATCCTTATTAGCAACCGGATTGATAAAAAATTAATCTACAACTAACTATTACATTAATATGAATTCTATCAACACAACCAAGACAAAATTAAAAGTTAGGAGAACATTTCTTAAAAAGGGTACATGATCTCGGACGTACTTTTACATACTGAACCGTGAGTTTGGTCATCCAAAAGATAATGAAGAACAAGCTGTAGATCCATTGGCAGGAGGCGTCTATCAGCAAGGCTACCAATGCGGAATGCTATGGGGTGCATCAATGGCTGTTGGAGCAGAATCTTTCCGCAGACGCGATGACCAAGGCGAGGCGATTGCTTTGGCAATAAACGCTACAAAACATTTAGTGGATTCATTTTTAACAAAATCTGTAAGCACCGAATGTGAAGAAATTACTCAAACTGATTTTAATAGTAAATTAGGTTTAGCAAAATATATGCTTACTGGCAAACCTATTCATTGTTTTAATCTTGCAGCTAAATGGGCACCGGAAGCTATGAAAACTGCGCACGAAGCACTTGCAATTGAATTACCTAAAAATGCAAAAGAATCAAGAAGTTGCGCATCTGAAGTAATCAAGAAAATGGGCGGAACCGATGAAGAAGCTCTAATGGTAGCCGGTTTTGCGGGTGGAATTGGTTTACGTGGAAGCGGATGCGGAGCATTAGGTGCTGCAATGTGGAAAATTACTTTAGAGTTGGTTAAGAAAGGTGAGTGGAAGTATACTACATCTAATCCAACTTTTGACAAATTGATGGAAAAATTTTACAAAGTCTCGGATTATAAAATGGAATGTAGTGAAATTTGCGGGAAAATATTCAAGTCGGTTGATGAACACACAGAATATTTAAATAGCGGTGGTTGCAGTAAATTGATTTCTGCAGTAGCGGAATCTTAATGAATAATAAAGATATTATATATCGAGAAACAACGGATAATGATCTAATTTCGATTATTGAGGTGCAAAAGAGCGCATTTGGTGGCAACTCAGTAGCTCAGCTAACCGCTGAACTCCTTGAAGATGATAGCGCAATGCCTAAAATTTCTTTACTAGCATTTGATAGCAATATACCTGTAGGTCATATATTATTCACAAAGTGCAGTATAGAAGGGATTAATGATTGTCCATTGATACACATTTTAGCACCATTAGCGGTGATTCCTGAATATCAGAATCAAGGAATTGGTGGAAAGCTCACAAGGAAGGGGTTAAATTTATTGAAAGAAATGAAATCTGAAATTGTATTTGTATTGGGGCATATTGATTACTATCCAAAGCATGGTTTTATTAACGATGCCGGTAGCTTAGGTTACACTGCACCTTATCCAATACCTAAAAAAGATAAAGATGCATGGATGATAATGTCGTTAAATTCAAATAAATTAACCAATTTTGGAAAAGTAATTTGCGCCAAAGCAATGGACAAACCTGAGCATTGGAGAGAATAAGAGGAGCAACATTATGAAAAATAATAATTTAATATTAGCATTTGGTCAAATTTGTTTAATCTTTGGAATTAATTGCTTTTTAATAAATACATATTTTATAAAATACAGTTCACTTACAGCGTTTATTGCCGGATCACTTTTAGGTCTAAGTCTTGTTTTGAATTTAACATATATGATTAGGCGGAATAAAAGTGATAGATAAAAGGAAGACTGCAATTATCATTGGGGCCACAGGGCTTACAGGAAATATTCTATTAAATAAGCTACTCAGCGATGATAGATATAGTAAAATAAAAATATTTACTAGAAAACCATTAAGATTGGAAAATAAAAAAGTTACCGAAATTCTATGTAATCTTATAGATGCTGAAAGTTATAAAGATAATTTTTTCGGAGATGAAGTATATTGTTGCATTGGAACAACACTTAAAAAGACGCCTGATAAAGAATTATATAAAAAAATAGATTATGGAATTCCGGTCAATGCCGCAAAACTATGCAAGGTAAACGAAATTAGTTCTTTTTTGGTAATGTCCTCAATGGGTGCAAATGCAAGTAGTTCAGTATTCTATAGCAGAACAAAAGGAGAAATGGAACAAGCAGTATTGGAGCAAAATATAGAGAATACCTACATTCTTAGGCCTTCAATAATAAGTGGGAATAGAGTAGAAAGAAGGATAGGTGAAAAAGTTGGTATTGTAGTAATAAAATTGATGCAACCATTACTGATAGGAAGTTTAAAAAAATACAGAGCAATAGAGGCAGAAACTATTGCAACTGCAATGATAGAATTAGCAAATAATGGATCTAATCGACAAATTATTATATCTGATCAGATTCAGACACTAGGAGAAAAATAAAAATGAAAAACCCATTAATAAAACATTATATTCTAATCATAACATTCTTATGTGTTTCAATAGTATTTGCAACAATAAGCACAGTTTCTACTGCTGAATTTTTGATATTTCTCTTCAGTGGTATTCTAATTGGAATTAATATATTTAAGATTAAAGAGCATAAAATAATTAAATGATAAAAAACGAACAAAATTTATCATTTTTGATAAAGAAACTTTCTGATTGATATGGACATAATAACAAATAATTTAGAATTTGAGATATTTAGCATAGGCGCATATTCATTTAAAGTATATACATTGCTAAGTATTGGATTAATAATTGCATTCGCAAAGCTGGCAATATTTTTAATTAAAAAGGCTCTTAATCGTAAATCTAAACTATCAAAAAAGGACAAGGACAATTATTATTCTCTATTTCAAATTAGCCGTTATTTAATATGGACAATTGCTTTAGGATTGATCTTAGAATCGTTGGGGGTAAAACTGACCATTTTACTGGCGGGTTCGGCGGCGTTATTGGTTGGTGTTGGACTTGGGCTACAGCATACTTTCAATGATATAATGTCGGGATTGATTTTGCTTTTTGAAGGCTCAATTAAGGTTGGCGATGTATTAGAAGTTGATGGCGATGTTGTAAAAATTCATAGTATAGGGTTGAGAACATCTAAGGCGCTTAATCGAGATGATATCGATATTATTCTGCCCAATTCCCTGATCACAACAAATAAAGTAATTAATTGGAGCCATCAATCTAAAAAGGCTCGTTTTAGGATAAGTGTGGGAGTCGCTTATGGAAGCGATGTGGATCTCGTTCTTAAGGTATTAGTGGATAGTGCTAATGAACATTCCGACACGATCGATAAAAAATTGACTCACGCACGTTTAACTAACTTTGGCAATTCATCACTTGATTTTCAAGTTTTATTTTTTAGCGGTAATATCTTTAGGATTGAAAGAGTTAAAAGTGAGATTCGTAGGATAATCGATAGAAAATTTAGAGAGAATAACGTCACAATACCTTTCCCTCAATTGGATTTACATGTAAAATCCGATATAACAGGCCGAGCAAAAAGCTGATTTTATTTCTAATTGTCAATTTTAGTAAAATAGAAAACAGGATATAATAAGTGAAAAAAACAATATTTTATTGGTTATTAGCCATAATTATAACTTTAAGTGCGGCAGTTTACCAAAGAACAACCGGCCCAACCTATGAGAAGAAAATCGACTTTTCATTTAATGGAAATAATTACCAAATAGAGTTGTTGCGTAGTCACAGCACTACAAGACCTTGTCCAGTAATAATAAATATCAATGATAATAGAGTTGAAGGAAAGGTTTGGTACAAACGATATCCGTCAACCGAAGGATTCTCTGAAATTATCATGAAAAAAGACGGAGGTAATTTATTGGCTGAACTTCCAAATCAACAACCAGCTGGGAAATTAGAATATTTTGTTAAATTGTATGATTCAGAAACCGGTGCTGAAATGTTAACAACCGATCCGGTAGTCGTTCGTTTTAAGGGAGATGTACCTGCAACCGTGCTTATCCCTCACATATTCTTCATGTTTTTTGCGATGCTAATATCTAATCTAACAGCATTATTGGCGCTTGGTAAAAGTCAGAAATATAAGTTTTACGGTATTATAACATTAGTTTTGCTTACACTTGGCGGAATGATACTTGGACCATTTGTTCAGAATTTTGCCTTTGGTGAGTTTTGGACCGGAATTCCATTTGGTTGGGATTTGACCGACAATAAAACACTGATTGCGTTCGTATTTTGGATAATTGCAGTTGTCGGGAATTGGAAAAAGGACAGACCATACTTGTCAATATTAGCTGCACTGGTAATGCTAATTATTTTTTCTATACCGCATAGTGCATTTGGTTCAGAGTTAGATTATTCTACGGGCACAATAGGTCAGGGATAGTCCAAGTTTTCATTCTGGCTATAATAAAGAATAACGTTTTTTAAAAACGTTTAGTATAAATATGGCAATAAGGAGTTGTTCCCCTTTCGTCATAATAATCTTGATGATAATCTTCTGCAGTCCAAAAAGTAGGTGCCTTAGTTACTTCTGTAGCGATTTCTAATCCCTTCTTCTCAAGCAATCCAATTAATTTTTCCGCAACTTCTTTTTGTTCGTCGTTTAAGTAAAATACTCCTGAACGGTATTGAGTTCCAATATCTGGTCCCTGACGATTAATTTGAGTAGGGTCATGCGTTTCAAAGAATAATCTAGCTAATTCCTCATAGCTTACTTTTGAAGGATCATAGAGTACTTCTGTGGCTTCTGCGTGACCTGTTGTACCTGTGCATACTTCTTGATATGTTGGATTCTGCTTTGTTCCACCAATATAACCAACAGTCGTTGAAATTACACCATCAACTTTGGATAGATGATATTCGGTACCCCAAAAACAACCTGAAGCAAATATAGCTCTTTCAGTTTTAGGTTCATTAATCATTGGTTCAAAATTCAATGATATCGAATTAACACAATGCCGAATATTTTTATCAGTTAGATTTTCTCCAAGAAATACATGTCCAAGGTGCCCATTGCAATTTTTGCATACGATTTCGATTCTATCGCCATCGACATCAGGAATCCGTTTTACTGCGCCAGGGATTTCATCATCAAAGCTAGGCCATCCGCAACCTGAGTCAAATTTATCTTCAGATTTATATAGAGGAGAGTCGCATTGTTTACATAAATAGGTTCCCTTAGCAAAATGCATATCATATTCACCTGTAAAGGGGCGTTCTGTATCTTTTTTGAGAATTACTCGTTCCTCTTCGAAAGTTAATTTTTTGAAATTGTTTTCTTTAGTTTGTGCCATAAGCGCAATTACCCCAATTATACTAAATATTATAATTAATAATTTAATGTTTTTCATAATGTAAGTCCGATATTTAATGAAAATTAGTGATAAATGTTTCAGATTAAATGTCCGCTATATTACTTTTGTAGAAATTATGATATGCTGTAACTTCCGCACGCTATTTAAAGCGATGGGCTCGTAGTTCAACGGATAGAACAAGTCTCTCCTAAGGATTAGATAGAGGTTCGATTCCTCTCGAGCCTACTAAATGAATTAATATTTTTAATCGGAGAAGTGAATGTTAAAACCAAAAAGAAATATTTCTAAACAGGATCTTAAAAAAGATCCATTTTTAGAGTTTATTAATGACAGTCAAAAATGGTTACAGAAAAGAAAGAAAATAATTTATCAAGTATTGTTCGGAATTGTTGCTGTGGTATTAGTAGTATATTTTTTAAGCAACAGTCGAAGTAACTCAAAAGTTGCCAGTGAAACTTTACTTGGTAAAGCCCTTTTGTCTCAAGATTTAGGTGATATGGAAAACTCTAAATTTCAGCTCCAATCCTTAGTCGATGATTTCAGTAGCACTCCAGCCGGCAATCAAGGAAAATATTATCTAGGCAAAATGCTATTTGATGATGGAGAATTCGAAACAGCTTCAGAATACCTTAAGGAATTTGTAAAAAAAGGAAATAATTCAATATTAATGACAACTGCTTATAAAATATTATCTGAAATCGCCTTACAAAATAATGACGCTAGTCAAGCAGAGGGATATTTACAAAAAGGTGCTAAGTTTTCCGATGGTACAGTGTATGAGCAAGAAATGTCCCTACTATTTGCCAATCAATTATTTGAAAATGGTAAAATTGATAAAGCAAAGAACATAGTCGATGACATACTTGTTCAGGAAAACATTCTATTTTCAGTAAAAAAATCAGCAGAGGAGCTAATGGGTCGCATCGAGGGAGAAAATTAGCAGTTTATATCTTGTAAATTATAACAATTTCAAGTAAATTTTGCGATGGAAAGTGGGTGAATTGCCCACTTTTCGTTTGTATAAGATGGATGAAATAGTAAAAAATATTAAAAAAATAATTGATCCAAATTTTCATGTGATGAACGTTGTTGAAGATCATCACAGAGATTTGGTGAGAATAGTTGTCGACTCGGAAAACCCGATTACAATCGACAATATAGCTAATATTACACGGACTATTAGGGATTCGGAAATAATTGATAAATATTTCCCTAACGGCTACAAGATGGAGGTGACATCAGCCGGTATAGATGCAAATTTAGAACAACCGTTTCAATTTAGAAAAAATATTGGCCGACAATTAAAAATGAAATTAAATATTGAAGATTCTGTTAAATCGATAAAAGCAACTTTGAAAGATGTTGATGAAGAAGGAATATTCATCCTAATGGACAAAGAAATTAGTCATATTAACTATGCCGATATCAAACAGGCAAAAATTATAGTATCATTTAGTTAGTATTGGAGGGATTTTGATAAATAGAGAATTAATCGAAGTATTTTCTGAGATAGCACGCGAAAAAAATATCGACCGCTCAGAGCTTGGTTCAATAATCGAGCAATTATTTTTATATATTATTGAGAAGCAAAATGGTGATTCATCAAATTGTAGTGTAATTGTTAATCTTGATAAGGGTGAAATTGAGATTTATGCTGAAAAGACAATTGTTGAAAAGGTTGAAGATCCTAACATTGAAATAACGCTAAAAGAAGTATTGAAGAAAGATCCTGAATTGGGTGATTTACAAATTGGTGATCCTTTTGTTGAAGTAGTTGACCCCAAAATATTTAGCCGAAGGCTTATTTCACATGCTAAACAATTCTTTTCACAGAGGATTATCGAAGTAGAGCGTAATTATATTTATGAAGACTATGCAAATCGTGTAGGTGAGATTGTTATTGGTGTAGTCCATCAAGTACAGCGTGATAATATATTTATAAACATTGATCATACTGAACTTAGAATGCCTCGCCGAGAGCAAATTCCAACCGAAAGATTTCGTCGTGGCGATACAACGCGTGCGATTATTAAATCCGTAGATAGTACTTCAAAAGGTCCTGATATCATCGTGTCAAGATCTGATAATCAATTTTTGTATAAATTATTTGAAATGGAAGTTCCGGAAATTGAAGACGGAATTATTGAAATTACAAAAATTGCTCGCCATCCCGGTGAACGTGCTAAGATAATCGTAAATTCACAAGATAGGCGTA
This sequence comes from uncultured bacterium, assembly GCA_963715945.1. Lineage (GTDB taxonomy): Bacteria > Fidelibacterota > Marinisomatia > Marinisomatales > JAHJCW01 > JAHJCW01. Next base: position 54,217 of record CAVQSL010000004.1, read on the forward strand.
TTGATGCTGTTGGAGCTTGTGTAGGAATGCGTGGAAGTCGTATTCAGGCAATTGTGCGTGAATTAAATAACGAAAAGATAGACATTGTGAACTTTAGCGATCGCCCAGAAGTTCTTGTTACTAGGGCTTTATCACCCGCAAAGCCGATTGAATTACAGATTGATGATGATAGAAAATATTGTGTTGCCATATTTGAGAAGGATGAATTAGAAACAGCAATTGGCAAGGGTGGTGTTAATATCAATTTGGCCTCACAGCTGACCGAATATAGAATTGATGCGTACAGTCCACAAGAATATGCAACTTTCCTCAAAAATCAGGAAACTACATTAAAAAGCATACCAAATTTCCCTAAAGAAGCATTAAAGGGATTAGCGGATTTTTATATTACTAATGTAGCTTCACTGCTTGCTGCCAGTGAGAATAAATTGTTTACAGTAAGTGGAATTACCGAAGAAAGCTTGGAAGAAATTTATAATATTGTTCAATCATTTTTAGAAACACAGAAGGAATCTGAGAATTCTGAAGATGTTGAACAAATATCAACTGAAGAGATTCAGGAATAATAAAGTAGGAAAATGTTAATAAATGGCTAATCGACCACTTAGAATATTTCAGATCGCAAAAGAATTAAATATCTCCCATACGGAAATATTGTCTTTTCTAAAGAATAAAGGTATAGATGTCGCTAGCCATATGTCTCCGGTAGATGAATCTACAAATCAGCTTATATTAGCCGAATTCGCAAAAGACAAAGAAAATATAGACCGATATCGTAAAGATCAAGTTCGACGTGAAATACAGGATGAACGTGTTAAGGAAAGACAAGTATCCGGGAAGAAATTGCAATTATTATCACTTGATGATCAGCGGAAACTTGAGAAAAAAGAAGAATTAAAAGAAAAAGAAGTAGAAATTGCAAAAAAGAAAAAAATCGCCGATGATAAGAAGATAGCTGATGCAGCAAAATTAAAAGCAGAAGAAAGAAAAAAAGAAGTCAAGAAGACTTTGATTGGTGATAAAGAACCAATCAAAACTGTAAAAGCAGTTACTGAAACTGATATAGCAAAAGATGAGAAAAAGAAGAAAGTCACCTCTGATAGCTCTGCTTCACCGGACAAGCCATTAAAGAAAACTAAACTTAGGAAAATAAATCTTTCAGAGATAGACCCACGTAGTAATGTTTCCGCAAAAAAAGGTCGTAAACCTGAAAAAACTGATACGAGCAAGGTAGCTCAAAAAACTAAAGATAGAGTACGCCAAACTCTCGCAAAAATAGATACCAGGAAAAAGAAAAAATCATATAGAAGAGATCATGATGACTCAGATGATGCGCAATCTTTAGAGGAAACAAATAAACTGAAAATATCAGAATTTGCGAGTATCGATGAATTATCAAGTCTTTTCAATGTACCATCTGGAGATATTATTAAAACATGCTTTGGTCTTGGCATGATGGCAACTATAAATCAAAGACTGGAATGGGATGTTATCGAATTATTAGCTGGAGAATACGGATTTACTGTCGTGCAAGAAACTGTCGACGGGGGGGATTTGTTCTCATTTGAAGCTACTGAGGAAGATTTGGATAAAGCTGTGAATAGAGCACCTGTGGTTACGGTTATGGGGCATGTTGACCACGGAAAAACTTCAATTTTAGATTATATTAGAAAAGAAAATGTTGTAGCTGGCGAGTCAGGAGGAATTACACAACATATTGGTGCCTATAAAGTAGAAACTGATGATGGTAAATCTATCACTTTTATTGATACTCCTGGACATGAAGCATTTACTGCAATGCGTGCACGCGGAGCACAAGTAACAGATATAGTAGTGCTTGTTGTAGCTGCAGATGATGCTGTCATGCCACAGACAATTGAAGCAATAGACCATGCCAAAGCTGCAAAAGCACCATTAATAATTGCCATTAATAAAATTGATAAACCGGGGGCTGATATTGAACGTGTTAAAAGACAATTATCAGATCGCAATGTATTAGTTGAAGATTGGGGTGGTAAGGTACAAAGCATACCTACATCTGCAACAAGTGGTGATGGAATTAAAGAATTATTAGCAGCAATCATCCTTGAAGCCGAAATGCTTGAATTAAAAGTAAACAGAGATTGCCTCGCTATGGGAACTGTCATCGATTCTCGTCTCGATAAAGGGTATGGACCTATTGCTACTGTCCTGGTTCAAAAGGGTACACTTAATATTGGTGAGCCATTCCTTTGTAATAATTACTCAGGTAAGGTTCGTGCAATAATGAATGAGCGAGGTAATAGAATTGACAAAGCTTTTCCTTCAGACGCAGTGCAGATATTAGGATTTGAAAAAGTTCCACAAGCTGCGGATGTATTTGTTGCTGTAGAGAATGAACGTGAATTGAAACGTATCGCAAGCGAAAGGCAACGTCGTCGTCGTGAAATTGACCATAAGAAAGTGGTTGCATATACACTTGATTCAATGTCAATGATGATCAAGGACGGTAGCATGAGAGAGTTACCGCTTATTATTAAGGGTGATGTTGATGGATCAATAGAAGCACTTTCAGAGACCTTAATGAAGCTAAACACGGGTGAAGTTGGTATCAATATTATCCATAAATCGGTTGGAATGGTTTCTGAATCAGATGTTTTATTGGCGGAAGCTTCAAAAGCAGTAATAGTTGGATTTAATGTTCAAGTAGGATCGAATGCTAAACTCGAGGCAAAACGTTCCGGTGTAGATATAAGAACCTACAGAATTATATATAAGGTTGTTGAAGAAATCAAACTTGCCTTGGAAGGTATGTTGGAACCTGATAAAAAAGAAAATATTCTTGGCAAAGCAATCGTGCTTACCCAGTTTAAAATCCCAAAGATTGGTTTCATTGCGGGAGCAAAAGTTGAGCATGGAATTATCACACGTAATTCGATTGCTCGTCTAATACGTGATGGAGAGATACTCTTCGATAAACAATCAATATCATCATTAAAACGATTCAAAGACGATGTTAAAGAAGTTAAAGAAGGTTTGGAATGTGGTATCGGTTTAATTGACGTAAAAAAGTATGATGAAAATGACATCATAGAAGCTTACGAAATTATTAAAATAAAACGGAAGCTTGAATAGCCTTGAGAACAGCAAAGCCGTACAAACGTACCGAGAGAATTGAACAGCAAATTTTAGAAATTCTCGGTGAAATAGCTACAAAATATATTAATTTATCTCATCTTGGATTTGTCACATTTACCAATGCTCAAATAACTACCGACTTTAAGCATGCCAAAATATATTTCAGCATTATTAAACCACGCTTAGAACGTGAAGATATTATCAATGGAATGAATAAATTACGTGGGCCCTTTAGAAAATATTTAGCTCCTGAGTTACATATAAAAAGCATTCCTGAGCTACAATTCATTTATGACGAATCTGTCGAGTATAGCGAAAATATTGAAAGGCTGATAAGTACAATACATAATGATACTTAATATTTACAAACCTGTTGGTTGGACCTCATTTGATGTAGTAAAAAAGATAAGAGGAATAACTAAAGAAAAAAAAGTTGGTCATGCTGGAACACTTGATCCATTTGCTGAGGGTGTGTTAATTGTTGGAACAGGTCATGATACAAAAAAGCTTACAGAAATTAGCTCGGATGATAAATCGTACATTGCAACTCTAACGCTTAGGTGAAGAAACTAATACTTTGGATAAAGAGGGCAAGATTATAGAAAAGGCTGAAGTTCCAAATCTAACAAAAGAAATAATTACTGAGGCACTTCATAGATTTTTGGGTATACAAGAGCAAATTCCACCGATGTTTTCCGCTAAAAAGATTGGCGGGAAAAAATTATATGAATTGGCTCGTCAAAATATTGAAATAGATAGAGAACCTAAAGAAGTTGATATTAAGGAAATAGAATTGGTTGATTTCACTAATAACCAAATTGTATTTAGAGTCAATTGTTCAAAAGGAACTTATGTTCGGGTATTAGGAAGTGATATTGCCAAATCTTTAGGTACTGTTGGACATCTTTCGACTCTTATTAGAAATAATGTTGGAAAGTATTTAGTCAATGATTCTATCAAAATAGAAGAGTTTGAGGATCGATGGAAAAATATTTCCGCATAGAAGATATTCCTAAAATCGAAAAGTGCATCCTAACAATGGGAACATTTGACGGATTACATCGAGGCCATCAAGAGATATTAAAACATTTAGTATCTTTAGGACAAGGCAAAGGAATTAGATCTGTTGTTGTGACATTTGATCCACACCCTAGACAGGTTGTCACTAATGATATATTGTTATTATTACAGAGTCTAGAGCAGAAATTAGGGATACTGGAAAAATTACAGATTGATATTGTAATTATTATTCCATTTTCAAAAGATTTTTCAGAATTCTCAGCAGCAATATTTTTAGATTCAATTATAATACTAAAATTAAATCCGGAGCATATTGTTATTGGATATGATCACCACTTTGGTAAAAATAGAGATGGTTCTCCCCAGTTTATGAAACAATATTGTGAAGAAAATCACATTACTCTTGACATTATTGATCCTGTTTCAGACGAAGGAAATAAAATTTCTAGTACAGGTATTAGAGATTTAATTCAAAATGGTTATGTTAGACGAGCTTCCTTTGAATTAGGGCGAGTATTCGGATTCGATACAATTGTAGTGCATGGAAAGGGTAGAGGTCAATTGCTCGATTATCCGACTGCAAATATCGTCCCAATTGAAGAAAATCAATTATTACCAAAACCTGGAGTATATTTTACTCGTGGAAGAGTTAATGGACATCAATTGTATGGAATGTGTAACTTTGGAGTTAGACCAACATTCAGTGAGGATGAATTAATAATGGAAGTTCATTTTTTCGATCCAGAAATCACTGATTTATACGAACAAAGGTTTATATCGAATTTTTAGAAAGAATTCGAGATGAAAAGAAATTCAAATCAAAAGATGATTTGATAAAACAATTAATTAACGATGAAATATTATGTAAAAGTCTGCAGAAAAAATATATGCAGATACAATAAGGAGAAAAAATGCCACTGAGTGCAGAAATTAAAAAAGAGATTATTTCCAAATACGGAAAAAATGACAGCGATACGGGTTCAGCAGAAGCACAAATTGCTTTGCTGACACAAAGAATTCGTGACCTTACCGAGCATGTTAAAATTCATAAGAATGATAATCATACTCGTCACGGATTGGTAAAATTGGTATCACAACGAAAAAGAATTGATAAAGTATTTAATAAAGACAAATCCTGAGTCTTACACTAAATTGATAAACGACTTAGGAATAAGAGGATAAACTATTTAATGAAAATTTATAAAAAAGAGATCGGCGGAAGAACACTAAGTATTGAGACAGGAAGGATTGCTCGGCAATCCGATGGTGCAGTGATGGTAACTTACGGAGGAACTACGATTTTAACGGCAGTAAATGCAGATAAAGAACCAAGAGAAGGGATAGATTTCTTTCCTTTGCAGGTTGAATATCGTGAAAGACATTATGCAGGCAGGTAAAATACCGGGTGGTTTTTTCAAACGTGAAGCAAGACCATCTGAAAAGGAAGTTTTAACAAGTCGTTTAACAGATAGACCGATACGACCTTTATTTCCGAAAGATTTTAGAAACGAGACGCAAATAATTATAACTGCTCTATCAAGTGATGGAGAAAATCCGGCCAGTGGATTAGCAGGAATTGGAGCATCAGCAGCATTAGCAGTATCTGACATTCCTTGGAATGGACCAATTGCTACCGTAACGGTTGGAATGATAAATGATAAATTTGTGATTTTTCCAACACGAGAAGAGATGATTGATTCAAAAGTTGAATTGATCGTTTCGGGTAATGAAAAATCGATTGTAATGGTTGAAGGAGAGGCTGATTTTATATCGGAAGAGACTTTAATAGAAGCACTTAAATTCGCTCATAATACAATAATTGAGATTATTGATTTGCAAAAGGAGATGGTTAAAGATCTTAATGTTGTAAAGCGGGACATTCAAGCGGTTGAAAAAAATCTAAATCTTGAAACTCAAGTTGAGAGATTGGTTGAAAAAGAAATTGCAAAAATAATTAAAATTGCTGACAAAATGGAACGTCAGAATGCTGCTGACCAATTAGATATTGATACATTAGCAAATTTTGAAGAAGAATTCCCCGAAAGCAAAGGTGAGATAAAAAGTATAATCGATGAAAAATTCAAAGCAGCATTTCGAAATCAAATCATTGAAAAAGGAATTCGTTCTGATGGAAGAAAACTAACTGATATTCGTCAAATTACTATTGAACAGGGAATTTTACCAAGAACCCACGGTTCAACACTTTTCACTCGTGGTGAAACCCAAGCACTTAGTTGTTGCAACTCTTGGTTCAAAAAGAGATGAACAAATTATTGATGGAATGGATGATGATTATAAGAAGAATTTCATGCTACATTATAATTTTCCGCCATATTCTGTAGGTGAAGTTGGGCGTATTGGTTTTACTAGCAGAAGAGAAATAGGACACGGAAATTTAGCTGAACGTGCGTTAAAACCGGTTCTGCCTGATTACAATGACTTTCCGTATACAATTCGATTAGTCTCTGAAATCATGGAATCAAACGGTTCTTCATCAATGGCTTCTGTATGCGGAGGTTCTTTAGCTTTAATGAATGCAGGCGCTAAGATTAAAAAACATGTGTCAGGCATCGCTATGGGATTAATTCTTGAAAACGATAAACACGCTATCCTTAGTGATATATTAGGCGTGGAAGATCATTTAGGAGATATGGATTTCAAAGTAGCCGGAACTGAAGATGGTATTACTGCTATCCAATTGGACCTAAAAATTGATGGAATATCATTTGAATTGATGACCGAGGCACTGGCGCAAGCAAAAGCTGGACGTTTGCATATTTTAGGTTTAATGGACAAAGCATCTCCCGAGGCAAATAAACTATCAGATTATGCACCACGAATTTTATTTGTACAAATTGATCCTGAAAAAATTGGTGCTTTAATCGGTCCCGGTGGAAAAAATATAAAACAGATCATTGCTGACACAGAATGTGACGTTAATGTTGAGGACGATGGAGTTGTTACTATCTCAGGTAATGATGTAGCAAAATGTAATGATGCAGTAGAATTAGTAAAAGCAATTACATTTGAACCTGAAATCGGTATGGAATTTGAAGGTATCGTTACTCGATTAATGACCTTTGGAGCATTTGTTGAGTTTGCACCTGGTAGAGAGGGTCTTG
>CAVQSL010000005.1:0-311021 GCA_963715945.1 uncultured bacterium
GGGAGTCTTGTTGATTGAAGATAATAGTGACTTAGTATTTGCACACCCGGCAGTAATCTCCCCGGTTTAAATTGTTGGTTGATAGGTTGGCTAGAACAAGGTACTGCCATTATTGTAATGACAAATGGAGCAATGGGTGAAGTACTGGCTATGGAAATAATATCTGCTTTCAATAATGGATATAATAAAATACCATAATTGAAGTATGGAGATTGCGCACTATCAAGAAATTGTATTTTTTGTACAAGGTTTTTTGTCCTTAAAGCGTATCCCACAACATACCAATTAATTTAGAGTACCAAAAACGGTGGGTTTTGATATAGGTAAATATCAAATTGATCGAAATTATTTTAAATTTAATTAGCAAATAGGAGGTAATATGAAAACATTATTGGGCATAATATCTATAATCTTACCATACTTGTTATTATCACAACAAGTTGCTGATACAACCTACAATCCAATAATTCATAATCCTGGATATGATTTAGGTAAAGGACCTGTGATATTTATTGATGAAGGACACTATAATTTTCATACTAAGAATGGCCGTTTTATGGCCTTCTCAAATCTTTTAAAAGAGATGGATACAATGTGATTGAATACAAAAGTGTATTCAATGACAATGAATTAGCAAAAGGTAAAATCCTTGTAATATCAAACGCACTAAATGAGAATGTTGAAGACTGGGTTAAACCTAATCCTTCAGCCTTCACAAAATCAGAAATTGATGAAATAAGAAAATGGGTCTTTGAAGGTGGAAATCTATTTTTAATTGCTGATCATATGCCTTTTGCCGATGCATCAAAAGATCTTGCTAAAGCATTTGGATTCAAGTTTACCAATGGATTTGTATTTGATTCGCGTACTGATTGGAGTGTATCCAGAGACCCGGCGATTTTCAATTTAAAAGAAAAGACACTCGTTGAGAGTATCATCACAAAAGGCAAGAGGTTCTACTGAAAGTGTCAAACAAATTGCATCTTTTACCGGCAAAGGATTTAAAATACCAGATGAGTGCTACCCCGATTTTGATTTTTAATGAAAATTACATTAATCTGTTGCCTGATACATCCTGGGTCTTTGATGAAAAAACCACTAAAATAAATGTAGAGGGATGGTCCCAGGGTGCATATAAAAAATATGGGAAAGGAAGAGTTGTTGCGTTCGGAGAAGCAGCAATGTTTACAGCACAGTTAGCTGGTCCAGATAGAATTAAAGCTGGAATGAATAGTGAAGTTGCGGCTGAAAATCACCAGTTATTGCTCAATATAATTCACTGGCTAGATGATATAATTGAATAAATAATAAAATTTGATTATTTTTATTGCTACTGAAAAGGAAATTAATTATGAAAAATAAAACATTTCTGTATATTGGTATAGTATTTATTATTAGTTATGTATGGCAGTATTTAATATTTAGAACTGGTGGAGTTGGATCTCCATTGTTTCCATTTACGATGTGGTTTCCGGGTATTATAGCTGTTGTTTTTATCTTCATATCCAAAACAGGATTTCGAAAAGTTGGTTGGGGCTTTAAAAATTGGAAATATATATTTCCGGCAATATTAATTCCCCTAATACTATCTCTTAGTCTTATGTATTTGATTAAAGTTTTAAACTGGGGAGAGCAAACCGAGAAACTTTTTGTTTTTAGTGGTAACATGCTTGAGAAATCAAAAATTGGATTAATTTTTGGTAATAATCAACAAACAATTGGTTTTTTTATATTTAATGTTACAGTTTCACACCTAGTATTTCTGATTGGAGGCAGCATATTAACGTTAGGTGAAGAACTAGGATGGCGCGGATATTTGCAGGAAAAACTCCTCAGAAAATATGGTTTGATTTGGGGGTTTGTAGTATTAGGAGCCATTTGGGGTTATTGGCATTTACCAATTATATTGATGGGGTATAATTTCCCAAGCCAGCCTATTTTGGGCGCATTTTTACTTATGCCATTAGGGACAATATTTCTTGGAATATTCCTTGGCTGGATATATCTACGATCTAGAAGTATCTGGATGCCAGCACTTGCTCACACTGCTATAAATTTATTCTCAGGATTTCTATATGGAATGACAATGCATCAGAATGAGATATTACGACAATTGGTGTGGATTGCAGCATGGGGAATAGTAGCTATCTTTTGTATGAGAAACTTATTAAAAGATCAACCAACCTTTTGGCAAGAGACAAAGACATCAATAGATAAATAATTGTCAACGTTATGGACACAAGTGGACATTAATGTATATTTATTTCAGCAGTAACAGAGAAAAATACTCTCAATAAACTGAGTACTCATAATCCGTTGTTTTATTGGACAGAAGTGGACAGTAATGGACAATAGTGTAGCACAGTTGTAGCACACTTCTAAAATCCCTCCTCGTAGAACACTGTCTTCACACGGCAGAGGTCGGCAGTTCGAGCCTGCCATCGCCCACCCTCTATAAACCCCGTTTCACGACGGGGTTTTGTATCTATTTAAAAATATAGCACTTTGTCAAACTTAGTCAAATATATCCAAATATCACCAAAAATCGGTACAAACACGATACAGAATTAATGTTAGAATTAGGATAGTACAAAACCGGCTATTATTTGTTACATAATTCATATACCTATTTAGAAGTGAAATTTGTACCAAAACAAACGTGTTAATTTGAGAGTGCCAAAAACGGTGGGTTTTGAGATTGCAACTATCGTGTATATGTATACGCAATATTGTTTTACAAAGTTTGATATTCAATTATTTCCTAAATTTATTTGTAAATAATCAACCCTTTTTAACTAACTATAGAGCTATAAAATGACAAATACTTCAACAGCTAGATATTTAAAATATAATTTAAAGATATGGTATCTATTGTCCCTTATTGTTGCTCTAATTGTTGCACTGGTTAGTATTGTTGGTTTACTATACAAAGATAGTATTTATCTGTCTGAAGACATTCTACAAACATTTATTCCTAATGATATTATTAACTTAATTATAGGATTACCTTTTTTGCTTATATCACTTTGGCTGACAAAAAGAGGAAAGGTTATTGGATTACTTTGTTGGCCAGGAGCATTATTTTATATCTTGTATATCTACTTACCATATTTACTAAGTGTTCCATTTAATATCTTATTTTTACCATATCTAATTATTTTCTCTTTTTCTATTTATACACTAATTGGACTAATAGTAAGTATTGATCAAAATGCTATTAAAAATAAGCTAATAGAAAATATTCCCAATAAAACGTTTGGTGGGATTCTAATCGGATTATCAGTATTTATTATAATAAGACAAGTTGCTTTAATTATTAATGCTATTCTTAATAATTCAATTATAGATCAACAGGAACTGGCGGTCTGGATAGATGATTTAATAATTGGAAGTCCGATCATGTTTATCGGTGGTTATTTCTTATGGAAAAAAAGACCTCTTGGATATACAGTTGGGGCAGGGTTATTTATTTCATATGCATTACTTTCTTTTGCCCTAATACCATTTCTTTCAATTCAATCGTATTTGAGAAATACTGCTATAGACTTAATGGGTATTATAATTCTTTTAATAATGACCATGATATGTGCAATACCTTTTATCTATTTTGTAAGGGGGAGTAAATAGGAAATTAATACACTAACAAAATATATATTATCATTTTTTTCTAAACATCGTCCCAAAAACGTATCCCAAAACAAACGAGCTAATTTGAGTGTACCAAAAACTGCGGGTTTTATTACAATTAAAAGAAATCCCTCACGACGATAGAATGGCTGCTTAGCGCTGCCTTCTTAGGACAAAGTATAAAGTAAACCATTATTTATTATTATCGCCGTTTTTACCAAGTAGTTCCCTCAGAAAGACAAAAATGGTCTCCGATTGATGTCCCTTGATTTGTCCTAAAATAGAATGTTGCTGAGATACCTGTACAATCATTTTTTATTAGCTTCCAGTATCCAGGATCTGCCCACGAGTGAAAACCCTGACTTACTATAACCCCACAATTGCAATCAGATTTAGTACTGCTCTTCTTGCAAGACGTAAAAGAAAATAATAATACTAAAATCAGAATTTGCAGTAAATATTTCATATAACCTCCTGGTAGACCGAAAAATTTACAATTAAGATATTACATATTCAAACATACCCACATTATCGATACACTTTCTGTGGACACAAGTGGACAGTAATGGATAGAAGTGTAGCACAGTTGTAGCACACTTTTTTTGCACACTGCCCTTTTAGACTCTGTACTATATTATTCCAAAAACGACAGGTTTTGATACAATCACCAGTCTTCACACTAGACGGACCACTAAATTTTTAATCCAATTCCTAACATAAAAATTGGTGAAGCACCTAAACTAAATCCTTCAAGATATCCTTGTGATTTATAACCAATCTCTGCTAATAATGATAACGGCAATGACGAGTTATCGCTCTCATAGTAACCGCGAATTGATATCGCAGAACCAATTTCTTTAGCATTGTTTATAATGTTGTTATCTAATTGCAATTGTGGTTGATTCCATATATTAATATTCAAATCAGCTGATAATTTTCCTGTCGAATATAAATTATTTAGCATTATTCCTAGTCCACCCCACGATGAATGAAATGTATTATCTCCTCTAATAATATCTAATCTTGCTGTTTTTTTGACAAATCGAAAATAGTTTTCTAAATGATGTTCAATTCCAAAAGGTGTTAATTCAACTTTATATGATGGAAGATAGTTTATTTTTCCAACCTTTAACATCGGCACTGAAAAGGAACTTACTTGACCATCCCATAAATAATTCTTTAATAATGAATAAATTGATAAATAAATGAATGGATTAATTGCGTTTAATCTATTGTGGTTTTTAAGATCTTTCATAGTATAGATAAAATCATTTGCATTAGAAATGCCATAATTATTATTCAGTAATCGAACATATGCTTGCGGATCATTCTCGTTTATTATATTTGTATAATTTTCTTCAGAATCATTAATATATTTCATTAATATTTGAAATGACCAAAAATACAAGGATGCATCACGGTAGTATATTTCATCACCATTAATCCATTGCATATTTAAGGTTCGATTTAATAATAAATGAGATTCGACACCGCCCGTCCAAATTGCACTTAACTCTTGTATAGAAATATCATTCCATGTTAGCTCAGTAGATGCATGTCCGCCACCATTTCCATATGGTGGTGGCCAATCATAACCATAATCAACATTTGAAATGTCAAATTCTCGATACCGCGAACCATGACCGAAATATTCGTGGAGGAAAACAACACTCAAGTAATCTAAAGGCAAATCCAGTAGTATGTATTTAGCTGACCTTCCAAGAAATCCAAGTGATTTTTGATACAGTTTTTCTTCACTAAACCATTTATTAGGAATAAATCTATCTTCCAACCTTGAAATGCCATAATGGAGTGTTTTTACATTCTCAACACCACTTCGAATGCTTAAGGTACGGTCTAGTATAATTTTATGACGATACGGTATGGGTTCAATACCCTCTTGTGCAATTACCAGATTGGCTATCAGAACTATAACAAAAGTCACTAAGTGTTTCATAAACATACCATATCTTTGAGCAAATTTAACATAATAGATAAATATATTATTCCAATATGTCGCAAACACACTAATTATTAATAACAGATTTTATTATACTAATTTAGAAATAGTATCTATGATTTAAGGTGTATAGTATTGGAGATTTCTGAGTTTGTGGAAATACTTTCTGTAATGTCAGTTCCCAAAAAAATCTCCCAATACAAACAGTCCATTTGGTAAGTACCAAAAACTAATAATATGCAAATTTAATGGACACAAGTGGACAGTAAGTGATAGAAGTGTAGCACAGTTGTGGCACACTTTAAAAATCGCTCCTCGTAGAACACTGTCTTCACACGGTAGAGGTCGGCAGTTCGAGCCTGCCATCGCCCACCCTCTATAAACCCCGTTTCACGACTGGGCTTATTGCTGGTTGTATCCACATTAGTTATCAATAATCAAATAAAGTCCTAAAATACCACACTGTGGATACGCTTTCTGTGGATGCTAAACTTATAAATGGACTATCTCTAGAGATAGAACCACCGTTGTAGTGTTGGCTTATTAAGGCAGAGTTAAAAACACACATATTAATATTTCACCCAACCTAAGATATAGATTATTATTCAATGTAGGTAATAAATTGAATTGAATTAAAGTAACAATTAGCGCACATTATGAAAATCACAGTTACGGTTGATATATCTTGTAAACCAGAAGAAATATTTCCCTGGATAGATGAACCTTATAAAGCAATGCTCTGGCAAAAAGGTGTAAAAGGTGGAGAAATAATAAAAGAAACACCAGAAAGGATTGGAACAACTTTTAAAGAAGAAATGGAAGAAAATGGAAAAAGTCTCGTTATGTATGGAAAAATTACAAACTATATCCAAAATGAATTACTATCATTTCATTTAGAAAGTAAAATACACAGAGTTAACGTAATTTATTCTGTTGTGACCAATATTAATAAATCGACAGTTAAAGTGGAATCGACAATTAGATGGAAATTTCCAATGAATATAATTTGCCTCTTTATCGGTTTTAAAATAAAACACAATATTTTGCTTCAGACAAAATCTGAGTTTGCAGAACTAAAGAGACTCTGCGAAGCAAAGGTAGGTTGATTTAGAGTAATAATTAAGACACATAATACACCATGCTTTGTTGTGGAGGTTTATATTATTGCCAAATATACCCACTTTGTGGATACACTATCGGTGGATACAAAGCTACTTCAGAAAGTTCCTCTTAACGAGATCTATACCGTATAGTGCTGTCCTGCAAAGACAGAGTTTTGATTTCAAACAAAACATACCTAATATTATTATATAGGTACTAATAAATTAACGGAAAATAACAAATGAATAAAAAAGAGCTTGATGATCAAAATATACCTCACGAAAAATTAGCCAAAAACCTATTTAACCAAGTATGGGATTTGCTTGAAAAAGAAAATAGAACAATAGAAGAAGATGACAAGATGGTACACGCTGCGCACGCTTCTCGTTTTCATTGGGGAGAAATCGGTTCTTCAATTACATTTGAACGGGGCGAATGGCAAATATCAAGAGTTTATTCCACTTTAAGTCGTCCAGAAAGTGCAATTTATCACGCTATACGATGTTTAGACATTTGTTTAAAAAATGGTATAGGTGATTTTGATATTGCATATGCTTACGAAGCATTGGCAAGAGCATATTTTGTAAATAATGATATTGATGAATATAAAAAACATTTCAAATTAGGTGAACAAGCTGCCAATAATATTAATAAGAAAGACGATAGAGAATATTTTCTATCTGAACTAAATAATATTTCAAATAAATAATCCTATATCACCAAATGGATTCGTTTTTATGAATTATATATTTAGCTGATGTTAAAATTTATTTAGAATAATTTGAAAAGAAATTCCAAATCTCATTAGTTGCGTTAATATCCATATTGCCTGATGAACCCGGCCAATCGTGTCCACCGTTGCTATTTTATAATGTTTAACCATCGTATTATTATCACCACCTGAATAAACTATTTGTTCAACAGTGGTCCCATTGATCGTATTATCATTGTGTGCAATGTTTGTTATTCTTGGGATTGGGTTACAATTATTATAGTTTATCCAAAAGTTCAGTACTTCGTCAACGGATTTTGAAGTAATACTACCAGAGTATGGAACTAGAGGATCCTTTGTACCATGTATCTGTAGAATTGGTGTTGGGTGTTGTGGAGTACAATTACCAAATGTGCTTGGTGTCATAGTTGCTGCTACTGATGCAATCGCAGCTATTTTATCATTTAACTTACATGCAAGATGGAAGCTAAAATAGCCACCGTTTGAAAAACCTGTGGAGTACACCATTGATAAATCGATATTATATTCAAATGAGATTGTATCTATTAGGGCCTCAGTAAACCCTACATCATCAACGGTGCTCCCAATTGTCCATGCTCCTCCGACATTCCAATGAGACAGACCATTAAATAAAGTCCCCTGAGGATACACAATTATAAAATTAGCCGTGTCGGCAATCGGATCTAAAATCAGAATAATTCATGTAATCATCTGCTTGCTGAGTATACCCATGAAAATTAAAAACGATGGGTAACGGATCATTTCCTGTGTATGATTCTGGTATATAAATTATATACTCTCTTCTAATCCATTATGTTCAATAGTTTTAAATATCGACGTTTCTATTGGGGAATTTGAACTTAATGGGTCAGATTTATCACATGCATTAAATGCTTGAAAAACTATAATTGATATAAGCAACCTTATTGCGGCGCTGGGTATAAAAAGTCCTCGTCTCATGAATTATCTATTACCGACATAATTATAAAGTTAATCAAATATACTCACATTGTAGATACCCTTTCTGTAGATTAAGTCCAAAAACGTCTCCCAAAACATATAACCAAATTTGAGTGTACCAAAAATGAAGGGTTTTGATACGCTTTCTGTGGATACAAAACTACTTCAGAAAGTTCCTCCCGACGAAGTTTATACCGTATAGCGCTGTCTTTTGAGGACAGCGCTATCGAACTATCTATTTCAATAATACCATTTTTCTCGTTTGTATTAAACTACCTGCTCGAAGTTGAAAGAAGTAGGTACCTCCACTAACTTTTTCACCTAAATCATCTGTACCGTTCCAGTTTGCTTGATATTTTCCAACTGGTTTAAACTCATTAATTACCGTTTTTATCTCATTACCTAATGAATTGTATATTTTAATACTAACCATCGATTCTTTTGTTAATTCATAAGTAATGAGTGTACTTGGATTAAATGGATTTGGATGATTTTGCTGCAACTTAATTGCTTTTGCATTGGTACTACTATAATCTTTATCTAAAATAAGCCACTGGTCTAAATCATTCAATACTACCGAAGACGCAATTGTCTGAAAATATAGTGCTTCATTTTCAGGCAAACCCGCTAAATATGAAAAATCATTAATGTATTCATTATATATAGTAGCATATATAACACAAGCCATTAAATAGGTGCCTCTGAGTGATGGATGATTCCAATCACTGCGGTGTAGATAGTGAAGAGGATAATTTTTTTCGTCAAGAACTTTCTGCCATGCAACACCAACGGGAGCAACAATAAAACCAATAACATCAGCATATTCAAGAGTAGTTGTATTAATTTTATTTTGCATATCGCTAAACGTATCAGTCCAGCCCTCTACCCAAGTCATTCCATCCTCAAATGCCCACGGTAAACAAAACATCATTTTAGTTTCTTCAGAGTTGGTGGATATTTTTTCTTTTAGGGTTTCAAGCGCAGGATAAACCGGATGATGTGTAATAATATCAGGATAAGCCATAAGCGTTCCTACACCTTGTAGCACAACATAATCCCATTTCTCTTGTTTGATTTTATCCTCGGTTTCATGACTCATAGCATGATAAGTTAAATAAGTGCCATTGATAATCCTGGTATCTATAAAAACGTCCCTACCGCCTGAATGAGCCAGATTTTCAAATATTTCGGGTAGATTGTTGGAGTTAAAATAACTACTACCAATAAACAGTATCTTTAGATTGTCATTATCCTGATTATGGATACTGTCACTGGAACACAAACAGGACATTAATGTAATAAACCATAATATGATAAATCTCCTTTTCAAAATTCCCTCAGTATTTAATATAGCCGTTATCAAACAATCAAATAATATATTATTATCTGTGTTAGATTGTGTATTTAGTGATTAGTTGTCATAGATTTTAGAATTAGCCCCAAAAACGTCTCCCAAAACAAACGGTCAAATTTGAGTGTGTCAATAACTCATATTATTCAATTTGAATGGACACATGTGGACAGTAATGGACAAAAGTGTAGCACAGTTGTAGCACACTTTTATAATCGCTCATCGTAGAACACTGTTTTCATATGACAGAGGTTGTAAAATCACATCCTTACTAAAAACTCCCTACCACGCCACCAACTTTTAATATATAGACTTGATAAGGATACTTTCTATCAAAAATCACGAGCTAGCTCCCTAACTAATCTATAATTATTTCAGATTTTCCGGTATATGTACTGTGAACACCCCTAACACATTGTTAGGGGTGTTGTTTAATAAAAAGGAGTACATATGAACGATAAGATGAAGACACTGCAGGTCAAGAAGTACAATCATGACTATCCGGTAGTACTTACCTATGATAAATGTAAAAGCGGAGAATCACAATATGGGCCGTGGAATCTGTATGGTGTTGAACATGATGGTGAAGCTCAAGGGCTATTTGCTGATGATACATTACATCAGGAGCTCAAGAAGTATGGAAAGGGTACCAAGCTAGTCATACGGCGTAATCAGGACGATAAGGGCCGATTAGAATGGCAAGTAGTTCCGGCTAATGGCAGCGCACAAAATCAACCAAAGCAGACAGTCTTGAAGTACCTAGATGATAGGACAGCTGATATACATAGACAAGTAGCACTAAAGATAGCTACAATGTCGATTGGTCAAAGCCTCAAGCCTTGGACATCTGAAGATCTCGATGAGATCAAGATCAGAATGGATAAACTACTGCATATCCTAGATGGATCAAGAGACAATGAGCTGCCCTTCTAGAGTTAGGGACTTTGTGGTAGGAATTGATTATGACAGTATAGAAGAAGATAAGGGCCATATGACGATTAGAAGGAAGGTATCTATTCAAGAGTTAATAGAAGAGATCGGATCAATACTTCAAAATGGTTCACACTATCCGCAGTTCCCGCCTGAAGCCAATCCCTCAGTGACCTATGCTTGGGATCTGAATAACCAAGAAGATGGAGATTGCTATCATGAGATCATGACTGAACTAGAAAAGAACAACAGGAAGGAGGTGAAATACTAGTGTTTACTAGATATATAATAATAGTTATTAGAATAATATTACAGCTACGTAAGTAGTTATATAAAACAACCCCTTGGGGTTGTTTTTAGCTTATCAAACGCTACATGTAGAGTTTCAAAAACCAAATATTAATAACATTATTTAGGTAAGATCAGAGGATGAATATCAATAAGTAAGTATTATATAGCAATATAACACAATATCGATATTTTAGGTATCACTTTTGGGATTAATTTAATAATCCTATCAAATATATTACATTGTGGACACAGAAAGTGTGGACATACCATTAAAAATAATCACATTTCTACTCGATAATATCCTAATTAGCGCTGTCTTCACAGGGCAGAGGTCGGGAGTTCGAGCCTGCCATCGCCCACTAAAATAACACCGTCGGCAAGATTTACTTATCGACGGTGTTTTACTATATTTAATTAACTAAACTTTAGCAGTATCAACTACTATTTTTTATTCATCCCCAATAATATCTTCAGCACCATGAGTAAGAGCTTTTAATTTTTTTAAAAAAATAAGTAAAGTGATGCCAAACACAGCAGAAAATATAAAGATTCCTGTGAACACCTGTAGTTCTCCAGCGTGTGAAGCTGATTCACCAAGCAATCCTGCAAACTTATTACCAAAACCGGTTGCAGCAAAATAGGCGCCCATCATGAATGATGCATATTTAGCAGGTGCTAATTTTGTAATAAACGATAATGCGGTAGGCGACGCGAACAGTTCACCAATTGTGTGTAAAAAATAGGCAAATATTATCCAATACATTGCGGCCTGTCCTGAACTAGCTGCTTGTAATGATGCGCCTGACATCAATAAAAATCCTGTACCCATTATCATGATTCCAAGAGCCATCTTAAATAGAGTAGAAGCTTCTTTTCCTAATGTTTGTCTTTTGTACCAGAAACTCGCGACAACAGTACCAAAAACTATTATAAATAGTGGATTAAGTGATTGAAACCAAGAAGTTGGAATTTGCCAACCCAAAAACATTCTGTTAACCTTTTCGTTTGTATAAATATTCATCAATCCACCGGCTTGTTCAAAAGCAGCCCAAAAGGCAATAATAACGATAAATGATAAGAACAATACAACCATTCTGTCTTTCTCGATTTTAGTTAGTGGTTTGTGTATGGCTTCTTTTGTTTCTTTTTTCTTAGCAGGTGGTTCTCCTACACCCTTAAGATGTTTTTGACCGTACAAATATTGAATTAATCCAAGTGTCATTCCTATTCCGGCAAGTCCAAATCCATAATGCCATCCATATATTTCACCAACACCCCCAACAATCAGGGCAGCAAGCCATGCGCCAATATTAATTCCAATATAAAAAATTGTAAATCCTTTATCTCGACGAGGATCTCCTTCCCTATACAAACCGCCTACCATTGTTGAAATATTTGGCTTTAAGCCACCAACTCCAAGTACGATAAAACTTAATCCTGCAGCAAAGGCCCAGAGTGCATCTATGGCAAGAACCGAGTGCCCAATAACAAGCAATATTCCTCCATATAGCACAGTCTTTTTTTGTCCAAGCCACCTATCGGCAATAATACCGCCAGGAATGGACATCACATACACAGCCATTGTATACCAACCGTATATGGACAAAGCAAATGCGTCATCCCATCCAAGTCCGGGGTTGTTACTGGCTGCTTTGGTAACCATATAAAGAGTTAAAATTGCTCTCATTCCATAGTAACTGAATCTTTCCCACATTTCTGTAAAGAAAAGTATGTATAATCCTTTTGGGTGTTCTTTAAACATTATCTAATCCTTATATTCAATTTTTAAAATGGTGATAGAATAATACAACTTGATAATAAAATTATTCAGTACTCTATATTAGATTATTAAATAATTAATGTTTAATCTATTAGTTTTTTTTGCATTTTCATAGTTCATAAAACATCTTTGTCTATTTTTTAACAGTATTCGGAACAATATGATCTTATAGAATTTGAATAGTAATACGTATAAGGATAATCTAATGAAAAAATCAAAAATGGTTAGATATAAAAAATTGTTGGTACAGGTTATTTTTGCCTCAATTATTTCAATATTTCTAATGTATTGTGAATCTCCAACGGATTCAACATTCAATCCACCTTCTGACCATACAATTAACAAAAATGGTGCTATGCATAAAGGCGGATTAAATTTGCCATTGGAAAATTGTGTGCCATGTCATGGGTCCAGTCTCAGAGGTGGAGAATCTGGAGTATCATGTTATGAATGTCACAGTAAAAAATGGTAAAAACAGTATTATTTTTAAATTAGAAGACGCAGAGAAATTATTTAAATTCTCTATATAAGATGTTTTGTCATTTTGATTCTGTCATCGCCCACAAACTAAAACACCACAACTAGGCGGTGTTTTAGTAATCAACCAAAATAAAATTTATTCCGGTCTCCCTTGCGTAGAAATGTTCTTGCTGCGTTCAATTGATTGTAAAGCAAGATAGTTGTTGCCGAATTTCCTTAGATTTTCCATTTCATTGTCATATTGATCAAAATGTCTTTCTTCATCTTCAACAAGAGTTTCAAATAATTTTTTTGAAACAGAATCTGCATTTTGAGCACATTCATTTGCCCAATTATTATAATCTTTTGCACTTTCAGTTTCCATTTTGGTGGCTAATTTGAGCATGTCCTTAGCATCATGAATTTTTTGAACCTCTGTTGAGGCTTTCATTTCCACGTCACCTTTGAGGAATAAAATTCTTTCCGAAATTGTTTCAATATGCAGCATTTCATCAATCGCTGTGCGTTTAAATAGATTGGCCAGTAAATCATATCCCTGGTCATCACAATGAACATGGAAATACATATACTGATGAACTGCAGACAGTTCATCTGCAACGGCTTTATTTAACAATTCTATACTTTTTGTTTTCATATTTTTCCTTAATTAAATTATCAAGATTATAATATTAAGTATTTATAAAATATTAATACGTTTTACTGTTAAAAAGTTAATGTATGAGTAAGAGCAGTACCAAAGCATTTTAAACAAACAACAGCAAACTAATTGCCATAACTGCCATGCCGGATATTAGACCGTAAATCGCAACATGGTGTTCACCAAATTCTTCAGCTGTTGGTAATAATTCATCGAGCGAAATATATACCATAATTCCAGCCACTCCTGCGAAAACAATGCCAAAAACAGCATCACTTGAATATTTTATTAGGATAAAATAGCCGATAATCGCCCCAACCGGCTCAGCTAAACCAGAAAGAAAGGAATAAGTGAAAGCTTTTTTCCTGTTTTTTGTAGCAAAATAAATTGGCACGGAAACAGCAATTCCTTCCGGAATGTTATGTATGGCTATCGCTACTGCGATGCTAACACCTAAAGCTGGATCCTGCAATGCTCCTATAAAAGTAGCTAGGCCTTCGGGGAAATTGTGTATCCCAATAGCCAAAGCCGAGAACATTCCCATTCGCATTAACTTATCTTTTTTTGTTTGATCAAAAGAAGCAGGCTCGTCAATGTATTTTAATTCATGTGGATTTTCATGTGAAGGAACCAGCCAATCGATCAGTGCAATTAATGCAATTCCTCCAAAAAAAGCTAAAACAGTTATAAAATAACCCTGTTTATAGCCATACAATATGGTTAAAGAGTCTTTAGCTTTTACGAATATCTCAATAAGGGATACATATATCATAACTCCGGCTGAGAAACCTAATGATCCGGCCAAGAATTTGGGATTAAAATTCTTTGATAGGAAGGCCATTGCACTTCCTACACCAGTGGAGAGACCGGCGAAAATTGTGAGTCCTAATGCAAATAAGAAGTTTTCTGAATTCATGGTTTGATTATAAAAATTATTACAAAATGAAAAAAGGGAAAAGATTATCTCTTTTCCCTTTTTTTATAATAAAATAAATTTTATTATAAAACAATCAGTTGATTACTCGATTACTTCTACAGCAACACTGTCGACTACTTCTTCTACAGTTTCGACTGTTTCTTCGACTGTAGTGTCTTTTGCTTTGTTGCATCCAATAAATGCTAAAACTAACAAAAGGCTCATTAAGTAAGTTAGGTATTTCATTTTGTACTCCTTGTATAAGTTTAAATTTTTAATTAATAACAATTGAATAGTTTACAGAATATTTAGCACAGACTATTTGATGCTAAAATTATCATTAATTATGGATATATAAAACAAATTTTATTTAATTAATATTTATTTTACAAATTTATTATACAGATATCCAAGTAGAGCACCAAAAACTACACCGTCTAAAAAGCCATAGGCAAACCCGACGATTGAACCGAACCATGAAACTGAATAACCTAAATAGACGCTGCCCAATTGTGCAAGGAAAGATCCATTATATCCAAGGAGTAAAAACCATATTGTTAATAAAAAAACCGCCAATCCGGCAACTATGCCCATTGAAAGTGCGAGTGCTTTAATGTTTATTTTCATTAGTTTTTCCTATTTATTATTTTAATATTTATTTATTTAATATTTCTATCGCTTCATTTAGCTTTTCTTCAGGTGAAAAGCCAAATTTGTAGGAAGTTTCAACACAATTATAAGGATGAAATTGAATGCAATCTGCTTGTACATCATCATCAATTATTACATATTGCTCAACTTCGGAGTGATTTGCTAGCCAATCGGTAATTTTTTGTCCGCGTGGAATATCGATTTCAACTGGAGCTTTATCAATGCTAGTTGTTGAAATAATCTTACCACTAACTCCTTGTTTTTTAAAAATATTTTGCAAGTCTTCCAAAGAATGAAACAATCTCCATGTTGAACTAATTACTATTTTAGCTTTGGTTAAGCGAATAAGTTTATTCAGATATTTTACTGCGTTCTTGCTAAAACGAATACTGGTATCATTGGGATAATTTATTAAGTTGGTATTTTATAGAGTTTCTTGTGACCAAAACACCATCAATGTCAAGAAAAATTACTTTCATTTATTTTGTATAAATCTGTAAGGCATCTTTTATATCACCCGGGGTGGACATGATCTTACTAAAGGTCATCATTGTTAAGTCAGGAAATGATAGCGCAATGCGATAACGGCCATGCAATACAACAGCTTTATTGTCGATTATTAAGTAATTCGTATGGTAAAAAAGCGGTGTGTTTTGGTGTCGAAATATCGACAATCGGCAAGAAGTGTTCTTCGCCTTTTTCGCCGTTAATTGCAATGCCATAAAGTTTGAGTTTTTGTTCAGGGTATTCAATTGAATATATTAAATCTTTTGAATTTGCTAATTTTGCATCAATTATATTTATCGCTTTATCAAAAGATTCAAATTCTTTAGTTCAGCTACATCGTCAAAACGTTCCATTCCTATCATATAACGATATTTCCGTAAGTTTTTACAGAAAGTACCCTTTTCTGATCCAAAGGATAGATTTTTTGTTTCACCAACTTTTGACAAAGCTGACTTAATCTTTTTTGGTAACAGCAAGATAATTAGGTTGTACTTTGTGATAATCGTCACCAAAATATGCATTACCCCAATAAATAGGATTAGTGTATGATATATTAATTTTGCCATTCTCACTAGTTAGTGCCACGCGCAGAGCAGATGCAAAGCCCGTTAAACCACCTATTGATTTGACAGCATTTTTTAATTCATCGGAAGTGACAATCAATACTTTTCGGTTGCTATCCTTAGCAGGAGAATACTCACCAATCACGCTTAAGCCCGATTCGGTCAATTTATTTTTCACAATTATAGAAACCTCTGAAATGGATGCATCGCTTGTGGCGGCAAGAATATATGGTTTATGGTCTTGAGCGCTTAGCATAGCTTGGCAAAAAATGGTATGGTAATAATTATTATAAAGTGTCTTAATCAATTTCATTAACGAAATCCTTTTTCAAAGATATGTTAAATAGTTATTGTTTAAAGTTGTCAACTTTATCGATCTCAAACTATAGCGAATCAAGCAATTTAGTTACTTTCGCTTATTTGAAGAAATTAATCATTTAATTAGTTAATAACACTAATTAAATTCTAATAATCATTTAAAAAAAAGGAGATAACAAATAATGGGAATGATTAAGGAGTTTAAGGAATTTGCCGTAAAGGGCAATGTAATAGATATGGCGGTTGGTATTGTAATTGGCGGTGCTTTTGGTAAAATAATTGGATCTTTAGTAACAGATGTTATTATGCCACCGATCGGTATACTTTTAGGGGGTGTTGATTTCTCTAATCTATCTATAGTACTTAAAAGGTGCAACAGAAGCCGCAGAAGCAGTAACATTAAATTATGGTGTGTTTATTAATACTGTTGTTGAATTTACGATTATTGCATTTGCTATATTTATGGTAATCAAAGGAATTAACAGTGCCAAGAAAAAAGAAGAGGAAAAACCGGCTGATGCCACCAAAACCAAGTGAGGAAGTATGCTTGCTCAAAGATATTAGAGATGCTTTAAAGAAATAAATAAGTTGTTATTGATAAAAAAAGGGAGCTTTAAAAGCACCCTTTTTTTTATAATATATATTGTATTTATTTCTTAGCCGGAGCAGCAGTGTTGTAATATTTTAACGCATCAGGTATCAGTTTCTCTATTTGTGCGATTCTTTTTTTGTCGGATGGATGTGTACTCATAAACTCAGGTGGAGCTTGCCCGTCCTTTCATTTCTGACATGCGTCGCCAAAATGATACGGCATGATTTGGGTTATATCCAGCCATTGACATAAAAATCAATCCTAAATGATCAGCTTCGCTTTCTTGTAAACGGCTAAACGGAAGTAATACTCCAAGTTGTGCACCTGCGCCAAATGCTGTCATCCACAATTGCTGTGTTTGTTCCGGTTGTTCGCTAACTGCAACCGCTAAAGCGACACCGCCAAGCTGAGCCATAAGTCCTTGACTCATCCGTTCGTTGCCGTGCTCAGCAATTGCATGGGCAATTTCATGTCCCATAACTACTGCTAAACCATTTTCATCTTTTGTTAATGGTAAAATTCCGGTATAAAACACTACTTTTCCACCGGGCATACACCAAGCATTTACTTCGTTACTTTCAACTAAATTAAATTCCCAAGCGTAATTTTGCAATTCGTCTTCCAATCCATTATCGACAAAATATTGTTCTACTGATTTTTGAATGTTTTTGCCAACCCGTTTAACCATTTCTGTTTTTTGCACATCAGCACTTATTACATTTTC
This sequence comes from uncultured bacterium, assembly GCA_963715945.1. Classification (GTDB taxonomy): domain Bacteria; phylum Fidelibacterota; class Marinisomatia; order Marinisomatales; family JAHJCW01; genus JAHJCW01. Next base: position 18,122 of record CAVQSL010000005.1, read on the forward strand.
CTCTAGAAATTGTCCGTATTGGTCAAAGCTCATCTGTAACATTGAAGAACTTGGTATTAGGTTAAGTTGTCGTCTGTTTGAAATAAGGACACGAGAACAAGCACTTATGATCAGTACAACAATCAGAAATGTAATTATTTTATAATGTTTCATTTTTATCTTCCCAGCAATTATTGTTTTGGTGTTTATATATATCTACAAATTACATAATTCCGAAAGCTAAATACAATATTCTGTTAAATTTGTGTTATATATTATCTTAATTGTACTAAAGTAAAAAATCCCTTGGGTTTGTGTTTTTAATAAATTGCACAAAAATCAAGGATATTAAGCTCATTATTGCCCCAGCAATGAAAGGAATTCTATAATCCAAAATCCACATTAATCCACCAAGTGCAGGAATAATAACTGCGGCAATATGATTTATTGTAAATCCAACTGCCATAGTTGGTGCAATATCTTTCGGATTACCTATTTTCTGAAAGTAGGTTCTAATTCCCATTGAGAAATTGAAGAAAATGTGATCTAAAATATATAGAACTGAAATTACCATTTTGGATTCAACGAACGCATAGCCAATAAAAACTATTATCAAACTGAAATATTCAAGAGAAAGCACATTGCGCTCTCCAAATCTTATAATCGCTTTTCCAATAAGCGGATTTAAAAAGTAGTTTATAGCATTGTTTAATACGAATAGTATTGTTATCTCTTGAATAGAAAATTCAAATTTTTTAACTAAGTAAAAATACTGCAAAAGCGACAAATATTTGTCGTCGCGCACCTGCCATAAATGTTAAAAAATAGTACAACCAATACTTTTTCTCTAAATATCATTTTTTTGTGTTGTGGTGGAAGACCTTCTCGAGCTAGGATTTTGTGTCATTCCCCAAAAACCGACAATTAAAATTATTATACCAACCAATCCAAAAGTAATCTTATAACTTAAAAAATGACTTATGAAAAATATAAATATGCCAACTGCAATATTCGCTGCCGCTCCGTAACTCCTTAGCTTGCCGATTACTAAAGGAGACTTATCTTGTTCAAAATACTGTAAGGTCAGGGAATTGTTTGTTGTTTCAAAATAATGGAACCCAAAGCTCATTATCATTGTAGTAGCAATCAGTCCTGTATAGGACGGGAATACTCCAGTTAGTCCGATACCGAGCCCTAATATCGCTATCGAGAGAGCGGATAATCGATGTTCTTTAATAATTAGAATGATATAAATTACCAGTAATGCCAGGAATCCCGGGATCTCTCTTACGGACTGAATTATTCCAATATGATTTCCCTCTAAATGTACAACTCTCTACGGCAAAATTATTAAAAAGTGTTCGCCATGTTTGCAGTCCGACTGTTGCTGCGATTGACAATATCGCTAAAAAGCGAAACATTGGATCTTTGGTGATTTTATTCAAGGATAGCTTATATGGAGATATTGGTAAGCGAAGTTACTTAAAAAGCTAGTTCCTTTTGTCCTGCAATATCAGCCCGATAATAAATACCGTTCATAATGATTAGCCCCTCACCCCTTATTCCGTCCTTTATTCCACCATCAACACAGATAATTCGCCCTTTGTGAGATGTATAAATATGATCTTCAGTTGTATGACCAACGATTATTTTTTCTACATTAAAATGATTCAGAACACTAGTCAGTTCATCATCAGACACTTCGGGCAAACTGTCCGGAGTGAAAAATCCACGATGCCAAATTGGGCCGTTACTTCCAAATAATAGGGTCAAGGATGGATTATTTTTTATTTTACCCCGACTAGTGTCGAGATTTGTTTTCATTATCTTGTTTATCTCAGCAATAGTTTTATAATGTGAAATAAGCTCAGGGTGAACACCGCCATGTACAAAAAGCAATGTTCCAATTTGGATAATGATGTTTTTTGACCGTAGCCATTTTCCCCAAAACGTATTTTCCCTATACAAATCAGGAATTGATATAGAAAAAGCATCAGCTATCGCTAAGTAATTATCATGTAGGTATCTCAAATCATTTTGCAGCACCATTACTTCGTGATTGCCATGCACAAAATGGACAAACCCGCCCACTACTTGTGCTTGCTGTTCGAGTTTATATATTAACCAAAGAGTTTCGTGAACTTCACTACCTCTATCGAACACATCGCCTAAGATTACTAAATGACCGTTACCCCAAATCCAGGAATTCTTATGATCTATGATGCCATTTTTGTACAATAAATTTCTAAATAGTTCGTATTGTCCATGGATATCACTAACGACAAATAGTTTCTCAGGTTCTGAAAATATTTCGAGTGGTGATTGGAAGTCACTTGGAATAGTATATAACTCAGTTGAATCCTGTAAAAACCCTCGAAATATTGTTGTGTCGTTTTTCTCTAGCATATATGTTTTTACAATTTTATCATCATAATATTTTATAGTTAGAGAATCATTGTCGTAAAAAATATGGGGTCCATCAAAAATTTGGTTGGTCTGTCGAATTTGACCAAAAACTAAATTTTGTATAAATAATAAACAAATTATAAGATACGATATAGTGAAATATTTTTTCATGATTTTATCCTTAAAATTCTAATCTAAAACTAATATAGTCCATAATTTTTACTTAGCATTCTGTTGAGCAATTTTGGATGCGCAACATACTTACTTAATTCAGTCCAAAACTCTTGACTATGATTCTTAATTTTAGTGTGTACTAGTTCGTGTAAAATAATATAATCTTTTAGCTCATCGGTTAGTACTACTAAGCCGATATTCAAGCTAATGTTGTTGTTATGCGTACAACTACCCCAACGCGTTTTCATTTTTCTCAATTTTATTTTATTATATTCAAAACCGTATTTATTCGCAAGAAATACAACTCGATTAATAATATTGGACTTTTCAATAATTGATACATCCTTTGATTGTTCAGTTGCATTAGTTTTTTCTGAAATTTTAGTTTGCTGATTTTTTATCCAAACTAATTTTTGTCTAACAAAAGATTCAGCTCTCCTAAAGGATACAAATCTAGGAACTGCTACACGAACATTGTTTTGAGATTTGATAGAAATAACAACTCGCCTTGCTTTCTTGCTTTTCTCAAAATAGACAGATCCTATTTGTGAATAGGTTATGTACTTAAAGTTTGCCATTGATTAGAGTTAATTCGTGGAATTCCCATACGATTCATTTTATTAATTTATATAAAATTTTAAAAAGAATGCATGACATAATGAGACGATCTTGATATAAGTAACAATAAAATTCCTTGCTGATAAAATGACCATCAAACAAGGAATTTTATAGTGGGCCCACAGAGATTCGAACTCCGAACCAACGGATTATGAGTCCGCTGCTCTAACCGTTGAGCTATGGGCCCTATAACGGGCTGAAAGTTAGTTGTTAAGTCCATAATTTGAAAATAAAAAAAGGGATAATTAAATGTAGCAATATTGAAATATTTTGCTATAGATACAATTGGGTATAATACTATTCCTTCAGTATAATTATTTGTTACCCTTGCCTCGCTGATGACCTTTTTGTTTCTCTTGATTGTCATTCATAATTGACTCGCCAGAACGATTTTGATTCATATTCCCATTTTGGAATTCTGTATTATCACTATTTTGGATTAGGTCGTTAATTCCATCACCGTCAGCGTCAATATAATTCATCTTTCTGCCTTGACCTTTTCTCCAATCGGGGTCTAGCCCATTCGGAATTCCATCTCCATCATGATCGGGAGCATTGTCGTTATACCCATCACCATCAGCATCAATAAAAACTTGTGCACTTTGTTGTTTTTGCTGTTTTCGTTGTTTTTGTTGTTTTTGCTGTGCGCAAACACAATCACCAATAAAAACCAGTAATATTCCAAAGATTAATATAAAATTATAGTTTTTTGACTTTTTCATAAGATTCACCAATAAATGTTTATTTATTTTTGTTTTTAATATTATACTTTTGCATGCGAGAGCGTAAATGTCGCTCAGTTATTCCAAGCACTTTAGCTGCTTGACTTTGATTGCCATCTTTGAGTTCCAATGCATCATTTATCATAGTTGTTTCAAAGGCTTCCAATTTTTTATCATAAGAATCATCAAAGTTGCGCGGGTTTAAGGCAGTAGATTCAGATGATGATAAAACATCCGGAGTAAAATCATTAATTGTAATAATCTCGCCACGTGCCATTACTACCGCACTTTCGATGATATTCTCTAATTCACGGATATTCCCGGGGAAATGGTAATGCATAAGTTGGTTATGTGCTTCTTTACTGATGTTTCTAACGTCTTTACTGATTTCCTTGGAGAATTTATCTATAAAATGCTTGATAAGTAAGGGGATGTCTTCTTTGCGTTCTCGTAGGGCGGGGAGGTTAATCGCAATCACATTTATGCGATAATATAGGTCTTGTCGGAATAATCCTTTTTCAATCATCTCTTCTAGATTGCGGTTAGTAGCTGTTATTACACGCACATCTACTTTAAGTGTTTTTGTTCCACCAATACGTTCAAATTCGCCAAACTGTAATGCTCTTAATAACTTAACCTGAGTTTGTAGTGATATATCGCCGATTTCATCAATAAATAATGTGCCACCATTAGCCTGTTCGAATCTTCCGATTCTTTGTTCATGGGCACCGGTAAATGATCCTTTTTCATGCCCGAACAATTCACTTTCAAGCAAATTCTCTGATAAAGCTGCACAATTAACCGTAATTAACGGTTTGTTTTGCCGATCGCTTCCAAAATGTAAAGCTCTTGCAATTAATTCTTTTCCAGTTCCGGTCTCACCTCTTACGAGTACTGTGGAGTTGCTTTTAGCAACTCGACCCGTTATACTTAAAATCTTTTCCATCTTTGGGCTTTTTGTCACGATAGAATCAAATTTGAATTTCCCAACCAATTGCTCTTTTAACAATTTATTTTCAGATATAAGGGCATTCCGTTCCTGTGCTTTCTTAACAAGGATCTCTAATTCATCCAATTGAATAGGTTTAGATAGATAGTCAAATGCGCCCTCTTTCATGACTTGAACAGCATCTTTTATGTCGCTAAAAGCGGTAATAACAACAACTGGCAGAAACGGATTTATTTCTTTGATAGATTGAACAACCTCAAGACCAGTCATTTCCGGCATCCGATAATCTGTAAATACCAAATCAATATTGCCATCCTTAACAATATTTATACCATCGGGTCCTGAGTTCGCCGATGACACTGTATAATCTCTGCGCTTTAAAAAAGACTTGATGGATGTTATTTGAGCATGTTCATCATCAATGAGTAAAATATGAAAATTTGACATAATTATAATTTAACCATTGGAGGAATTAAAAGCTCCATTGAATCCCGCCTCCCATAGAGGTGGTTTTGTAATTATACCAATAACTGTTTGATTCATTGTAAGTGTTGGAATAATATAAATTTAATTTGATAGAATTAATCCAATCTTTATTAATGTTAAATGTCTTGGATAAATCTATGAAATAATTTGTATAATCATCAAAACGTAGTCCTCCGATTCCTACTGAATCATCTGCATTAGAATAAGCAAGTTCACTGATATAATTCTTTGAAGACATTGAGCCACCAAGCAACAGTTTCATTGATTTCGGCAGCATTATGGTTAATTGTGATGAATAACTATCACTTTCGTAAGTAAAAGGGTCATCGAACAATTCATTATCTTGATAATAATCATCGTAATTTCGATAACTTGTTTCATCATCTAAACTTATTTGTTTACGGTACTGAAAATATATTCCAGCTTTTTCGTGTAAAGATTGTGTAAGTCTTAAAATAATATTTACTTGAGATGTACTTAACCGCTCGGAAATTATGTTGGTTATGGAAGTAGAGGTATTATTTGCCCACCGACCATTACCATATCCGGTACTGCCAATCGTAGTAAATGTGTCTTGTCCAAAAAATGATTTATTCCCAAAACCTATTTCAGTGATCACTGTAGTTCGAGTTGGAAATGATTTATTTAACTGAATATGTGCATTGTGAAGATGGTTCGATAAATCGGGCCAATTTGAATAATTACGCCAGCGATAACTATAGCCACCTTTTATTAAGATTATGTCAGTTAACATTGTAAAATTAGCATATCCGGACATTTGGGAATAATTGTAATAATTATAGTCATCTTGATTTATCCTCAGGCTCCAATTCCCTCCTAAATTAATATTGGAAGTTGAATTTTCATTAAGTAGTATCCTTTTGTTAATACCTACATTGTTAATTAAGAAATTTCGGGTTGAATTGTTTAGGTAGGTCATCAAGTTGGTATTGTTATGCAATTGAATATGGGAATCAGAATCTTGATATCTTAACCCCAAAGTGAAAGTAGACAGTACATCTTGAACTTTTAATGAATCGGGTGTGCGGAATAAGTTGTCATCATTATAGGTGTTTAGGGACACAAAATTAAAAAATTGCCCAAAGACAATACTGGTTACAAATAGTATATGAGCAATGATATATTTATAAGAAATTTTCATAAGTATGTATTTAAATTAATTAATAATCTAATATAAGACTGAAATATTTTCTGACCTTATTTAAGTATTGTACTAATTATAGTATGAATTAATGTTTTATCTTTTAATCTTAAAAAGCCGGGTGAAAATCACCCGGCTTTGATTGAAATTTGGTTTTCAATGGTTAGTTATCTTTTTCCGCCGCGTCTGTTACCTTTTGAATTTGAACCTGTTCCATCACATTCGCCTGTTCCTGTTCCACCACCATTTGAAGAACCTCTCATGCTTCCCGTACCATCTTGTGGGCGAACATAGTCACTATCTCTACCATTTGGAATGCCATCGCCATCATGATCAGCAGCATTATCGTTGATCCCGTCCCCATCTGCATCCACAAAACCCTTGGAGCGGTTACCCTTACGATTTTTTGCACCAGTATAATCAGAATCCATGCCATTTGGAATGCCATCGCCATCATGATCAGCAGCGTTATCGTTATAACCGTCACCATCAGCATCAATGAATCCTACTTGATTAGTGTTGCCTTTTCTATATTGATTTTTTTGAGCAGTACTATCTTGCGCAAATAAATTACCTACTAAAAAAATCAGCGCTAAACTAATAATTGATAATGTTTTTTTCATATTTATTGCCCTTTTGTTTTATTTAAAATATTATTCTTAGTAATTAGTAACCAAATACCGTGCCAAAAATGGAAAACTTATATAAGTCTTTATTAACATGTTACATACGGGAAAAGAAAAATTTCAATATTATAGAACAATTCGCCCGTCAGGTCTAATTATTCGACCAGTTGGGCGAACACAAATTAATGGTTATGCTGAATTTTGTGGGAGGACAATGGAAACTGTAGTGCCAATTTCTTTTTTACTATTAATTGTGATAACACCTTTGTGTTCAAATATAATACGCTGAACAATACTGAGACCAATGCCCGTTCCTTTTGCTTTGGTTGTGTAATATAAATTAAAAACATTTGGCTGAACTGTCTCGGACAGTCCAATACCATCGTCAACTATTTGAATACCAATATCATTATTAATAGATTTTTCTATATTTATTGAAATGGTCCCATCATTATTAATTGCATCCTTCGCATTATCGATTAAATTGATGAATACCTGTTTCATTTTATTTAAATCCCAGGTTACTTGACCTTTCCAATTTTGCTTTATTACCATCTGAATGTTCTGTTTATCTAACACACCTTTATATTGTAATTGTAATTGTTCAAGTAATGTGTCTAGTTTGAAAGGTTCGGGTTTTATTTCTTCTGTTTTAGCAAAGTGTAAGAAATCCTTAACTGTTTGGTTGATTCGATTTATTTCGCTGTATACAATATTTGAGAGTTCATGATATTCTTCCACATCATTTGTTGGAATAAAATCCTTATCTAATTGTTGAACTATTGTACTAATTGAATTTAGTGGATTACGAATTTCGTGAGCTACACCTGAAGCTAATTCTCCCATAGCGGTTAATCGTTGTTTCCTTGCCATCTGTTCTTCCATCAATTTTTGGTCAGTTAGGTCTCGGATTAATAATACTGTATTATTATTGTTTCCGTCGTCAATAAAATGTGTTTTAGATATTAGTAAATAGCTTGTTATTTTTATTTATTTCACAGTCTAAGGACATAACTGCGTAGATGTTGTTCATTTACTTGTATTATAATCAGTCTTGGCCAAACAATGAATCAATGTTCTTTCCTAAAATTTTTGATTGTTTATTATTGAACAAGATTTCTGCTGCATTGTTAAATACTTTAATACCATCTATACTATTGTAAACAATAATTGCATCACTGGCATTACTGATAATATTACTGGAATAGGTTTCGACAATCGAATACTGTTTTTTTAGAATACCAAAATTTTGTAAAGTAAATATAAATGCAAATATAATTGATCCGATAATAAACAATGCCACAGTAATTATAATTAATCTTCTATAAATACGATTATTTATATCCTGAATTGGAGACATGGATAATCCCAGACGAAGTAACCCGACAGTATTTCCGTTAAAGACAAATGGATGTACTACTTCAAAGACCTCTAACGAATCAAAATCCGCAATTCTTGAAACAAAGAGTGAGTCTTGTAAAGAACTTAGTAGAAAATTGGATTCTTGAATTGCCTCTAAGACTGTGACGTTGCCTGAAGCTGCAAGAATATTTGATGTATCCTGTAAGGCTGCGAAAGTGATCAATGGATTTTCTGATACAATATTTCTTAATAGCGGACCAAATCCAATATTTCTTTTAAAATCCATTACTTGCATGGCATCAATATTTAAAACTATTGCGCTATTATCTTTTGCGGATATAGCTACCGCATAGCGACTACCTTCTTCAAATCTCGCGGGCACAATTCCAATAATTAATGTGTCAACCAATCCTGTAAATATTGGTCCTAATATATTGTTGAGGTGAATATTTTTCAGAATCTAAAAAACGATCTTGTGGATGACTATAAAATAATATTTCTCCATATTTATTATATATATTTATTCTATGAATATTGTTTTGGTCACAGATGTCATTTAAGGTTGTATTTGTTATCTTCGTCGTTTTCATATAATTGGTTTATTAAAACAGCGTTATTTAAAAGACGTTCTTCAATAAGAGCAGAAAGCCTTTCATTGGTCAATAAACTATTCTTAGAAGAAATCATGATAGATTTCATCAGCGACTGGGCTTGTTTTTCCATCAAACTATATAATCTCTTTTTTACTTTGGTAAAGTTCAAAAAGAGAACTAACTACCATTAGGATAGCAAGCGTAATAAATACTAATACCAGAAATTTAGATTGTGTCCAAAGTCCTTGTATTTTTCTGTGAATAGTTCATTTAATGAAATTGAATTGGTATTTGAATATTAACGAGTTAGAGATATTATTAAAAGGGAAATCATAGTCTAAATTTGTTAATAATGCTACTACAACCCTATTCTATATACAATGTAAATTCAACAATATTAATTTAAAAATAGAGCATCAAATGAAAAATGATTTGCAAAGCAAAATTAATGATAAAACAGCAGTTATTGGGATTATCGGTTTAGGATATGTAGGTTTACCACTGGCAGTAGAATTTGCCAATAATAACTTTTAAGTTATTGGCATAGATGTCGATAAAGACAAGGTAAACAAATTAAATAAAGGGGAGAACTATATCGGTGATGTATCAGACGAAAGTTTAAAACAATTGGTAATCTCAAACAAATTAAGTGCTACCACTGATTTTTCTGTGCTCTCAGATATAGATGCAGCAATAATTTGTGTTCCAACACCTCTTAATAAATTAAAGGACCCTGATGTTTCCTATATTCTTAGTGTATTAAAACAACTGACAAAATATGTTCACAAAAATATGTTCATTAGTTTGGAAAGCACTACTTATCCTGGAACCACGCGAGAATTAATATTGCCAGCTTTAGAAAAAACGGATTTAAAGGTAGGCAAAGATTTTTATTTGTGCTTTTCACCGGAACGAGTGGATCCGGGTAATGAAAGATATCAAATTAAAAATACTCCGAAAGTAATCGGTGGAATAACCGAAAAATGTACAGAAATTGGTAAAATTCTTTATGAATCAATTATTGAAACAGTAGTGCCTGTTTCTTCACCTGAAGCCGCCGAAACCGTTAAATTATTAGAAAACACTTTTCGCTCAATCAACATTGGACTTGCCAACGAAATCGCAATTATGTGCGAAAAACTTGGTGTTGACGTTTGGGAAGTTATCGATGCTGCGGCAACAAAACCTTTTGGATTTATGAAATTTACACCGGGACCCGGATTAGGGGGACATTGTATTCCGATTGACCCTCATTATTTATCATGGAAGATGAAAACCTTGAATTACCGAGCAAGATTCATCGAGCTTGCCGGCGAGATAAACACTGGTATGCCGCTACACGTTTTAGATTTAATTAGCAAAGGACTTAATCGAACTCAGCAGTCCATTAATGGGAGTAAAATATTAGTTTTAGGTATTGCATATAAAAAAGACATAGATGATGTCAGAGAATCACCTGCACTGGATGTGATGACGCTATTAGAGCAGGGAGGTGCACAAGTTGACTATTATGATCGTTATGTTCCCAAAATCAGATGGAATGATGAGGATAAGTATAGCCAAAAGAAATTAACTTCAAATACTTACATGTATATGATGCGGTGATCATTATAACAGATCATTTAAATGTGGATTATGATTTAGTCAGATCAGAATCAAGGTTAATTATTGACACCCGCAACGTATTCTCAGGAATTAAAAATTCAAAAATCATTCGTTTGGGTAATAGTCAAAGTAAATAGAATCCATAGAAACAGTACAGATATGGGTGGCTGCAAGGAATCGCATGATTAACTATAGGATTAGCTACCCATAGTGAATCCTAAACACTAGTATTGCAGATAACAATCTCATAATAATTTATATGCGGTTGTATAGATTCAAATTCTTTTCAAAAATATCGAGGCGATACAATATTTTGTATTTAATTTCTGTAAATGTCAATGTCAATGAATTCAGTATATAAAAATCTTAAGTCAATACTTGTTTTCTTTAACATTTTACTTATAGCAGCAGTAACGCTTATACGCTCAAGAAGTTCCTATTTCATCTAATCATTTAGTCAACCAATTTATTGAACGCCATATTACTTTAGGCAATCTTTCGCAAAGCGATGTAAGTGTTCGTCCATTTACTTATTCAAAAGTAAGATTTATGCTGAATGGGTTAAATAATATGTACACTGAGCTGTCACTCAAGGATCAGCAATTATTGAAGAGATTTGAATCGGAATTTTCCATAGTGGGTTTTGATAATAGCCCGGCTTTTCCATTACAAAAATCAAGATTAAAAAACCTTAGAAATTCCGCATTTGAAAAATATAACCTAAATGGCACAGAGCCACATATTTTATCATATGGAGATTCGGCTGTTTATGCATGGGCAGATATTGGTGAAACTATGCGATTGGAAGCGATAGACGAATCAATTTATCGTCGTTTTACAGACCGGATTTCTATTTTGGGCTCACTCTCAGACAGATTATCATTCTATGTAAATTTTACGATGAATAGATTTGTCGGCGATTCATCACTAGTTTATGCAATTGAAGATTATAAAAATGAAGATCATCCCTACTTTGATTTTGTCAATTGGACAATATGGTATCAATCGGAGGCCGTATTTCGTATTTCAACAAAATATGGAGATTTTCAGTTAGGCAAAACACCAATTATTTGGGGGTTTTCACAGGAGCATTCTCCTATTCTTTCAGGCAGTGCACAGACATTTCCATATATTAATTATTCCTATAAATATAAAAAAATCGGTTTTCATTTTCTGCATGGCTCACTTTTGCCATTTGAAAGCGGGTTGATTCATAATATGGAAGACTATCCGCAAAAATATCTAGCCGCGCATCGAATTGAATTGGATATCAATAAAGATGTAACAGTGTCATTTAATGAAATGGTGATTTATGGTAATCGGCCCCTTGAGGCAGAATACTTGATACCAGTTAATTTTTATTGGCCCGCTGAGCATAATCAAGGTGACCGAGACAATTTGCTAATGGCATTGGATTGTTCGTGGCGCATTATGCCAGGATTAAGGTGGCACAATACTTTGTTTTGGGATGAGCTTGCTTGGGAAAAAGTCTTATCAAAATGGTGGGCTAATAAATTTATAATTCAGTCAGGAATCCATTGGGTATCACAAACCAATCCATATTTGACTGACCTATATATAGAGGCAACAGTCAGTAGGCCGTGGACTTACACTCACGATGATGTAGTTAATTCTTATACATCAGCAGGAATCGGACTTGGATTACCTCAGGGACCAAACTCTCAGTCATTACTACTAAAAGTAGGCTTGTGGCCATCGCACCGATGGTATATTAATATGTCTTCAATATTAATCCGACAAGGCTCCGGATTAGGAAGCTCTCCTTTAGATAATTACAATTTACGTGATGGAGAGTTGGATGATAATACTCCATATTTACTTGGTGAGGTCCATGAATCTTCAGAGTTCAGAATTGAAACAAATTTTGCAATAAATAGAATTATCAATTTATTCGGTTTAGCGACTTATGTATATCCAAATTCCGAATATGGAGGACATGTAGGAATCACAATTGATTGGTAAAATCATGGCAGTAAATAAAATATTTCACAAAATGTGTTTTCTAATTGTGCTGGTCATGATAAGTTCAGTTTCTGCACAATTATACATTCCTGCCGACCCATTTGATATATTATTTACCGAACAAAAAATACTGATGGGCGGTGATGATCCGGGCTCCTTAATGATTCGGCCTGTAATTTTGCCCATTAAGCAAGCAAAATAATTCATGGTCATTAAAAGTAAGAAATGAATTTTTTTATAATAGTGGTGCACCCAATCTTGAAAACACTTCCAACCGCTGGGTTGGCAAAGGTGTTAGTTTTTTTACTTCAGCAAATATGGTTTATAATAGTGAACATGTTTTTGCAAGCATCGAGCCATATTATTTTATCTCACAAAATGATGATTATCAGGAACAGCAACGAATACCGAAATTCAGCCATTTGAATGATAATCGTCCGCATCTTGAAACACCTTATAAGTCGGTCGGAATCAGAGAGACGCAGATTTATTTAAATCATAATGGGATTGGTGGTGGCTTTTCAAATGCAAATATGTGGTGGGGGCCGGGGATACATAGCTCCTTAATGATGACCAATAATACCACTGGCTTTGGACATTTGATGTTGGGTACCATAAACGAAAAACGCATAAAAGATTGGGGATTCAATGGTAGATACATTTTTTCTAAATTTGGTAAAAAAAGCGAATCAAAACCGTATTATAGTGGGTTTAATTTTTAATACAACGTACTATTCTGTACCCATTATAACATTTGGATTTTCACGCGCATTTTTATCTGGTGGTAAAAACACAAATTATGATATTAGTATGCTGGAAGCGGCTTTACTTCCATTGGAATTTGTTACTATAGAAAAAACGGAAAACCAAGAGAACGTTCTTAATCCGGTTGACCAAACCTATACTGGCTATGTTAATCTTCGATTCCCTGAATCGGGGTTAGTAATGTTCTTAGAGTATGGAAGAATTGCTGGGGCTGAAAGCTTTAAGGATTTTATTTTGCATCCTGATCATAGTCGGGCATATTTATTTGGAATTAGAAAATATGGCTTGTTTAAGAATATTAATTTAATGTTTGGTATTGAATATGCAAATCTGATACAGACTGCATTTTGGCAATTACGAGATACGCCCGATTGGAATAATGCCAGTCAATTTGATTTCAATACTTATAATGGCAGATATTGGGCAGCTCATAGCGGCCCGGACTCCGATGATTTCACAATTTATTTTGCATATAATAATGATAGACTAGCAATTATGCCTTCAATTAACTACGAAAGGCATAATATTACGCACCCCAATGCTCTCACATATCAATATGCTAATACAGTAGTTTATGATAATTTTTATGATGAATATTTTATTGAAGAAAATAGAATAGTACTTTACGATATGAGCCATTTGGCTGAAGGTAAAATAGAATTAAAATTAGATATAAGATACATATTTAAAGATTTTAGATTTTCTTTTTACTATGAATTAGAAACAATTTATAATCAATCATTTTTGCACTCAGGTTCAAGGTCTGAAGTCGAAAAGAAAAGCACAAACGTTCTGTGGATAGGTGTAGAAAAATCGTTAGATGGTAAAATTAATTATAATCAGGAAATTAAAAAATTCACTCAAAAAATATTTAATTAATTAGATATATCCTTAACACAACGAAACCCAATCTCTCGACTAACATTTTCTGGTAAATATCCAACTGCAGGTTCAAACCATGTTAACATATCATATACATATATTTCATTAGTATCTAATGAGGAACTTTTAGAACTATCCCAGGATCCACCCTTAATTACCTTGCCGGAAGAATCTCTCCACCACGAAGATGTCCATTCCCAGACATTGCCGGCCATATCATAAACACCATAAGGACTATAGCTATTGTTCGTATTGCCTGCGCCATTATAATAGCCTATAGGAGTTGTATCATTATCATACACATCGCCACTATCTTTGTGGTTTGCGTAATTTTGTGACAATGAATTCCCCCAAGGATACTTATTACCGCTATTTGCTCTTGCAGCCTTTTCCCATTCAGCTGATGTAGGCAAGCGCATACCGTAGAATTTAGCAAAAGCATTTGCGCCAAACCAAGTGACATGTGTCACTGGATGGTTGTTGTAATATTCTCTTCGATTTTCCACATAACGCCATTTAGTAATATAGATATCGGGTGAGTAAAATCCGTTCCTTGAATTTTTGTCACTAAAATCAATAAATTGATAAATTCCGGGGGGCCAAAATAAGTCGCCAGGATAATGGCCAAAAACGCCGAGAGAATCAATAGTTATTAGATCTAAAGAGTCAGCTATCTTCAGAAAGGTGATAAATTGGACATTAGTTACGGGGTATTTCATGATTTCATAATCATAATATATAAATTTTTCTATATTTCTCTCTCCTGCCGTATAGGCGCCTGCAGGAATTTTGATTAATTCAATTTCATTTGGAATTTCTAATGATACGGTTTTATCATCGATAGTGATTGTTTTACAACCAATGAATAATATAATAATTAAAAAACATTTTAAAATATATTGGCGCTTACTCATTTCTGTATTCTTTATTTTGAAGAAAGTTAATTATTTTATCATAGATATGTTTTAATCCCCACAAACTATATTTTGCAAAGAGTGCAGGTAAAAATCTTGGTAAAATAATAAATACAATATGTAGAACAATAAGGCAGATTACTAACCAAATTGTAGTTAGTCCACTGCTTCCAAATGCAAGAAACGAATGTAGAATTGAACCTATTAATATAATAAATACTACATATCGATTGCGAAATTGTAAATTTAATAATTGATGATGTAAGTGTGTTTTATCAGGGTAAAATGGATTATTTCTGTTTTTAACTCGGTTTATAATTACAAAAATAGTATCTGAGATTAGGATAAATGAAACAATTATTGGAAAAGTTAGATCCAATGAATTAGTAGAATTATGAGAAAAAATAATTGGAAAACCTGCAATGATAAAACCAAGAAACATAGAGCCGGAGTCCCCAAGAAACATTTTCGCGGGAATTCTATTAAAGAACAAAAACCCAGACGTAGAAAAAATAATAATTATCATCAGAATTGATGGAATAAAATCATTGGTCATGTTGTAGAATATTGCGTAGCTGATAAAAATCACAATACTCAGTGAACCGGCCAAGAAATTAACACCATCAAAAAAGTTAAAGGCATTAATTACTAATAGCATCCATGCCCCAAGGATAAGATAGTTTATTAACTTATATTCAAAAGTAATAGTGTTTAAGGTTAAATGTTCGCAGTTTAAATCCGCTGCAGAGAGGAAAAAGAAAATCCCGAAAATTTGCAGGATTAATTTTTTCTTAAAATCCCAATTGAATAGATCGTCAAAAAGTCCGATAAAGAAGAAAAACATACCAAAGATAATAAGTAAGCTACTTCTAGTATCTTGGAATAAATTAAATAATAGCATTATTAATAGTGCTGAAAATAATATCGTAATACCACCAATTAGTGGTGTTGGATTGGTATGTATCTTCCTTTTGTTAGGTATGTCAAGTAATGCTGTGGGTAAATTTGATTTATATAAAAGTCGCCCTATCATCAGGCTGGTAATAAACGATAAGAACCCAGAGAAAAACAGATTCATTGTGAAATTATTAATATGCATTAGTGAATAGCTGCATTAATTTACAATTATTGCAAGAATTAGTTATATATTAAACAATTTTACTTGTTTCCGTCTTTACCATAATAATGATAATACTCGTTATAGTAATGGTAGGATTCATAGCTGGTTTTTGGAGAGACTGCATTCATAATTGCACCAGCAATTGGTGCATTCACACTTTCCAGCATTTGTAAAGTGCGGTCAAAAGCTAATTTGTCGGTCTGTCCCGATTTCACCACTATAATAAATTGATCAATATCCTTCGCAAATAAAGAAGCATCAGTAACAGCTACTGCGGGTGGTGCGTCAAAAAGTATGATATCCCATCCGATCTCCAGGCTTTTAATAAACTCACTCATTCTCTTTGAACTTAGCAATACCGAAGGATCGGGGGGGGTAGCGCCTGCAGTTATGACCTGTAAATTTTTTATTTCAGTTTGTTTAATTAATGGACGTATATCTCTGGGGAACCCTGTTAGATAATGTGTAACTCCGGGCTCATTATTTAAATTGAATATTTTATGTATAACGGGACGTCTTAAATCCGCATCAACGAGTAATGTTCTTTTACCAATATTCGCAAAAGTTATTGCAAGATTGGTAATAGTTGTGGTTTTACCTTCGCCGGGACCGGGGCTTGTTACAATTATAGTTTTAATCGGTTTATCAACCGATGCATAGGTAATACTAGTACGCAAACTTCTATATGCTTCAGCTATGGGAGATCGGGGGTCTTCTTTGGTTATTATTCGACGCTTAATATCGCTTGATACTGTGATTGTACCTTTTTGCCCTGCGGGTGTTTTTTTTGTTTTTTCATTATTATTTTTATTTCTCTTGGCAGCAGTTTTGCTAAGATCCGGTATAATTCCAAGTACAGTTACGCCCTTTCTTTCAATTTCGCTTACCCCTTTTATTGAATTATCTGTTTTTTCTATTAAAAAGGCAGCGAGTGACCCTAATCCCAAACCAAGTATTAGACCGATGGCTAAATTGATTTTAACATTTGGACTTGTACGATTAATTGGAGAAACCGCAGGATCAATAACTCTTATTTTCCCCAATTGTGATGCTTCTGTAATACGAGCTTCTTCAAATTTTTGACGCATTAGCCTATATGTTTCTGCTAGAACAGAACGATTGCGTTCTAATTGAGCGAATTGTACTGATTTGGCAGGTAAGGTATTAAGTTCCCTATTATATTGATTGACAATTTTTCGGTACTCTTCTGCTTGAGATTGGAAATTTGCCAGTCGCGCTTCTAGAAATAAAGAGGTGTCTATTAGAGCTTGTCTATATTTTAATGGATCTGCAACTGATGTCCCACTGGCAATTAATTGATTTGTTTGTACTTCAAGATCTGATCTTAATCTTGCCAATTTTCTCCGAAGAGATAATACGGCTTCATGGTCGTCGCCATAGGTACTTGCATTTCGGACTAAATTTGCTTCTGTCTGGGCAATTTCGGTCCGTAAGGCCGTTAATCGATTATCGATAGAGTTTAATAATTGGCTTTTTAACTTTTTTTCTTCCTGTGAAAATTTACTGTCAATAAAACGTCTGCGTTCTTTGACAATATTAATTTCGGCAAGTATGGTTTTATATTTTGTTTCAACCGCTCCCAATTGATTAAGTAATTGTTGGGCATTGCCTGCAAGTTCGAAAATTTGTTCTTTTTCTTGAAATTGACGTAGAGAATCCTCGACAACATGCAAATCAGATTCGACCTGTTGCGATTGGTCCTGCAAGAAGCTACGCAGATTGATAGCTTCGCCAGCACTCCATTCCAAGTCACGTTGTTGATACAAGCGTGCGACTGTATTGGCTAGAAGAGATGCCTCATCTGGATCATTGCTAGTCAATGAGATATTTAATACATTTGTATTTCTTTCATTAACAACCGAGAGATTTTCACGAATTTTTTTTGAAGCTTTAGTTAGAAGCGAGTCAGAAATTTCCATATTTTGATCATATGATTTTGTTCTATTCCCGCGATTAATAATTGAATCCCAGATGCTTCTTACGGTTTTGTAAACACCTTTAGGCTTATAAACGTTTGTGCCAAAAAGAAACAAATTATTTCTATGAGTTGAATTCCACAGGTTATGAACAACCTCTTCTGATAGGGTGCGAGATTTTAGAAGCTCAATTTCGTTATTCATTGTATTTATAAGTGAAATATTTGTTTCCATGCCAAGATCAAACATGGAACCGGTCTGACTTTTATTATCAACAACTGCCATGGTTGTAGAAGTGTAGGTAGGTATGCGTATTAAAGTATATAGAATTGAAATTATAAAAATGGCAGACGTAATAATTGCAATTAAAGGTAAATGTCTCCTCAGAAGATAAAGAATCTCCTTTATACTTAATTCAGTTTTGTTTGTATGAGAACCGTGAGGATCAGAAATATTAAATTTTGTCATCAGTAGCTATTGTTTATTATAATAGTCAGCTTGCTCTTGTCGCATTCTTGCGATAGTGTATAGGTTGTAAAAATTCAATAAAGTATTAACAATATTTAGATTAGATATTACATATGACATAGGGGCTTGTGGAATTACATAAGTATCATTTGGTAAGACTACTGTAAAATCTCCTCGGTGCCCTGATTTTAAAAATTTTTGAAGATTGATGGATTGAGATAATCTTCCTTGGTCATCAGGTAATTCTCGGAACAAGCTGATTTTTTTTAAATTAGCACCAGGTCTGGGACCACCGGTAACTGACAATAGCGTTGCTAAATCAATACCGTCATATACCAAATAACTGCCTGGACTGTTAACTTGTCCCCATATATTGACCCACATTTTAATTACACCGTCTTCATCGGTTATATATCTTTCACCAGTACGTGGAAAACGGGATGTGTTTCCAGCCTTAATTTGTCCTGACGCGATGTTAACAATTGAAAAAATGATAATGAATGTAATGATATATCGATAAAAACCCATTTGTTATTAATCCTTTATTGTTATTGAAACTTAAATACTATTAAATCAATTTAAAATAAGGAAGTTTCAATAGAATTATATAACTATTTAATTGCAAAAATTTCAATCATTGTTATTTTGTCCACTAAAAATTTTGATATTATTAAGTGATTAATACAAAATAATGTAGACATGTAACTATTTGTGTTCATACACTAAATTTCGGGCTTTAATATTTAATAATCATTATTAAATTCCGGCAATGAATTTAATAAAATATCAAACTGCTGGAGTAAATCAGAATGAGGGTTAATTAAATTGAGACCTTTTCGCAGAAAATTACGATGCGAGCATGCAGAGTAAATATTTATAATAAAATGCACCTAAAAAGGTGCATTTTTATATTTCAAAAGGGAAATGAATGAGTTCTATAAAAAAATTAATCGAGTTACAAAATATTGATACACAATTGACGGAGTTAAAAGATATTCTTGGTGATCTTCCCAAAAAAGTTGAAGAGTTGGTCCTCGAAGGAAAGCAATCTCAGAAAAGTATTGAAGACGGCAAAATACGGATAAAGGAAATCCAATTGGATTTGAATAAAATTGAGTTACGTGTTAAAGAAGATAATGACAAGATTGATCGTTTAAAAGATCAGCTATTCAAGGTTAACACCAATAAACAATATGATGCCATCATGCATGAAATCGACCATTTAAAAGAACAATTGGATAAAGATGAAACAATTGATATTGAATTGATGGAAGAAAAAGATAAATTAGATGATCAAATAAAGAACCAAGAAAAAAATGTTGAAACAGTAAGTAAGGATTTAACCGAAAGGCGTAAAAGTCTAGAAAAAATGCTGCAAGAGTCTTCCGAACAAAAAGAACAGCTCGAAAGGAACAGAGAAGAGTTGATAAAATCAATTGAACCACAAATTTTAAAGAGATACAATTTAATTCGCAAGGCACGTCGTGGGAGAGCAATTGAGCCAATTTTAGGTTCCTCATGTAGTGGTTGTGGTGCAATGGTACCTCCGCAGAAAATTGCTGAAATCAAGTTAGATAAAGTGCCGCACACCTGCGATGAATGTAGCAGGTTCTTATTTATTGAAAATTGATTCTGTTTGAACTAATTAATAAAAATTTAGTAAAATATATTGATTTTTGAAAATTGAGCTGGTTGGGTGACTACTCTCCGATTATATCGGAGGGAGGAAAGTCCGGGCACCGCAGAACAAAGTGCCTCCTAACGGGAGGAATCGCTATTTAGCGATATGGAAAGTGCAACAGAAAATATACCGTCATGCAAATTGCAGGTCAAGGGTGAAAAGGTGGTGTAAGAGACCACCAGTTCCTAATGCAAATTAGGATGCTTGTAAACCCCACTTGGTGTAAGATTAAATAGTTCTCGAGATATTGTTCGTATCGCCGTCCCAACTTGTTGGGGCTGAAGAGACGGGTAGATTGCTTGAGCTTAATTGTGAAGTTAAGTCTAGAGGAATGGTCATCATCCCGATATTAGTATTGGGATACAGAACTCGGCTTATAGACCAGCTCAATTCAAAATGAACTTGCTTAATGAAACATCAAGTTAGAATTCCTTATCATCAAATATTAAATATTCCGTAATCTTCAGGTAATGTATAAAACTCTGAATTGCATAAACTTTATACTTTAATATATTTAATGAAAACTCGACTAAATTAAATTCATGAATTGGAAATTCCTTAATCCAGATCCCCAATTAGTTAACTATTTAAAAAACGAATTTAATTCATCGGAAATTATTGCCAGAGTTCTAGCTAACAGAGGAATAGATTCATTAGAAGGGTCAAAACCATTTTTTAATCCACAATTAGATCAACTCCACAATCCATTTAAAATGCAAGATATGGACAAAGCAACTGCTAGAGTGATGGAAAGTATCAGTGCCAATAGGCCGCTCATGATTTATGGTGATTATGATGTTGATGGAACTACCGGTGCTGCAATGTTATACTTAGCGTTAACTGAATTAGGAGCAAAAGTAACGCCCTATATTCCTAATCGTGAAAGTGAAGGTTACGGGTTGTCAAAAATTGGGATTGATAAAGCTAATGAGTTGGGTGTTGATTTAATCATATCTTGTGATTGTGGAATAAACGCAATTGAGCCCATTGATTATGCCAATTCATTAAATATTGATGTAATTATTACTGATCATCATATACCCGACGAAACACTTCCAAACGCCCTGGCAATATTAAATCCTAGGCGTATAGATTGTAATTATCCATTTAAAAATCTATGTGGTGGTGGTGTGGCTTTTAAATTAGCATGTGCTTTAACAGAAAAAATGAACCAACCCGCAGAAATGATGCACAAATATCTGGATTTAGTAACATTAGGTACATGTGCTGATATGGTAACAATCAAAGATGAGAATCGTGTTATTGTAAAACATGGATTGAAATTATTAGCCAATGGGAGCAAACCGGGTATTACTGCTTTACTGAAATTGGTTGGCTTAGAAAACAAATCAATTTCAGTTGGTCAATTGGTATTTGGAGTTGCTCCAAAAATTAATGCAGCTGGTCGCCTAGGCGATGCAAATCGCTCAGTTGAGTTATTGACCACATCCGATAAGAAACGCGCCAAATCATTGGCAAACGAATTGCTGCAGGAAAACCGCAAACGCCAAATTATTCAACAAGAGGTTGTAGATTCGGCCTTTAACATGATAAAAGCCCACATTAATTTAAAAAACGAAAGAGCAATTGTGTTAGCCGGAAAAGAATGGCATCCCGGCGTTATCGGGATAGTTGCATCCAAAGTCAAAGAAGAGTTTCATCGACCAACTGTAATTATATCTTATGATCAAAATGGTATTGGAAAAGGATCTGCAAGAAGCATCTTAGGACTTGATATATACAATGCTTTGGCTGCTTCATCCAAATATCTTGTTGATTTTGGTGGTCACGCCATGGCAGCTGGATTAACTGTTAAAGAAAAATACTTTGATGATTTCAAAAAATCATTTATAGAATATGTGAACAATACCATCAATGATGAACATTTAATCCAATCGATTAAATTGGAAGGAGTTCTTAAATTAAAAGATATTAATAGTAGGTTTATTGATTTTTTAAATAAATTGGCACCTTATGGTCCAGGTAATATGAGACCAAGTTTTGCATCAAAAAAAGTAGAAGTAGTAGGAAATCCTCGGGTCATTGGAAATGGAGATCATATTATTTTTAAAGTCCGTCAGAGTCAGAAAATTGTATCTGCTATCGGATTTAATATGTCCGAGCATTATGAAAAACTAATTAAAGGATTTCCAATAGATTTAGCTTATGTTGTTGAGGTAAATGAATGGCAGGGGAGAGAATCTGTACAGCTAAATGTGCGCGACATTAAAATGAGCGATTAAACAAAGGGATTATAATGAGGAAGACAAAAATTTCAGGCATTGGGCACTATGTCCCCGAAAATATTGTAACCAACAAAGAACTTGAAAAAATTATGGATACAACCGATGAATGGATTGTAACAAGGACCGGGATACATGAGAGACGGTGGGTCGATTCAAGAATAGGTACATCGGATTTAGCGGTTAAAGCAGTAGAAAAAGCATTAGATATGGCATCAGTTTCAGCAAAAGAGATTGATCTGATAATATTTGCCACACTAACCGCAGATTATAATTTCCCAGGCTCTGCTGTTCAGATTCAAGATAAAATGGGTATGGACACAATTGGGGCTTTCGATATTAAAGCAGCGTGTTCCGCATTTGTATATGGATTGTCAATTGGAGATCAATTTGTAAAAACCGGACAAGCCAATAATGTGTTGGTGATTGGAGCAGAAGTACAATCCACAGGTATAGATATATCGACTAGAGGGCGAGATATGGCGGTTTTGTTTGGTGATGGGGCCGGTGCAGCAGTATTGCAACCTTCAGACAATAATAGTGAAATATTATCAACACATATACATTCTCAGGGGAAATATTTGAAAGAATTATGGGCAGAGCTCCCTAGTTCAATTTTGAAACCGAATCTTTCAAAGGAATTGCTTGAAGAAGGTAGGCAATTCCCTCATATGAATGGACGCGAGGTATTTCGCAATGCCGTAACGCGCTTCCCGGAAGTTATTATGGAAGCATTAGATAAAAATAATTTAACCATCGATGATGTAGCCATATTCATCCCGCACCAAGCTAATCTTAGAATTACTCAATCTGTCGCCCAGAGATTGGGAGTAGGAATGGATAGAATGTATAGCAATATTGAAAGATACGGGAATACTACAGGAGCTTCGATTCCAATCGCACTATCCGAGGCGCTTGGAGAAGGTAAAATTAAAAAGGATGATATTGTTATTTTAGCATCATTCGGCGCTGGTTTTACCTGGGCCTCAGCAGCAATACGCTGGTAATTTTATTAACACTATATTTTAATAATTAGAGGAATAAATGGATAAGCTGTTTTTTACCGAAGAGCATGAAATGCTTAGATCAATGGCAAGAGATTTTGCAAAAAACGAAATAGAGCCGGTTGCTCAAAAATTAGATGAAGAAGGCAAATTCCCACGCGAATTGGTTAATCAGATGGCGGAATTAGGATTATTAGGAATACCAGTTCCTGAAAAATACGGTGGTGCTGGGATGGATACTGTCGCGTATACTGCTGCAGTTATCGAAATTGCCAAAGCGGATGCATCATTAGCTATAACTATGGCAGCTCATACATCTTTGGGAACAATGCCGATAGTGCTATCCGGATCTGAGGAACAAAAATTAAAATATGTTCCGGATTTAGCGTCGGGGAAAATGTTAGGAGCGTTTGGTTTAACTGAACCGGGGGCAGGCAGTGATGCAGGTGCTACTCAGACAACAGCAGAGCTAAAGGGTGATAATTATATTATTAATGGAAGTAAAATATTCATAACCAACGCAGGTGAGGCCGGTTTGCTAAGTCTAACGGCTCAAATAATTAAAGATGGAGAAAATTTAGGCATAGGTGCTTTTCTTGTTCCAATGGATATCGAAGGTATGGAGATCATGCCAAAGGAAAAGAAAATGGGGTGGCGCGCAAGTGATACCCGCCAATTGTTTTTTACTAATATGCGCGTTCCTGCTGAAAACATGATCGGTACCCCTTCAGATGGATTTCGAACATTTTTAAAAACTTTGGTAGGCGGTAGAATATCAGTTGCAGCTTTAGCGGTAGGTACAGCAGAAGGTGCTTACGAAAGGGCGCTTAAGTATTCGACTGAGCGTGAAGCTTTCGGTAAACCAATATATAAGTTTCAACCAATTAGTTTTAAATTGGCAGATATGGCAACTCAAATTGAAGCAGCAAAATTGCTTGTTTATCATGCTGCTTGGTTAAAAGACCAAGGATCGGAAATGTTGAAAGAAGCAGCCATGGCTAAACTGTATGCAAGCGAAGTTGCAATGAATGTTACTACCGAAGCGATACAGGTTTTTGGGGGATATGGCTATGTTAGAGAATATGATGTTGAAAGATATTTCCGTGATGCGAAAGTTCTGGAAATAGGAGAAGGAACCAGTGAAGTGCAGCGATTAGTGATTAGTCGTGCAATTATTAATAATGCATTAAACTTATGATTCAAAACACTAACAAATTTTCGTTAAATAAATTTAAGACCGATTTTTTAAATCGGTATCGACGACAAATTTTAATCTTTATCGGATTGATTATTGTATCATCATTATTTTTTCCGCGTGGACAATCTCTGCAATTTACTTATGAAAAAGACGACATTTCTCGAGAAACAGTTATTGCTCCATTCACTTTTCCAATATTGAAGCCGGAGAACAATATTCAGGAGGATTTTGATGAAATTCTTAGGTCCGAACCGGCACTATTTAACAGAAGTCAAGAAACGGTTGATAGTCAAATAAAAAAGATTAATAATTTATTTTTGTTGTTAAATGACATCCAAGGAGGACAAAATAAATTAATCCAGTCTGCAAATAAAGTATTCAGATTACGGTACGACGCTGCTTATGGTGAAGCGGTTTCAGAGTTTAATGCTGATAGTGTTAGACTGTCTCTATTGAAAGAAACATTTACAAATGAATACTCATTTGACTCTAATAATGCAAATTGGAAAGCACTATTATGGGATTCGGATAGTGAAAAACTTAGATATCCATTAGATAAATTAAAAAGTGACATTATTAAAATTTGTAGGAATCATTGGTCTGAAGGTATATACGATATTCCGCTTTCTGATATTACTAGTAATGAAGTATTAATTAGTCAGGGCGAGCTTCCCATATTAGTTAATCCTGCTGATTATAACGATTTGCAAAGTGCATGGACTAAGGCTAGAATTGAAGTAAATAATTTATTTTCGGATAATAATAAAGCATTACGGGATATTGGCTATGATATCGTTGTCAAATTAATGCTTCCCAACCTGATATATGATAAAGAAACGACAGAAAGAAGACGAGAGGCAAAATTAAATCGAGTTCCAAGATATCAAGGAACAGTACTTGAAAATGAACGGATAGTTGAAAAGAATACAAGAATTACGGACGATGTTCTACTTAAATTGAAATCATTAGAAGCTGCGATGGGTAAATCTGAAGGCCTGGCGAGTTGGTGGCAATTTTTATTTGAATCTGTGGGCAAATTTATAATTATAGGAGTTGTTTTTTCCTTCTTTTTCACATTTTTATTATTATATCGCAAAGATACTTTTATTAATCCGCGGTTAGTATTGCTTATATCCATTCTTTTCGCATCTACAATAGCATTAGCAAACATATTTTATATACAGTTAGATTATTCGGAATATCTGATTCCGGTTGTCGTAACTGCGATGACGCTAACAATACTTTTTGATGCGCGGATAGGGTTTATGGGTACATCCACAATTGTGATACTAATAGGGATGATGATCGGTAATAATATTGACTTCATAATCGTCATGCTATTTATTTCATCAATAGCGATGTATAATGTCCGGCAACTTCGTACCAGAAGCCAAGTTTTTACAACAATATTTTCACTATTAGGAGCAAGTCTGCTCGTGATAATTGCTCTTGGTCTATTTAAAAATGAAACATGGCTGGAAATGCGCTTGGACTTGATGTATTTATCAATAATAAGTGTTTTAGCACCTATAATAGCTTATGGATTGCTAGGTTTGTTTGAGACTGGATTTGGCATTACAACAGATTTGACGCTGCTTGAATTATCAGATTTTAACACCCCGCTGTTGAAACGATTACAGCAAGAAGCAAATGGTACATTTAATCACAGCGTGATAGTTGGCAATCTTGCCGAAGGTTGCTCTGATGCGATTGGTGCCCATGCCTTACTCTGTAGAGTCGGTGCTTATTATCACGATATAGGTAAATTGAAAAATCCTGAATACTTTATTGAGAATCAATTTTCAGGAGAAAGTAAGCACGATAAAGTGACCTGGACGATGAGTGCTAAGGTAATAAGAAATCATGTTAAGGAAGGATTACGCTTGGCAAATGAATACCGCTTACCGAAAGTTGTTCAAGATTTTATTGCTACCCATCATGGAGATACACGAGTAGAATATTTTTATAGACAAGCATTAGCAGAAGTTAAAGATCCATCTGAAATTGATGAGAACGCCTTTCGTTACCCGGGACCTAAACCGCATACTAAAGAAACCGGAATATTAATGATTTGTGAATCAATTGAAGCAGCTGTTCGATCAATAAAAGAACCGGATATCGTAAAAGTCGAAGAAATGATCGATAGGATCACTAAGAAAAAATTAGATGATGGACAATTAGATGAATGTCCGTTAACATTAGATGAATTACGACGAATAAAGGGGACAGTAAACGGAACCACGGGAATGCTTCCAATTTTAAGAGGCATTTTCCATATTAGAATTGAATACCCAGAAGAAAAACCAAAAGTAAGCAGATCAACATTACCTCCAGGTTAATGATTAATATCCGAGTTGAAACAGATCCTTCTCAAGATGGTCTGGACGATAGTAAATCAGAAATAATACTAACACATACCTTACAATCCGAAGGAATCACATCATGCGATATTTCGATTGTTTTTGGCAATAAAAAATTATTGCAGGATTTAAAAAGTAGATTTTTTAATATTAATCGTACGACTGATGTGATTGCATTTCGCTTAAATGAGTATGAAGAAGATTACATTGAAGGTGAAATATATATCTGTTTATCGGTTGCAAAAGAAAATGCAGAATATTTTGATGAGCCATATGACAAGGAAATTGCTAGATTAATAATCCATGGAGGGCTTCATCTAATTGGATATGATGATGATTCAGAAAATAATCGCCAAGAGATGCGAAATTTGGAAGACAAATATTTAAAGGAATTGAAGTATTGAATGATATAAATAAAATTGGTGAAAAATTTGTTGAATTAGTTGAAATTATGCAAAAATTACGTTCTGAACATGGTTGCCCTTGGGACAAGGAGCAAACGCCTGAATCGATTTTACCGTTTTTTTTGGAAGAAGCTTATGAAGTTATCGAAAGTGTGGAAGAAAAAGATTGGGAAAATTTACAAGAAGAGATAGGTGACATTTTACTACACGCGGTTTTTCAGGCAAAAATGGCGGAAGAAAAAAATCGATTTAATATATTAGGTTCCATCGAAGCAATTAATGCAAAATTAATTCGACGCCATCCACATGTCTTTGGTGACATTCCAGCGGATGCCGCAAAATCTGCCAAAAAAAATTGGGAAGCAGCTAAACATAAGGAAAAGAAACGAGAGTCCCGGATTGACGGTGTTCCAGTTGCTTTACCGAGTTTAATTCGCGCTCAAAGATTACAAGAGAAAGCAAGTTATGTAGGTTTTGAGTGGGAAAAAATCGAAGAGGTATGGAAAAAAGTACATGAAGAAATTCTTGAATTAAAAGAAGCACAATCACAAGGCATTATCGAACATATCGAAGAGGAAATAGGTGATGTTTTATTTTCTATTGTGAACCTATCACGGTTTCTCAAAATATCATCAGAGGATGCTTTGAGAAAAACCAATAAAAAATTTGTTACTCGATTTAAAAAAATAGAAAAAGTACTAAAAAAACGAAATCGTACTATCGAAGAAGCATCGCTTGCGGAAATGGATGAAATTTGGGAACAGGTTAAAGCAGAAGATTAACTTGTTGTTTTAATATAAATTTTCCTGTTCCGTGGCCCATCAAAGTCACATAAAAAAACACTCTGCCATGCTCCGAGCATCATCTTTCCATTTTCAATAATTATATTTTCAGAACTACCGACAAAGCAAGTTTTTATGTGGCTGTCAGAATTTCCTTCCGCATGATGATATCCCTGTTCACGTGGAATTAATTTTCCTAACTGATATTTAATATCGCGGGCAACATCCGGATCAGTTCCTTCATTGATTGTAATTCCACAAGTTGTATGGGGAACAAATACTGTGACTATACCATTTTTATGACCTAATTCACTAATAACTTCTTGAATATGAGAAGTAATGTCAATTACGTCAACTCGTTGTGTTGTAGAAATGTTAATTATTTTCATTTTTATTTCTTTTGTAAATAAAAATGAGTCCAGAAAAACCTGAACTCATTTATTATAATGTTAAATTTAAATTATTTATCAGATTTTTCTGTATTTATTTTAAAAGGAAAATAAGCAGGACAACAGCGGAATAAACCTGTTAACAGAATAGCCAAACCTAATAATCCCCACCAATTTTCATTAATATAACCTATTACCAAAATTACTAGTCCGACTATAATCCTTAAAAACCGATCGGTTTTACCTACATTACATTTCATAATATCTCCTATTCTTTCATTGTCTATTTATAAATCTAAATTACCACAAAAATAAATATAGTTATAATTTTTTCTCGAATAAAATACGTGTTTCCTGCTCTGGATTAAAAGGAATTGTGCTCATTTTTACGTAATCATTTTTTTCTAATAATTGAATCATTGCCATATGTTTAATGCGTGTTTTTACTATAATTCTTAAATATCCATGCCTCTTGACCCATTGTTCTTGGTATGCCATTAGGTTTTGTGCTATGCTAAATTTCCGATATTTAGGCAGAACTCCACCTATCCAACTATAAAAATTCTGTTTTGACTCTGTTTCGTATCCAATTTTAAAACCGACAGGTTTTTCTTTTAAATATGCAGTCAGTATTAGATGTTTAACTTTCTGTAACCTGCTGTCGAGTTCACTTTTAGGATATAGATCTTCGAACTCAGGAATTTGTTGCGCTATAGATAAGGCATCTTCCAAGCAATCTTCTTTTATTATTAGTTTATATTTTTTCATGGAATAGAGATTAAAAAATAAATACAAAAAATTTAAATTGGAAACCATATTTAATTAGTAACATAAAGTAATTTGCATTCTCTTTTAACTAAGAAGTATTTTTAATGCTTATGAATACTCGTTTTACTGTAATTATTTTCCTATTTATATCCGGCATGGCGTTTTGCCAAAGCTCATCAAATGATTTTGATGGACAATTGAATGAACAAGATAAAGCTATAAATGCTCTAAAAAATGAAATTGACAAAACCCGAAAAGATATTAAAAATCAGCAAAGTAAAGAAAAAAGCACTGCCAAAAGGATATCTTCTTTAGAAAAGGAGATGTCATTAACATCACAGTTAATTAATAAACTTAATCGCCAAGAACGATATACAAAAAGTCAGATTGGTAAGCTTGAGAAATTTATTCCGGAAAATGAACAATTGTTAGATATCTATCGTGCTCGGTATGAAAAACGCGCAATTGAAATATATAAGAAAGGTTCTCCAACCGCAATGGTTAAGTTGTTAAGCTCATCGACTTGGCGGCAAGCTGTTTATCGAGTCAGGTATATGAAAATAATATCGGATATTGAAAAAACTATGCAAGATAGCATCAAATTACTGATAGTTGATATTTCCAACCAAAAAAAAGAATTAGATCATGCTTTACGGAAAAACACTAATGTAAAAAACGAAAAAGCAAAACAACAAGCTTTACTGACAAAAAATAAAAAAACCACCCAATCCGAACTTAAGAATATTCAAAAGAATAAGAGCGAATTAGAAAAATATTTAACTGAGAAACAGGCCGGACTAAAGCAATTGGAAGCTGTTCGACAAAAAATACTCAATGATAAAAATAAAGGATTGCGGGAAAAAAGAATATATGAACAGCAGGAATATTTCAACTTAAAACAATTTGCCGAATTAAAAGGTCAACTGCTTTGGCCCATTGAGGGTAAAGTAGTTACAAAATTTGGCAGCCATTGGAATGCAAAGCTAAAAACCACAACAGATAATCCTGGCATAGACATTGAAGGAAAGCCTCGTTCACCGGTGCGGGCTGTTTTGAACGGTATAGTAACCACCATTACTTTTATACGAGGTTATGGCACTACGGTTATTATTGATCATGGTGGTGGTTTTTACACAGTATATACCCATGTTACAGATTTGCAAATCTATGAAGATGGAGAAGTGAAAAGTCGTGATATAATCGCCTATACCGGCGATGGTGATTCGATTAATGGTTCAAAAGTCCATTTTGAGATATGGGGCAATCTGCAAAAGTTGGATCCTGAACAATGGTTGATAAAATGATGCAATTCGATGTGAAACAATCGCAACATGGTATATGGGATTTATTAGAAAAAACTATAAAAAATGATAAAATAGGTAGTGCTTATCTATTCTCGGGACCATCGGGAGTTGGGAAAGAAGCGATGGCCATAGAGTATGGTGCAACGATTAATCGAGATTATACTACACACGATAAAAACACAGCTGATGCGAATTATATCAGATTTAAAACTTTGCAACACGAATTATTAAAATTGATAATTCCTTTGCCGATTGGGAAATCTAAAAAAGATAATGTTAACGCGTTAGAATCATTAGATACAGCCGATTTAGAACTATTAAAAAGTAGTATTGAGCAAAAAAGTACTGACCCTTTTCATAAGATTGTTCTGCCTAATGCAACAAGAATTCGAATCAATTCTATAAGGGAATTGCGTAAAACCTTGTATTTAAAAAGCGATGATATTGGCAGGAAAATTGTACTGATTTTTGATGCACATTTATTAACTGCAGGGCAAGCTGAGTCGGCGAATGCATTATTGAAGATTTTGGAAGAGCCACCGGCACATACTACACTGATATTAGTTACAGATAATAAAAACCAATTATTACCAACAATTTTATCGCGTTGCCAGCACATAGATTTTCCACCACTTTCCAAGGAAATTATCAATGAAACGCTATTATCTAATGGTACTAACGGAGAATTTGCTAAATTAATTGCAGATATATCACAGGGGAATATGCGTAAAGCATTATCAATGGCAAATGACACTATAGATAATTTTTTGCAATCAATTCAAAATTTATCTATGTCTATTGTTAGTGAAAATGGTAAAAAATGGCGTGACTTCATAAACCAGAATTCACAGATTGTCAGAAAGGATTTATATCAATTCCAATATAATATTTTATTACTACAAATATGGTTTCAGAGTGCTTATCATTTACGATTAGGCGTAGGCGATAAAATGCACAGACCAGAATTGTTGAATTTTATGCAGAAATTTAATCAAAAATATCCAAGTGCGGATTTGCATAAAATTAATATTTTACTTGAAGATACAATTTATGCAGTCGGTAGAAATCTATATATGTCGCTAACCATCACAAATTTATTAATTAACATACAAAGATACTTAAAATAATTATGGCTGATAAAAGCAACTATTTCCTAACAACACCGATTTATTATGTAAATGACAAACCGCATATCGGTCATGCCTATACCACTATTCTTGCTGATGTTCTGGCGCGCTTCCATCGCACAGCGGGAGAAGAAGTGTTTTTCTTAACCGGATTAGATGAGCATGGATTAAAAGTTCAACAAGCTGCCGACAAAAAAGGAATTTCACCGCAACAACATTGCGATGAAATGGCGCCGCGTTTTATTGAATTATGGGAGAAGTTGCATATTCAATATGATGATTTTATTCGAACTACGGAAAGACGTCATGAACAAGTAGTACAAGGTATTCTTAATAATGTCTATAAAAATGGCGATATATATTTTGATGAATATACCGGAGAATACTGCGTTGGATGTGAACGATTTTATACCGAAAAAGAGCTGATTAACGGGAATTGTCCTCAGCATAATAAACCTTTAGAAACCATTACCGAAAAAAATTATTTTTTCAAGATGAGTAAGTATCAGCAAAAGCTTATCAATTATATTGAAGATAATGCTGAGTTTATTGAACCGAAGCATCGGAAAAACGAAATTTTGGGCTTTTTAAGACAGCCACTTGATGATTTATGTATTTCACGCCCCAAAAGCAGATTGAATTGGGGAATAGAATTACCTTTTGATAAAGATTATGTCACATATGTGTGGTTCGATGCATTAATAAATTATGTCACAGCCCCCGGTTTTTCTACCGATGATAGTTCGTTTAATAAATGGTGGCCGGCTGTTCATTTAATTGGTAAAGACATTCTAATGACGCACGCTGTATATTGGCCAACAATGCTTTTTTCGGCAGGACTTCCACAACCAAAAACAATATTTGCTCATGGTTGGTGGTTAAGTGGTGAATCAAAAATGAGCAAATCTCTCGGGAACGTTGTAAATCCCTTGGATTTAATTGATAAATATGGTGTTGACCCTTTACGTTATTATTTAATGCGTGAAATGGTACTTGGGCAAGATGCATCATTTACACCTGAATCGTTTGTAAAGCGTTATAATAGTGATTTAGCAAATGACTTCGGAAACTTATTTAGCAGAATATCGACTCTAATTACCAAGAATTTTGATGGTATTATTCCTAAAGCAATAAAATCCACAGACAAAGAATTAAATATCCAAAAGAACGCCGAAACTGTTATTAAGCTAGTGACTGTATTAATAGAAAAAATGCGGATCAATGAAGCAATCGAAGAAATATTACAATTTGTTCGAAGTATCAATAAATATATGGAACAGCAGGCGCCGTGGAAATTGGTTAAAACCGATATATCGGCAGCGGCAACAGTATTATACACAGCAGCGGAGTCGTTACGGATATCCGCATTATTACTTCAACCAGTAATGCCAAACAGAACTGAAATAATTTTAGATAAATTAAATGTAGTTGATAGAGAATTAAAATGGGGTGGGCTTCAGGAAGGAAATATAATAAAAAAACATCAACCGATATTCCCGCGAATAAAATTTGAAGAGGCTGATTCAAACAAGATACCACCTGAAAAATCCATCATTCAAGATAATATAATTACAATTGATGATTTTGAAAAAGTTGAGTTAAAAACAGCGCTTATATTAGAAGCCGAGAAATTGGAGGGGGCGGATCGTTTATTAAAATTACAAATTGAAGTTGGCGACGAAAAACGGCAAATTGTGGCGGGGATCGCTGAACATTATCAACCGGAAGAATTAATTAACAAAATGATTATTATTGTTGCAAATCTCGATCCTACAACAATACGAGGGATTGAATCAAATGGAATGTTATTAGCTGCAAAAAAGGGTAAAGATTTATCGCTAATTCTTATTGATTCAAATAAAGTTGAAAGTGGCGTAAAAATATTTTAATTGGAGATAAAAATGAAATTGTTTACTAAAAGCACCTTAATAGCTACAATGTTAGTATTAACATCGTGTGCGGAAATGCTCAATACAATTGGTCAAATGGGTCTTCCGGACAAGCTATCTGAAACTGATGTAGTTAACGGACTAAAGGAAGCTCTCGAGGTTGGGACAGTCAAATCTGTAGATTTATTATCTGCCAAAAATGGCTTTTTTGGAGATGAGCTATTAAAGATAGCCTTACCTCCCGAAGCAGCTATAATTACTGACAATTTAAAATTAATTCCTGGTGGTGAAAAATTAGTAAATGATGTAGTATTTAGACTAAATCGTGCGGCAGAGGATGCGGTAATGGAAGCCACGCCAATATTTGTGAATGCAATTAAATCCATGGCTATCGCAGATGCATTTAATATTTTACATGGATCGGATAATGCTGCTACAGAATATTTAAAAAAGAATACATATACAGACCTGAGGAAATTGTTTCAACCAGATGTAACCAATTCATTAGATAAAAAGCTTATTGGAACTGTCTCAACAAATGATTCGTGGTCAATTTTAACCGAAAAATATAATGCAATAGCTAATTCCCTGATTGGTACTGTTGCTGGATTACAACCCATAGATCTTAAGCTTGATGATTATGTCACATTAAAGACTTTGGATGGACTATTTATAAAAGTTGCTGATGAAGAAAAGGAAATTCGCAAAGACCCATTAAAACGTGTAACAACTTTATTAAAAAAGGTTTTTGGAGAACTGGATAAAGAGTAGGTATTAATTATTTATTGTTTTTTTTGAAAACAAAATACTTTGATTTTCCTTGACCGTGAGCATTAAAAAAATTCCCAATTAGTTTAAAATTATTATTTTCAAAATAGTTGATAACATAATCATTTGGAAGAACTACTGGAAAATTATGTTTTGAATCTATCCATTTATTAAGTGTTTCTGATGTCATACAATCTTCAGTATAACAATCGAAGATAATAACTCCAGATGATCTGGTCACGCGTATCATTTCATTGAAATATCTGATATTATCTAAGAATTTTAGGTAAACAAAAACACCATGTGCATGTACTAAATCCATAGATAGATTTTTAGTATTTTTTAGAGAATAACCATCTGTGGGTTGCGATATGATAGGATATTCTTTTTGTAACCACTCTGACCAATCTGCAGCTGTTTCATAACTTTCATATCTTTTGGGATTACATCTAGCAATAATTTTTTCCATATATCGACCAGTACCAGCACCAATCTCACATATAGTGGGATTATTAAAGTCAAATGCACTAATTTTCTCCAAGTTATCCATAACCTTTTGAGTCTTTCCAACTTGATTCCAAATCTTCTCAACATAGTCACAAACGGTAAGTCCTTCTTTTTGAGCGTGTTTTACAGTTTCGGTGGCCGATATGTAACTCAAATTAGTTGAGTTATTATTAAAGTGTGTTGCCTTTATCAATCTCAAGTTAAACAATCCCAAAATCGAATTAATTATTTTTTTCACGATATGTATATAGGTCTATTTTATAACTGAAATTAACTACAAATACTCATTATTGTAATTCATCTTTTAAACGAGTCAAAAGTAATTTTATCTGGTCGTCACCACTAAATTGATTGTTTGGCAAATTAGTATAATTACATTTTACTTGCTGGTATTCTTTGATAGTTAAAGATGAGAAAAAATTAATCAATGACTCAATATTGGCTTTATCTAAGACCCATCCAAGCTTAAGATCTTTAATATATTGACAAATTGCAACATTATCGGAAAAACACAATTGTGGAACGAAAAATATCCCGGCTTCATATATTCGGTTCGGTAGTAACCATTTACTGTTGGCGGAAGAGTCGGAAAAATCAGCACTCCAAACAATATCGATTTTGGAATAAATATTTGGTAAGTCGTTAGGATAATTATATTCACCTATGTTTGTTGTATTTTCAAGACTAAGCAATTTACCAAATGATTCCCTTACATGTGCTTCAGGTCGCCCGGCTAAAATTATTTCAATATTTTCTGGAAGGCGATATGCCAGTTCTGATAGCAATTGTAAGCTGGTATTACATCGGAATAGTCCCACAAACCCAATTTTCCATTTAGAACCATCAAGAATATCACTTTTTTCATTATTAATCGAGATACCATCAATTTTAGGGAACACTTTATTTTCTAAAATGTGCGTATTGGCACTATAACTATAATATTTATCAAAATAATTTCTGATAAAATATTCTGATGTAACGCACAAATAATCTGTATTATTTAAAATATGTTGTTCCAATTTCCTTAGAAATTTACCTGTTATTGTTTTTGACAAAAGAATTGGTTTGATGTCTGCAACTTCGTAGATAAATTTAAATCTGCGTTTGAAAAATACTTTTGTAAACATAAATAGTAGCGCAATATCAAAGTTCCATGCATAAACAACATTGATATCGGGGTTATTAGATAATATTTTTGAAAGTCGTGGTATGTCAAAAATAAGCTTAACAAATCTGCGCAGATAATGTTTTTGGGGAGACCTCCCTAAATTGTAGTGATTGTCGTAATCAACATTTTTAATGCGGTAGTAAGAAACAATTGTAAGTTTGTCTACATTGTTTTTAAAGGCAAGAATTCTCTTTTTGGTATGACTGCCATCTATCACAAAGAATAAAGTAAGTAGATGCATTAATATCCTAAAACCACAGAATATTCTGCGAATGGTTTGCAATAATATGAGTTCGGATTTTTAGTCACAATAAACAAAATTCAGGGGATTGTCGTGTTCTGTATTAAATAAAGTTAATAATATAAAATAGACTTAATCAAAGTAAATTAAACTATGTTAATCGACTCACATTGTCATCTTTATATGGGTTCTTGGGCTAAAAACCTAGATGTTGTTTTAACACGAGCAAAAGAACGGGGAGTAGGCAAAATAATTTGCCCAGGTATTGATATAGATAGTTCATGGCGCAGTGTAACTATAGCAAATAAGCATAAAGAGGTGTATGCAGCAGCTGGAGTGCATCCGCATGATGCTGAAAATGCACCAGCTGATTTCATTAATCAATTACGAGATATACTCGACCACCCCAAAATAGTCGCTATTGGCGAAATCGGACTAGACTACTATCGTAATATTTCCAATGCCGACACGCAACGCAGAGTATTCAAGAAACAATTACAGTTGACAAAAGAAATGAATTTGCCGGTAATTATCCACAATCGTAATGCTGATGATGATATAATTCGTATTATTAGGCAAGTAGGTCAAATTAGAGGAGTCGCACATTGTTTTAGCAGTGACCTACCTACTGCAAAAACGCTAATAGATTTGGGTCTTTATATATCATTTGCAGGTAACTTAACTTATCAAAATAGCGGACTCCCACAGATTGCAAAAGATTTACCTCTAGATCGATTATTAATAGAAACAGATGCTCCTTTTTTAAGTCCAAAACCCTACCGTGGGAAAGAAAATGAACCAAGTCGTTTGAAATACATAGTAGACAAATTATCTGAAAGTCTTGGTGTATCTTCTGAAATTGTTGCTATGGCCACCAAGAACAATACCGAAAAATTATTTAACATTCCAAAATCTTGATACATTATGCTAAAAAGAAGTGGGGTCAGAATTTCTTAATTGATCCTAATCTTTTGCATAAAATAATTAAAACTATCAGTCCAACTAAAGAGGACAGAATATTAGAAATTGGTCCCGGTGAAGGTGTTCTGACTGAGATGATATTGCCTTTGATTGATAGCATGGCGGTAATTGAAATTGACCCAGTATTGGTTGAACACCTGCGAACAATTGAATCGATCAAAAGTTGCCATATTATCCATGGAGATGTTCTATGGCTAGAATTGAACACTTTACCAATTGATAAACCTATTCGAGTAATAGGGAATATACCATATAATATTACGTCGCCAATCCTTTTTTGGTTAATTGAACAACGTGAGGAATGGTCTGAAGCATTTCTAATGGTTCAAAAAGAAGTTGGGGCACGATTAACTGCAAAAGTTGGAACTAAAGCCTACAGCAGATTATCAGTAATGACCGGAGCGTTTTTAGATATCGAAAGATGTTTTAATATACCCCCGGAAGTATTCGTACCACGACCAAAAGTGGATTCATCCTTTATAAAGATCACAAAGAAAACAACCCCTATTATTAATGATGAGCAATTTGACAAATTCGAAATAATTGTAAAAGCAGCATTTTCTAAAAGACGTAAAATGCTACAAAATTCGTTAAGCGGATTTGATATTTCACAAGAAATTAAAGAAAAGATAAATTTCACACGAAGACCCGAAACATTAAGCATCGCAGAATTTGCGGAACTTATTTGAATATTATCTATTTTATATTTAAAATGCTGGGCTAAATAATTAGCGTATTTTATTAATTGATAACCCCTTAAGGAGGTGGTGCGGAATGATAGAAGTGACTATACGGGACAATGAGCCATTGGAAAGAGCATTAAGACGTTTCAAAAAGAAATGGGAACGAGCTGGTGTTTTGCGTGATGTGCGAAGTAAATCATTTTTTGTCAAGCCGAGCGTTGAAAAACGCGAATCGCGAAAAAAAGCTGTGCGTAGAATGGCGCGCTTTGAGCGAATAAAAAAATTGTACGATTAAGTGTATCGACAATATTTAAATAAAAAGGTTCAAGGATTCTCTTGAACCTTTTTTAATTTTCAGATAATTAAAATGGAATCTTGATTATGTTTATCCGAAGTATTTCCGGGATTAGAGCAATTGTTGAATCACATTTAACAGATGAGGTGATTCGTAAATATATTCGCGGTGCTCATCAAATATATGATAAAGGGACAATTATTGTCGGCCGTGATTCGCGAGAGTCCGGATTCCTAATTACAAATATCGTTATCGATGAGCTTACAAGATTAGGAAGGAATGTAATATTTTGTGATATTGTTCCTACACCCACAGTGCAATTTATGGTTGAGCAAACGGACGCAACAGGAGGATTGATTATTACTGCAAGCCACAATCCGGAAGAGTGGAATGGATTAAAATTCGTTCGAGCAGATGGTACTTTTTTATTGCCCTATGAAAATGAAAAACTTTTTGAAATAGTTGATAGGGGCATCAAAGTTGAAGAAAGTAAGGCACGTGGACTTGTCATTGAAGATAGAAATGCCATTCAAAAACATATCATTAAGAATGCATCATTGAAGTGCATTGATACTCATCAAATTCGCAAAAGACAATTTAAAGTAGTAATCGATGCTATTAATGGCGCCGGTGCGATTGCTGTTCCAGCGATGTTGGAAGCATTGGGTTGCGAAATAATTACGATTAATTGTGAACCCACAGGCGATTTTGTCCATGGTACTGAACCACTACCACAAAATTTGAAAGAATTATGTAATGTTGT
Source organism: uncultured bacterium (assembly GCA_963715945.1). Lineage (GTDB taxonomy): Bacteria > Fidelibacterota > Marinisomatia > Marinisomatales > JAHJCW01 > JAHJCW01. The sequence goes on from CAVQSL010000005.1 coordinate 57,428, forward strand.
GGTGGATAATAAAGCGGATATTGGATTTGCTGTTGATCCGGATGCTGACCGCTTAGCGGTAGTTGATGAGAAAGGAAAACCAATTGGTGAAGAATATACATTAGTATTAGCGACAGATGGATATATCAAAAGAACCGGAAGAAAAGAGACATTTGTCACGAATCTATCCACAACAATGGCATTGGATAAATTAGCCGAACAGCACGGATGTGATGTTGTCCGTTCAGCAGTCGGAGAGATAAATGTTGTTCAGAAAATGTTAGAAATCGGTGCAAACTTAGGTGGTGAAGGTAATGGTGGAGTTATCCTGAAAGAAGCCCACCTGGGTCGTGACTCATTGGTTGGAGTTACAATGGTTTTAAACCGCTTAGCTCAATCTGATGAAACAGTAAGCGAAATAATGGAGAAATTACCACATTTTGAAATGGTAAAAGAACGACTTGAATTGAATCGTGCAGGTGTTTGTATGCCCGATGCAACTGCTGTTTTTGATAATGCTAAATCAATATTTAGCAATGCTGAAATAAATACAGTGGATGGATTAAAATTTATCTGGAACGACAAATGGCTACATTTACGAGCCTCCAACACTGAGCCAATCCTAAGGATATATGCTGAAGCACATACAAAAAAAGAAGCTAAAGAATTAGTTCAAACCCTAAAGTCTAAATTCTAATAAAGCGAAATTTCAACTTATCTACTAGATTAGTCTCTATAGGGAGACTATATATTTTTCAATTTTTTTCTTGACATAAACTAAAAAACTGTCTAATATTGAACAGATGTTAATTATGTATGAACATATGTTCTTAATGAAATAATGAAAACTCAATACAAATCAACCATCCTAGTTGAGGCAGCTAAGCTGTACTATGAACATCAATTGAGTCAATTAGAGATATCTAAAAAATTGAATGTATCACGCCCCACGGTATCTAGATTATTGCAACAAGCGCGTGAAAGTGGTATAGTAAAAATAGAGATTACAGACCCATCTAAAGTCGGAACACAATTAGAATCAGCTCTGATTAAAAAATATAGTTTAAAAAGGGTAGTTGTTGTGCCAAACGATACAGATGATAACAAGATTATTAAGAAACGTTTAGGCAAGGCTGCTGTTTTATTTGTAGATCAACTGATATCAGAAGGTACAATTCTAGGCATTTCCTGGGGAACCACGATGCAACAGGTAGCGCGTCAAATCCGTTCCCGCAGAGTTAAGGATATGGTGGTTGTACAATTAAACGGAGGTATTTCCCGTGCCGAGCTTGATACTCACGCTAGCGAAATAGCCAAAACTATAGGTGAAAGCTACAAAGCAATCCCTTATTTAATGCCTTTACCAGCTGTAGTTGACAATGCTGATTTAAAAAAGGCCATTCTATCTGATAAAAATATTTCCCGTACACTTGAGTTGGGACGTAAATCTGAAATTGCTTTATTCACAATCGGATCATTTGGGTACAATTCGATTTTAGTAAAAGCTGATTATTTCGAATCCGATGAAGTTGAAAGATTATTAAAGTCAGGAGCGGTTGGAGATATTTGTTCTCGAATTATAAAAGCAGATGGCACAATTTGCTCAGAAGATTTAAATAATCGAACAATTGGAATTGAACTAGAAGAATTAAAGAAAAAGCAATATTCAATTGCTGTTGCCGGTGGTAAAGGAAAACTTGCAGCTATAAAAGCAGGCTTAAATGGTAAGTGGTTCAATAGCTTGATTACAGACGAATGGGTCGCTACCGAACTTTTAAGAGATTAAAAATGAGTAGTTTAAATAATATGAAAATTATAGCAATTGGGGCCGATCATGGCGGTTTTTCCTTGAAGGAAGAATTAAAAACCTATTTAACCAAGCAAGGGTATTCAATAACAGATTGTGGAACTAATATTCCGCCACCCGCTGCAGTGGATTATCCAAAGTTTGCCTATGCTGTGGCACGCATTATTGCTGATAGAAAAGCTGATTTAGGTATCATGATCGATGGCGCAGGAATCGGGTCCGCGATGACTGCAAATAAAGTAAGTGGAGTCCGAGCTGCTTTATGTTATGATATCTCTACGGCTCGCAATGCTCGCGAACACAATAATGCCAACGTATTGACACTAGGCGCAGGTTTGATTGCTCCAGGATTAGCTAAACAGATTGTAGATACATTTTTATCCACAGAATGTACAGTTGAACGTCACCTACAAAGAGTGGAAATGATCAATAAGTTAGATGATAAACAAAATTTAAATGATGATCTCTTTTTACAGAAGAGTTCAGCAAAAAAGGAGGAATCCTTGATCGACTTAACAAATGAAGATATTACAAGAATTGCTAATCGCATAAGTGAGATGATAGTCTTACCTGAACGCCGAACCTCGACTAGTGAATCGGGTAATAATAATCCCGAGATGGTTTGCACTTTTGGTGTACCTACCGAGATAAAGCAGGAAACATTTCGTAAATTTTTAGACTTTGGTGTAGACCGGCTAGGCGTTGAGTATGGAACCGGTGGAGAATGCGTTCGGGAAGATGTTGCTCGTTGTATTGACCACACAATATTAAAACCTGATGCCACCGAAAATGATATTATCACACTCTGTGCTGAGGCTATGGAATTCCAGTTTGCATCGGTTTGCGTTAGTCCCAGTTATGTGCCTTTAGCAGCCCAAAAACTGGCTGGATCTCCGGTAAAGGTATGTACGGTAGTTGGTTTTCCATCGGGTGCCCATATGCCCGAAATCAAAGCGATGGAAACGCGCTTAGCGATCCGCGAAGGCGCCGAAGAGATTGATATGGTAATTAATATTGGTGCTCTTAAAAGTGGTAATGATGATCTTGTATATCGCGACATTCGCACAGTTGTTGAAGCGTGTAATGATGGTAGCGCCATATCAAAAATTATTATTGAAGCTGCCTTATTGACTGAAGATGAAAAAGTACGCGCCTGTACATTAGCAAAAAAGGCGAAGGCACATTATGTAAAAACTTCGACTGGATTTGGACCTGGTGGTGCAACTGCAGAAGATGTTGCTCTAATGAGTAAAATTGTTGGACAAGCAGGGATTGGAGTGAAAGCCGCCGGTGGTATAAAATCATATGAAGATGCGCAGAAGATGATTTTAGCCGGTGCAACACGCTTGGGTGCAAGTGCCGGTATTAAAATTTTACAGCAAGCAAAATCTGTAACAATTTCAAAATGAAGCAAACTATAATTATTATTATAAGGAGTTAACAGTGGTAGATTTAAGAGCTTATGTATTTATTGATAAACTGCAGCCCCAGTATGCTGCATTTTTAGGAACAGTTGCCGGTGGTTTCTTGCCATTAGCCGGAATGGCTTCATTATATGTGGAGATATCGCCTGGAATCGAAATTAATCGCATAACTGATATTGCACTGAAATCAACAAACGTTACGCCTGGTATGCAAATTGTTGAAAGAATGTTTGGAATGTTAGAGATTCATTCGCTTTCGCAAGCAGATGTTAGGCAGGCAGGCCAAGCAATATTAGATACTCTGGAATTGAAAGAAGAAGACCGTTGGAAACCAAAAGTTTATTCATCTCAAATAATACGTAGAATTGATGATCACCAGACGCAATTGATAAACCGTATGCGGCACGGCAATATGATTGTCCCTGGAGAAACTATGTATGTAATGGAATTGCAACCCGCAGCTTATGCCGCTTTAGCGGCTAATGAAGCAGAGAAAGCGGCAAATATCAATATCCTTGAGGTGCGCACTTTTGGCAGTTTTGGTCGCGTATATTTAGGTGGTGAAGAACGCGATATTGAAGTTGGTTGGAGAGCTGCCCTAAAATCAATTGAAGAAGTAACCGGAAAGGTCCAAGAAAAATAAAATTGGATCAAAATCGATCCATAAAAAAATCCAAAAACAAAAAAAGGAGAATGAAATGTCTGAAGCATTAGGAATGATTGAAACAAGAGGTTTCCCAGCTGCGGTTGAAGCTGCGGATGCTATGTGTAAAGCTGCAAAAGTTGACTTGGTAGCTTATGAAAAAACAGGTGGCGGGTATGTTACAGTTTCTGTGCGTGGTGACGTAGCTGCAGTAAAAGCAGCTTGTGACGCAGGTAAAGCTGGTGCAGCAAGAGTTGGCGAAATTGTATCTGTCCATATTATTGCACGTCCACATATTAACGTGGATGCAGTATTGCCACTAGGTCGTGAAGAACAAGGAAAGACTGAACTTAAAAAGCAATCAAAATAACAAGAGGCTGACATGGTTTTAGCCAAAGTAGTGGGTACGCTTGTATCCACCCAAAAAGAATCAAGTATGGATGGTCTCAAGTTTCTTATCCTGCAAAATGTTGATATTAAAGGAAAGTCCACAGGTGGATTTGTAGTGGCCGCTGATGCAGTTGATGTGGGTGTGGGAGAGATGGTATTGTATGCCAGTGGAAGTTCTGCTAGACAAACAGAAAAAACTAAAGATCGCCCTTGCGATGCAGTTGTAATGGCAATCGTAGATAATTGGGAAACGGATGGCCAGTTCAAATACAAAAAGGGTATTAATGATTAAAGGAGGTTCTTTGTGTCACAACTAACGCAAGAACAAATTGACTCTATCGCAAATAGAGTTCTGCACCAATTACAAGTGCCCAATCAGAAGAAATATCGAACCGCACCAAAATTGGATGTACTCGGCTCACGAGCATTATGTGCCGGTGTATTTGCGGATATCAATACTGCTACCAATGCAGCCAAAAAGGCTCAGTTGGAGTTAATGGAATTATCGTTGAAGATGCGCAATCGAATCATTAGCAATATCCGCGTAAAAATGCTTGAACATGCCGAAGATTTAGCACAAAGAGCGCTTGATGAGACCGGTTATGGTAGATTTGAAGATAAGGTGGTAAAAAATAAGTTGGTAACTGAAAAAACACCAGGAACCGAGGTGCTTGAACCAAGTGCTCGTTCCGGTGACAGTGGCTTAATGCTGATGGAGTTAGCTCCTTATGGAGTAATTGGTGCAATTACACCCGTTACCAATCCGACTTCATCAATTATTTGTAATTCAATTGGAATGTTAGCTGCCGGAAATTCGGTGGTATTCAACGTACATCCTTCAGCTAAAAAAGTAAGCATATATAATATTGAACTACTTAATCAGGCGATTGTCGCTGCCGGTGGACCACACAATCTGGTTACTACAATCGTTAATCCTACTATTGAAAGCGCTCAGGAGTTGATGCATCATCCAAATGTAAATCTTCTAGTTGTGACAGGTGGAGCCGGTGTTGTGAAAGCCGCAATGAATAGTGGCAAGCGCGCAATCTGTGCTGGCCCCGGGAATCCTCCGGTTGTCGTAGATGAAACCGCTGATATTGAACAGGCAGCTAAAAAGATTGTGCAAGGTGCATCGATGGATAATAATATCATTTGCGTTCTAGAGAAAGAAGTATTCGTTGTGGAATCCGTTGCAGATCAATTATTGGCTGCTTTTGAACGCCATAATGCCGTAGTTCTTAAAAGTCATGAAATTGAACAGCTGGAAAAAATCATATTCAAAGAAACGCGGGGACAACGTAGGCAAGGCGTAATTAATTCTGCCTATATCGGTAAGAATATCCAGGATATCTTACTGAAAATCGGAAAACGAGTAGATGATAATATTAGGTTGGCCATTGCTCCAGTTGATGTAGGCCATCCGTTAATTTGGACCGAACAGATGATGCCGATTCTTCCTGTGGCAAGAGTACCGAATGTTGATCAAGCCATTGATATTGCCAAAGAGGCTGAACATGGATATCGCCACACAGCGATGATGTATTCGAAAAACTTGGATAATCTCAGCCGAATGGCGCGGGTAATGAATTGCAGTATCTTTGTTAAGAACGGACCATCATATGCCGGATTAGGGCATGGCGGAGAAGGATATACATCATTTACGATTGCCAGTCCAACCGGTGAGGGTTTAACTAATCCGCGTAGTTTTGCACGCGAGCGGCGCTGCGTACTGGTCGATCATTTTAGGATAATATAATGAAAACATATCCAGCAATTGCATTAATTGAATATTCCAGTATTGCCACAGGAATTTTGGCGGGTGATGCGATGTTGAAAAAAGCGCCAATAACAGTTATCAAATCTGGAACCGTTCATAATGGCAAATATCTTGTTTTAATTGGTGGCAGTGTTGCATCTGTAGAAGAATCGTATGCAAAAGGATTGACTATTGGTCCTGAAAATATAATAGACAGTATGATACTACCGAACGTACACAAGCAGCTGCATGACAGCATCTTAGGTTCACGTTTGAAATGCACTAGGGAATCCCTTGGAATAATTGAAGCATCGTCAGTTTCAACCATGATCAAAGCATCTGATGCCGGAGTAAAAGGTGCAGATGTTAATATCGTTGAAATTCGATTAGCGGACGACATTGGAGGAAAATCGTTTACAATTTACAATGGAAGTATAGAAGAAATACAAACTGCAGTTGAAATTGCAAAGAATACCATAACTTCGTCTAAACATTGGGTGAATGAAACGATTATTCCCAATTTGCATGCTGATATGAAAATCCAAATTGACCAGACCACCAAATTTGCGCAAGTAAAATTGGGAAAGGTAGTCGACAGTGAGGTTTAGTAGATGAAACTTGGAAAAGTAATTGGTACTTTAACACCATGCGTAGTGTATAAAGGTTTAGAAGGTGTACCATTGCTGCTCGTTCAGCCATTAGATAAACATCAAAAACCGATCGGACAATCAATTGTCTCTGCCGATTCCACACGTATGGCAGGACCGGGAGAATTGGTCTATTATGAAAGTTCTAGGGAAGCTGCCCTTGCACTTGACCCGTGGTTTGTACCGATTGATGAAACTATTATTGGAATTGTTGATGATGTTCATTTATTGAAAGAGGAAAAAGAGCAATGATCTTGGGCAAGGTATCTGGTGCAATTCATTCCACAATTAATCATAAATTTTATGATAATCGAAAACTATTGGTTGTGGATAAACTTGATTTGGACGGTAAACCAACCGGTACTTATTTAATAGCGGTTGACCAGGTTGGAGCCGGAGCCGGAGAAACAGTATTGGTAATTGATGAGGGAAACTCCGCTCGATCAATCGTTAAAGATAATATGGCTCCATTACGGTCAATAATTGTGGGGATTGTTGATCAAATCACTACTGTTTGACAATATAATTAATTAAAATCCAATTTCTAGAGCAATTTCGTAAACCTTAATTGTTTCATCGGGAGCTTTTTGGTAATCCACATCAAATAATAATTTGCCCTTTAGAAATTTATAGGAAATTCCGCCAATATATATATTCTGTTTATCAGAATTGTCCAATTCAAAACCATCGTATCGACCAAAAATAGAAAAATTTGTATTTGGGATATTCAATTCTCCAAAAAGGGAATAACCGGAATTTGATAATGATGTATTGCCATCGGCTATATATTTTCCACCATAATCTCCATTTCCAATAAAATATTGTCCTGTAAAAGTACCCAACGCGGTTTCGGAAGAGAGATATGCTAAATTCATGTTAAAATCGCTTAGATTACTTTCGGTATTGGCTTTACCGTAAGCAAATGCATATGTCAACTGTAATCCGGGATACCAAGAATGGAACGGTCGTACTGTAAATCGACCTTCGATAGTTTTATTGTCATTTTGCTCAATTGCATTATATCCACCACCATTATGGATGCCTAATGAATAACTGCCATATTTGCCTGGATTTTTATTTGAAACGGTCTTTTGATAATCCTCATCAATTTTACCTCCTATCAATCCCTTGTAAAACAATCCGAAATCGGCAGAATTTATTATACTAAAGCGCTCTAAAAACATTTTACCCTGCACGCGATAATGATTCACATTCTGTTCAAACTCCATCCAAGGTCGGTGTACCAAACCAACCTCTAAGTAACTATTTTTTAAGAAATCGATATTATGTATGTTCATTTTCAAGTATAAATACTTGAGTCGTATCTCCACGTTTCCCAGCATCACTACCCTCTTGGTCTAAAGTGATATCTTGAGTATATCTCACCGAGAAAACTTCATTCATTTTTGTCTTAATGGTAATATACCCTCGTTTTAAAGCGAATTGGTTAATATCTGAGCTATTGTTATAGGACAAAAACCATTGACCGGAAATATCGGTATTTGGGTTAATGGTTTGAATTTCCGAACCTAACATTAAATTTGATAAAAATAATGAGACAAAAATAGTTATTATGTGCTTATTCATTTTCCTCTAGTTTGTAATTTTTAAAAGTATATAATTCAAATTTAACAAACCTGATTAAGTTGAGGTTAATGTAAATTCAATTATGATAAAAAAAGGTGAAACACTAGAATTAACCATCGAATCACTTGCCTATGGTGGTAAGGGGATTGCTAAAGTTGATGATTTTGTAATATTTGTAAAAAATGCCATACCCGATCAAACCGTTAAAGCATTAATATATAAGAAAAAAAGTGGTTTTGCAGAGGCAAGACCTTTAGAAATTATTAAAGAATCACCAGACGCTGTCGCTCCACGATGCGAACATTTTGCGTATTGCGGTGGTTGTACATTTCAGCAATTGGAATATTCTAAACAAGTTGAACAAAAAAAACAGCAAGTTATTGATGCATTTCATCGTTTAGCCGGACTGAAATCAGCAACAATTGATAAGGTTATTCCAGCAGATAAAATTTATAATTATCGAAATAAGATGGAATTCACTTTTTCAAATCGGCGCTGGACATTGCCCAATGAAAGAGAAGATGCGCCACAAGCTTTAGCTCTCGGATTGCATATCCCAGGACGATTTGATAAAATATTAGACATTGTTGAATGTCACATTCAACCTAAAGTGGGAAATGATATTTTAAATTTTGTTCGAGAGAAAGCAATTGAATTGAAATTGAAGCCCTATGACGCAAAAACAAATATCGGGTATTTGCGACATTTGGTTCTAAGGTTTGGGGGGAATACCAACGAACTGATGGTAAATTTTGTAACTGCCTATGAAAATACTGATTTTCTAATTCCTTTAGTGCAGGAACTCGTCAAGAAATTTCCACAAATTACCTCAGTAATAAACAATATTAATACTCGCAAAGGAGATACTGCTTTTGGCGAATACGAAATCATACTACATGGTACACCGGCAATTTCCGATAAAATTAATGATTTAGCGTATGAGATATCATCAAACTCCTTTTTCCAAACAAATACTTTACAAGCTGAAAAATTATATCAATCAGTAATGGATAGTGCAGAATTATCTGGTACTGAAACAGTGTACGATTTATACTGTGGAACCGGCTCTATATCCCTATTTTTAGCAAAGAAAGTGAAAGAAGTTTATGGATTTGAAATAATTAGATCAGCAGTAGAAGATGCTCAAAGAAATGCACTAAATAACGGAATTGAAAATGCACAATTCTTTAAAGCTAATTTGGATACGTATTTTAAGGGGTATGTAAGCTTCTCTAATTTTACCAAAAAATATAAGATATCCAAACCGGATGTAGTAGTTATTGACCCACCTCGAGCTGGGATGCATGTAGATGTGGTTAATTATTTGCCAAAATTCAAAGCAAAAAAAATAATTTATATTTCCTGCAATCCGACAACCCAAGCTCGGGATATCAAGATTTTAATACAAAAAGGCTACAACTTAACTAAAACTACAATGGTAGATATGTTTCCGCACACGCCACATATCGAAACCGTTGCTGTATTACATAAAATATAAGATTTTCTATCATATACATTTTTATTCAGTTATTGTAATTTATAGATTACTTTAAAGCTTATAATTAACAATATTTATTATGAAAAAATCCGAAATACTAGATAAAGTTTATAAACCGGACGAAGTCGAAGACCGATTATATTTGGAATGGATTAGCAACGGCTATTTTCATGCCGATGAAAATTCTGACAAAGATCCATATTCTATTGTAATTCCTCCACCTAATGTGACGGGAATGCTAACGATGGGACATGTCCTGAACAACACGATTCAAGACGTTCTCATACGGAAAGCAAGGATGGAAGGAAAAGAAGTTTGTTGGGTACCGGGAACCGATCATGCTTCCATTGCCACTGAAACAAAAGTAGTTAAAATGCTGGCAGATAAAGGAATTGAAAAGGATAAATTAACCCGCGAACAATTTCTGGAACATGCTTGGGAGTGGAAGAAAAAATACGGCGGAATAATTATTAGCCAGTTGCAAAAATTGGGCTGTTCCTGTGATTGGGAACGTGAACGCTTTACAATGGATGATGAATATCACAAGTCGGTATTAGAATCGTTTGTACGTTTATATAACAAAGGACTTATCTATCGTGGCTATCGCTTAGTTAATTGGTGCCCAGCTTCTAAATCCGCTATCAGCGATGAGGAAGTGAAACACAGAGAAGTGAATGGCAGTCTTTGGTATTTCACATACCCAATTAAAGATTCTAATGAATTTATCACTGTAGCTACTACCCGACCTGAGACAATGTTAGGTGATACAGCGGTGGCAATAAATCCAAATGATAAACGCTTTAAGCATTTGGTAGGCAAGATGGTAATATTGCCGCTAGTCGATCGTGAGATACCGATTATTTCTGATAAATATGTTGATCCTACTTTTGGTACTGGATGTATTAAAGTTACTCCAGCGCATGATCCAAACGACTTTGAGATGGGTATAACCCACGATCTTGATTTTGTTAATATTATGAATGATGACGCATCATTAAACAATGAGGTTCCCGAAGTATATCGCGGTTTAGCGCGTGAAGATGCACAGGGAAAAAGTCATTCGTGACATGCAGAAATTAGGTTATGTAGCAAAAATTGAACCTTATACAAATAAGATTGGGTTTTCGGAACGTGGAGACGTTCCAATTGAGCATTATTTGTCTGACCAATGGTACCTTAAAATGACGGATTTAGCCAAACCGGCTATCAAGGCAGTCAATGATGGTACAATAAATTTTCATCCGACTCATTGGGTCAAGACATATAATCATTGGATGGAGAATATCAATGATTGGTGTTTAAGCCGACAGCTATGGTGGGGACACCGAATTCCTGTATATACTTGTCAGGACTGTAATGAACTTATGGTGCAGGTAGAATCGCCTACAGAATGCTCGAAATGCCAATCAAAAGATATTAAGCAAGACACGGATGTTCTAGACACATGGGCGAGTTCTTGGTTATGGCCATTTGGTGTATATAATTGGCCGGAAAACAAAAAGGAGTTAGAGCGATTCTATCCGACAGATGCTCTGGTTACTGGTCCTGATATTATTTTCTTTTGGGTGGCAAGAATGATAATTGCCGGATATGAATTCACTGGGGAAACCACCATTTAAAGATGTTTACTTTACTAGTATCCTTAGGGATGAAAAAGGACAGAAATTCAGTAAATCTTTAGGCAATTCACCTGACCCATTTGATCTTATTCTCCAAGTACGGAACCGATGCGGTTCGATTTGGGATAATGCTAATGGCTCCACAAGGACTTGATGTTTTATTTGCTAATGAACGTCTTGAAGTTGGACGCAACTTCATGAATAAGTTGTGGAATGCATCACGATTTGTTATGATGAATTTAAATGATGAACAATATCTATCTATAGACATCAATAGCGAAAAACTAGATTTACCTGAAAAATGGATATTAAGTCGTTTACAAAACACGATCAAAGATGTTGATAGACAGTTAGATCGTTTTCATTTTAATGAAGCCGCAAAGGTGATTTACGAATTCGTTTGGAGTGATTATTGTGACTGGTACATTGAAATAGCAAAAACCAGGTTTAATGGCAGTGATGCTAAATCAGCAAATATTTCGCGCGCGGTATCAGTTCGTGTGTTAAAGAAAATTATCGCACTGCTTCATCCCTATTCCCCATTTATTACAGAGGAATTATGGCATCATTTCAAGAATGAGGATGAAAAAGATCTTATAGTCTCCGAGTGGCCAAAGGTTGATAAAAATTGGGTCAATAGGAATGCTGAAAATAAAATGAGTTTGTTACAGGAATTAATTTCAGCTGTGCGTACGATTCGAAGCAGTATGAATGTTCCACCATCTCGCAAAGCCGAAATGATTATTAAAACCAATGCTACTAGTGCAAAAACACTGCAAAGACACGAAACTATCATTAAATATTTGTGTAGAATAAGTGATATCAATTATAGTGAAGATGTAACTAAACCGGTGCAATCGGCTGTTGCCGTTGTAAAAGATTTAGAAATATTTATCCCGCTGGGCGGATTGATCGATTTCCGACTTGAAGAAGGTCGCTTAGATAAAAGAATGAAAGAATTGGAAGGAATACTTAAGAACATTAGAAATAAGTTAAATAACCAGGATTTTCTTTCACGCGCTCCTAAAAATGTTGTTCAAAGAGAGCATGAAAAATTAAATGATATTCAGAATGAATATGAAAAAGTAAAAATGAATTTGGAGATGATGAAGTGAAAAAACTAACAATTATCCTATTCACATTGTCTCTTGTTTGGGGACAATCAGTCAATGCATCGTTAACAATTTATAAAGATGGTTTTGCTTTGGTTAAACAGCCTATTGTTTGGGATGTGAAATCTGGCAGTAATACCATAAAATATGATAGATTGACCAATGGCATGTTTTTAGATTCACCATTTTTAGATTTGCAAAATGCTGAAGTGTATGCTCAGAGGTTAAATCGAAATGTATTTTCAAGTAATCAGTTATTTAATAACAGTTTAGGAGAAAAGGTTGAGTTAAAGCTAGTTGGTGAAAAACCAATTTCCGGCATATTGCTTGAATATGGCTCATCACAAGTCACTATTCAATCGAGAGGGGAAATTCAAAATTATTCAAGAAATAATATTGAATATGTTTCGGTGAAAGCACCAAATGAGGAACGTCAATTAAGACCGATTTTATCGTGGGACATATTTTCTAAGAATGCTGGAAAAAACAATGGTAAGCTAATTTATATGTCAAGCGGGTTTGATTGGAATGCGAAATATCGCATGATAATGTTGGATGACTTGGACAATGCTCTATTAATACCCGAAGCATTCATTTCTAACAATAGCAATCTAACTTTTTTAAAACTATCATTACAATTGGTTGAGGGTAATTTGAATCGTGTACGTCATGATGTAATTGCTAAATCGTTGAATAGAAGTGGTGCAATGATGGAATATGCCGAATCGGATATGGGTTATTCTTCGCCAGCGCCTGTGAGAGAAAATCTTGGTGATTATTATATTTATACTATTCCAAATGAATTGGAATTAAAGGGTAATGAAAGCATTTCTGTTCGTTTATACGATGCCCGTGAGATTAAATATAATAAAACATATTTATTTGAAAATTATGAGCAGGCTCAGAAAGAAGAGCCCCTAACAGTTGAAATAAAAATTGCCAATACAGAGGAAAATAATTTAAATCTTCCATTACCACAAGGTGCAATTGAATTATTTCAAACCATTAAAGATGGACAAATTGAATTTATTGGCGAAGATAATTTGAAACAGATCCCCAAAGGTGCAACAGCAAAATTGATAGCCGGTCGAGCATTCGATGTGGTTGGTAAACGAAAGGTGTTAAATTATGATAGACAGCGGAAAAGTGAAGAAGCATCTATTGAAATAAAAATAACCAATACCAGAGACCAAGATGTAGCTGTTAAGGTGATTGAGAAAATTTCTGGAGATTGGGTCATCCGCAATGAATCAAAAATGTATATGAAAGAGGATGCCTCTACTATCTATTTCCCATTGACTGTTCCTGCGAATAGCGAAATGATTGTGACCTATACCTATCGGAAAGAGTGGAATTGAGCTAAAGTGGCATCTGCCGCAATTCAACTTTCAACATCGATACAATTTATTAAAGGAGTAGGACCTGCAAGGTCCAAAGCACTGTCTCAAGCAGGTATTGAAACGGTTGAGGATTTGCTATATTATTTTCCACGTCGGCATTTGGATAGGACCTCTATCACATTATGCAAAGATTTAACAATAGACTCCGTTGTCACTGTTATTGGTGTTGTTAAATCATGCGGAATGAAAACGCTTCGTCGTGGGAAATTATTCGAAGCGTTTATAGAAGATGGGAGTGGATATTTAACACTTACTTGGTTTAATGGTGCTCAATACATTAATAAATCTATTAAAGTTGGTGATAATATCGCAGTTCATGGCAAAGTAGATTTCTATCGTGGTTACCAAATTGTACATCCTGAATATGACAAATTAGATAGCAATATAGAACCACTAAATACTGGTTCGGTGATTCCGCTATACCCTTTAAATCAGATATTGCGAAGTGCGGGTCTGGAGCATCGCAGTTTGCGAAAATTAATACGTAATATTCAAAATCAACTTTCTGATATTACTGATTATTTTCCTTTAGAATTTAGAAAAAACCATAATCTAATTAATCGTATGGAGGCACTTAGTACCATACATTTTGCCGAGAACGTCAATCAATTGCAAAAGGCGATCCATCGATTAAAATTTGATGAACATTTCTTTCTGCAATTAGGGGTCGCCTTACGAAAAAACACCATAGATTTGATTGGTACAAACCCATTAGACAAAACCGGCCCATTCGTTAAATTAATTTATGAACAATTAAATTTTGAACTTACAACTGCTCAGAAACGAGTTTTAAAAGAAATTCAGGATGACCTAAATAAGCCAATTATGATGAACAGATTATTGCAAGGTGATGTGGGGAGTGGCAAGACTATTATTGCCATATTAGCATCTGCAATCGCTGTTGGCAACAATGTTCAGGTTGCAATAATGGCACCTACAGAAATATTAGCACATCAGCATTATGAGATTTTCAAGAAATTCACTGATTTTGCAAAAATTCCCACGGCTCTATTAGTTGGTAATCTTAAATCAAAAGAGCGGAAACCTATTTTGAATGGTCTGAAAAATGGCAAAATTAGCATAGTTGTCGGTACGCATGCTTTAATTCAAAAAGATGTGGAATTCAAAAAATTAGGATTAGTGATAGTTGATGAACAACATCGCTTTGGCGTAATGCAAAGAGGAGATTTGGTATCAAAAGGACAAAACCCACATTTTTTAGCGATGACGGCAACGCCTATTCCCCGCACGCTTTCTATCACTTATTATGGTGATATGGATCTTTCAATAATTGACGAAATGCCCAAAGATAGGATTCCGATAACCACCACTGTTGTAAATCCTGAACGATTATCAAAAGTATATAATTTTATTAAAGAAGAGGTAAATCGCGGGCAGCAATGTATGGTGGTTTATCCATTAGTTGAAGAAACAGAAAAATCTGATTTGGCGGCCGCTACCGAGGCGCACCAGGAATTAAGTGAAAATATTTTTCCGCAATATAAAGTCGGCTTAATCCACGGTAGAATGAAGAAAGAAGAAAAAGATAGTGTGATGGAATCCTTTTCGCAAAACGAGATCAATATTTTAATTTCGACTACTGTGGTCGAAGTTGGAATTGATATACCTAACGCAACTGTAATGTTAGTTGAACATGCAGACAGGTTTGGTTTGACACAATTACATCAGTTACGTGGAAGAGTAGGACGGAGTGTCCACAAAAGCTATTGTATATTAGTTCAACGCAATTTTACCGATAGTGGAAATCAGAGATTAAAAATAATGGAAAGTACAAATGATGGTTTTAAAATTGCAGATGAAGATCTAAAAATGCGCGGACCCGGAGTATTTTTTGGAATTCAGCAAAGTGGATTTTTCAAATTCAAAATTGCCAATCTGATATCTGACGGAAATATGATCAAAGAGGCTAGAAAAATTGCTTTTGATTTAATTAAAATTGATCCACATTTAAATCATTTCAATAATGCGGGTATTAAAATTCACTTTAAAAAGAATTATCAGCATGTTTTAAATAGTATGGGTGTTGATTAATATGAAAAGATATACTGTTGATAAGTGCTCGGTATGCGATTCAAATAAGATATCTCATGTCATGGTTGCATCTGACTATCTTGTATCGCATGAATCCTTCAATATAATGGAATGCACTGATTGCACACTGCGCCTTACATCACCAATCCCTGATAAAATTGATATTAATAAATACTATCAGTCTGATCATTACATATCTCACACAGGAGCCGGCAATACATTACTAAACAAAGTTTATAATTTTGTTAAATATTTTACTTTACGATCAAAGAAGAAAAAAGTACAAATATTTAGCGGTAATAAAATCGGTTCAATTTTGGATATTGGTTGCGGTACGGGGGAATTCATTAAAACCATGAAACAAGCAAATTGGGAAGTCAACGGAGTCGAGAATAATGAATTTGCTCGCAAACATGCGGAAATTAATGTTAGCTCAACTGTAATGAACCAAGCGGATTTCCTTGCAAGTACTCAGAAATACGATGTGATAACACTTTGGCATTCTTTAGAACATTTATACAATCTGAAAGGATATCTGAATAAAATTTCCATATCTCTAAACGCTAATGGTGTTGTGATTATAGCAGTACCAAATTATCAATCATTCGATGCAAAATATTTCAAACAAGATTGGGCAGCCTACGATGTGCCTCGTCATCTATATCATTTCTCGTTTGATTCACTTGTCAAATTACTTGAGCTAAACAATTTTCATTTGATAAATAGCAGTCAATTGCCCTTTGATCCATTTTATATTTCACTTTTATCAGAATTATCAGTTAGAAGAAAGCGAAACATTTTTAAAGCTATACTAATTGGTATGAGTTCATATTTTGTAGGGTGTAAAGATGTAAAAAAAGCGAGCTCCATTTTATATGTATTTAGGAAAATATAATGCATTTCCAAAAATTTATCATCATGCATAGATTAATACATTATCACTTTCTGTAAATAAATTGGGGTTAAATCATTATAAATTTTCAATATCTAAAACTAAATTCAGCAACTTTTTATGAAACAATTTTATAAGGAACACAATAATTAATTTTTCGTTTTAATTATTTAAGGAGAATATTATGCCTCTTGAAAGCAAATTTACAGAAGAACAACTATTTGATAATTTAGTATCGTCTTTAGTTCACAGCGTTTGGATATCCCTTGGAAAAATAAAAAATCCAATGACAGATAAAGTAGATCGCAACTTATTTGCCGCATCAATGAATATCGATATGCTAGACATGCTTTTCAAACGTATGGATGGCAACTTGAATGAACAGGAGGAAACCTATTTAAGTCGTATCTTAAGCGAACTCAAAATGAATTATCTCGAAGAGAAGAAGAAAGGCGACGATAAACCGGAAAATAAAAAAGAAGAAAAAACTGAATCCGCTAAAATAAAAAATGAAAGTGGCAAAGCCAATAAAAAACAAACTAAAACAACAAAATCGACTGCAAAAACAAAGGACAAAAAATAGTGATTGATACACAATTTTTACGTTGGAATAGAATCCTTGCCGCATTTGTATTTCTATTTTCATTTATAATCTATTTCACAACCATGGCGCCAACTGTGTCGTTTTGGGACTGTGGCGAATTTATAGCAACTTCATATAGGCTAGGTGTCCCCCATCCGCCCGGTAGTCCTTTATTTTTGATTATTGGACGATTATTTTCGATGATACCAATTAGCAGCGATATCGCTTTCCGCGTTAATATCATTTCTCCAATAATTAGTGCTCTCGCGAATATGCTATTGTATATGATTATTGTTAAGGTGATAGTCCATTGGAGAAAATCAATTAGCAATATTAATGATGTTATTGTTGCTTTTGGCGGAGCATTAGTAGGCGCATTGGCGTTCGCTTTTACCGATAGCCATTGGTTCAATGCTGTCGAGGCAGAAGTGTATGCAATGAGTACATTTTTTACTGCAATTGTGGTATGGCTTATTTTACATTGGCAGGAACAAGCAGAGGAAAAAGGTAACGAACGCTACATATTAATTATTGCTTACATGGTTGGACTGGCAATCGGCGTACATTTATTAAACTTATTAGCATTACCCTTTATTGCATTAGTAATATATTTCCGCAAACAAGAATTCGAATGGAAATCATTCATAATTACTGTGGTGATGACAGGAATCACATTTCTTGTTATACATAATGGTATTATCAAAGGATTGCCACGCTTGGCCGGAAGCGCAGGGATACTTGCAGTAATTTCAATTGTAATATTACTTGTTGGGGTAATGATTTGGGCGATTGTAAATCATAAACAAGTACTTTCTATTATTTTCACTTCATTGGTATTAATACTGATTGGATATTCGACATACACGATGGTTTTCATCCGCTCGAATCAGAATCCTACGATAGATGTTGGAGAACCCAATACAATTCAATCCGCAATTGCATATTTGGAGCGTGAGCAATACGGAGCCGTAAGTCAACTTCCACGAAAATATGATGGTTTACCTGCCAAGTATGAGGCGGTTGGCAGACCGGCACTTGGACAAGAATATTCATCAAGCCAGAATCAAACGTATCGGTTTTATAATATGGGAAAGCAATGGCAGTTTTTTGTTAGCTACCAAGTGAAGAAGATGTATATGAGATATTTCTTGTGGCAATTTGCAGGAAAAGGACCATCCTCCGAACCCGGTGTTACGGCATTTGGAGCCAACATTGCACAAGATGGTGTTAAGTGGACGCAATTTGGTTTGCCACTTGCCTTTTTGCTTGGACTTGGAGGAATGTATTATCACTTTCTGCGCGATAAAAAAGCAGCGTTTAGCATTTTAACTTTATTTTTCATTACCGGACTGGCAATTATAATGTATCTAAACCAGGATAATCCGCAACCACGTGAACGTGATTATTCCTATGTTGGTAGTTTCTTTGCATTTTCGATATGGATTGGGATAGGGGCTGCAGCAATAGCTGAAAAAACCTTAAAATATATAAAAGAAAAGGAATTGGCAACGCGCCTCGCTGGAACTGCAATTATTTTACAGATTATTCTTATTCCCGGAGTTATGCTTTTTGCTAATTATCATGAACATAATCGTAGTGGAAATTATGTCGCTTGGGATATGGCTTATAATATTCTACAAACATGTGAACCGGATGCAATAATATTTACAAATGGAGATAACGATACTTACCCATTGTGGTATTTGCAAGAAGTTGAAGGTATCCGAAAGGATGTTACTGTTGCCAATTTAAGTTTATTAAATACTCCGTGGCATATTAAGCAATTGCGAGATTCACGACCAATAGGGAAACGTTTTATTAATCTAACTGACGAACAGATTGATGAACTTTCCTATGGTTTGCAAGCTTGGCAAGAACAAAAAGTTAGAATTCCTGTTGCTAATGATCCACTAAATACAACGGGATATATTGAATGGAATTTGAAACCGACCTATGCAGGACAAGCTCTTAAAACTCAAGATTTGATGGTTTTGAGAATCATCAATGATGCAAAATGGCGATATCCGATTTATTTTGCAGTCACAGTTGGCAATGAAAACCGAATTGGCTTGGAAGATTATTTAGGCATGGAGGGATTGGCGTTTCGTTTAAATAGTCATCAAATATCATTAGTTGATAGGGACAAAATGGAAGCCAATTTAATGACTGATATCGGCGATGTAACTTGGTCAAAAGAATTTGTACCATCAAAAAGTATTTCTGATTCTAACAAGATAAATTGGTCACGTAATTATCAAACTGGATATTTATTCCGAAATTTGGGTAATAAAGATGTTTTTTATAATGATTCTATACTTCGTTTAATGCAAAACTATCGGAGTGGATATCTGCAATTAGCAGTCGTGTATTATTTTGAATATGAAGATTTAATCGATAAAAATTCAAGTAAATCAACAGTGGAAACCGCACGACAGAAAGTGCTAAGCGTGCTGCAAAAAATGGATCAAAATTTGCCACAGGAAACGATTCCAGTAACTACTAATGATCACTATTTTCAAATCGGGCATCTTTACAGTAGAATTGGTGAGAAAGAAGTTTTCAAATCTATCCTAGATGATCTAAATAATCGAGATAATGTAGCAGTGGAGGAAAGATTAAAATTCGGGCAAGCCTACATTCAAGAGCTTGATGACTTTAATAGCGCATTAAACATCTTTGAAGGAATATATGAAGATTATTTAAATGTTGAGAATCTTGTTAAAACCAAAGGTATAAAAAAAGCGGGATTAACTCAAGCAACATGGGATAGATGGCAGAGATTATATGGTGAGATAGTATCATCTTTAGTGCTTACTTATCGTTCATTAGATGCATGGGAGTCAATGGAGACTAGTATTAGAAGATTGGTTAGCTAGAAATCCAAATGATTTTAATGCAAAAGAAATGTTAATTGATGTTCAGAAATATATTCCTTCAAGTATTGCGGATAGCATAAATACAGGATCTATTTTTAATTAAAACATTATTATAAAATGTTACCATTAGTCTCAATCATAATTCCGCATTGGAATGGTATTGATGTAATTACAGAATGTCTTGAATCGCTTCATAAGGCAACTTATCCTAATCTTCAGATTATTGTCGTAGATAACAACTCTACGGATGATTCTGTTAAGCATATTAGGAATAGTTTCCCAAAAGTTGCCCTTTTTGAAAATACTCACAATGAGGGTTATGCCGGTGGTTGTAATCGCGGTTCCGAAATTGCCAAAGGGAAATATATATTATTTCTCAATAATGACACAATCCACAAACCAAAATGGATTGAACCACTTGTCGAATTATTAGAAAAAAATCCACATATGGCGGCTGTACAGCCGAAAATATTGAATTACTATCAGAGGAACACATTTGATTATGCCGGTGGAGCCGGTGGAATGATGGATATTCTAGTTTTTCCTTTTGCGCGTGGAAGAATTTTTTCCGAACAGGAAATTGACACAAATCAATATAATAGAAAAGAAGAGATATTTTGGGCGTCTGGCACAGCATTAATAGTTCGCAAAACTTCATTCAAGAAGCCGGCAAGTTCGATGAATTATTTTTTGCACATATGGAAGAAATCGATCTTTGTTGGAGATTCCATTTATTAGGTTATGATGTATGGAGTGAACCAAGCAGTGTAATATATCATAAAAATGCTGTTACTTTACCTATGTACACTCAAAAAAAATATTATTTGAATCATCGGAATTCACTAATAATGTTATTGACAAATTATTCATTTCCTTTAGCTATTTATATATTGCCAATTAGGTGGGCTTTAGATGTAGTTGCTATAATCTACGCGATATTACAGCGTGACTGGAATCATGTAAAAGGTATTGCAAAAGCTCATGCCTGGATAGTGTTTCACCCAAGAAAATTGTTTAGAAAAAGAAGGACATTCAAGGCAATGCGAAGAGTGAAAGATAAAACTATATTACAAAAAATGTATCGTGGAAGCATAGTGTTTGCACACTATATTTTAAAGAAAAAAACTTATTCAGAACTTATTGATAAACCGCGCTCATAAATTTCTCTATTATCGGGGTCTAATTCAATCAAATCCTTAATGATTGCATCTTGTCTTAATATCGAAAGGATTTCAGTCAATCTTTCAGCATGTCCATCCATAAATAACATCGTGTAATAATCGCGTGGTGCTTGCTTGTGAACCTCAACCAGTCCTGTAATCATATTATCAAATTGCTTTGTGGCAGATTCTAACTTGCCGTATTCGAATAATTCTATACCATAGTAGGTGGCTAAACGGACTTTGCGCAATCCATGATTGCTGCTTAATAAGTTTTCTATTCGTATTCTTTCTGCCCAACCGCGCGGATAATCCGATGTCGCCCCACGCAGCGCAATCGCTCTTGCGATTTCGTAGAATCGATTTCCACCTTTTATTTCATAAGTGTCTGCTTCACCAGCAAGGATCAAATTTGCATAATATGCTAAAAAACTTGATAGAGGGTCAAAAAGAACAGCATCATAATACAGGGAACCGCTTTCATTATAAGTAAATTGAAAAGATTTATCGAAGTAGCGCTGATCAATTCCATTTGAGAATAATGCCTGCGAAAGGTATATCAGTTGTGAGCCCTTTGAGGATGTACCTTCGAAAATGATTTGAATATGAAGAGGTATTGCCAAATCGCTATAATCTTGATCCCATTCTGTGTTTTGGAAATATCGTTTTATTTCATCCTTTAAGTGTAATAGTTGCTGACGATCGCCATCCCGAAGGAGCCTATCATCAAAGGAAATATCTACATTTCCAAATTGAGCAAACAGAAGTTCAATCATTAGAATAGAAATTACAAATATGTATGTTATGTATTTTATTTTCACAACTATGAAATGTAGAGTGCTATATAATCGTGTGGCAAGTGAAAGATAATTATCTAAATCATTTATTTTTTTAAATCTTTATCTCTCGTCCAATTCCTCAAATTTACCTGTTTTTTTATTCTTGCGACAATTATCCCAACTGAAATGGCGTCCATTCATAGCAATGTGCACACCATCAGGTAAAATTTGAGCAAAAGAAAGTGCGCTTCCCAAATTAAACAGACCATCAGAACTACCAAACTTATATGGGATCAAAGCCCCCGTTAGAACTATAGTTTTATTTATTTCTTTTTCAGCGAGTACTCGAGCGGTTTCTACCATGGTATCTGTACCGTGGGTTATGATAATTCTTTTTTCTTTTGCTTTAATACAATTTACTGCAATTATCTCTCGATCTTGTACCTTCATATCTAAACTATCAATCATCATTAAAGTTGTGATATCAACTTCTAAACTAGAACGCCCGAGGGCGAGTAGCTCCCGTAAATGTGTATCCTTGAAAAAGAGTTCCCCGTTTATTTCATTATACTCTTTATCGAATGTCCCACCGGTTACAAAGATTTTAATTGCTATATTTTTATCCATTACTTTATAAATGTATAAAGGTCACGTCTTAATACGAGCCAAACCAAATAACTATTCCTTTTTAGATTTTTTTAATCTTTTCTCTTCTTTTTTTTGTTTTGGAGTTTTTGATGCTTCTTTTTTTACATTTTTCTTTGTGTCTTTACCTTTTGCCATAATATGTGCCTCTTAAATTTAATGTTAATTTACTTATACATTGTTAGTGGTTGGTGTCTTATTATTCTTATTAAATTAGATAGAATTGTAAGGAGATGGTTGTTTGTTTTTTTTCAAAATATTTAATATTCGTATTCTATTATAACGTTGAAGAAAAATAGGATATATATTAATATACAGGTTCATAGCTGGTAAAAGAGTCACGTCTATTATAGTCAACCTTAAATTACTATCAAATAAAAACCTAATTGCAACAAATAAAAAGGCACCAATAATATGTCTCCACTCGTAATTCCTAGTTTTTCGTTCATAGCGATATAATTCTTCATACTTATTAGAGTTCCCAATGTTAATCTGCTTGATTCTTTTCTTGCGTCTTGCTAAATCTCCTGTTGTTGGTAGATACTTTTTGTAAATTTTAATTCCTATCAGATCATAGATGGTTTTGTCACGATAATATTCACATTTCTTTGGTCTAAAATATCTAATTAAAATAGAATTTATATTCATATTATTTTTTACTTACAACTAACATCCCGATATACGTGTTGCCTTTTCAACTATGATATGCTTTATAAAACATAACCTTTAAATAGTTAAAGATTTTAAAACAAATATGGTAATAGGACTTTGAAAATCAATTTGTACAATATTATACCGATAAAGATTCCAATAATTAGGCTTATCCAATTTTTCTTCTTTTTGTTTTCCATGTTTATCCTGTGTTAATTTTGTTGAAATGTTGTCTAACATCACAATATGCCCATTGTGCGTATTAGGAATTATATGTCAGTTAAATTATTTATAAATTACTATATGGGAAAACAAATATAATAAATGCACATCTTTAGTAATTTTCAACATGACGAATATTAAGGAATTAGTGCAAAAAGACAAGGTCGCCTTTCCAATTCTCAAAGTAGCGGGAGAGTTAGGAGAAAAGCATCAATCAAAAGTATTTGTTGTTGGTGGATTTGTGCGCGATCTCTTTTTAAGCAGGAAATCAATAGAAGTAGATTTAATGATAGAAGGAGATGGTATAAAATTTTCTCAATTATTAGCGGATAAATTAGGTGTAAAAAAGATTGTTCCATTTAAGGAATTTGGTACCGCCAAAATTCCATATCCAAAAATGGAAATTGAGGTTGCTTCTGCTCGACTGGAGGACTATGATGAATCATCTCGTAAACCTAAAGAGGTGAAATACACAGATATCTATGGTGATTTAAAACGTCGGGATTTTACAATAAACGCAATGGCGGTTGATTTATTACCAAAAACTTTTGGCGATTTATATGACCCTTATAACGGTATAGCCGATTTAAATGCAAAGCACATAATTACTCCGTTAGATCCTGATGAGACATTTTCTGAAGATCCTTTGCGTATGATGCGTGCAGCAGTTTTTGCAAGTCGCTTTAATTTCGATATCGAAGAAAAATGTATGAATTCAATGCAGAATCAGGCAAGCCGGATTGAAATAGTTTCCCAAGAAAGGATTACTGCTGAATTAATTAAGATATTAGATACAGATAGACCGTCTATAGGCTTAATCATCCTACAACAAACCGGTTTAATGAAATATATTTTCCCTGAAATTGATGTCATGTTCGGCATGGAACAACCCAATGAATGGCATCATAAAGATATATTCCATCATACAATGCAGGTAGTTGATAACGCTGCTGTGTTATCTGATAAAATGGAATTGCGTTTTGCAGCATTAATTCACGATATTGGGAAACCGAAAACAAGACGTATTCATAAAACAAAAGGTTTTACTTTCCACGGGCACGATGATGTCGGTTCGCGTATGCTGCAACAAATTGCAAGACGAATGAAATTATCGAATGATTTACGAGATTACTTGATCAAAATGACGATGTTGCATCTTCGTCCAATAGCGCTTGCTAAAAAAGAAGTGACCGATTCAGCTGTGCGCAGATTAATGGTTGCAGCCGGTGAAGAAACTGATGATCTATTGACACTTTGTCGTGCCGATATCACGAGCAAAAACCCTGAACGGGTAAAGCGTTATATGGGCAATTTTGAACGTGTTGAAAAATTTATGCAGGATGTAGTCGAACGCGATAAATTGAAAGCGTTCCAATCGCCAGTGCGAGGCGATGAAATAATGAAAATTTGTGGCTTGACCGAAGGTAAAACAGTCGGAGCAATTAAATCTGCTATCGAGGAAGCTATCCTTGATGGGGAAATAGAGAACACCTACGTAGCAGCTTTTGAATATTTAATGAAAATTAAGGACGAATTTTACTAGTTATCCGTAAGTGTAAAAACAATTTCAGCAATATAATTATTAGCAGGTATTGTTACTGAAATTCCACTTAATCTGCAACTGCAGAGGTACATCATATTGTTCTTTATTTCCTGTCACGAAATCAACTTCAAAATTTGGAATGTCAATATAGTTTTCACCACCCTTTATATTCCCTCTTCCATATCCGTTGCCTGTTCGATGTATCCAAATTTGTAAATTATCATTCCAAAGGATATTGTTTTTATTAACGGATACAGCCCACTTATGATTATGTGTTACATTTAAGTAAATTTGATTTACACTACTTTCATAAGTTCCTATAAAATCTTCACCTGCTTCCGTAATAGCACTAGATGGTATCGTATAATTCCATTGTCCGATTATGTTTATGGATTGGGCGGAGACGCTTTGTAACAAAAATAAAGTTATAATTAATGCTATGTTCTTCATTTAATTGCTAAATGTAAATATGACATCAACAGATGGTATTGTTGGTAATTCAAAGGTTGAATAATCATTTATTGATGCAGTGTATTCAAGCCTGTGTCCGGAATTAGCCCCGGTATTTGTATGACAACCCCCAATACCTGAAATAATTGCCTGAGCAGTTGTATTGAGATTGATCTTGCCTGCCGGACTACCTAATGTTCCTTTTCCGCTACCACTATAATTTGATGCACTTAATTCGAATTTTAAACCGGGAATTTGAGTTTCACTTGTAATTTGAGCTGTAATATTTTTTGGTATTCCACCGGTGGTTATTGTGGAAGTATAATTTAGCCATTTGGAATCATCTGTTTGTGGTTTCTAATGGCTCTCCGGCTGTAATGGGGGCTTCAAAATTCAGGATTATATCACTGGTGTTAGGCTCAATATCAAGTAAGGCAATTTCCGGAACGGTAAAATATATGTCAGCCGTAGCTTGAGTTTGGGAAAACCCTTTTTGATTCATCGCCAATGAGATAAGAATTGTAATTATTAGATATTTAAATGTCATACTATTTAATTATTATTTCAGTTGGTTGAAATCGTATTCTGCGAGCTTTTTTAATAACATTTATTTTAACAGTGCTTGTTCCACCTGCCTTTAAATTTACAATCATTTCCGAATTTTTTATGGTAAAATTCTTTCCAAGGCTATTGTGATAAACTTTTAACTTCCAATCCCCCGGACGCAAACCGGTAAAGATAAATTTATCATTTAGATTAACAACGGATCGGTGAAATTCATCATCAAGTTGTAATTCAACGATCACATTATTTTGATATAGTTCCTCTTCGTTCAGAGTCAATCGTTCTGAATTCTCATCTTCGAAATTTAACAGAACGTTACCGGAAATTTTTCCGGCTTTGGTTAATTCTATTTGAATGTCAGTTAATTTATCTTGTTCAATTTTGACAACCATTGGGATTTTGACATTTGGTATGTCGTTAAAATCCAAAGAAGAGGTATCTATATATATATATTGTTCACCAGACGGAACATCAGGAAAAATGAATATACCATCTTCATCACTTGCCTGAACGCTTCCACCAAGATTCAAGACAACATTACTTATATTTTTGACTCCTTTATTGATTAGTCTGCCCACGCAAGCTACCTAGATTTTTTGTTTTTTTTAATGGAATTCCAAAGTGATAAGTATATTTTAATCCTATGTATCTATCGCGGTCAGCAATTTGTTTTTGTTTTAATGTCTCAGACCACAGAAAATTAACCTCATGATTTTTAGATATAAATTTTGTTAGGCGCAAATCTACAAGACTCCTGTCGCGATAATACTCTTCTACATTATGGCTATTCTGAAATGAAACACTCAACTGCGTTTTTGAATTGAAATTATACGATGATTCAGCACCATAAATTACTTCTTGCAGACTACTTTCGGAATACCGATAAGTATTATAATATTGAATAAATGGGTTGATTGCCAAACTTGGAATTGGTTTATATCTTATAGCAAAAGATCCTTTATAAGATTCTCCGTTGTTATTTGTTAAGTAGTTAGAAGTATTTGCGATTTCTCCACTGATACTGGACTGAAAGTTTTGAATATTGTTAACCAATACAATCCTGAAAAAATCTTCACTATAATGAAATTTCTTTAAAGACATGCGATCCTTTCTTTCACGCATTCCAATATTTATGTTCACATAATCTTGAGTCCTGTATGAGTAGGATAAGCCAGCGATAAGGTATTGCGAATATGGAGAGATCCCATAGAGCGTATCTCGCTGAGCGTTACTTTCGTCTTGATGAAAATTTGTAAATAATTTTAAGCTCTTAGTCATTATATATTGAAAATTGCCATTCAAATAACTAGTGTTATTATAATATCCGGGAAAGTTTTTATCAGCATTAATATAAGATAATGTCGTAACTGTTTTTTTTGTGCGATTAGCGAGCTCAAGACTGTATCCTTGTCCCACAATGTCATTTAGTTTTCCTAAAGAATATTCAACTTCCAAAGATAAATGTTCATACGGATTTATTGTATAAAGTGCAGAGTAGAGATTGACATATTTGTTTGAATTAACAACTCTCTTTTGCAGATATGTCAATCCAATATTATTTTCATCAAATTTAAAATTAAAATATCCTGCCAACTCTTGATTATAATTTGGATAAAAACGCGGTTGCATATAAAATAGACCAAAGTCATACTTGTGGTTATCATATCTTGCCAGTACTCCGGTTCCGTAACGACCATATTCAGTTAAAGGTGTAAGTGAAAATGTATTGTCTCCTAAAAATACCAGTAAATTATTAGAGTGATAGTTAATGAAATATTCATCATATAATCCTAAAATCGAATTATCGAATTGATTGGGTCCTCTCGCTTTAATTTCAAGGTGATGATTGTTATTTGGATCAATACTTCCATTACTATACAGTTCACCCTGAATACCAGAATAATCAGCAGTGCCGCGTCCGCGATATAGATAATTGGTGCTGATTTTGGATTTTAGCCTATGATATTTGTCGGTTTTATGTGCTTTGGTAGGTATTATCAAAACATATGTTTTATCAGTGTTTTGATAAGGTCCCGATGAAACAATTAAATCTACAAGTTGTTTTGAATTTGCTATTAGGTCAGGATCCGTAGGACAAATAACATTGATGACTTTTGAATCGCCAATATCGAGAGTTATGCTATTTGAACCATTGATCGAGCCGCTTGTCGATTGTAAAAACACTTTACGCTGACTATTGCTCTTATTGTAAATACTAAAATCAGCTGAAATTTCCCTCCCTGCCAGGATAAATTTAGGCGCATCAACTAATTTAACTTCGATGTCTATATTTTTGAGAACATGTGTATCAACTTTTAAGACGTCTTTATAATTTATTTCTGGATTGCTCAATTCTAATATTATTTGATTAGATCCTGGTTGGGTTGATAATGGTATCATTACCCCTATTGGTAAAATGGCAACAGAATTCTCTTGGATAGTTACCGTCGCATTTAAAAACAATTTCCAGTTTTCCGGAGCTGTAAATTTAGTATTTAGTGTAATCGAATAATCGTTTTGATTTGATATACGAAAAACAATTGTATAATTTGATCCGGGACTTAAGTTCGAAGGAAAGTCCTTGATAAGTTTGGTATCTAAGTTTTGACTAAAAGCTTGAGAGGCAATTAGAATTATTGATATAAACAGATCACGAATTTTAGCCATCATCTTTCAGGTGAAGAGTGATATTTACTCCAAAAAGATCATCGATACCGCATTCAGCAATCAAAATACCTTGATACGTTCCCTTTTTAACATTAGTTAGTTCAATCAAAAATCTTTTTGAAGAAGATGGGAAAATCCGCTGTTTTTCAGATTTGATTATTGGTGAGCTATTGCCAATGTTGTCAAATAGTTCAAGACTTAAGATTGGATTTATTAAGATCTGTCCAGTGTTTTCAACATCCACCTCTAAATATTGTTTGCCATTGTGTTTCTTTTGGGAAATATTAAAAAATTTAAGATCGGTGGTTCCGGTTCCTCCAATATTGCATACTATCTGTATTGCATAACGTACTTTAGATTGAATATTCACACCGCTCTTGTCTTTTTGAATGTGAATTGGATCGCGAGGCTCCACCATTATTACACTCCAATATGTACCAATAAGCTTATCTGACTTTGGTACAGTTATCTCAAATTCAATATTTCTATTTTCTTTGCTTTCAACGGTAACACTAATATTACTGAGCTTTATCCAATTAACATTTGACCTTTTATTAACAACCGAATCACTATAAAAAGTCTCACCGGTATATTTTGTTGCTATATCAGCTTGATATAGCATTACTACCTGTGCCTCATCAGAAGCATTTTGCAGTTCAATAGTGCCTTTATAAGTGTTTCCGGGCGTAACATTGAATTCATGCGCAAGCCCATTAAGTACAGCTACTCCTCCTAATAGTGTATTAGCTGCAAATAAAAAAGTAAATATTATATTTTTCATATTTAATTATGTGATTTAAAATTTTTAACGTGTTAAAGTATATGTTACGGTTATATCATTATCTGGTGTGCTAGTAATCTCCCCATATTTGGAATTATTACTCTTAGCAATATATTTTAGATTAAATCCATTATTGGCCCCGTCTCCGGATTCTCCGCTTTTAATGCCGCTAACTAATATTTGGTCAAGTTGTGTTAATGTAAGCTCGTTTTGTGGCGTTCCCCATAATCCAAATCCCGATCCGCTATATGCATCAGAAACTACATTAAGGTCAACTCCTGAGACCGGTTCATTTATCTTAACTGAAATATCTCTGGTATCGCCTGGACCAACAACAGATGTAACGTTTAACCAAATCTTATCATCAATGCTATTAAGTATTCTATCTCCGGCTTCAGTCGGAGATGTCATTGTTAAGATTAAATTCTTCGAAGTAGGAGATTCAATATCTAACATAGCTACCTTTTGAACTACAATTGTAACTGTGTGCTTATCGTTGGGTTTGTCTTGAGACAACAGAAGAGTTCCAGCAGTAGCTATTAACATAAGTAATCTCGTAATCGTATTGGATATTCGCCTAATCATCTTTAAACATTTAAATTTTGTACAGTCAATTTAATATAAATGGAGCTGATTATAATCCGATAAGTTAATAAGCAGAATATCTTGAATCCATGCGAAATAAATTATTGTATTTACATAAAAAAAGGTTACGTACATATTTATGGACGCAACCTTTTTAAGGGGTATCGTGATTATTTTATTCAGTTAAAGTATATGTTACAGTTATTTCTGAACCGGCAGATGATACAATATCACCAAAATCATTCGAGGCAACTGGCTCAGCAGTGTAGGTTAAGTTGTAACCGTTGTTTGCACCATTTGCAGTAAAACCACTCTTTAAACCACTTACCAAAGTTTGATCAGAGGCAGTTAAAGTAAGTTGTGGTTGCGGCGTTCCCCATGAACCGAATCCTGATCCGGCATAGGCGGCGGAGGCTACTTTAAGATTTAAACCGGCAAGCGGTGCATTAATTTTTACTGATATGTTTCTGGTTTTTCCTGTTGCAACAATAGATGTTACATTTAGCCACAAATTCTTATCTGTGCTGCTTGCTAAGGGGTTTCCTGCTTCTGTTGGAGCAGTCATTGTGACGGTAATGTCTTTGGAGGCTTGGGGTTCAATATCTAGCAAGGCTATTTCAGGTATTATTATTGTTACTTTATGATTATCAGTTAGACCATCTGAGTAAGCGATTGACATACTGACTATCAGAACTGCAATTACTAATTGGTGTGTTAGTTTCATTTTATTCTCCTTTGTTTTTCAAATTTTTTATTAAGAGATTTTATGTTATGGCGTTCTCTTCTATTATACATGTATCAAATACCGTGCCAAACATACTTACGGGGAGTAATGACTAAAAAGCAATAGGGAAAAGCCTGAGTAGTGTAGCGAAATAGAACACAGTATGAGTTGTAATGCTACAAAGATCGCAATATTGTTGTCACTTGAATTGATTTACCTGAGTAGATGAAACTTTAGTTAGCAGGAATATTGGTAAATTCATAGTACATGTGCTTTTAAGTATAGATAATTTTTTTCGATAGAGAAAGATTTTTAGGAAGGAGTTTTAAAATTTAATTTTGATTGTAAAAATCGTTAATTTCTGAAATATTATTGACAACCTTTGAGTTGTTAATGTGTCAAAATAATTTAAAATAGGAATATCAGATCATGTCAATATTATCAAATATCATAAATGTATATGTTGCACCAAGTAAAGTTTTCAATGCAGTTAAAGACTTTGAATTGAAAAAAGCGCTTATTCCTTTATTAATTCTTGCGGTAATAGGTGTACTTTCATTTTGGGCAATTCAAGACTTAGCAACTGAAGTAGGATATGATGCCGCAATAGAGCGCATCGAAAACAATTCTAGAATATCCGAAGAA
The DNA here is from genome assembly GCA_963715945.1 of uncultured bacterium. Taxonomy (GTDB): domain Bacteria; phylum Fidelibacterota; class Marinisomatia; order Marinisomatales; family JAHJCW01; genus JAHJCW01. The sequence goes on from CAVQSL010000005.1 coordinate 89,109, forward strand.
CAAAAAACTGAAATTTACGAGAGAATCGATAAACAAATGTCGGGTCCACAAATAACAGGATGGATATTTAGCTTTCTAGGTGGACCTCTAACGGTATTGTTTATGGCAATTATTGCTCTATTAGTTGGAAATACAATTATGGGTGGCAGTGCAAAGTATGGGCAGTTAGTAAATATCACAGCTTGGGCGTACATGATTAATCTTCTTGAGACAATTATTAAAATTCCATTAATGTTAAATAAATGGTCTTTAGAAGTCTATACAGGTTTAGGTGTCTTGGGAATTGGTGAGCAAGGATCTTTCATCAATTCACTACTGGCGAGTATTGATATTTTTGCAATATGGCGAATCGTATTAATAGCAATCGGAATGGGAATTATTTATAACAAAAAAACAAAACCATATTTAATTGCAATGCTATTACTTGGGTGGTATTGCGGTTAATTGGTGCAGGATTTTCAAGTTTTGTTGGGGACATAGCAGGGTAAATATATGAAAAGAATTAGAGTACTAATTGTTGCAATATTAATACTGTTTTCAAATACAGTATTTTCACAGGAATTATCGCTTAACGATTGTGTAAATATAGCGATTGATAATAAAGAAACTGTTCAATCTGCTCAGCTTGACCTAAAATCGGCGAAAGTTGGAAAGATTGGAGTATTTAGCAATATTTTGCCATCGATTAGTTTATCTGGTGGACGCAGCGAAACAAGCTACGCTCAAGATGAATTATTCCCATCACAGACTTCTTGGTCAGCAGGGATATGTGGCTCACAAAATATTTTTGATGGGGGTGGCTGGTGGAATCGCATTGCGCAAGCAAATAATAATTATCGATTTGCCGAACAGATGGAAAGGCAAATATTAATAAATGTGATAGCAGAAGTTCATCGTACTTATTTCCAATTATTAAAGAACCAACAATTGGTGGAAGTTGCTAAACAGAGTTTAGATTTAGCTGAGCAGCAAGTTGAATTGGCTCAGAAAAAGTATGACCTAGGTGCTGCCAAAAAAACCGATCTTTTGAAATCCGAAGTAGCACGCGGTAAAGCAAGATCAGCTTTGATAACCCAACAAGCACTTTTGTATGTTGCAGTATCTGAACTTCGTAATGCGCTGGGAATGATTGGTGATGCCAGCGAATTGAAAGTTATAGATGAAGTATTGCCATTACAAACCGTACCTGATTTTGATGAGGCTATTGATATCCTGAAAAATAATAATCCAGAAATATTGGCTTCAGAAACTCAACTAACCGATGCTAAACTTCGCAAGAAATTAACTTTAGCATCGAGGTTGCCATCTTTGAGTGCTTCAATATCTTATCAAGCAGGAGACACGGATTTTGATGGTTTGAGGGACGCTTTTAAAAACGAATGGATGATGACTACTGGTTTGAATTTATCATTTCCAATCTTTCGCGGAATGGCTCTTTCGACACAATCGCAACAAGCAAAACTTGCAGTGCAAAAGGAAGAAAATGACCTAACTACTACTACAAATGATGCCATTGTCAGACTGGAGAGTTTACTGGGAATAGTTAGCGATTATTTTAAGATAATACCAATCAACGAAGAAATTTTAAATTCGGCAGAAGAGGATTTTAGACTTGTAAGTGAACGATATAGATTGGGTTCTGCATCAATATTGGAATTATTAGATGCACAAGTTTCAGTGACAAGAGCGCGTGTTGATTTAGTGTCTTCAAAATATAACGCAAGGATTCAGGAAGCATATCTGAAAGCACAATTAGGAATTTTAGATCAAGATTTTGATAAAAATTAGGAGTCTGTTTTGGCTAAAGAGAAAAAAAATAAAAAGAAATTATGGATAATCATTGGAGTTGCTGCCGTATTGATAATCCTGATAGTAGGGAATCTACTAAAATCGGATACCGAAGCGACAATAGTTGAAACCGAAGAAGTTAAAAGACAAACAGTTGTTCACAAGGTGAGCGGTAGCGGTGTTATACAACCGGAAGTTGAAGTTAAGATTAGTGCAACAATTTCTGCGTGGATCACCGATATTACTGTTGAAGAAGGTGATTATGTAACCAAAGGACAACATTTAATTTCATTAGATGAGAAACAGGTTAGAGCAACCTATAATCAGTCACGGTCTTCAGTAAAATCTGCGCGCGCAAATTTAATGCAAATTAAAGCCCAAAAAGAACGCACAGAATCACTTTTTAAAAACGATCTAATTTCAAAACAGGAATTGGAATCTATTACAGCGCAACACCAACTGGCTGAAAGCCAACTGGAACAGGCGCTTGCGGGCTTATCATCCCAAGAGGATCAACTGTCAAAAACTCGTATAGTTGCCCCGCAATCCGGTACAGTAGCAAAAATTAATAAAGAAGTCGGCGAAATGGCTTTAGGCTCTATGTTCCAAGCCGATGTTTTAATGATTGTGGCAGATCTTGCCAAAATGGAAGTTGTAGTAGATGTTAACGAGAATGATGTTGTTTCAGTCGCTGTGGGAGATACTGCGGAAATTGAAATAGATGCCTTTCAGGATACCTCGTTTATAGGTATTGTTAGTGAAATAGCCCATATTGCGCAAACTCAAGCACTTGGTACTCAAGAGCAAGTAACTAACTTTGAAGTTAAAATACGAATGGTTGATGTACCTGAAAATATTCGGCCGGGGATGAGTGCTACGGCGGATGTTATTACTGATGTAAAGGAAAATGCATTATCGATTCCAATACAAAGTCTAACTGTAAGACAAGAAGGCTGGGAAGAAGAACTACGTAAAACAAAACGTAACAGAGGCAAGAATACCGAAAAAACTGATGATACTGAAGTTTCTGATAGTGGCGAGAAGAAAAAGAAAGAAATGATTGAAGTAGTCTTTGTTATAAGTGATGGTGAAAGTATTATTGATACAACTGATGGCAAAAAAGGACGCAAGGGGCCACCCCGCAAAAAAGGATCAAAAATTCGCAGTTGTAAGACCCGTTAAAGTCGGTATTGCATCTGAAAATCATTATGAAATATTGGAAGGTTTGGAAGAAGGAGAGCTTGTTATTACGGGAAGTTATAAAGCAATAAGTCGCGATTTAAAACACATGTCGGAAGTAGAGATAGAAGGAAAATCAAAAGATAAAAAAGCTGTTAAAAAGGACAAGTAGATCGTGGTAAATGCAAAAAAGAACGGTGAGCTAATAGCCCTAAATTCCGTCAAAAAGATATATAATATTGGAGCTGAAGATGTACATGCACTTGATGGGATCGATTTAAATATTAATCGAAATGAATATATCTCAATTATGGGACCGTCAGGTTCAGGGAAATCTACTTTAATGAATGTGGTTGGCTGTCTTGATACACCAACAGAAGGTACATACTTTTTTGAAGGTGAACCAGTTCATGAGATGGACGACAATCAATTAGCATCCATTCGCAATAGAAAGATCGGTTTTGTATTTCAGACATTTAATTTATTATCAAAATTGACATCATTAAGGAATGTAGAACTTCCGCTTATATATGCTAATGTTCCTCGCGAAGATCGGTTAGAATATGCAAGATCAGCACTTGAAAAAGTTGGGTTAGCCGATAGAATGAATCATAAACCGAATGAATTATCTGGTGGACAGAGGCAGAGAGTTGCAATTGCAAGAGCTCTCGTAACAAACCCCTCAATCATTTTAGCTGACGAGCCGACAGGGAATTTAGACAGTAAGAGTGGAGAAGAAATCATGAATATATTTGATAGTCTTCACGATTCGGGAAATACAATAATTTTAGTTACTCATGAACGATATATTGCAGATCATGCTAACCGCACAATAAATTTATTGGACGGTAAGATTCGTACTGATGAACGCAACCAAAAAAAGAAGAATTAGCTAAATTTTCATATGTTTCAATTATTCTTTGAAAATATTCGAATAGCGATTAATGCAATTTTATCGAGCAAGATGCGTTCCTTTCTTACGGCATTAGGTATTATAATCGGCGTTTTAGCTGTTACTTTAATGGGAACGCTAATTTCGGGATTAGACCGTTCATTTGATAACAGCATGTCATTTTTGGGCAAGGATGTATTATAAATATCAAAGTTTGAGTGGTTTGGGAATCAAGACTTTTGGGAATTGAGAAACCGTCCAGATATGAAACCTGAATATGTTGAGCAATTAAAAGAACAAGGGAAGTATGTATTGGCTGCATCTCCCGAAAGTTTTCGTGGCTCTGATATGTCGCATGGCGAAAATAGCATTAGTGACGTGCAAATAATGGGAACAACCCCCGAGTATATGCAGACTTCTAATACTGATATCGAATTTGGTAGATTTATTACCGAAGGCGAAGACCGGTCCGGTGCGCGAGTTACAGTCATTGGTTCCGAAGTAGCAGATGCATTGTTTGATGACGCAGATCCGATCGATAAATATGTTAAGATGGGTGCATATAAATTTCGTGTAATTGGAGTTGTAAAAAAGCAGGGCAAATTTCTTGGTTTGTTCAGCATGGATAATCAAGCTATTATTCCCCTTGGCACATTTCAGAGGCTTTTTTCGCGAAGAGGATTTTTTAGATTATCCGTTAAAGTGGATGATGCAAATATGGAAGAAGCTGAATATGAAGTAAGATCCATACTACGTAGGATAAGAGGACTTAGACCAGAAGAACCGGATAATTTTGCGATAAATCAGCAAGAGGCGTTCGAATCGCAATACAAGGCAATTAAACTTGCAATAGGCGGAACAGGAATTTTTATAACAGTATTATCGTTAGTAGTTGGTGGTATTGGAATTATGAACATCATGTTTGTGTCTGTTAAAGAACGAACTCGTGAAATAGGTATTCGTAAAGCGATTGGTGCAACTCGCAATGTTATACTGAGTCAATTTTTAATAGAAGCAGTATTAATTTGTTTAATTGGTGGGCTTATAGGTTTAGGACTTGCCTATGGTTTAAGTTTTATAATAAGCAAATTTTTACCATCTACCATGCCAGTTTCTTTGGCAATTCTAGCGGTTGTATTAAGTTTGGTAGTGGGTGTTGTTTCGGGATTAGTTCCCTCGTATCGCGCGGCAAAATTAGACCCAATTGAGGCATTGAGTTATGACTAGAACTAAACGCAGCCACTTAAAAAATACACTACAAGAAAGTTTTCGCATGGCGGTAGATGCATTAAAAGCAAACAAGATGCGTTCAATTTTAACATTATTAGGAATTGCAATTGGTGTATTTTCTGTAATTGGGGTTATGACAGCAATCCGTACAATGGAGTCATCAATTACTTCGGGATTAAACGTATTTGGAACAAACACGTTTATTATACAAAAGTATCCGCTTATTCAAATGGGTCATAGAGAGGCAAAATATCGCAACAGAAAAGATATTACATATGATCAATTTATTGAATTGAAAGAAAGAGCCAATTTACCCTCATTAGTAACCGTTGCCGAAGGTACAGGCGGTAAAACAATAAAATATAAAGATGAGAGGACAAAAGGTATTGCAGTCGCCGGAGGTTCGGTCGGAGCATTACGGACTTACAATAATTTTATAGCTGAAGGTAGAGATATAAATCAACAAGATATTGACAATTCCCGCAGAGTAGTGATTTTAGGTATGGATGCAGTTGATCAACTATTCCCTTATGAAGATCCCCTTGGTAAGACCGTCGCAATCGAAGGTATTAATTTCACAGTCATTGGCGTTTTGGAGCGAATGGGCAAAATGTTTGGACAGAGCCAAGATAATTTTGTACTCATTCCTATAACAAATTATTTGCAAAGATTCAGCGATAGAGAAACAAGTTTACAAATAACAATAGAGGCACAGTCTGCAGAATTATACGATAAGACTATGGATGAGGCAATTGGAATCATTCGTGCCGTAAGACAAGTCCCTCCTGGTGAAGAAAATGATTTTGAAGTGTCATCAAACGCTGAGCTAATCGAGACATTCAGTAGTTTTACGGCTGGTGTGAAATTATTTGCATTTGCAGTTAGTGTAATTGCTTTAGTCGTTGCCGGTATCGGCATCATGAACATAATGTTAGTATCCGTTACAGAGCGTATAAAAGAAATAGGTATTCGTAAAGCGATTGGTGCGACTCGCGCAGATATCCTAACACAATTTTTATCAGAAGCGGTATTCTTAAGTGAATTTGGAGGAATAGCCGGAGTGATTCTTGGGATTGCCGGTGGCAACCTTGTAGCAATGCTATTAAAAGTACCTGCTCAAATTCCGATAGATTGGGCTATAATCGGATTAGTGGTATGTTCAGTTATTGGAATTGGGTTTGGTATCTATCCGGCTTATAAAGCTGCCAAACTTGATCCGATCGATGCATTACGCTACGAATAAATTGCTAACTGATAGATTTCTGTAAAGGAAAAGTGTAGCTATTTTCTAATGTTACATTTTTTTTAAGAAAATTCATAACATGTTGGCCACAGTTACTACCAATATTGTTTTCTGCTAGGTCACCAACACTAACTATAACTTCATATCCTGAATATTTTAATTCGTCAATTATTGTATAGTGTTTGGATGATTTAGTTAAGGGCGAATCTAATTTATTTTTCAATGCTTTGTATGTAGGATTAACTGGCGTTAGTTTAATTAAAAATTTTTCCGGATTAAAATGTTGCAATAAAACACCGGGCTCAACAATTGATTCATTTGAAAGAGCAAAATTAAGCGTAGTTTTCTGTTTGTTTCCTTGATGGAATCGTTCACCGAATTCTGCCATTTTATCAAAATCCCAAGTTTTTACCGGTATCAGCCAATTTCTTTGTTCGGAATCTGTGCTATGGATTGAAAATTGAAATTGAAAACGCTCATTATATAATTCATTTTTAATTTCAATTAAATCATTTAAAAAATCCTCAGATCCTTTTGGCGCAATTGTTGATAAAGAAGGATAAAATCCGGGCGCGTCATAACGACTTGGAATCTCTCTTAATACGTCCAGTACAGCTGAGTTCAAAGTTGGTTCACCCATTCGAGAGAATTGAATTTTAAATTTTCCTGACGGAACACTTTTCCCACCGAAACGGCTTTCTACTAAATAGTCAATTTGAAAAAACAACTCATCTTTAGTTGGCTTTCCGTTGAAATAGCTACCTGCATCGCAAAAATTACACTTAATCGGACAGCCGAACAGAGTTGAAATTATCAAAACCCACTTCTGATCTCTAGTATAAGGTGGCGGAACTGATTCCACAAACTCAAGCAATTTGCCACTGTCTGATTGTGCGACATAGACCATGGCTAATTCATCATTCCCGGTTTTTGCGATTACTTTCATCATTTTACTTATTAAGAATATTATTAATCTTCATAGCTGTAAAAGTTCCATCGCCTACTGCGATAGATACCTGACGGAATTGTCCATTTGTTACATCACCGATTTGAAAAACATTTGGATTTACAAGTAGATCTCTATTGACAAAATCAAGATTTGGCTCACGGCCAATAGCCATGAGTAAATTGTAAACTAAAAATAATTTATCGGTATTTTTCAAAATTAGACGTAATTGATTATCGATTGTGCCAATTTCTTGAACAACTGTATTATCAAAATATTTGATATTCTTAGACTTCAAAACGCGGTCTTGCAAAATAGGTAGGGCTTTTATGTTTTTGTTCCGATTTAGAATTATTACATTATTTTTAGCGCAAAGATTAAGTGCATAGTCAAATGCGCAGTCACCCGCGCCAATGATAGCGATATTCTTGTGTTCAATTTGTCCCATTTTATAAACATCAAACAAAACTTTATCTTGAATATCCTCGTGAAGAATTGGCACTTTTGGTAAAATTGGTTTTGTACCACTCGCAATTACTAAATATTTTGAATGATATACTTTTTTATTAGTTTTTACATTGAAAGCATTATTAACGAATTCAACATTTTCAACAGCTTCATGTTTAACATTGATATTGTTGTTTTTAGATTGTTTTTTCAGAAGCTTAACAAACTTATTACCGCTTATACCATTAGGGAATCCAGGATAATTTTCGACTAAATTTGCATTTTTGAGTAAACCACCAATTTCATCTTTTTCAAAAACCATAGAATCAATTTTATGACGTTTCAATTGAATTGCGCAAGCAAATCCGGCTGGTCCGGCGCCAATAATTATTACATCTATTACTTTATTTATCACTGAATGACTGCTTTAATTTTTCTATTAATGTGATATTTGCAAAACCATGCGCAAGATTTGTTAGCGTTGAAATATGGAACTCTTCATTGTAGGTTGCAGTCCCATCAATTGGGAAGAACACATTATATCCTCTTACAAAGGCAGAACGAGCTGTTGTCTCGCAACATAAATGTGTCATAACACCTGTAATAATCAACTGTTCAACATTATGATGATGTAATATTTCATTAAGCTTTGTTTCATAAAATGCATCATATTGAGATTTGATTATTAATTCTGCTTGGGGAATATCACATTCAGCAATCAATTGGCTGAGATCATTATCATCCGTTAAAAGGTCTCGCCACCAGGCATCCATTTGTTTAGCATCCTTTTTAGTATTGATATGCCTTGTTACAATTACAGGACGATTATTACTTTTGAATATATTAGCTAATGATTGGATTGGTTTAATTATTGCATTGCCACTAGGAATAAAGGCGTGTGATTTATTGTCATGAAAGAAATTTTGCATATCAAGAATTAGTAAAGCAGATTTTTGTGGTATCAAATGGTCTTTGTGCAAGTCAAACTGGTTATCCAATTTTTGATATATTGATTCAGCCTTTTGTTGGATGTTTTCTATTGTAAAGTATTTGATTTTATCCATTTCTGCTAATTTATTGAGCACAAAGTTACAATTATATCAATAAAAAACGGTTGTCCTTTTCCTTGTATTTAGTCTTTACATCCAATAATTTTATCCTACCATTAATCAAATTAATGAACTATAATTATATACAAAAAGTCTTCGGAGAAATCCGATAGTGGTTATTGGAGTGATTCCGGCTCGTTTGGAATCGACCCGCTTCCCCCGTAAGATACTTTTCCCCATTCGTAATAAACCAATGATAATGCATGTCTATGAGCGTGCTCTAAAATCACAAAAATTAGATCGCGTAATCATTGCAGTCGATTCACAAGAAACAGTTGACGCGCTTCAAAAATATAATGCTGAAGTGCTTATGACTTCACCAAAGCATCAATCAGGGACAGATCGGATTGCTGAAGCTGTGTCCGGTATAGATGCTGATATTATTATTAATATACAGGGTGACGAGCCGATGCTTGATCCTGAAATGATCGATGGTTTAGTAAGTTTATTTGATGATAAAAGTGTTGAAATGGCTACTTTAGCAAGTACCATCATTACAGAGGATGATATACTTAATCATAATTCTGTTAAGGTAGCTATTGACAAAAATCATAATGCAATAGGTTTCTACAGAACAATAACCGATTTTTCTAAGAAATATTTCCATCATATTGGAATTTATGGATATCGTAAAGATGTGCTTAATAAATTCACTAAATTAGAACAATCAATGAATGAAAAAGCATTACACTTAGAGCAGTTGAGAGCTTTGGATAATGGGATAGCAATCCGAGTTGTGGTATGTGACTTTCCGTATCGAGGAGTAGATGTTAAAAAGGATTTGGAACAATTAAATTTTGAATAATAAAAAGAAAAAACAGACAAAATATATTTTCGTGTTAGGTGGTGTAATATCTGGATTGGGAAAGGGAATTGCGGCAGCCTCAATCGGATATTTATTAAAAAGTTCAGGATTAAAAGTGACAATTTTAAAACTCGACCCATATTTAAATGTTGACCCTGGCACTATGAATCCGTTCCAGCACGGAGAAGTGTTTGTACTTGACGATGGTTCTGAAACTGATTTGGATTTAGGACATTACGAAAGATTTATTGATGAAAATATGAGTTCCTCAAACAATGCTACTGCCGGGCAAGTTTATAGCTCAGTTCTTGATAAAGAGCGCTCTGGAGATTATCTTGGAGCAACTGTTCAGGTTATTCCGCATGTTACGGATGAGCTAAAACGCCGCATAAAAGCTGTAAATGTAAATAACAATTATGACGTTGTAATCTGTGAAGTTGGCGGTACAGTTGGTGACATTGAAAGTTTACCATTTATGGAAGCCATTAGACAATTAACTGTTGAATTGGGGTACCACAATTATTTAATTATGCATTTAACGCTTGTACCTTTTATAAAGGCAAGTGAAGAATTAAAAACCAAACCAACTCAACATTCAGTAATGAAATTGCGTGAAATCGGCTTATCTCCCGATATAATTCTCTGCAGGACTGAACGATCCATTACTCAAGAGGTTATTGATAAAATTGCTCTATTCTGTAATGTGGCACCAACGAATGTTATCGAAGGTTATGAAGTTGAGAGTATATATGAAGTACCTCTTTCGCTATACAAACAAAAAGTTGGGGAAATTATCGCAGAGCGATTACAGCTAAAGCCGCTGCCAGATGTTAAAAAGTTAAAAGGATTTATGTCGCGATACAACAATCCCAAAAGGGAAGTAACTATCGCAATGTGCGGTAAGTATATTGAGCTTCCCGACGCTTACAAAAGTGTAATGGAGGCGTTTATTCATGCCGGTGTTGAGAACGATGCTAGAGTTAATTTAAAATGGATCCAAACTGATAAATTAAATAATGATTCAAAAATAAGTAAATCACTTACAAATGTTGATGGGATATTACTTTTACCTGGTTTTGGACCACGAGGAGCGGAAGGTAAAATTAAAGTATGTGAGTACGCTCGGGTTAATGATGTGCCATTTTTAGGTATATGCCTTGGTTTACAGTGTGCTGTAATTGAATTTGCGCGAAATGTTTGTGGACTGAAAGGTGCTAACAGTACTGAATTTGAAAAAAATACTAAATATCCAGTGATTGATTTATTGGAATCACAAAAAGCTATCAAGGCGAAGGGCGGTACAATGCGTCTAGGTGCCTACGACTGTGATATCAAACGTGGTACAAAAACCTTTTTATCATACAATCAGAAACATGCTTCTGAACGCCATCGACACAGATGGGAGGTAAATAATCGTTATACAAGACGATTAGAAAAAAATGGAATGGTTGTCTCAGGTATAAATAATGACTTGAATTTGATAGAGATAATTGAATTGAAAAACCATCCTTGGTTTGTGGCAACTCAATTCCATCCTGAGTTAAAAAGTCGGGTAAATCGCGCTCATCCTTTATTTCGCGATTTTGTTAAAGCTGCTGTAAATTTCACATCTAAAAAATAATCAAAATTTTGAAAACTATTAATATAACCGAAACAATTTCTTTCGGCGGTATAAGTCTACCGCTCATAGCTGGACCATGTGTGATCGAAAATCGAGATCATTCATTGAGAATGGCATCGCAAATAAAAACTATCACAGAAAAATTATCAATACCGTTTATTTTCAAAAGTTCATTCGATAAAGCTAATCGTACTTCCGTATCATCCTTCAGAGGTCCTGGTATTGATGAGGGTTTACGGATATTAGCTGATCTAAAAAGTGAGTTTGATATCCCAATTATTACAGATATTCATTTGTCTGTACAGGCTGATGCCATTGCAGAAGTAGCTGATATAATACAAATACCGGCATTCTTGTGTCGTCAAACTGATTTATTAATTGCTGCCGGTAATACAGGCAAGCCAGTAAACATTAAAAAAGGACAATTTTTATCACCGTGGAAAGTAATACATATTGTAAAAAAAATTGAAAGTACCGGCAATAAAAAAATCATAATTACCGAACGAGGGAACACTTTTGGCTTTGATAGTTTAGTCACCGATATGCGCTCAATTCCGATAATGCAGGAAGAAACAGGATACCCGGTAGTTTTTGATGGTACCCACAGCGCACAAATGCCTGGCAATACTGAAGATTTCACAGGTGGTTTGAGAAAATATATTCCCATAATGGTAAAAGCTGCAGTTGCTGCCGGCTGTAATGGAATATTTTTAGAAGTACATGATGACATAAAAAATGCCAAATCAGATTCGGCAACACAGTGGCCATTAGATCAATTGGAATATTTATTATTACAAGTAAAACAGATACAAGAAGCGGTAACAAATAATGGATAAGTCAATAAAGGAAAAAGTATCGCGTATTAAATTTTTAATAGCGGATGTTGATGGTGTATTGACTGACGGTGCAATCTATAAAAGTGACAATGGCGATGAGTTTAAAAAATTTAATGTAACTGACGGATCGGGGGTTGCTGTAGCACGAGCAATAAATTTAAAAATTGCACTTATATCGGGGAGATATTCAAAAGCTACCGAAATAAGAGCGCAAGAATTGCGTATCGAAGATGTTTACAATGGTACACTTGATAAAAATGAACCTTATTTAAGTTTGAAACAAAAATATAATTTACATGATGATCAGATCGCTTATATCGGCGATGATATCATCGATTTGCCAGTAATGTATCAAGTTGGAGTGCCGATTGCTGTGAATAATGCTGTTGACCTAGTGAAAGATGTTGCACTATACATAACTAACAAAGATGGTGGAAATGGCGCATTTCGAGAAGCAATTGATTGGATATTAACTACTCAAGGCAGATATGAAGAAGCTTTGCAAATAGTGAAAGAAAAAATATTTGTTAATTCTAAATAATGTATAAAACTATTTCCAAATGGATTCCACGATTAGTGCTTTTTGTTGTAATAATAAACTGCAGCAGTCCAGTTGTTAACGATGACCACAGCGAAGAATTAATTGAGAAACCTGACCAGGAAAGTTGGGATGTTCGAATTACCATAACTAATGCAGGTATTAAACGTGCAGATATAAAAGCGGATTATCTTGAGCAGTTTAGTGATAAAATGTTTATTTCATTAAAAGATAACGTTCAAATAGATTTTTTTGATGCAAAAGAACATCACATGTCAAAACTAATAGCGGATAAAGCAGAAATAAATGAACGCAGTACTTTTCTACAGGCCATTAATAATATTACTGTGATGTCGGATAGTGGTATAACGCTCTATACCGATACTCTATCGTGGGATAATTCGATGGAGAAAATATTCACTAATGATTCAGTTATGATAACTACCGAAGCAAGTGATACACTATATGGTATCGGATTTGAATCCGATGTTAACTTGGAGCGTTGGAAAATATTAAAACCGCGTGGAGTTACAAGCAGATGAAAAATCATACCGGACTAAAGACTACATCTTTATTTAAGCAATACGGAAAACGATGGGTTGTCAATGACGTAAGTATCGAAGTACGCAAGGGTGAAATTGTTGGTTTACTTGGTCCGAACGGTGCAGGGAAAACAACAACTTTTTATATGATTACCGGGATGATCAAACCATCCAAAGGAAACATTTCTCTCGACAATAAAGATATTACAGACTTAGCTATGTATAAAAGGTCTCGGTTGGGTTTAGGATATCTTTCGCAGGAGCCCTCAATATTTGGAAAACTTACTGTCGAGGATAATATTCGGTTAGTTTTACAGATGACTAAATCTAAAAAAGATGAAATAGAACAGATAATAGAAAATTTATTAGAAGATTTATCTATTAAACATATCAGACTTAGCAAGGGATATAATTTATCTGGTGGTGAACGCCGCAGAGTAGAAATTTGTAGAACTTTAGCACTGAATCCTGATTTTATTTTACTTGATGAACCGTTTGCAGGTATTGATCCAATAGCCGTGGAAGATATACAGTCAATTGTTCATTCCTTAAAAAATAGAAATATTGGTGTACTAATTACCGACCATAATGTTCGTGAAACCTTATCAATAACAGATAGATCATATCTATTGTACGAAGGAAGAATTCTAAAGTCCGGCACTTCAAGTGAGTTAGCAGGGGATAAGGAAGTACGGCGTTTATATCTTGGACAAAGATTTCAGTTATAATGCAAAGACTTCAGCAAAAACTAAGCACAAAAACAGATATTAGCTCCGCGCCAAATATTACTGGCAAAGCTATTGCAGCTAAATATTGTCAATTTAGAACAAAAAATATTGAATGAGCTGGAAACAAATCCTGTTTTAGAAGAAGTGCAACGTGATGATGATATACCAATATCCGGTGAAGATACAGAAGGAGATTCAATGGATGTATCTTTTGATGCCGATGAACCTGAACCTGTAACTTTATATCAATATTCTCCTGAAAATAAAGACCTGCCTCAACAATATCAGCTAGATTTTATTGAAGAATTAATAGGACAATTAGATAGCTATGGGTTAACCGAATTTGAACATATTATCGCTGAAGAGATATTGTGGAATTTAGATGACCGCGGTTACATTACAGTTGAATTGTCACTTATAGCTGATCGATTGAATACAGATATAGAAAATGTTGAGAAAATTTTAAAATTTGTGCAACATTTAGAACCAGTTGGAATTGCCTCACGCGATTTGAGAGAATGCTTGCTGATTCAGTTAGAAGATAAAAAAGACTCTTTAGCATATCGTATTGTTTCAGAACACTTAGATGATTTTAGTAATAAACGTTTTGAAACATTGCAAAAAAAACTTGGTTGTACGGAAGATGAATTAGTAGAAGCTAAAGAAGTCATAATACATTTAAATCCACGTCCTGGAGAAGGGAAAATTATCAGTAAAGACGAAGTTGTAATTCCTGATTTAATAGTAATGGAACGCGATGGTGATTGGAGTATCCAAACCTATGATTCAGGGTTGCCCGAACTGCGAATTAGTCCGGATTATATGGGTTTATTAGAAGAAGGTGCGCAAATATCTACTGATGCCCGTAAATATTTAAAGGAGCAATCTGATTCTGCAAATTGGTTTATTGAGGCAATTAAGCAACGTCGAAATACTATGATCCGTGTTATGAAAGCAATCATCGAAAAACAACCACAATTTTTCACGGGTGAGACAAAAGATTTAAATCCAATGAAACTGCAAGATATAGCTGAAGAAGTCGAAATGGATATATCAACAATCAGCAGGTCAACAAGAGGGAAATATGTTGATACTTCTTTTGGAATATATGAATTGAAATCATTTTTTACTGAAGGTGCTACAAAGCAATCCGGAGAAATAATTAGTACAAACTTGGTTAAACAAGTTCTAAAGGATATCATTGAGAGCGAGAATAAGAAAAAGCCCTATAATGATGAAAAATTAACTGAAAAATTGCAGGCAGCAGGATACAATGTTGCTCGCAGAACCGTTGCAAAATACCGTGAACAGCTGAATTTTCCTGTTGCTCGTTTGCGACGAGAATTGAAATAATGAGGATATAATATGGCAGGACGTAAAGTTGTATTTGGGGATGTTGAATTTAACATACCCGAAAAATTATTATCATTAGGTGTAATGCCGATAATTGGAATTGTACTGGTATTATGGCTATTAACAGGAATCTATAGTGTCGGTCCTGATGAAGTAGGAGTAGTAAGAACTTTTGGAAAAGTAACCCGTGTGGCACAATCGGGATTGAGGTATCATTTACCTTTTCCAATAGAACAGGTTGACACTCCAAAAGTGACCGAAGTAAAAAGATCTGAAGTCGGATTTCGGCATATAGGTAATCAACAATTTAGAAAAGTGGAAAATGAAAGCCTGATGCTTACTGGAGATGAAAATATAGTTGATGCAGAATTGATCGTTCAATATAAAATCAAAGATGCTGAGAGTTATTTATTCAATTTCGTAGGCCCTGAACTTACAATGAGAGAAGTGTCCGAGTCAGCCTTACGTACCGTTATTGGTCAACATACAATTGATGAAGCATTGACAACCGGTAAATTCCAAATTCAAGAAGAAACACAAACATTAATGCAACAAATTTTAGATAAATATGAAACCGGAATACTAATTGTTGCAGTTCAACTTCAATCGGTTTCACCGCCTAAGCAAGTCGAAGCAGCATTTAAAGATGTTGCGTCAGCTAAAGAGGATAAAAACCGAAAGATCAATGAAGCACAGGGCTATCGCAATAATGTAATCCCGAAAGCTCGCGGCGAAGCCCAGGCTATGTTAAGAGAAGCTGAGGGTTTTCAAGAAGCAAGAACAAAGAGAGCAGAAGGTGACGTTGCTAAATTCAGTGCAATGCTAATTGAATATCGCAAGGCGAAGGACGTAACCAGAAAAAGATTATATTTAGAAGCTATGGAAGAGATATTGCCAGGGGTGAAAAAATATATTGTCCCAAATGATGAAGACGGTAATTTGTTAAACTTGCTCAATTTAAGTGGACAGTAGGAGATTGATGATGAAAAAAATAACAATTATAATTATAGTTTTAGTGTCGATTATCTTATTGACAACAATCTTCAAAGTTGATGTAACCGAACAAGTAGTAATCTTGCAATTCGGCAAACCAATTCGTACTATTCAAACCCCTGGTTTGCATTTGAAACTACCTGCACCAATTCAAAACGCTGTATTTTTTGATAATCGATTATTGGAATATGATGTTCAACCAGCTGAGGTGTTAAGTACCGACAAAAAAACACTAATTGTTGATAACTATGTCCGCTGGAGAATAATTGATCCATTATTATTCATGCAAACCTTGCAAGCCATACCTAATGCTGTAACTCGTTTAGATGACATTGTATATTCTGAAATTCGACGCGAACTCGGTTTACACAATATGCATGAAATTATTACTGATAATCGTGAACAGATCATGGAGGCAGTCACCAAAGCAAGTTATGAATCAACTTTACCATATGGCATAGAGATTATTGACGTTAGAATTAAAAGGGTTGATTTACCAGAGGAGAATGAAGCATCAATATATGCTCGTATGCAAGCTGAAAGGGAAAGGCAGGCTAATCAGTACCGTTCTGAAGGTGATGAGGAATCGCAAATGATCATAGCCAGTACGGAGAAAGAAAAAACAATTATTCTTGCCGATGCATATAAATCAGCTGAGGAGACCCGTGGTAAGGGTGAAGCAACTGCACTTGGGATATACGCTAAAGTGTATTCTGCTGACCCTTCATTTTATGAGTTTCTTAGAACTTTGGAAACTTATAAAAGTGTAATAGATACTAATACTACACTTGTTTTACCAGCTGATTCAAAATTGTTTGAATTATTAGTAAAATAGGATTTAATAGCCACAGAGAGTGGGGAAATAGGAGATATAATAAGTTTTTAATTAAATATTCTGTGGAAACACAAAGGAAAATAGATTGGAAAAATTAAAAATAAGATCAACAACCATCTTGGGTGTTCGTAAAAAAAATAAAATTGCTCTGGGCGGCGATGGTCAAGTTACTTTTGGTGATATGGCACTAAAACAAAAAGCTGTCAAGGTCCGACAATTTGAAACTGCAAAAGGCAATATCTTAGGAGGATTTGCCGGGGCAGCGGCAGATGCATTGACTCTTTTTGAAAAGTTTGAGAACAAATTAGATGAGTTTGATGGTGATTTAAAACGCTCAGTTGTTGAATTGGCTAAGGACTGGCGAACTGACAAATATCTCCGTCATTTAGATGCTTTATTAGCGTTAATGGATAAGAAAAGCAGTTTTATTGTTACAGGCGATGGTAATGTAATTGAACCGGACGGACCAATTATCGCTATTGGATCTGGTGGTGGGTTTGCGCAATCTGCAGCTACCGCTTTATATAATAATACTTCAAAAACGGCATTAGAGATTGTTCAGGAGTCATTAAAAATTGCTGCAGAATTATGTATATACACTAATGATTCAATTACGGTATTGGAAGGATGAAGCAAGACTTAACACCGCGTCAAATTGTACGCGAATTGAATAAATATATTGTTGGTCAAAGCAAAGCCAAACGTGCTGTTGCAATCGCTTTGCGAAACAGATGGCGTAGACAGCAAGTGCCAATCGATATGCGCAATGAAATCCTGCCCAATAATATAATACTAATTGGACCAACTGGGGTTGGCAAAACTGAAATAGCCCGTCGCTTAGCAAATCTCGCAAATGCACCATTTATTAAGGTAGAAGCAAGTAAATTTACTGAAGTTGGTTATGTTGGTCGCGATGTGGAATCGATTATTCGTGATTTAACTGACACTGCTGTAAATATGGTACGTATGGAAAAACAAAAGGCTGTTGCTGACCGCGCATTTAAAAAAGCGCAGGAACGATTAATTGACTTATTATTACCGGATGATAATCGAAAAAATCGCAGTCGAACACCGGAAGAGGAAGAACGTAGCAATCGAACACGTGCATCAATGATGAAGAAATTAGAGAACGATGATCTTGAGGATAAGGAAGTGTCTCTTGAAGTTAAGCAAGATTCGATGCCTATTGGAATGCAGGTTTTTGGACCAATGGGAATGGAAGATATCGGATCCAATATCAAGGATATGCTCTCAAGTGTTATGCCGGGCAGTAAAAAAAGCCGAAAGATGAAGGTTAAAGATGCTCGTGGATATTTGATTGAATCAGAAGCGCAGAAACTAATAGATCAAGATGAGCTAGTACGAATTGCTAAGGAAAATGTGGAAAATAACGGAATTGTTTTTCTGGATGAAATTGATAAAGTGGTTGGTGATGGAAATTCGGGCGGTCCTGATGTAAGTCGTGAAGGTGTGCAACGCGATCTACTTCCGATTGTGGAAGGCAGCACCGTTCCAACCAAATATGGTTCGATTAAATCTGACCATATTTTATTTATCGCAGCAGGAGCGTTTCATGTAGCAACTCCATCGGATATGATACCTGAATTGCAAGGTAGATTCCCAATCAGAGTTGAAATGGACAAACTTTCCACATCAGATTTTATTAAGATATTGACTCATCCTAAATCAGCATTGATAAAACAATATACTGCCTTACTGGCGGCTGAAAAGATGGAATTAGAATTTGATAAATCAGCAATCAAGGCAATCGCTGAAATTGCTACTGAAGTAAATAATAAAATGGAAAACATTGGAGCAAGGCGTTTACATACGATAATGACAACACTTCTTGATGATTACATGTTTGAACATGCCGGTATGAAACTTAAAAAAATTACAATCACCAAAAAACTTGTTGAGGAAAAACTGGACGGTATTGCCAAAGACGAGGATTTGAGTAGATATATTCTATAATAATTATAATTTATTGGAGCCATCAATGAAACGGGATTTTATACATATTACCGATTTTACAACGGAAGAAATTCTTGATACATTAGAATTAGCACGAGAGCTAAAAGAAAAATTTCATAAAAAGGATAAACATCATATTTTTAAGGATCGTTCTTTAGCTATGATATTTGCCAAACCATCGGCTCGTACACGTGTCTCATTTGAAACAGGCTTTACTTGGATGGGGGGACATGCACTTTACTTGGGTCCAAACGATATTGGTATCGGAAAACGAGAAGCAGTAAAAGATATTGCGCGAGTATTTAGTCGTTATAATGATATTATTATGGCACGTTTATTTGAGCATAAACATATGTTGGAATTAGCCGAACACTCAACAATCCCGGTGGTTAACGGACTTAACTGATTATAATCATCCCTGCCAAATAATGGCGGATATCCTTACAATTTTAGAACATCGCGGGAATCTGGATGAACCAAAAATTGTATATGTTGGTGATGGAAATAACATTGTTCATTCCTGGTTAAAATTAGCTGAGCGACTAGCTTTAGATTTTGTATGTGCGTGTCCGGAAGGATTTGAACCTGATAAGGATACAGTCACATCTGCTCGCGAAGTTGGCATCTCAGAGATTACAATCACACATGATTTAAAATCAGCAGTAAAGAATGCGGATGTAATATATACCGATGTTTGGGCATCAATGGGACAAAAAGAAGAAGCAGAAACACGAGAAAAGTTGTTCGCCGATTTTCAGGTAAATGAAAACATTATGAAATTAACCGGAAAAGATACTTTCTTTATGCATTGTTTACCGGCCGAACGTGGACGTGAAGTAACCGACGGTGTAATGGAGGCAGATTATTCAATTGTATTTGATCAAGCTGAAAACCGGATGCATGCCCAAAATGCAATTATGGTCAAATTGGCTGAGTGGAGTGGTTTGATTTAGCTGTCATAAATATAAATTATTATGGCAATATTTAAAATCAGAAAAATTTCTGATACATATCTTCCCTCAAATATAGCTTCTATCAATCAAGTATTCGATATACTGAGAATACATTTCCCAACCGTTAGCGAGGAAAAAATAAAGGAAATCCTCGATCAAATGAATGATCCACAAAAATATAAATTTTCATCCAATATATTTATTGCCGAAGACGGTAAATCTAATGTTAAAGGATTTTCAATACTGTTTTACATGCCGGATAAAAATTTCTGTTTCCTCGATTATATAGCGGTCAAACCCGGTAGAACATCTT
Organism: uncultured bacterium; assembly: GCA_963715945.1. Taxonomy (GTDB): domain Bacteria; phylum Fidelibacterota; class Marinisomatia; order Marinisomatales; family JAHJCW01; genus JAHJCW01. Next base: position 109,434 of record CAVQSL010000005.1, read on the forward strand.
CAGGCGTTGGTGGTGCTATTTATGAAAGAATACGGGAAGAGGCGCAAATGCTTAAATCCATTGGTATATTTATGGAATGTCTTCCAGATGATGATAAAATATGCAGTGATAAGAGTAAAATTAAGCAAAATAAATCACGACTCGCTTTTTATGAGCGATATGGTGCCAGGCCGATTGTTGGTACTAAATATGAAACATCGGTTACACCTGGGTGATGACTGTGAACCATATTTGGTTTTTGATGATTTGGGGAATGACATAAGATTATCTTCCCAACAGGCAAAGAAAATTATCAGGGCAATTCTCGAAAGAAAATACCACGATTATTGTCCCGAACACTATATTAAGGAAGTAGTGGCATCTATTAAAGATGATCCAATAAAATTGAGAGAATATAAATATTATGCAAAAGACAGGCCTATTCTAAAAAACTATGCAATTAGAGACGAAATTGCCTTAATAATTAATGATAAACATGATATTCATCATATTAAGGAGGTTGGATACATTGAGTCTCCAGTGCGCATAAGAAGCATTTTAAAAGAGATAGAAAAGTTAAATGCATTTAAAATCAAACCATCGCGTGGTTATCCCGACAAGTATATTACACAAGTACATAATTTGAAATATTTTAATTATTTCAAGAACGTATGCGACAAACTACCGGAAGGTAAATCTATTTATCCATATGTTTTTCCTGTAAGAAATGTGACTCGTCCACCTAGTGATTATTCTGTATTAGCTGGTTATTATTGTATCGATACTTTTACACCTATCAATAAAAGTGCTTTTTTGGCAGCACGTTCTGGTGTGAATTGTGCATTAACGGGAGCCGAATTACTATTAGAGGGATATCACACTGCTTATGCTCTGGTTAGACCTCCTGGACATCATGCTGAAAGCGATGTTTTTGGTGGATTTTGCTATTTTAATAATGCTTCTATTGCTGCAAATTTTCTTTTAAAATATGGAAAAATTGCTATATTGGATATTGATTATCATCATGGTAATGGACATCAGCAGATTTTTTACGATAGTAAAGAAGTCCTCACAATTTCAATCCACGGCAATCCGTCTTTTGCGTATCCGTATTTCACCGGGTTTGCAGATGAGAAAGGCGAAGGCTCTGGTCAAAATTATAACGTCAATATTCCTCTAAAAAAATCTATTTCAGGAATCGAATATATTCGGTACTTGAAGAAAGCTATAAAAAGGATAATAGAATTTAGACCTGAATATTTAATTGTCAGTCTTGGATTGGATACTGCTAAAGGGAGATCCAACTGGTACATGGTCGCTAAATGCAAACGATTTTAGAAATAATGGTTCAGAATTAGGCAAAATCCCTTTCCCTATTTTGTTTGTGCAAGAGGGCGGATATAAAAATAGGACCCTTGGAATAAACGCTCGGACTTTTTTTGAAGGGTATTTATCAACAAGAGTAATTAAAAATAATTAATCTAAACCAATCGCATAGGACTTTCAATTTGGTCTTAAGATTATTTCTTAAGTATGCTCCTAGTGCTATCCGTTAAGGAGTAACAATAATATTACATATCATTAATTTTATTTAAAGTTAATATGCGACCTACTGGTAAGTATAGCAGGGTTAATTCAGTATCGGTCAAACTCATGATTTCGCATTTATCTACTAATTTTTCCTCATCCATTGTTGTACAGTAAAGATATGTATTTTCTATTTTGATTCTGAATTGATCAATATATTCTTTGTCGTAATATTCAATTTTTGTCATGCCATCAAATTCAAGAACATATAATGCATCATTATTAGAAATCCATTTGCCCTGCATTTTATTATATTCTTTTTGATACTTATTTTTATTATTTAGCAACGCAATTAAGGGTTGAATTTTATCGGGATAATTATCAGGTCTTTCAAGTATCATTAATTTTTCACCCTTTTCTAATTTCTGTATCTCTTCTTCATTCGTATAATAATACCTTGATTCATATTTTAATTGAGGTGATGAATAATCTAAACCAATTAGGTCTCCGGAACTATCATAAATCTCAGGATATTCTTTTTCGAAATGATAGGCGAAAAATAATTGATTATCCTAAAGATAATATTCAGTCGTTATTTGTGCAAAAGATAGTCCTATCGATTCGACTACTTTAAAAAGTTTATCATTTTTGTAGAATCCTTTTAGTAATGCTCCATTATCTGGTGAAAAGTCTAAAAAGTCTTCATTGTTTAGTTCAAAAGTCACATAATCTGTTTGATTATTAATGAATTTGAATTGTTCTTTTATCTGCTTAATTGGATCATTTTCAGTACATGAAATGTTAATAGTAATTGTAATAAGCAACATTGTTAGTAATTTTTTCATTGGATTCTACAATTAAAGGTAAATTATATCATGAATTAAATTTCTTAAGCACCAAATCTTTCCCATTGAACACTGCATAGGAAAAAGTCTTAAACCAATCACCTAGAACAATCAATTTCCCATTACCAATTTTCTTTTCGGTATGTTGGTGATAATGCCCTGTAAGGAAATAATCTGTCCCATTTTCAATCAATGGTGTGGCAATGCGAATAAGTTCTTTTTGCACTTTTTCATTATGTTCGTCACTATGCTCTAAATGACGACTACGGCTTGCCACCCATTCGGCGAAACGATATCCAATTGTCGGATGCAGCCATCGGAATAACCAAATAAAGAAACGATGATGGAGCATATTTTTAACTATACGATAACCACGTTCCCACGATAGCAATCCATCTCCATGCGTTAAATGGAATTTTTTACCGTTCAATTCAAAGTCCATATCATTTTCATGAATTATCATATTTAATTTGTTTGATAAAAAATCAATTGTCCAGTAATCATGATTACCTAAGTAAAAAATGGATGTCTGTACCGGATTTTTGCAATTGGTAAAGTTGTGTGTAGACTTCAAAATATTGTTTTGGTATTACATGCTGATATTCATAATAGAAATCAAACAGATCACCACCGATTATCAATGTGCCGCCGGATTCTGATATAAAATCGAAAAATTGGAACAATTTAGAGATTTTTTCGTCTTCATTTATAGAGGGATTAAGCATTAAATGCACATCAGAAATGAAATAAAGCGGTAGCTGCATAGAAAAATTTACTTTCCTCAGATAAAATTGGCAAATAAAATGTTGTTTTATCTTGCATGTGACAAAAATTGCTATTAATCTATTCTACTTTACAAGTATCTAATTAATTTATGTTATGAAATATTTATTACAAACTATGAGAAACATACTTTTTTCATTAATGATTTTATCACAAACCGTGTTTGGACAATCCTTTGGACAAAATAAGGTTCAGTACGAAAGCTTTGATTGGAAATTCATCAAATCTCCACATTTTGATGTATATTATTACACAGATGACATCGATTTAGCGGAATTCACAGCCGAAATTGCCGAAAATGCATATGAGCAAATATCAAAACATTTCCGATGGAATTTAAGAAAGCCAGTATCAATTGTTATTTATAACTCTCATAAAGACTTTCAACAGACAAATGTGACGTATAGCTATCTTTCCGAAGGAATTGGTGGATTCACAGAGCTTTTTAAGAACCGCGTAGTGATTCCTTTTGAGGGGTCTTATGAACAGTTTCGTCATGTAATCCATCATGAATTAGTACATGCTATCGTAAACGATATGGTTTACGGAGGCAATGCTCAAAGCGTTATTTCAGGTGCACAGTTACTACGATTGCCGCTTTGGGTAAGCGAAGGTACTTGCGAATATCTATCTTTGAATTGGGACACAAAATCTGACATGGTTATTAGAGATATGACCGTAAACGATTATATTCCGAGTGTTCGTGAATTAGAATATTACATGGCGTATAAGGGTGGGCAGTCTGTAATGAGATTTATTGCTGAAAAATATGGTAGAGAAAAAATTGGCGATATATATATTGCAATGAAAAAGACTCAGAGCGCTGAACGCGGTTTCGAAAAAGCTTTAGGTATGGATTTTAAAGATTTAACAGAGCAATGGCAGGACTATGTTAAAAAGGAATATTGGCCTGATATTACAGGCAGAGATGCAATAGGCGATATAGCAACTCGCTTGACAGATCATGAAAAATTAAAGAATTTTTATAATATTTCTCCCGCGATTTCACCTGATGGCAGTAAAATAGCAATTTTATCAGATCGTTCAATGTATGCTGATATTTTCCTAATCGACGCCCATACAGGGAAGCAAATCAAAAGACTGATTAAAGGTAACCGTACTATGAAATTTGAGGAATTAAAATGGTTACAGCCCGGTATTTCATGGTCGCCAGATAGTCGCAGGATTGTTATTGCTGCTAAAGCAGGCGGACTAGACGCCTTCCATTTAATTGATGTAGAAACGGAGAAAGTTGAAACAATATCTTTTAAAATGGACGGTCTTTTTACAGCGTCCTGGAGTCCTGATGGTAAAAAATTGGCATTCGTCGGTAATCAAGGCAAAGCAAGTGATATTTACGTTTTAGATATGGATTCGCAAGAAATAACGAATTTAACAAATGATATTTTTTCTGATTCAGAACCCACCTGGAATAGTGATGGAAATAGCATAACATTTATTTCTGACCGCGGTGGTTTTATTAGTAAATCGGATCAACATTCCTTGAGTAATTTTAAAATGTACGAATATGATTATTCACAAACAGATATATATAATATAGAAGTATCGACAAAAAGTATTACACGTTTGACCGATACAGAGTATAGTGAGAACTATCCAGTTTGGGCTCATAATAAAAATAAATTATTATATACTGCCGATGAAAACGGTGTGTGGAATATTCACGTACTTGATTTTGATACAAATGAATCTCGGGCAATAACCAATATTATCACCGGAATACAACAATTAAGTCTTTCAAAAGATGACAAAACTTTGATTTTCAGTGGCTACGATAAGCGTGGTTGGGACATTTTTAATCTTACAAATCCATTTGAACTTAAGGAGAAAGAAATTCCGATCACTAACTTTTTAGCCAGTAAAAAAACAGCAGATGAATCGTTCACCGATTTACGTCGTGATAAAATTAGAGATAAGCAGCAAGCAGTTAATGAAGCCGGTGATTATTCTAAGATAATATTTAGTCCGAACTATGAACGATATAATAAAGCACTAACCGATATTAGTGTGTCAGAATTTGACTCGGTGGATACGAAAAGACAGTTTTCAGATTACCTTCCGCAAGCTTATAAAACAAATTTCACATTAGATCTCGTTAGCGGAAACATGGTTTTCGACAATATTTTTGGTGCACAGGGCATGACATATTTCGCTTGGAGTGATATTCTTGGTGACCATAGAATATATGTAGGTACCGAAATGCAGTTAACCCTTGAAAATAGTGATTACTTGTTATCGTATGCATATTTAAAAAATCGCACTGATTTTTACCTAACTGCTTCTCAGACAGCAGATTTTTATTCGACTGGTTATTATGGAATTGCCCGACTTCGCAGATACGGAATAGGGACTTACGCTTCCCGACCGTTTAATCGCTATAATAGAATCGATCTTGGTGTATCTTTATACCGCCTTTCCTATAATGAATGGGTGCAGGATATATATACTGGAAAATATATTAATACAGGATCAACCGAGCTAAATACAGTTTTACCTTCGGTGAGTTGGGTGATGGATAATGCCTCTTGGGGCTATACTGGTCCGGTTGATGGTTTCAGGCAGGAGATAAGCTTTGTAGGGAGTCCATCCATAAGTGATAATGGCATTCAGTTTGGAACATTACAATTTGACGGACGCAAATATATCCGTTTAGGACGATATTACACAATTGCAACGCGCGTTATGGCCGGAATGAGTTTTGGAAGAGATGCTCAAAAATTCTTTCTTGGCGGATTGCCTGTTTGGCTATTTGGACGTGGTGAAACAAATGGCACAAAAGACAGTTCGCAGTTTCCATACGAAATATTATCATCTGACGATGATAATCTATTAAAAGAGATTTATTTTACTAATTATGCAATGCCAATAAGAGGTACTCGTTATGCTGAAAGAAGAGGTACTAATGTTGCTATGGCAAACATTGAATTCAGATTTCCATTTATTCAGTATTTAGCATTAGGTTTCCCGTTGAAAGTTATCTTTGGGAATATTCAAGGTCATGCCTTTTTAGATGTTGGTGCAGCATGGGATGGCAGGAATGAATTTTCAAACAATTCTGTATTTGAAGATAAATATGGCGACCTTCCTAGTTACGCTAGTCCTATAATAAGTTCTATTGGTTTGGGTATGAAAATTAATCTAGGATATTTTTTAGTCCGATTTGATACAGCTTGGGATTATACGCCTGGTCATGGAACATCACGACCACAATATTATATTTCTCTCGGTCCCGACTGGTAATCATTAGGCAGACCTGGATAAATTCCTAAATGAAAAAATCAGGTAGTGTTGCTGTTTATCTATGTTCCAATTGCGGAACCGATTATCCTAAGTGGCTTGGACAATGTCCCAATTGCAATGAATGGGGAACACTTGGCGAATTTAAAGTATCCAAGAGTAAACAGGGGTCTAAAAATAGAGCACCATCCAAATCCACTCCTCTAACAGATATATTACAGAAGAGTCAAACAAAGCGGTTGCCAACTCACCTAACCGAAGTTGATAGAGTATTGGGAGGTGGCATCCTGCCTGGATCCTTAATACTTTTAGGTGGCAATCCTGGTATTGGGAAATCAACATTAGCTCTCCAAATACTTGGTAAATTAGAAAAGCCAACCTTATATATATCTGCCGAAGAAAGTGAAGATCAAATCGCTATGCGAGCTAAAAGATTGCAAATTTCCTCGAGTGAGATGAAGTTATCGGGTGAAAATCACATAGATAATATTTTAGAACAAATAGTATCGCTTAAGCCGGAAGTTGTAATAATTGACTCAATACAAACAGTCTATAGCGATTCCGTCGATTCTCTCCCGGGTTCAGTGAGTCAAATTAGAGAATCAGGACAGCAATTATTACAGATTTGTAAAGAACGTGGAGTAACAATAATTTTAATCGGTCATGTAACAAAGGAAGGAATTATAGCTGGTCCACGGATGTTAGAACATATGGTTGATACGGTATTGTACCTTGAGGGAGATGATAGGTATGATCATCGCATTTTACGCTCGGTCAAAAATCGATTTGGAGCGACAAATGAGGTCGGAATATTTCAGATGCAATCACAGGGGCTCATTGAAGTAGAAAACCCATCTGAGTTATTCTTAGCGGAACGGTCTGTAAATGTGGCAGGTTCAGCAATATTTCCGTCGCTTGAGGGGACACGTCCTATTTTGGTGGAAGTACAAGCTTTAGTTTCAAATGCTAATTTTGGTACCCCGCAACGCAATGTAAATGGATTTGACTTACGTCGATTATCGATGCTATTGGCAGTATTGGAGAAACGTTTAAAACTACCAATGGGTACAAGAGATACCTTTATTAATTTAGTCGGAGGTTTACGGATTGATGATCCGGCGGCTGATTTGGCAGTAATTGGCGCCATTGCATCAAGTGCGTTGGATAAACCAATCCCTCAAAATATGATATTGATTGGTGAAGTTGGTTTAGCGGGCGAAGTAAGATCAGTAAGTCAATTAGGGAAAAGACTTATTGAATCACAAACCTTAGGATTTAAATCGGCAATTGTACCAAATTTTGGCTTTAAAAAAACGAGCCAAACACCTACAAACATGAAATATTATCAAGTTGATTCTGTTAAAAATGCTTTTGAAATAATATTTCCATAATTATAATGAAATTCAATGTATTAAAAACTGATGTAAATAGTTCTGCACGTACCGGGATTATTAAAACTGATCACGGGGAAATTCAAACTCCTATTTTTATGCCGGTTGGAACGCATGGTGCAGTGAAAACAGTAACGCCTTCTGAATTAAAAATTGTAAATACACAAATTATTCTAGGCAATACTTATCATTTATATTTGCGACCGGGGACAGAGTTAATAAATGCCGCCAGTGGATTACATAAATTTATGAACTGGGATTTACCGATATTAACTGATAGTGGAGGTTTTCAGGTCTTTTCCTTGGCCCGGCTAAATAAAATTAGTAATGAAGGTGTCAAATTTCAATCGCATTTGGATGGAAGCAGTCATTTTCTAACACCCGAAAAATCTATGGAGATTCAGCAATATTTAGGTGCAGATATTATCATGGCATTCGATCAATGCCCCCCAAGTGATGCTGATTTAACTACAGTTAAAAGTGCCGTTAAGCGAACAAAAATTTGGATAGAAAGATGTAAACAATACTTGAAAGAGAATCCAGCTGTCTATAATTGGCAACAGACAATGTTCCCGATAGTGCAGGGTGGAGTAAATTCTGAACTTAGAAAGCAAAGTGCTGAAGAAATGATTCCTTTCGCGCAATGTGGAATGGCAATAGGTGGTTTGGCAGTAGGTGAAGAAAAACCTGCGATGTTCAAAGTTATTGAGCAAATGGATGAATTACTACCACAAGAACAACCACGTTATTTAATGGGTGTTGGAACACCATCAGATTTGATTCAGGCAGTGAGTTGTGGAGTAGATATGTTTGATTGTGTAATTCCAACACGCAATGCTCGAAACGGTCAGTTTTTCACGAGTTTTGGTAAAGTAAATATCCGAAATGAAAAATACAAATTTGACTTTAATCCTATTGATGAAAATTGTACTTGTGAAACTTGCAGTAATTTTACACGTGCATATTTACGTCATCTCTTAAATATTAATGAAGTATTAGGCTTACGCTTAGCCACAATTCATAATCTGCATTATTACCTAAATTTAATGGAATTGATGCGAGAGCATATACAAAAAGGGGATTTTCAAAATTGGTCGCAAAACTATTTAAATAATATTAGTAAGGATTCATAATGCCTAAAATAAAAGTAAAACAGGTTGATTCATATATTTATAGGAATACTGAAGCTGGTCCTATATATCTCATGTTAAAACGCAATACCGGTAAATATTATGAGCACTTGTGGCAGGGAGTGGCCGGGAAAATTGAGAAAGGTGAGACCGCAACACAAACAATTATTAGAGAACTTAAAGAAGAAACAGGCAAAGCACCTGTAAAAGTATTTGCGGCAGATCACATCGCGAGTTTTTACGATGCGAGAAATGATCGAATACAAATGGTTCCGATATTTGGTATTGAAGTAGAAAATTCTGAAGTGCAATTATCAGAAGAACATTCAGAATATAAATGGGTATCATTTGAAGAAGCCTTGGATTTACTCACTTGGAAAGGACAAAAAAAAGGTTTACGAACTGTTCATGATGAAATTATGAGTGATGATAACCGTACTAAATGGTCTGAAGTAAAATTATAAATAGGAGAAAACATGTTAGAAGTTGGAACAAAAGCACCTGATTTTACATTACCAAATATTAATGAAAGCATGGTCTCTTTAAGTGATTTTAGAGGTAAAAAAGTTGTATTGTGGTTTTTCCCCAAAGCAAATACGCCCGGTTGAACTGTTGAAGGAAAAGGATTCCGTGAAGAATTCAAAAAGTTTAAAGAAAACAATTATATAATAATCGGAATGAGCGCTGACTCACCTGCAAAGCAGAAGAAGTTTGCCGAAACGCAAGGATTTCAGTATCCAATGTTATGCGATGAACAAAAAGATGTTTTAAAATCTTACAAAGCTTGGGGAATAAAGAAATTATATGGACGAGAGTACGAAGGAATCAAAAGAATTTCATATTTAATTGATGAAAAAGGAATAATTCTAAAGGCATATGAAAAAGTTAAGACCAAATCCCACGCTCATGATGTGTTAAAAGATATTAATGAACTAAACTAAAATCTCTATTTCGTTAGCCCTAATTCTTTAATTTTTCGAGAAAGATTGGGTTGTTGCATGCCAAGTTTTTTTGCTATTAGACTAATATTCCAATGATTTTCTTTTAGTTGCTGTTGGAAGAATTCCTTTTCAAAATTAGTTTTTATGTCCTTGAAGGATTTGCCTTCAGCTGTAGTTAAATCTAATTTTTTTGATGATTTAGTTAACAAGAGGTGTGGGGTAATATCTTCTTTGGTTATAAACTCTTTTGTTACAATGATGCAAAGTCTTTCAATAATATTTTTTAACTCTCTTACATTGCCAGGTAGGGAATATTGTGATAGGCTTTCCATTGCCGAAGGTAGTACAGTTTTTTTCTGTGTCTTGAATTCCTGTGAATAATAATCAAGAAAGAATTCTGTTAATGTCTCAATGTCACCATCCCTCTCGCGTAATGGAGGAATTATTATTGGTACTACATTAAGTCTGTAAAATAAGTCATCACGGAAAGTGCCTTTCTGCGCCATTTCTTCCAAATTTTTATGGGTAGCTGCTATTAATCGCACATCAATATTGATAGTTTGATTACTACCTACTCTTTCGAACGTGCCTTCCTGTATAACTCTCAGGATCTTTGCCTGTACGGTTAAATCCATGTCACCAATCTCATCAAGAAATAGTGTCCCACGATTGGCTTGTTCCAATTTTCCAAGCTTTTGTGATTCTGCTCCAGTAAAGGAACCCTTCTCGTGACCAAAAAGTTCACTTTCTACAAGCGAAGGGGGAATTGCTGCCGAGTTAAATTTAATAAACGGTTTCCGATTACGCATGCTATTATGATGAATCGCAAATGCGACGAGCTCTTTGCCTGTTCCACTCTCACCGCGAATTAAAACTTTTGCATCGGTTGGGGCTACTTTTTCAATTAATTGTAATACTCTTTTGATTTGTGGGGATTCGCCAATCAATTTATTCTTTTCGTATTGAGCATTTTCTTCCTGGAAAACTTTATTTTGTAAAGATTGTTTTTCTTTGATATTGCGAACTGCAGTAAGAATTTTTATCATTGATAGTGGTTTTTCAATAAAGTCATAGGCACCTAATTTTACAGCATTGACAGCAGTTGAGATATCGCTATGTCCGGAGATCATGAGTACATCTAATTCCGGTTTATCTTTGTGAATATTTTTGAATGTTTCAATTCCATCAATACCAGGGAGTTTTACATCAAGAATAACCATATCAACATTTTCCTTTGATGCAATCTTGATTGCCTTTTCACCGGTTCCCGCCATGCAAGTTTCATAACCTTCATCTTCTAAAATATCTTTTAGTGTCATTCGAATATTAATTTCATCATCTACAATTAAAATTTTCATGATTTTTGCTCCTGCTTGTGTGCGGTTGGAAATGATAAATTAATAGTGGTCCCAACATCAATTTGACTTTGTACATTAATACTACCGCCATGATTTTCGATAATTCGTTTTACGATAGCTAAACCAAGTCCCGTACCACCACGACTTTTTGTAAAATATGGATTAAAGATCTCATCAATATCTTTTGTCTCTATACCACGACCATTGTCTTTTATAGTAATATTGATGTTTGAATTTGTAAAGTTTGTAGAGATTGTAATATAAAAATCTTCCTTTGCAGCATTTATACTATTTTGAATCAAGTTGTCCAAAACTTGTTTGATTTGAATTTTATCAGCAAACAATAATGGAACATCATCTTTTAAATTTAATTCGAATTTTCTTTCAGTCTGATATGGTGAACAAATTTCTGATATTTGCTTGTTAATATCATAATATTTTGGATCACCTTCCGGTAACTTTGCAAATTTCGAGAACTCGCTCGCGAATGATTGTAAATTATCAATTTCTTCGTGAATAACTTTAGCAACGTTAGAAAATACCATATCTAAATCTTGGGACTTTGATGCATACTTCATCTCTAGTCGTTCAAGTGATAATCTAATTGGCGTTAAAGGATTTTTTATTTCATGAGCCAAAATTCGTGCCATATCGCGCCAGGCGGAATCCTTTTCAGCTTGAATAAGTTTTTTTCTATTCGACAATAACTCAAATGACATATTATTAAAAGATACAATTAAATCATTAAGTGGTGAAAATCTACTTTCTTTTACCACAACATCTAGGTTGCCTTGAGCTAATTGAATAGTAGCATCTTGCAATCGTTTCAGAGGTCGTGTTATAAAATAAAAACTAATAAAAAATAGAAGGATGACAACTGCTATTAAGAAAAAAAAGATAAATTTTGAATAAAGTTCAATTTCATTTATGAAAACACGACGGGCAATTGCTTTTTGGTTTTCTGAAGACATTATCTCTTCGATATCCTTAAGAAACTCTTCCCGATTGGCATTATCCAATTTCAGATTATAATTTTCATAAAGCATTCTTGATTTCTCATTTGTGCTTAATGTTTCAGAAGTCTCTGAAAATGTATGGAAACTATTTATAAAATATTCTCTAAAGAATAATACCGAAGTGACAATTAATAATATTACTAAAAATAATATCTGGGTACGGAAAGAAGGAAGATGAAATTTCATATCTGAAAGTCAGCTTTTGAAAATACTATAGATTTACTATTTGGTTTAATACTGTTCCAATAATATAAAAGGTTTAGTTCTTCATCCATTCCTTCTAATTGGATTTTATTTAGCCATGCTGTTATTTTAAAGTAATATTGACTATTTGCCCCAATTAAATTGGAAGACAATACTTGATAATTGACTATTCTTGGAAATAATACCTTTGCTTGATCAATATTTAAAGATGTAATTGTTTCATTTCTTTCAGAGTAGTAAACTGTAAAATCATTTCCTATGGGAGAGTATTTAAGAGTATGATAAAAAGAAAAGGTTGTATCAGGTCCTTTGCTGTTACCACGATAGAGTTCAACACTAAAATTTATTGGTATCGTATGACCGGAGAAAAATATTTGATCGAGTTCCTCTGTAAAACAGTTCTGAATTGTAGTAGATACAAAAACATAATCATTTTTATAGCGCAACTCTGGAGGATTCATGGAAGGAGTAACACCATCAATGGTGGAATAAAACATTGACCCCACTGCAATAATTGCACTTATTACTTTTTTTGAAAATAGAGCAAAAAATCCAGTTTCCATATCGAAAGTTAGTAAATATTTAATTTAATAATCATATCAACTTAGACATATAAAAAAGTGGCCGGTTGTCAAAACCGACCACTTTTACCATTCTAGGAGGTTAGGTTAGTGTCCAAACCACACACCCAAGGAGTAAGAAAGACCATCTAATACTTTTGGGGAATCCCCACTTACTGTATATTCAAAATAGTCATCTTTCCAGTCATCATTAAACGCGTAGGATCCAAGATAACCAACCGACCCATGTATACCCATCCAAGGTAAAACCCTTACAAGCAAACCGGCTGAGGGACGATATGCCATGAACGCTTTACGATATTTTACAGAATAATAATTAGGGTTATCGTCGAAATCAATATCCCAAGAGTAGTCGCCATCAGTTTGCCTCAATTCTAATGAAGCTTCGCCACCACCAACGAGTAGTCCTAGGTCAATTATCACATTCTTCATCAGGGCAACTTTTTTATTAACTGTCATACCGCCAAATCCGACTAAATATTCGTAACGACGTGTTCCGCCATCTATGGATTTCTTTTGAATCTTTTCATAGCCATATCCGCCACCACCGATGAACCAACCATTGCCTACATTACCCATTCCATAACCACCGAATAAGGGCATGTATGTACCGGCTAAATCATCGAAACCGTTAGCTTGTAGGATTTTGTTTATCCCGGCAAAATCAGCATCTAATAAAATCACTTCAGGTCCGCCACCGCCAAATCCAGGATGCAATTTTCTCTCTTTTTTCATGTCCGGAAATTGTTTTATATCTTTTTCTGTCTTTGGTTTTGGGGCTGCGAAAGTAAGTTTTGTTTCAATTTCTTTTTCATTACGGAACACTTTAATTATGACGGTATCATTCATGTTTCTACTGTCACGCAGTTGTAGTAAATGATCTTCGAAGCGTACTTTTTCACCGTCAAATTCCATAATTATATCACCGCCGCGAATACCCGCCAAATCCGAATTTCCACCTTTAATAATGCTTGAAACGTAAACACCATAACAGTACGGATAATGTTTTTCATAAGCGTCTTCGAAACTCATATCTTCAATATAGGCTCCCAATTTTGGGCTTGAACTATACTCTACATCTGCATTTTTGCCGAATGGCAACGGTGGGGGAGGTTTAATATCGCCATCTTCAAGTGACTGCTCAAGGTCTTCACCCCATGCTTCCATTCTCTCACCCCAAGCATCCATCTTTTCTCCAAAAGCTTCTGAGCTTTCTTCAATTGTATCTTGTGAAAATACCATTGTTGGTAATAAAAATAGGAAAGCCACGATTGCTACTATTAGTGTTACCTTCAATATTGATATCTTTGTTTTCATTTGTTCTCCTTTATAGATTGATTTGTTGTAATATATGCAATCAATGTGCCAAAAATATTTAGATGACCGTTAAGATATATATTAACAGTTATTTATGTATATATTAAATGTAAATTAGTTATTGAATTGGTATATAAATAAGAAATAAATATATCAATATGATATATTTATCTTGATATAACTAAATTGCCCGACTTAAATACTTTGTTATTTTCACTAGTATCAAGATAGCCTATCATAACTGAATGACCATTAATTTTAAAGTTACCTTTATCATGGATAATTGAAATAACATGATTTGGTGTATTCCCGATTGCTAAAATAGCAGTCGCCTCCGGCAGTACATATAAGCTTTGTGGTTTAGTATCGCAAAGTTTATCCCATTCAAATTTTACTTCATAGTCGGCATTACTTTTAGGGCTAAATGTAATGTTGGCTGATTTTTCTGATATAGAAGTACCTGAATAAAGTGGTAGAATGGTTTTTAATACAATTCCGGCCGAAGTATTTAAAGGAATGTCAATATTTAATATATCTTTAGATAAGATGTTAAGATGCTTCTGAATACCATAAGTGTTAATTAGTAGATTATAATGGCTTAGTCTAATTCCATTATAGTTAATATAATAGATTACTGCTTCTGCTGAAAGAAGCATAGTGCTGGTTTCAATATATATATCAGAATGGTCATTAATAGCATTTTGAATACTTTCAGTAATGTTATCAATCAGTAATTTGGGATTGGTCATTTTTATGGCATCTTCAATATCCCCATCATTTGAAATAACTAGTACTGCCCCTATGCTCCAGATAGCATAGCTCAAGATTTCCATCATCGGAGATTGAATGTTTGCTACAAATATCCTGTCGCCTTTTTTTATTTTTTGATTAGCTAACCAGTTAGCAGTTCTATTTACTGATATTAAGAAATCACCATTAGTGATGTTGTGTTCTTTATATAGTATTTTTTTAGAGAATTTTATGCATTGTCCAACTGCTAATGATCGCAAATTAGGATAGGGAACCATATATTCGATTGGTTCCACATTGCCAAAGCACTGTGCTTTATAAATCGGATTATCTTTCATGAATAATAAAGTAGAGACGTTGCAAGCCAAGCAATGTCTCTACACTTCAACTATTTAATTGGCTCAAATTTCGCTTGAAAAAACCTTAAGTATTCAGGTTCGTAAGTAAATCTAAGACCCTTAATAGATTCTCTTCTTTCATAGACTGCAGCAATAGATTCTGCGGTTACATCCATGTGGGATTGAGTATAGACACGTCGCGGTAGTGTAACTCTTACCAATTCCAATTTTGGATAGTAATGTTCACCGGTTTCTTTGTTTCTTCCGGCTGATACAACGCCGCGTTCCATTGTCCGCACTCCGCTTTCAATATAGATTTCGGCGGCTAAAGTTTGGGCTGGAAAAACATCTTGTTCAAGATGGGGGAGGAATTTTTTTGCATCTATAAATACTCCGTGGCTTCCAATCGGTACGATAATAGGTACACCGAAATCCAGCAATTTTTGTCCAAGATATTGTGTTTGTCCCACTCGAGATTGCATATGTTCATCAGAAACTGACTCCACTATTCCGATTGCAAGTGCTTCCATATCACGTCCGGCCATACCTCCGTAAGTATGCAATCCTTCGTAAATAACAACCATATTTTGCGCTTTGCGATATACATCCTCGTCGTTAGTTGCCAAAAATCCTCCGATATTTACTATGGGATCTTTCTTGGCACTCATTGTTGCGTGATCAGTTAGTGAACAAATTTCATAAACAATTTCTTTTACTGATTTATTCTTATATCCTTCTTCGCGTTCTTTAATAAACCATGCATTTTCAGCAACGCGAGTCATATCGTGAGCGATAGGAATATTATATTTTTTTGTCAACTTACGTAATTCTTTGAGGTTAGCCATAGAAATTGGTTGACCACCTGCCATGTTTACCGTTGTAGCCATACTGACATAAGGAATACGGTCTGCACCTACTTTATCAATTAATTTTTGCAACTTTTTTAGGTCTATATTTCCCTTAAATGAATGAAGGCTTGAAGTATCATGCGCTTCATCAATTATTATATCAACGAATTTTGCACCGGCTAATTCTTGATGTAAGCGAGTTGTAGTGAAGTACATGTTACCTGGTACATAATCACCTTTCTTTATCATTATTTGGGAAAAGATATGTTCTGCGCCACGACCTTGATGAGTTGGAATGAGGTATTTATATGAATAATAATCTTGTATGGTTTTTTCAAGATTATAAAAATTGCGACTACCCGCATAAGCTTCATCACCAAGCATCATTCCTGCCCATTGGCGATCGCTCATTGCGTTTGTACCGCTATCTGTCAGCAAATCAATATATACATCTTCTGATTTGAGTAAAAATGTATTATAACCGGCTTCCTTAATTGCTTCAATTCTTTCTTTTTTAGTGGTCATTCGAAGATGTTCAACCATTTTAATTTTCCACGGTTCAGCCCAAGATTTTTTGTTTGGCATTAGACAATCCTTATAGTTTTATTGTATAAAATCAGGTCAAAATTAAGATGAAATGGGTGTGCTTTGCACTAATTGAAACAGGAATTTATCTGCTTCCTAACGCAGGTTTTATTGTATTTATCTTTTACAGGTATTTATAAATTAAAGCACACAACTTTTGGTTCAGTCATTTCTTGTAAAGCAAACTTTATACCTTCACGTCCTAACCCACTGTTTTTAACTCCACCAAATGGCATTAGATCAACGCGGTAATCGGTTGAATCATTTACGATCACACTCCCAACATCCATATGTTTAATAGCATGAAAAGCATTATTGAGGTTATTTGTGAAGATAGCCCCATGCAAACCATAATCCACATTATTGCTTTTTTCAATTGCTTCGTCAAGATTTTTCACGGAATATAATGTTACAACCGGGCCAAACACTTCTTGGCAGTCAAGTTTGGCAGACGCAGGCATTTTCTCAAAAACTGTTGGTTGCACTAACGATCCTTTTCGCGTACCACCAGTTAAGAGGTCGGCACCTTTTTCTGTGGCATCCTCAACCCATTCAATTACCCGAGCCGCTTCTTTTTCAGTTATCATTGGACCCATGTCGGTGTCTTCTTCAAGTTGGTATCCAACTTTATAGGCTTTTGTTTGCTCAACAAATTTATTTCTAAAATCATTATAGATTTGATCTTGAATATAAATACGCTGTACACCAATGCAATTTTGTCCAACTGCCCAAAATGCACCAGATACACAAGATTCCACTGCTTTTTTTAAATCACAGTCTTCCAAAACGATTACCGGAGAATTGGAGCCTAATTCCATTCCAATCTTCTTTAGTCCGGCATGTTTCGCTACGCGTTTCCCTGCATCAACTCCGCCAGTAAATGATACCATTCGTATTCGTTCGTCGGATACCAATGCGTCACCTATTTCATGTCCATGTCCTGTAACAACCGACAATATTTCACCGGGTAGTCCTGCTTCCATAAAGCATTCCGCTAACTTCAATGCAGATAAAGGCGTAACAGTTGCCGGTTTACACACAACAGAATTTCCTCCTGCGATTGCCGGTCCCAATTTATGGGCAACAAGATTTAATGGATCATTGAAAGGTGTTATTGCAGCAATAACACCAATCGGGAATCGATAGTAATACCCAACACGATTTTCCGAACCTTCTGCACTATCAAATGGAATTGTTTCTCCATTTATTCTACGCGCTTCCTCTGCCGAAATAGTGATAGTATTGATTGCTCTTCCAACTTCTTTACGCGCTTCCTTAATTGTTTTGGAACCTTCAGTTGCAATTGTTATAGATAATTCTTCAAAACGAGATTGCATGATATCGGCTGTTTTTTTTAGAATCGAAATTCTTTTGTGAGCAGGAAGATTACGATTTATTTCATAGCCTTTTTGAGCAATCCCAATTGCTTTATCAATATCCTCGACTGTGCCATGAGGAACCGTATCAATTGAAGAATTATCATATGGATTTAATACTTCAATTTTCTTTTCTTTATCTATCCATTTGCCACCAATTAACATTTTCATAATATTTAGACCTTTATATTTTTGATAGACTATTCTCTAAATCGTCTTGGATATCTTGAACATCTTCGCAACCGATTGAAATACGCACTAATCCATCGGTTATTCCGGCATCAATTTTATCTTGTTTATTCATTGCTGAATGTGTCATGGATGCAGGATGCTGAATTAGAGTTTCATATCCGCCAAGTGATACTGCCAACGTTGCAAGTTCAACGTTGTTCATAACAGTTCTACCGCCTTCTACACCTCCTTTAACCTCGAAGCTTATCATTGAACCAAAACCAAGCATTTGCTTTTTAGCCAATTCATGATGTGGATGTGAAAGTAGTCCAGGATAGCGTACCCATTCAACTTTTGGATGATTTTCAAGATATTCGGCAATAATTTGTGCATTTTCTTGGGCTTTCATCACCCTTAGTGAAAGTGTTCTCAAACCACGAAGCACTAACCATGCCTGATGTGGATCAATTGTGCCACCAAGATTCAATAAAACTTTACGTGTACGTATCAATAGGCTTTTATCATTAAAGACTAATATTCCACCAACCACATCGGTATGGCCGTTAATGTATTTCGTCATACTGTGCATTACAATATCTGCACCAAAATCAAATGGATTCTGCAAAATTGGGCTCATGAAAGTATTATCAACTGCCACAATTGCTCCGTTGGAATGGGCAATGTCAGCGCAAGCTTTTATATCAGTTAGTTTAATTGTAGGATTAGCCGGCGTCTCAATAAAAATTAATTTAGTATTCGGCTTTAGTACTTTTTTCACCTCTTTGATATCCGAAGTGTCGACAAAATCAAATTCCACTCCAAACCGCGAAAATTCTTTCTCTATTACAACGCGAGATGGGCCATATATCGCATCAGATGCGATTATATGCGAACCGGCATCTAAAAATGTCATGTAAATCGTTGATATAGCAGCCATCCCCGAAGAAGTTGCTAGGGCATCAGTTCCCTTTTCCAATATGGCGACTGCCTCTTGCAAAGCTGCTGTTGTTGGATTTCCCAAACGAGTATAAATATATCCTGGTTCTTCACCTGAAAAACGCTTGGCACCCTGTTCAGCCGAACTAAATTTAAAAGTGGATGTTTGATAAATTGGTGGTGCTACGGCACCATAAGTTTTATCCGGATTTGTACCGGCATGGGCAACTTGTGTATCTCGTTTTTTTGATCTGATGTTTTTCATAATTATTTGTTTTTTTTTATTTCTGTCGGTGAATATTCAAAATATCTGTTAAAATAGAATATCCGGTTTCAATTTTTCCTGCACCGGCACCGATTATTGTGACATCACCAAGTAAATCAGTAGTGAAAGTTAAGGCGTTTGTTGCACCCATAATATTTGCAAGCGGATGTGAGAGAGGAAGTTTTTCCGGCTTAACTGATGCCTTAATACCATTCTTCATTTTCTCAATAGAACCTATTAGTTTCCATCGAAAATTTTCTTTTTGGGCATCTGATATCATTTTAGGAGTTATATTTGTGATACCTTCTCTGACAACATCATCTGCATTAATATTTGCGTTCATTACAACATTCGATAAAATAATGACTTTTGCCATTGCATCAAATCCTTCAACATCTCCAGTTGGATCAGCTTCAGCGTAACCCAAGTCCTGTGCTTTTGTTAACACATCCTCATAGGTCATACCTGCTTCCATTTCAGATAGCATATAATTTGTAGTTCCGTTTAAAATTCCTTTGATAGCTGTTATTTCACATCCGGCAAGTGGTCCATTTACTAAATTAAGAACAGGAGTGCCGGACATCACGGTTCCTTCTATCATAAATTTCACATTATTTTTTTCAGCAATTTTTTGTAAATCTGAGTATTGAAGTGCAGCGGGACCTTTATTACTCGTAACGACATGTTTTTTATTTTCAAAGGCAGTTTTACAATGTGTGATGGCCGGTTCGCCGGTATTTACATCGGTATAGGCTAATTCACAAATTATATCGGCATTGGTCTCCTTAATTGTACGGATTGAATCCCACCCCTTTTCGCAATTGCAATTGATTCCGTCACATTGATATTCATCTAGATTTTTTCCATCTTTAACTAAATCCAAACATTGCTGAATGCCTAGTCCCTCTTTGCAATACACTGCTCCTTTTTGCACATCGCTAATAGCGACAATACTTGGCTCAAAGCCGTATTTTGATTTTAGATAATCCTCTTTAGAAAGTAAAATCTCACACAATCCTTGTCCAACTGTGCCAAATCCAATTAAAGCAATTTTAGTTTTCATATTTATTCCTTGATGCTATTTGATGTTTGCAAAGCCTTTTTCAATGTCCGAAATTATGTCATTGGGGTTTTCAATACCGATAGAAATTCTAATAGCATTCGGTTTAATACTTGCTAATGCACGACCCTCTTCTCCTTGTTGCTGATGAGTAGATATTGCATTTAATGTAGCAACTGTTTTTACCCGACCTAAATCGGTAGCACGCCAAATCATGTCTAAACCGTCATAAAATTTTCGTGTATTTTCGGTTGAGCCCTCTTTCTTTTCTCTTATTTCAACCGATAGCATATATCCATAAAGATTTTCATTGCTATCAACCAACTTCATATATTTTTTTGCTAAATCATGTGAGGGATAGCTTTCTAGTCCGGGATAATATACTTTATCAACCAATGAATGCTGTTCAAGATATTCTGCGATGATTTGTGTACTGCGACTCATCTGAGCAATTTTCATACGTAAGCTACGCATATCATTTAGTGCCATGATGGAAGCTAACGGATTTATAGCCGGACCATTGTCGCGATATGGCCATAATTTTGCCCAAGTTGCAAAATCCGCCTTCATCTCATCTGAACCAACCTTACTAGTTATATTTTTCTTAGATGTTAACAGTCCTATTATAGTCAGTCCGCTCGAAGCAATAACTTTTGAAGCGGATTGAACAACGATGTCGGCTCCAAATTCCAAAGGACGTGTAAGCGCAGGAGACGCACAGGTCGCATCGACAATTAATGGAATATTATTTTCATGCGCCAAATCTGCAACTGCTTGTATATCAAAAATATCTACTGATGGGTTGGATGGGAATTCTCCATAAACGAACCTTGTTCCACTGTCTATTTGCTCTACCCATTCATTTATATTAGTTGGATTTTTGACCCAACGAACTTCCACACCTTGTTCCTGCCAACGGCGCACCCAAAACTGTTGGAATGCTCCACCGTAAACTTTCGCTGAAGCGACAAAATTTGTAGGTGGAAGAGAATCCTCTTTTACAAGAAATGGGTCAGTCGCGGTACGAATGGCACTCATGCCACTTGCAGTGGCAAGCGACGAAGCATCTAATCCGGTTCCATAGCTTTCTAATAATGCTATTGTTGCTTCAAGATAAAAATTTGATGGATTTGCAATTCGAGTGTAGCACCATGTTGGCATTTGGTAGGATAGCCCGGCTTCCATCTCTCCACTATCATGGTAGGCCTGGGCAGGACTCATATAAATCGGTTCCATGATTGAACCGCTATTTTTATTTAACGCTTCGCTAAGATCATACACTCCATGAGTGGCGATTGTATCAAATTTCCAATTTTTTGTACGGTCTATACGTTTTTGATGGTCCGCTACCATCTTTTGTCCTTCTTTGATCCAATAATTAACATCTTTTGTTTTAGACTTTTTTAAAAAATTTAACATATTTTATCCTCCAATTGGAATTTTTGTCTCATGTTTTAAAGTTGATAATACTACAAGCGTTTTTAAATGCTGAACATCTGGTAGAGCGGTGAGTTTGTGTATGATAAATTGTTCATAAGTTGGAATGTCCTTTGTGGCGATTTTTAATAAAAAATCCGCTCCGCCGGTAATATGATGACATTCTAAGACCTCATCTAATTTCACAATTGAAACCATAAACCGTTCAATTGCATCTTTGCCATGTCGAACTAGGGTAACTTCTACATAAGTGAGACAGGTAACTCCGACTTTAATAGGGTCGACTAAAGCTGAATATTTTCTGATATAACCATTTTTCTCTAATTTTTTTACTCTTTCAGCAGTAGGAGGTGGAGAAATATTGATTTGTCGCGCTAGTTCAGAATTACGGATTCTACCATCGTCCTGTAAAATATCCAGTATTTTTTTATCTATTTGGTCTAAATTCATATTAATATTATGATAATTATTAAAATAACATAATAAAATACTATTAATTAAATATATTTCATAATAAAATAATGTAAATGCTGATTATATTTTATTTTCCAATTCTATTTTGATGCTTTGTAGGGCGTGTTTAGTTTTGCATCACAAAAATTGTAGGTTTTTAATGAAAGCAGTTTCAATCGAAAAATATGGTGGACCGGGTGTATTGCAATATAAAGACCATGCCATACCACAAATCAATAATGACGAATTACTTATAAAAGTCAAAGCCTCCTCTGTTAATCCGGTTGATTGGAAATTAAGAAAAGGGATGTTACGATTCTTGCCGGGACAAAAACTGCCTAAGATACTGGGTGGAGATATTGCAGGAATTGTTGAGAAAATAGGCAATAATGTAATTGAGTTCAAAATTGGTGATGAAATATATGGATTAATAAGCGCAGCAAAAGGTGGCGCCTATGCTGAATATGCCATTGCCAAATCGCATCAAATTGCAATTAAACCAAAAAATATTAGTTTCCAAGAAGCTGCCACAATTCCACTTGCTGGATTAACCGCATATCAATCGTTAAAGAGATTGGGTAAATTAAAAGTTGAAGATAAAATACTTATAAATGGATGTTCAGGAGGAGTGGGGCATTTTGCAGTACAAATCGCAAAAGCGATGGGAGCTGATGTAACTGGAGTTTGTAGTACTAAAAATAAAAATCTTGCAAGAAAATTAGGTACAGATAAAGTTATAGATTATACGAACAAAAATATTTTTCGTGAAAATATTACTTATGACATATTTTTCGACGCTGTAGCTAATCAAAGTCCATGGAAAGTAAGAAAATATTTAAATAGAAATGGTAAATATGTAACTACTTTGCCTTCTGTTGGGGTTTTCATAGATATGCTTCTCGGAAGTTTTTGCTCAAAAAAAAGTAAGATAATTGCCGTCAAATCGGTTTCCGAAGATCTGCGATTTCTCAGTGAGTTGATTAAATCTAAAAAACTGATAACCATTATAGATAAAATATATGAGCTTAAAGATATTAAAGCTGCTCATATTTACAGTGAAACAGGGCGGGTTGTAGGTAAATTAGCAATAACAATTTAGCAGGAATATGTGATGATTAATGGAACCGTTAAAGAATTTGATAAATCAAAGGGATTTGGATTTATTACAGGTGATGATGACCATGATTATTTTGTGCATATTAGTGGATTACGTCCGCAATTTCAACAGCTGGGATTAAAAGAAGGGCAGATAGTGTTGTTTGATGCGGAATTCGGAGTGAAGGGTGATAAAGCGGTTAACGTTAGAATTGCCTTAGGGAAATATGAAATTCAAAAATAATATAAATTTTACTATTTTCATTATTCTATCATCCTTTTTTTTAGTTAGTTGTGATCTTATAGACAATTTTTGCTATACAGAGCAAAAAGGTCCAGGAGCGATTGTATTAACATTTGATGATATGCATATTAGCGATTGGTATAAATCTGACAGCATTTTTTCAAAATATAATTGGAAAGCTACATTTTGTGTTACCGATTATGGGAAAGTTACCGAAGAGCAAAAACAAAATTTATTGGAATTACAATCTAAAGGACACGAAATTGCTCATCATGGGTATAAACATTTTAATGCTACGGAATATTTAAAAACTCACACAATGGAAGAGTATATACAAAATGAAATCACACCATCTTTAGATCTAATGCAAAGTGACGGGTTTAATATCGTCACTTTTGTTTATCCGGGTGGTGTTCGCAGTGTTGAATTAGATTTCGCATTATTTGATTATTTCCCCTTGCTAAGAGGAACAACATATGGTAAAAAACCGCTCAATAAACAGGATTGTTTTTTAAAAAAAGGAGGAGAAGAGTTATTAGTTTACGGTTTAGGGATTGATAATCATTATGAACATTTTGACATTGATTATTATTATAAGTTAATTGAATATGTAGCAAATAATGGTACAGCAGTAATATTTTATGGTCATCGAATTGCTGATGACAATAGTACGAGTTATGTTACTTCGTACCAAACTCTTGAAAAGATTTGTACCTATGCTCAGGAAAAAGGTGTGGAATTCTTAACATTAAAAGATTTAATAAACTTTAATTTGGATTGATACTAAAGATTAAACCAATGATATGAAATTAATAAAACATTTTTTTATCTATTCCTATTTAATTTTCTTCTATTCATGCGCATCCATTAAACCGCCACCAGGCGGACCTGTTGATGATATACCTCCACAAATAATTGAGGTTTTCCCTCCAAGTGGTACTACTAATTTAAAATCCAGTAAAATTGTTCTAAAGTTTTCGGAATATATGGATGAAGCCAGTTTTAAGAATAATATTAAAGTATATCCGCGTTTAGAAAAACCATTAGAATTTAAATTTAAAGGTGATGAAATAATTCTATCACTGCCAAATTTATTAGATAGTACAATAACTTACATATTTTATCTAAATCGTAACATCAAAGATGAACATGGGATTCCATTAGCAAATACAGAACAATTAGCTTACTCGACCGGAGATAAGATTAGTAGTGGAACCATTGGAGGAAAGATTTACGGCCATGGGCAGAAATCTGTTCATCTATGGAAAATAAATGACACAAAAACTGATTCAATATTTGCAATTCAACCAGATTACATAACCGATGTTAGCAAAGAAGGATTTTATTCTTTTCGATATTTAACAGATGGGGAATATAAAATTTTAGTGGTTGATAAATCGGGAGCAGGACAACCGCTTAATGCTAACCTTACAGCACATGGTCTTTATTGGGAGAATACTTTAAAACTTGAGGAAAATGATTCATTGTCAAATATCGATATGCGGTTATGGAAAGAACCCCAAAAGTTAAAATTATTACGAGGAGAGTGGTCAGCATTTAATTTTGGCAAATTAATTTTCAATATTGATCTCCCTGAAAACATTGTTGCAGAATTAATTATCAAAAAGGGTAAAGGCACTACCGCAGATTCTCTACGATATTATCAGGATTCCATTGACCCAAAAATTTTAATTTTTGAGGTGGCAGATTCTATAAAATCAAATTCAATATTGGCATATATAAAATCGCTGAGATCAAACAATGAATTGCTCTTAGATTCATCAGAAATTTTGATTCAGATTCCACAAAAACCGGATACAAGTTTTCTACAGATATTAAAACCGACTCAGAATTATCAAATTATTCCAAATAAATTAGACGTTGTGGAATTAGAGCTAATTTTTTCTAAACCAATACAGTTATCTGAAAATTCTATATATTTACCAAAGTTATTCAAAAATGATTCAATTCCGGTTAATATTAATATTAAGCAAATAAATCCAATGCATTACCAGTTGGTTCCATTGTCGCCATGGTCGGAGAATGAAAAATACAAGCTTGAAATCGATAAAAGAGGTGTTTTATCAGGAAATAGCAAGGGTCTAAAAGATTCAGTAAGTATGATAAATTTACATACAACTAAGAGCATAGGATTTGGGACTGTTAGCGGTAAAATAAGTGAATTAAAGCAATTAAATATAGTAGTTGAGCTTTTTTCTGTGAAAAGTCCATCGTTGTCACAAACGTCTTTTGTAAATTCCGATTCTAAATTTGAGTTTAGTACAGTACCTGAGGATAATTACTCACTTTATTTCTTTAGAGATTTTGACAAAGATATGAAATACAGTTACGGAAAAGCATATCAAGATATACCGAGTGAATGGTTTTATTTTTACCCGGACACTTTTGAAGTGCGAGCGAATTGGGAAACTGAATTAGTACCGATTAAATTACCGGAGGTAAAGTAATGTATTGTGTTATTATGGCAGGTGGAAGCGGTACTCGGTTTTGGCCCTATAGCAGACATAATCGCCCTAAACAATTGTTAAAAATTGTGGGTGAAACAAGTATGCTGCAAATGACTGTAGATCGTCTAAAAAAGCTAAATGCTGTTCAGGATATTTTTATAGTAACCAGGCAGGATTTGGCAGAAATCATTAAGCAGGAAATTTCTGGAGTTAAGCCTGAAAATATCATAATTGAACCAAGTGGCAAAAACACAGCGCCTTGTATTGGACTGTCGGCGCTAAAAATTGCCAAGTTGCAGGAAAATGCAGTCATGGGTGTATTTCCGGCAGATCACCTAATTGTTGGCCATAAACAGTTTGAAAAAGCTATCACTTCAGCTAAACATATAGCACTAAAAAAAAATACATTGGTCACCATCGGTTTAAAGCCAACATTTCCATCAACCGGATACGGATATATTCAATATGATCCCAATAGTGATTCTGATCATTTGGATGCGTATAAAGTAAAAGTATTTGCTGAAAAACCGCACTTATCATTGGCCGAAAAATTTATTGAAAGCGGTGATTTTTTATGGAATTCAGGCATGTTTATTTGGTCTGTTGATACATTTTTTAAGAATTTACAGAGTCATATGCCTGATTTATTCCATCATCTTAAAGAGATCGATATATTAATTGACAACGGAAAAGATTTTAAGGATGTATGGGGGGAAATCAAGCCCGAATCAATAGATTATGGAATCATGGAAAAAGCCAAAGATGTTTATTTAATCAAAGCTAAATTTGAATGGAGCGATTTAGGCTCGTGGAATACAGTATACGACCATACAATAAAAAATGATGAAGGTAATGCAATTAGGGGAGACGGTATCGTTTTAAGCGGGGAAAATAATTTTATTCAATCTGAAGGTAGACTCACAACGGTAGTAGGATTGGATAATATTGTTGTAGTTAACACTGAGGATGCTACATTGGTCATCCCGAAAGATCGTGTTGAAGATGTAAAAGATTTGGTCAGCTATATAAAAAAACTAAACCGTAAAGAATTGTTATAATTTTTGAACACAAATAATATTTTTGAATATTTATTGGAGCTATCTGAAAGGATGGGAGTTCGTATAATAAAAGGGAAAGGCGATTTTAACGGTGGCGAATGTCGAATTCATGAGGACAAGGTGATTGTTATCAATAAAGTTAGACCAATTGAATTTCAGTCCAGAACAATAGTTGAAGGATTGGCAAATTATGGTTTGTCGGACCATTATTTGATTCCGGCGGTACGTTCTTATATTGAAAATAATTTAAATATTAAGATTTGATTACTAACATATAATAAACAGAGGGAAGAAATGAAAGATTATAAATCAGGAGACATTAGGAATCTGGCTATAGTTGGACACGGAGCTTGCGGTAAAACCATCTTATCGGAGGCTATGTTAGCCACCAGTGGCGCTATTAATCGAATTGGTTCGATAGAAAATGGATCAACGGTTAGTGATTACCATACGGATGAACATAGCCGTCAGATTTCAATGCATGCAACCGCGCTTCATGTTGAATGGAATGACAAAAAAATTAATTTAATTGACACTCCCGGATACCTCGATTTCATTGGCGAAGCTCTCGGTGCATTAGCAGTAGTAGATATGGCAATCGTTGTAATACATGCTGCACAAGGTATAGAAGTGGGGACAGAACAAATGTGGGTGAATGCCACAAAAAATGGTATCCCAAAGTTATTAGTAATCAATGGAATGGATAGGGAACACACAAAATTTGATGATATTTTAACAAATGCTCGTGAACGATTCGGGAATAATGTTTTCCCATTACAATTGCCAATTAATGCTGGACCCGGATTTAATCAATTCATAGATGTGGTTAGAAGTCAGATTATAACCTACAAAACGGATGGAAGTGGTAGTTATACCGAAGCTAAGGCAGAAGGAGAATGGGCAGATCGTGTAAAACAATTACATGAACAGTTTATTGAATATATTGCCGAAGCAGATGATAAATTATTAGAAAAATTCTTTGACCAAGGTAGTCTTTCCGAAGCCGAAATGAGACAGGGCATTCATACGGCTTTTCAGAATCAATCATTTATTCCACTATTTTGTACATCTGCCACAAAAAATATCGGTGTTAATCGACTATTGGATTTTATTAGTAAATATGGTTCATCACCGGTTGATAGAGCAATGATAATGGCAAAAGATATCAGCAAAAAGGAAGATATTAGAGTAAAACTCGACAATCCTGAACCGGTAGCTCAGGTTTTCAAAACAATCAGTGAGGCACACGTAGGTGATCTTTCATTTTTTAGAGTGTACTCTGGCAAGGTAACAACAGGGCAGGATCTTTATAACACCACTCAGGGAGATAATGAACGCATGGGACAGCTGTTTGTGTTGAATGGCAAAACTCGAACAAGCGTTCAATGTATAAATGCTGGTGATCTTGGTGCGGTTGTTAAGCTTAAAAATACACATACAGGTGATTCTCTTTGCAGTCCAAAATTTAAAGTGTTATTGCCATCAACTGAATACCCACGTCCCAACATTCATGCTGCAATAAAACTTAAAGCAAAAGGCGATGAGGAAAAAATATCAATGGGATTAGCTTCTTTACACGAAGAAGATCCAACATTTGTTTACCGAGTTGATCCTGAAATACGTCAGACTATTATATCAGGGCAAGGTGAATTACATCTTAAAGCAGCCGTGGACCGTTTGAAAGAACGATTTGATGTGCAAATTGAAATGATCGAACCAAAAATTCCTTATCGTGAAACTATTATGGGTAAAGGTGAATCCAAATATCGTCATAAAAAACAGTCTGGTGGTGCAGGTCAATTTGCTGAAGTGTGGATGCGTGTAGAATCTAAAAAACGTGGAGAAGGTGTTGAATTTATTGATTCGCTTAAGGGGCAAAATGTAGATCGCGTTTTTGTTCCGTCCGTAGAAAAAGGTGTACAAGCTGTATGTTTAGAGGGAGTTATTGCCGGATATCATGTTGTTGATGTTAAAGTTGATTTCTACGATGGTAAACAGCATCCTGTCGATTCCAAGGACATTGCTTTCCAAATGGCTGGTAAATGGGCATTTCGTGAAGCATTTACGAACGCAAAGCCCTGCTTACTTGAACCAATTATCGATGTTGAAGTAAAAATTCCGGAAGAATTCATGGGTGATGTGATGGGAGATATATCAGGCCGTCGTGGTAAGATTATGGGTATGGATTCTGATGGAGGTTTCCAAATTATTAAAGCACAAATGCCCCAGGGTGAATTGCACAATTATTCTACAACTATACGATCATTGACTGGCGGACGGGGGTTACATGCTGAGAAATTTAGTCACTATGAGAAAATGCCCGGCGATCACGAAAAGAAAGTAATCGCAGAGTACCAAAAATCTAGAGAAGAAGCAAAGGATTAACTTGTCCGGACAATCAAGATTATGGTCACCATGGCGAATGGAATATATTCGGAGCCAAAAGGATAACGGGTGTATTTTTTGTCAAAAAAGTGAAGATTCCCTAGATCGTGATAATCTTGTTTTGTTCAGAGGAAAATATTCATTCGTACTTATGAATTTATATCCATATAATAATGCGCATTTGTTAATTGCACCTTATGAACATGTTGACACAACGTTTGCATTAGCGTCATGTGTTAATAGTGAAATTATGGGTCTTGCGAATGCTTCAATGAAGATTATTAAGACAACTATGAATGCAGAAGGATTTAATTTTGGTGCTAACATTGGAGCTATCGGCGGAGCCGGAATAAAAGACCACATTCATTTTCATGTTGTGCCAAGATGGCTTGGTGATACAAATTTCATGCCGGTCATCGGTCATACAAAGGTAATGGTAGAAGGTTTACTTGAAACTTATGATGAGTTAAAGCCACATTTTAAAAAGATAAAACTAATAGGAGATTAAGATGCCATTTTCACATACTTGGTTACCTTATATTTATTTATATGGTGTTGGCGGATTATTGTTTGGTAGCGGATTAATAATTACACTAAAAAGTGGGTCTTTAGATCTAAAAAGGCAACACCATAGAAATTGGCTATTAATACTAATATACGGTTTTATCTACTTTATGGTTATGCATGCTTTATGGAATTTAGCAGCTTTGGAGATTCTTAGTCTCAAAACTAGTGTACTAATTTGGTTGGTATTTATGTTTGTCACTTTAGGTTTTGGGTATTTTAAACTAAATAAGAAAGCGAGGGCATAATGGAACATGTAGGAGAAGTTACTTTTCATAGTATTGGTTCCACAACCGTCTGGGTCGTGATGATAGTGTATTTTGCAATCGTCATGTTATTTGGTAGTTATTTTGGAAGATATACCCGGTCTACAACCGATTTCTTTTTTGGCGGCAGACGGTTTTCTTGGTGGCTTATAACAATGTCAATTGTAGCGACGGGTGTTGGTAGTCATAGTTTTGTGAAGTATTCTGCAAAAGGTTTTGAGCATGGTCTATCATCAACAATGACGTACATCAATGATTGGTTTTTCGTACCATTTTTTCTGTTTGGATGGTTGCCGATTATTGTTTACTCAAAAGTTCGTTCAATTCCTGAATATTTTGAAAAACGCTTTAGCCCATCATCGCGATTTATAGCGACAATACTGTTGTTAGTTTATATGATCGGATATATTGGAATCGGCTTTCTAACTTTAGGAAAAGCTATGATTCCATTACTACCTGAATCTTTCGCATTATTTGGAGCTAATCTACCTGTGACATTGATGGGTGTAATATCGGTTATTGCAGTTATTACAGGTATTTACATTACTTTTGGTGGACAAACTGCCGTTATCTTTACCGACCTAATGCAGGGATTTATACTGTTGTTTGCAGGATTATTGCTTTTCTTTTTTGGCATTACATATTTAGGAGGATTCCAAGCATTTTGGGATATCTTGCCAGTATCGTGGCGAATGCCATTAGCTGATTTTAACAAGCCTCCGAGCTTTAATTTTGCCGGAATATTTTGGCAAGATGGAATCGCTGGTTCAATTGGATTTTTATTTATGAATCAAGGGTTATTGATGCGGTTTATGGCTTGTAAAAGCGTGGATGAAGGACGTAAGGCGGCAGCAATGAATATTTTATTTATTTTGCCGATTTCAGCTATTGTTGTAGGAAATGCCGGTTGGATTGGAAAGGCTATCAGCATTGTTAGTCCCAACATAGTAAGTCCCGCCTCGTCGCCGGATCAAATATTTGTTGTTGTTGCTAGTATTATAATGGGAAGTCCTATTTTGTTCGGTTTTGTTATGGCAGCACTAACGGCTGCATTGATGAGTACCGTAGATACTTTAATTAACGCTACTTCGGCAATTTTTGTTAATGATGTATATCGCCCAATTAAAGGTTTTGTTAGTAAAAAAATAATAAATAAAAAAGCTACTGAACGCCGTGAGCTCGGCGTTGCAAGAATTGCTTCAATGGGTATTACGGCACTTGGTGTATTGGCGGTGATACCTTTTAATCGTTTCCCAACTGTCTATGAAGCGCATGGATATTTTCATTCTACGCTTACACCGCCCTTGGTAGTGGCAATATTTCTTGGAGTATTTTGGAAAAAGTTTACACCAGCAGCTGTAATCACAACATTTTTGGGAGGAGTTGCATTGATGTTGCTTGGAGCTCAATACCCAGGCGTGCTAATTGCACCATTTGACCATGGAATAACACTAAACCCCAGTCATCCATATACTTATATTCGTGCTTTATACAACCTAGTAGTATGTGCGGGTGTTGCGGTCTTCTCAGTTTGGTCAGGTGGATTGCAGCATAAATTTGTAAAATGGGTACGAAGATTACCGAATACAAATATGATAATGGCAATGGTAACATCGATTTTATCGATTGTTTATACGGTTATTATATTCTCATTCTTTATTAATTTTGCTACAATGACACCGATATTGGTGGCAATTATTTTTTCAATATTGATACTTCCTCTGGTAGTGAACTATTATGTAGTTGGCTATGATCCCGAAACACACACCACGGGTCTTGTAGCTTCCAGTATAGAAGATGCACGTAGATTCTTTAAGGGTAGCGAACCAAATGATAGTGAAGGCGAAAAAGTCAAAGTACAATATAAAATTGTTCCTGGAGAAGACGATGAAATACAGTTCTCAAAAGCCGATATGCAAACCATGGCAGCTAATCCGGGAGATCTAGTATATCTTTGTGATAAGCGCAAATGGCTAGGTGGACTTAAATCGCTCCATTCGGTTTATGGAAAACCGCACGATGAAAATGGTATTGTCTATATAAATGAGGAACATTCAAAAGTCGGTATATTTGCAAAAGGTAAAATATTAATCGCTGAAAAGGAATTCTAAGTTTGATAGAACAAATTTTGTGAATAAATTCTGCGCGCTTTTTGAACAAAAATAATACAATTTCCGGAGTAGCTCAGTTGGTAGAGCGAGTGGCTGTTAACCACCAGGTCGGGGGTTCGAGTCCCTCCTCCGGAGCATTAAAGTCTCAAAATGTGATTTTAATATTTTAGTGATACACCTTCCGAATAGAGTTTTTTACAAAGTTAAATAATTCCTATTGTGTTCTGTCATTTTGCTTGTTAAGTTTATCCATACGGTTTAACCAAATGGATAAACTACTTGGTAAAAAATAAATTGACACAATGATTACACAAGACATAAATACTGAAACCTTAATTTTAGAAACTGCACGATCGGTTTTTGTGGAGAAAGGTTTTGATGGCGCACGCATGCAGGAAATAGCTGATAAAGCCGGGATCAATAAAGCATTACTACATTATTATTTTCGCAGTAAACAAAACCTTTTTGAATCTATATTAAATGAATCAATTCAAAAAATTATCCCACATATTCTTGAGTTTATGGAATCCGAAGTATCATTAGCAAAAAAAATTGAGAGCATTTATAAGTAGCTATATTGACCTACTTATAGATAATCCACATATTCCATCATTTGTTTTGCATGAACTGTCCCGTAATTCTGATCGTATGAGTAACACGATATTGAGGACCGGTATCGATCCAAAAGGATTTAAGAAATAAATTAGCTCAACAAATACAAGAGGAGAATTTTATTGAAATTGATCCGGCCCAATTACTAGTTAATATAATTGCACTTTGTGTATTTCCATTTATTGCTAAACCGGTCTTGCAAGCAGTATTATTCGATAATTATCCTGAAAAATATCAGCAGTTTATTGAAAGTCGCAAAAAAGAAGTAACCCATTTCATTCTTAAGGCGTTAGAAAAATCATGAAAAAACACATCATTATATTGGTAATAACTGTTGGGGGATTGCTAACAGCGCAAATACCAGATACTTTAACACTGGAATATTGTCAGTATAAAGCTCGAGCAAACTACCCGTTACATCAACAATTTGAACTATTACAGTCCGCAGCGGAACTAAAGATCAACAACTTAACAACCAATTGGTTTCCACAATTTAAAATTAATGGGCAATCCACATATCAATCAGATGTTACTACCTTACCTCTCCAAGTTCCTGGTATTGCAATCCCCGATATCGAAAAGGATGTATACAAAGTCACATTAGATATTTCCAACACTTTATATGATGGTGGATTAACTAGGCGACATAAACTTCTTGAAAATGCATCTTTGAATGTTGATAAACAGAATACAGAAGTTGAACTATACAAACTTCGAGAGCGTATCGACCAAATCTATTTCAATGCACTTTTACTACAAGAGAATGAAAATCTTATGAATATTCTAAAGTCTGAAGTAGAATCTCGTCTTAAGATCGTCGAATCTAGTGTGCGTAATGGAGTGGCTTTACAAAGTAATGCAAATGTACTGCAAGCCGAACTTATCAAGATTGAGCAGCAATTACTCGAAATTTTTCTTAGCCGCCAAGCTGCTTTAGACATGCTTTCCGAATATATTGATCAACCGGTCACTTTCGCAACGGTGTTAACGATACCTGTTTCAAATATTGAACTGGATGATCCTTCATATCTGCGTCCTGAACTAAAACTTATGAATTTACAAATGCAAAAATTGGATGCCTCGCGATCACTGCTTGCTGCAAAAGTATTACCGCATTTAGCAGCGTTCGGGCAAATAGGATATGGGAAGCCCGGAATAAATATGTTTTCAAATGAATTAAACGATTTCTACATCGTTGGACTGCAAATAAATTGGACTCCATGGAATTGGCATAGGACGCGCAATGACCGACGATGGATAGATTTGCAGAAAAATATGATCGAAACACAAAAAGCAACATTTAAGCAGAATATTCGCATCCTTCTTAAAAAGGATATTGCGGAGATAAATAAATATAAAACACTTATACTCAAAGATGATGAGATCATCGCTTTGCGTCAAAAGATAACCAATACTATTAGTGCCCAATTTGATAATGGTATTATAACGGCTACCGACTATCTGGTTGAACTTAACGCCGAAACGCAAGCGCGTCTCAATAAGCAAGTACACATTATTCAATTGGCTAAAGCCAAAGCAAATTATCAATTTGATTCTGGTATTAAGGAGTAAAAAATGAAAAATAATTTGATTCAAAATAAACCTATTGTTATGAATATTATGCCATTCTTAATTGCATCAGCTCTGTTTGTTGGTTGTTCCGGGAATCATCAAAAATCTGATGCATATGGAAATTTTGAAGTAATCGAAGTTACAATATCCTCTGAAGCTAATGGCAAAATTTTGAGTTTGGATATATCTGCCGGACAACAAATCGAAGAAGGTGCTGTCGTTGGATATATAGATTCCACAGACCTTTATTTGCGTAAGGCATTTTTACTATCCCAAAGAGAGGCAGCGGCAAGCAAAATAAAATATATTCAAGCCCAAGTTGCTGTTCAAGTTCAACAACAAAATAATGTATTAGTTGATAAAAATCGTGTAGAAAAACTATTGCAGGATGGAGCAGCGACGACCAAACAAATGGATGATATTAATGCAAATCTTAATCTTCTAAACAAGCAAATATTAGCCACAAAAACACAGGAGAATTCTGTTAGAAAGGAATTGTCTGTTTACGATCGACAACTTGACCAGATCGAAGAGAATATAAGTAAATGCAAAATAGTTAATCCTATCGCTGGAACTATACTCAATAAATATGCCGAAAAAGGCGAACTTACCGGCATGGGGAAAGCTCTCTATAATATCGCTGATCTATCTGAAATGGACCTTCGCATATATGTCAGTGGCGACCAAATTCCTGATGTTCATTTAGGAGATAAGGTTGAAATACTAATCGACAAGGACAAGAAGAACAATCGTTCACTTGAGGGCATTATCAGCTGGATTGCACCTAGTGCTGAATTTACTCCAAAGACAATCCAGACTAAGGCCGAGCGTGTTAATTTGGTTTACGCTGTAAAAGTAAAAGTACAGAATGATGGATCTTTAAAAATCGGTATGCCTGGCGAAGTCAACTTCCAGTCGAGTACTAAAATAGACAGCTTGCGTTTATGATTTCGATTAGGGTAGAACAATTGTATAAAAACTATGGTGATGTCCAAGCACTGCACGACATTTCATTTGAAATTGATAAAGGTGAGCTTTTTGGATTTATTGGTCCGGACGGTGCTGGAAAAACAACACTTTTCCGTATTCTGACCACACTTATTTTGATGGACAAAGGTCATGCAACGGTAGAGGGTCTTGATGTGGTGAAAGACTATAGGAAACTACGTTCGATACTTGGTTATATGCCCGGACGATTTTCATTATACCAAGATTTAACGGTCGAAGAGAATTTACAATTTTTTGCTTCAATCTTTGGAACAACTATTAAAGAAAATTATGAGCTAATACGTGACATCTATATCCAGATCGAACCATTCAAAAAACGACTAGCAGGTAAATTGAGCGGTGGTATGAAGCAAAAACTAGCCTTATCTTGTGCTTTGATCCACAAACCCGTAGTGTTAGTTCTAGACGAACCAACAACTGGTGTTGATGCGGTTTCGCGTACTGAATTTTGGGATATGCTAAAAAAGCTTAAAACCGAAGGAATCACCATTATAGTTTCTACACCTTATATGGACGAAGCGGAACTTTGCGATCGAGTAGCGCTTATACAGCATGGTCAAACTATGAAGATCGCTCGACCGGTTCAGATTATCGAAGATTACCGTAAAATATTATATGCGGTTAAAACCAATAACACCTACCAATTAATTCAAGATTTAAAAGAGTTCCCAGGTACAAGTACCGCATTCCCATTTGGACAGAGTGTGCATTTTACGCCAATTGATGGTTCATTTAAAATAGACAAACTTTCTGCGTTTCTGACGCAGCGGAGTCATCAAAATATTGATGTGCAAAAAATTAAACCTAGTGTAGAAGATTGTTTCATGGAATTAATGGCTAAAGAATCGATTAACAATAGACAAGAATAATAAGCATGGTAAATCTAGAACCAATTATTCACGTCCGCAATCTTGTTAAAATATTTGATGATTTTGTCGCTAATGATAACCTATCATTTGATGTAAATCCCGGTGAGATATTTGGATTCTTAGGAGCTAACGGAGCTGGAAAAACTACGGCTATCCGTATTCTTTGCGGTCTTTCCATACCCACCTCCGGAGAGATCAAGGTCTCAGGTTTTGATGCGTATACTGAAGTTGATGCAATTAAACGAAATATTGGTTATATGAGCCAGAAATTCTCACTTTATGAAGATCTAACCGTTTACGAAAATATTCGTTTCTATGGCGGTATTTATGGCATAAAATATCAAGAAATCAAAGCCCTTGCCGAGGAACTGATTGAAAAACTTGGATTAACAAAGTACCGTAATGCGCTAATCGAGAGTTTGCCGTTGGGTTGGAAACAGAAGCTGGCTTTTTCAGTTGCAATTTTCCATAAACCGAAAATTGTGTTTTTAGATGAACCAACCAGTGGTGTTGATCCGATAACACGTAGGCAATTTTGGGAAATGATATATGAAGCAGCGCACAACGGCATAACGGTTTTTGTAACAACGCATTACATGGATGAGGCAGAGTATTGTGACAGGGTATCAATTATGGTTGATGGTCGTATAGAAGCCCTAGATACTCCCGCCCAATTAGTTCGAACTTACAAAACCGAAAACATCAACAACGTATTTATCAAAATTGCCAGAAATCCCGATCGTATGGCGATGGAGAAATAGATATGAAGCGTTTCTGGGCATTTGTACGCAAAGAGTTCTTTCATATTTTTAGAGATAAACAAACTCTTTTAATTCTGTTTGGAATGCCCATTGCCCAGATGTTAATATTTGGTTTTGTGATTAGTAACGAGATTCGAGATGTAGGAATTGCGATTTTAGATCAATCCAATGATGTTGTGACTCAGCAGATTACTGATAAAATTCTCTCTTCAGGGTATTTCTTGTTGGAAGACAAACTAAGCAACCCGGATGAAATCGAGGAGGTATTTCGGCGCGGTAAGGTCAAAGAGGTAATTGTATTTGAACCTCATTTTGAGCAAAATTTAGTACGCACTGGAAAGGCAAATGTGCAGATAATCGCTGATGCGTCCGATGCCAATCTTGCTAATTTAATTAGTACTTATACAAACGGAATAATCCAGGATTACGTGAATCAAAACAATGTTTTAATTACAAAACCAATGCAAATAATTCCGGAAGTTCGAATGGTATACAACGAGCAATTAAAAGGGTCGTTTATGTTTGTTCCTGGAATAATGGCCTTGATATTGATGCTTATATCGGCAATGATGACTTCTATCTCCATTGTTCGAGAAAAGGAAATGGGTACGATGGAGATACTTTTAGTATCACCGCTCAAACCGGTTCAGATAATAATTGGTAAAGTAGTCTCCTATATCGTTCTGGCGTTTATTAATGCTGTGACAATTCTACTCCTGGGCAATTTTGTATTTGGTGTTCCCATCCAAGGAAGTGTGATTCTACTTTTACTAGAATGCCTACTTTATATTACTTTGGCATTATCACTTGGAATACTCATTTCAAGCATAACAGAAAATCAACAGGTAGCTATGATGATATCGGGTTTTGCCTTAATGATGCCAGTTATTCTGCTTTCAGGATTTATTTTCCCTATTGAAAACATGCCGATGGTTTTACAATGGTTTTGCCAAGTGATGCCGGCAAAATGGTTTATTGTCATCATTAAAAGTATAATGCTTAAAGGGGTTGGGATTGGCTATGTTTGGAAAGAGACATTAATTTTAATTGGTATGACCATCCTGTTTTTATCAATAAGTTTGAAAAAGTTCAAGATACGGCTCGATTAAATGCGTACAATTTTATATATCTTGCAAAAAGAATTCCTACAAATTTTCCGTAATCGGATGATGCTTCCAATTATCTTTATTATGCCGCTTGTCCAGTTAATTATTCTGGTTAATGCCGCAACAATGGAGATGAAAAATTTAAATATATTCATAGTCGATCAGGACCTTTCAGTAACCTCTCGTCAATTGGTTGACCGTTTTTCCGCCTCGCCGTTTTTCAGAATTTCCGACTGGTCTACATCATTGAATGAAGCCGATAGGACAATGGAAAAAGGTAAAGC
Organism: uncultured bacterium; assembly: GCA_963715945.1. Taxonomy (GTDB): domain Bacteria; phylum Fidelibacterota; class Marinisomatia; order Marinisomatales; family JAHJCW01; genus JAHJCW01. The sequence continues at coordinate 148,386 of CAVQSL010000005.1, forward strand.
CGATATAATTCTGAATATTCCCATAAATTTTGAACGAAATCTTGTTCAAGAAAATCGTGCTGAAGTGCAACTCCTTGTTAATGCTATTAATGGGACAGTAGCCGGAATAGGTTACAGTTATGCGGTAGCAATAATTGGTGGATTTAATCGAGAGATAATTACTAAATGGTATCAAATACCAAAAAATGTTGTTACGCAACAGAGTGTTTCAGCTAAACCTTCATTTTGGTACAATCCGGAATTGAACTATAAAGTATTCATGGTACCAGCCGTACTAGCCATTCTGATAACAGTTATTGGTCTTTTTTTATCGGGATTAAACATAATTCGCGAAAAGGAACTAGGTACTATCGAACAAATAAATGTCACACCTATCCGTAAATATCAGTTCATTTTTGGTAAATTGATGCCGTTTTTGATAATTGGACTAGTAGAACTCGCCTTTGGATTAACTATTGGTAAATTTCTTTTTAACATTCCAATCAATGGTAGTCTTTTTGTATTATTCACGACAGCATCAATTTACCTAATTACTATTCTCGGTATGGGTTTATTGATATCTACGCTTGCCAGTACGCTGCAACAATCTATTTTTATCAGTTTCTTCTTTATGATGATATTTATGATGATGAGTGGACTCTTTACTTCTGTAGAAACAATGCCGAACTGGGCTCAAAAAATCAATATAATAAATCCTATTGCCTATTTTATGAGATTAATACGTACAATTTTGCTAAAGGGATCAGGATTCCGCGATATTTACCAAGATATAGCTGCGCTGGTTATATATGGTATCACAATACTAAGTTTGGCAACTTGGCGCTATCGCAAAACCGTATAAAAATGGTTTGTTTAAAATACCTCTGAAAAGACAAAAAAGTTCGAGTTTGGCATGTTTGTGTCAAACTCGAACTTCATTAATCAGTAGCATTAAATTATAATTGCCATCTGATTTTTCAATATATATCTACTTTATTTCTTTGGTGTCCAGAACAATAGGTTTTTGTAAAACTATTTTGGGTAATGCACTATTGGATTGAAATGTAACTACTGTAACAGTTTCATCAGGGTTTAATGTCCCTTCATATTGTTTGACGAATCCAAAGGCTTGCACTAAAACCGTAAATTGTGTATTTGGTCCTGTACTATCATAATAATCAACAGCTACAGTGTATTGCCCACTAGGAGCTCCACCTAGTGGCCAAAAAACATTTTCTGGTCCATATCCATTCATATCATCAACATCTAATTCTCCACCACTTGGAGAGGTTTCATCATTCCAGTAAATTTTAAATCCGGACGGATCAAAAACCCATAAATCCAGATCAACATCTGTTTTCCATGTCAGGGTTATTTGAACATCTCCTGAGCCAGCAAGCAAAGCTCCTTTTACAACTTTTACATCATCATCTCTGTTTTGTATAGCTGTTTGGGCACTTGTCAATGCATTAGAAGCATTGGTCGCGGCACCTGTTGCACAAGTTACATAATCTGATGAACTACAAGAGATGGGAAGTTTGGTCATATCATATTGACCAACAAAACTAGTAATATCGTTAATAACTGTCAACTTATCCGTTGTTGCATCATCGGCAGCTAGGTTTAAAATATTTACACCTGGGACAAAACTCGCAGATGGTGTAAATAAATTAGTCGTGGATGCCGAAGTTGCCATCTTGAGACCTTGTGGAATAGCACCGATTCCCTTGCCAACCCAATTAACAATTTCATTCGGGGTTGTTATTGCATTTAAACCAGTTTTGTAAGTATCCCAATTAAAATTAGTCTCTACACTTCGGCTGATCTCAATACCACCGGTTGGAGATACTACACCAATATCAACTTTAGTACCGTCGAAATTATCAAACAAAAATATAGAATTATCAATCACAACTTTATCTGTCAGTCCTACATCATTAAAAATTATGGAAATGTCTTTATTGGTAGTTGTAGAACGATATAAAACAGATTGGGGGATAGAATTATTTTCTGTTAAATAAAAATTATCATCCGGACCCACTACCCAATAATCCCAATTTGAATCTTGACTAACATCTACTATGCTAATATCAGGTAAATCGAGTATCGTTGACTCAGTTGTTTTTTTACATTGAAATGCTAAAAAACAAATAATTACAACAATTGATACGGTGATGAATCTGTTTAATCTCATGATGATATTCCTTCGCTATTTTGTTGTCATTAAGATAATGACAAATACATATTCCCTCATATCAGTTTTACGTCTGATTACTGCTAAAGAAATTCCGCAACCACAAAAAGCTGCGGAACAACTGCCCAATCGATCAAACATTATACTCGAATATATTGTTAAATTAATTTTAAAGCTTTGCGCCAACAGTAACAGAGGCAGTGGCTACAAAACCTTCACCTGAATATTGACCAGCTGCGTATTGCCCGGTAAATGTAAAAGTCCAGGTTCCACTAATTCTGGTATAAGCAATACCTGCAGCCTGTAAGGCGACGCTTTGGTCTCTGACTATTGTCTGACTTCCAAAATTATAAGTTGTACCACCCGTGACAGGGTATTTAATTTCAACTTTAACAAGAAGCACATCCGCATTAGGTGTTGCCCAAAATTGAATACAATCATTAGTTCCTGTGCAATTTGCAGTAACTGAGGCTATATTAAATGATGGCGCGGGCGTCCCCGGATCAACAGTAGGTGCCGTTACTGGGTCTGTTTTACATCCTACTGAAAATAACAGTACAGCAGCTATCATTGTTGCAAGAAATTTGTTATGCATTTTTTACTCCAATTAGGTATAAGTATTTTAGAAAATTTTACTACCACATTATCCTGTTTAAGATAAGCAATATAAATAATTAATTGCAATATTATTCCCATTATAAAAAATAAGCATTCTACTTTTTCTAACACCACGCGTTCTCTCTTTATATTCTTATACGCTGTGTTGATATCCTTAAACTTTTCTTGTGCTAATGAGAGCAATTCCGCTCCAAGGTATTATACGTTATCAGGATGATATTTGTTGATTATTTTTTGATATCTTATGATAGACAAATTACTTTTACAAATTATTTAATATTTTCATAATGCAAGCATGACTAATGCCAAAATGTTAAGAAAGCTTAACTCTAAGCCATTTATTTTATCAATTAATTCATAAAACTTGTCTTTTTGTGCTTCTTTGATTCCCTTGTATTTGTAGGAGGGAGTTAGGTACTTTTCACCTATAAATGATACCGAAAACCTTTGTTTTTAAAATATTTAATATAAAAACTTCTGACATGACCAAACTGGCCATGAATTACAAGGAAACATGCAGGAGAGCATTCTATAATAGTTTGAAATGAAGGCCAATTTTATACAAATATTTTAATTAGTCCTTAAATAGTCAATTTGACTAAAGGATAAAATCTATGATTAATGAACAAACGACAAATAAAAATTTTGATGATTTTGGCTTAGCCGAGTCGGTTCTAAAAGCTGTTAGGGAGCTTGGTTACGAATCACCATCTCCGATCCAAAGTGAGACAATGCCAATTCTATTAGAAGGATTCGACCTGATTGGTCAAGCTCAAACAGGGACAGGGAAAACCGCTGCTTTTGCATTGCCAATCCTATCAAAAATTGATTTAAAAAGAAAGTATCCTCAAGCATTGGTTATTACACCTACACGTGAGTTAGCAATTCAAGTTTCCGAAGCATTCCAGAGTTATGCTGCACACCTTAGGAATTTCCATATTCTACCGATATATGGTGGACAAAGTTATACAGGACAGCTTCAGCAGTTGAAACGAGGAGTTCAGGTTGTTGTTGGAACACCAGGAAGAGTAATGGATCATATGCGCCGTGGTACGTTAAATCTTGAATCAATTTCTACCTTAGTTTTGGATGAGGCCGATGAAATGCTGCGCATGGGTTTTATCGACGATGTGGAATGGATTTTGGAACAAACGCCAAAAGATCGGCAAATTGCTCTATTTTCTGCAACGATGCCGACAGCTATACGTAGAATCGCCCAGAAATATCTGTATGACCCACGAGAAGTCACCATCAAGACAAGGACATCTACTGTAGAGACCACTAATCAACGTTATTGGATGGTGAGTGGTCATCATAAACTGGACGCATTAACTAGGATACTTGAGGCAGAAACTTTTGATGCCATTCTTATCTTTGTTCGAACAAAAATAAGTACAGTAGAACTTTCCGAAAAACTGGAAGCACGTGGTTATTCCTCTGCACCGCTCAATGGTGACATTAATCAGCGTCAACGTGAACTAACAATCCAACATCTAAAAGCTGGGAAAATAAGCATTCTAGTTGCTACTGATGTTGCTGCGAGGGGACTAGATGTTGACCGCATCAGCCATGTAATCAATTATGATATCCCATATGATACAGAAGGCTACGTTCATCGTATCGGTCGTACAGGCCGAATGGGGAAGAAGGGCGAAGCTATAATGTTCGTAGCTCCTCGTGAAAAACGATTACTTTATGCAATTGAAAAAGCCACAAGGCAAAAAATTGAATTAATGACATTACCTACAACAGCAGATATCAATGACAAACGTATTGAACGTTTTAAAGACAGTATTACCCAAACCTTAGGTACGGATGATTTGGAGCAGTACGCACAAATTATTGACCAGTACCGGATGGAATCAAATGTGCCATCTCTCGAAATCGCTGCTGCCCTGGCAAAGCTTCTCCAAGGTGACAGTCCACTGCTATTAAAACATAAAAGGGAAATACATACAAGTGAGCCTACACATGAGAAAAGAGATTCGTACGAACGCCATAGAACTGTAAGAAGCGATCGAAAGGGAAAACAGCGCAAGCAACCGTCTCAACCAGAGACGGGGTTCGAAACTTATAAAATTGCAGTTGGACACTCACATGGCGTAAAACCTAGTAATATTGTCGGTGCAATTGCAAACGAGGCGCAGATTGATAGTAAATATATTGGGCGGATCGAAATATTTGAAGATTACAGTACCGTTGATCTACCCGAAGGCCTCCCCAAAGATATGCTTAACTTGTTGCAAAAAGTGGTTGTGTCTGGTAAACGTTTGAACATCAAAAAAGAACGATTAGATAAAAGTAGAAATAGGACATCTAAAAAGCAAAAAAAGACTAAGATAAAATCAAAAGGAAGAAAAAGGGGCAATAAGGGTGACTCTCGCGAATAATTGCTAGCTAAATTGTAAACTCACTATATGATTCACTTGTTTGTATTGAAGACGATTGTTTATTTTCTCGAGATAAATAATATTGATATGCATTATTATAAAACTGTCATAATAAAATGACACTAAAATATTAATAAACCTAATTGCCGCATGCTATTGTATTATACTGATTATAAATTTGACTAATATAAGAGAAATCATTGCTTTTTAATTCCTCACAATTTTTATTATTTTTCCCAACGGTTGTATTTCTCTACTTCTTATTACCTCATCGTTTCAGATGGATTCTTCTGCTTGGTTCAAGTTATTACTTTTATATGTGCTGGAAGGCGGAATATTTACTGCTCATTTTAGGATCTACAGTTGTGGACTATGTTGCAGCTTTACAAATGTCCCGGCAATCATCAAAAGACAAGAAAAAACTGTATTTGATTCTTAGTTTAGTTGTAAATCTGGGATTACTATTTGGATTCAAATATTTCAATTTTTTCAACGAATCAATTCGTACGGTATTTAATCATTATAATTTATTTTATAATGTGCCAATGTTTAATGTTTTACTGCCAGTCGGAATATCTTTTTATACATTTCAAACATTGAGTTATACCATTGATGTGTATCGTGGTAAACGAGATCCTGAGAAACACTTGGGAATATTTGCTCTTTATGTGGCATTCTTCCCTCAACTAGTTGCGGGACCTATAGAAAGGTCGACCCGATTAATACCACAACTAGCAAAAAAATATAATTTTGATTATGACCGAGTAACCAATGGTTTGAAACTAATGTTATGGGGATTTTTTAAAAAAGTCGTAATAGCTGATCGCATTGCAGTAATTGTAAATCAAGTATATAGCAATCCAAATGATGCAGCCGGGTTGCCACTCTTAATTGGAACATATCTGTTTGCTTTCCAAATCTATTGTGATTTTTCCGGCTACTCCGATATCGCCATTGGTGCCGCACAAGTCTTTGGTATTAGATTGATGGAAAATTTTCGACGCCCATATTTTGCAAAATCAATTAGAGAGTTTTGGCAAAGGTGGCACATTTCTTTATCGACTTGGTTCCGAGATTATTTATATAAATCTTTAGGTGGCAACAAATCTACTAATTGGCGTTGGTACTATAATATTATGATAGTATTCTTAGTTAGTGGTCTATGGCATGGTGCAAGCTGGACGTTTGTAATTTGGGGAGGACTGCATGGATTATATTATTTGTTTTCATACTGGACACGTAATCTGCGTCCGGAATTAATAAGATTATTTAAATTGAATAGAGTACCATTCCTGCTAAAAATATTGAGAATCCTGTTTATTTTTAATATAGTATCATTTGGTTGGATTTTCTTTAGGGCAAATAATCTTACAGATGCAATATTTATTGTAACGCATTTATTTACAGGCATCGGGGATGTCTTATCTAGAATAATTAATATTGGGCAAGGTCATGGTGTTCTGAATTTTGTATTAGCATTACCGAAATCTGAAATATTAATAGCATTTATTGCCATATTAGTATTGGGAATTCATCATATGATACAACGAAAGGATCTGCGAGGATTTGGTTGCAATCAAAACCAATTTGGTTGAGATGGGCAGTATATTATGGGTTGGTTTTGAGTATTCTCATATTTGGATACTTAGAACCGAGCGAATTTATCTATTTTCAATTTTAATATAAATCATGAAAAAATTCTTCTATAAAATGATAATATTTGCGTGTGCCATTTTTGGTAATTATCAATATACCCATGATAACGCACTATATTTTTAAAGATGAAATAAAAGCAAAAATCAATATGTTTGTCACCGATTTTAATGAACCAATGATTATAATTGGAGGAGATTCTCGATCTGAAAGGCAAATAATTCCAAAAATTATGGAAGATAGGTTAGGTATATCATCGATAAATATCGGCGTATCGGCCGGTGATATTGGTAGCTATTATAATGCATTATATCAATATAATTTAATTAATAAAGATATATTGGCCATTATAACTGTTAGTAGCATAGAACTAAATGATAATGTAGTAGGACAATGGGGAATTCCTCATGCATACCTTACTTATATGTCATTATATGATAATATTAAACTTTTTGGATGGGATTTCCCAAGTATGATGCATGAAAGATTTCGTTTTATCTTTGAAGAGATATTTACCCATAGATTAAACTATGCACTTAATGCTTCTGATAGTAGAATTAAGACTAAAGGATTTTTAGGAATAAGTGGGGATATTACTAACTGGGAATTTGATGAAATCAATCTTAAGGCAGATACTCTGAAAGTGGGCTGGTATTTAAATTCAAATCATAACGGAGCCTGTAAAAGGACTTTCGATAAAATAATTAAGAAAATTGCCAATTCTGAAATGAACGTGGTTCTGATTCAACCTCCAGTTTCACCGTCATGGTATCAATACACATCTGAAACATATATAGATTCAATTGAGTTGAATCACAGCAAATATTTACGAAGTGTGGCGGCAAAGTATGATAACATATCATTTATTGATTTCTATACTAATCTAAACCATGTATTCAAAGATAGTATGTATTACAATAGCGTTCATTTTAATTCAGGAGGTGCTGAAATATATACAAATGCATTACTAGATTCATTAATTAGTTATAATTTAATCAAATAGACAAACTTGAGAGTTCATATATAATATGGGTGTTTTGAGAGTAATGCTAGCATTGTTTGTTGTAATTGAGCATTCCAGTGCATTGTCAGTTATTCATCTGCCGGGTGGTGTATTTGCTGTTAAGGTGTTTTTTATTATATCAGGCTTCTATATGACAATGATATTAAATAAGAAATATATTGGCAAAGATAGTTATAGCCTGTTTATCTCTAACAGATTTTTACGCTTATATCCAATATATTGGGTAGTTGTTGGATTGACAATCATCGCAGCATTTCTTTCTTTCTTGTCGTTCAACAGTTGGATGAGATTGATGCCCTATGTAGCATTTAATGATTTCATGAATATCAAAACGCTTGCTTTCTTAGGTTTTACTAATATCTTCTTATTTGGACAAGATATGGTAATGTTTCTTGGCGTAAATCTTGATAGTGGTTTAATGTTCTTTACAAATAATTTTACAAATACAAGTCCGGAGTTACATAATTTTTTATTGATACCTCAAGCATGGACTATTGGATTAGAATTGATATTCTACCTGATTGCACCATTCTTAGTACGAAAAAAACTCCCAGTCATATTATTGTTAATCGCGGGCAGTTTTTTACTAAGAGGGTATATATATTTCATACTAGGAATGCATCATGATCCATGGACGTATAGGTTTTTCCCGACAGAATTAGCACTATTCTTATTTGGAACAATATCATATCATATTTATAATTTTCTTTCAAAATAATCCAATCAGTGCACTAAATCATAAGCTTATCACTTTTATTTATTTTATTATTTTAATATTTTATAAATATTTACCGAATATAGAATATTTCGTAGATGTAAAATCGGTAATATTCTATGTCCTTACAGCAATAACTATCCCAAGTATTTTTATTCTAACAAAATCTTCAAAAATAGATAACCGAATTGGAGATTTATCATATCCAATTTATATTGTACATATGTTAATCATTTATGTCACCTCGACCATAATTGATAATTTTAACTTAAGTACTCACAAAGGAACTATTGTTGTTATGTTAACAATAGTTACTTCTTATCTTTTAGTTAAATTTGTTGCCGACCCAATAGAAAAAATAAGACAAAAGCGCGTTAAGAAATCTAAATTAGCTTGATTGAACTGAGAGATATATAGTTGTAATTTTCAGTCTTTAATAAAATATAATATTAACTTTAATAATACCGAATTTTAAAAATAATAAATATGAATAATAATATGTATATACTTGGAATATCAGCATTTTATCATGATAGCGCAGCCTGTTTGTTAAAAGATGGTGAAATTATTGCGGCAGCCCAGGAGGAACGCTTTACAAGGATCAAACATGATCATTCTTTTCCTATAAATGCAATAAAATATTGCACAGATTTTGCAGGTATTAACATAGCACACATTGAATATATTGCTTTTTATGATAAGCCATTTTTAAAATTTGAAAGAATTTTGGAAACACATTTAGCCTATGCTCCAAAGGGGATTAGCTCCTTTATAAAAGCCTTGCCGCTTTGGATTAAGAAAAAACTATGGATTCGAGAATATATTAAAGATGAGTTACAGTTTGATGGTAAAATCTTATTTCCTGAGCATCACTTGTCACACGCGGCCTCCGCATTTTTCCCATCTCCATTTGAAGATGCAGCATTTATCACTATGGATGGTGTAGGTGAATGGGCGACAACAAGTTACGGCATAGGAAATGGGAACAATATTGAGCTTCAGGCTGATATTAAGTTTCCACATTCGTTAGGGCTTCTTTATTCTGCATTTACATACTACACCGGATTTCGTGTTAATTCAGGAGAATATAAGATAATGGGATTGGCCCCTTACGGCAAACCAATCTATAAAGATTTAATTTATAATAATCTTATTGATGTTAAAGAAGACGGCTCATTCAAAATGAATATGAAATATTTTGATTACAGTGTCGGTTTGAAAATGACGAGCAATAAATTTAATAAATTATTTGGAGGACCGCCCAGAAAACCTGAAGGTGTGTTAACACAGAAAGAAATGGATCTGGCTAGGTCAGTGCAAGATGTAACAGAAGAGATAGTGATAAAAATTGCAAGACAAGTATCTAAAGAAACAAAGAAAAAGAATCTATGTTTGGCTGGGGGTGTCGCTCTGAATTGTGTAGCAAATGGTAAACTATTAAAAACGGGTTTATTTGAGAAAATTTGGATTCAACCTGCTGCAGGAGATGCGGGTGGAGCCGTTGGAAGTGCTTTATCTGTATGGCATCTTCATTTAAACAAACCGCGCACAATAAATAAAAATGATAGCATGAAAGGTTGTTATTTAGGGCCAGAGTTTAGCGAATCCTTCATAGGTAATTTCTTGGACAATAATGGTTATAAATATAATAAGTTTGATCAAAATTCATTAATTGATAAAGTATCTGATTTAATTAATAAAGAAAAGGTTATAGGTTGGTTTGATGGTAAAATGGAATTTGGTCCGAGAGCTTTAGGTGCTCGTTCCATAATCGGAGATGCAAGGTCTTCAAAAATGCAAAAAATCATGAATTTGAAGATTAAATACCGTGAAAGTTTTAGACCATTTGCTCCATCTGTTTTGGAGGAAGAAATATCGAATTATTTCGACATTGAAACTGAAAGTCCATATATGTTATTAGTCGCAAATGTTAAGAAGGAAAGGCAGATTGAGATGTCTAAAGAACAGTCTGCGTTTTTTGGAATAGATCAGTTAAATATTGTTAGATCAGATATCCCTGCAGTTACCCATGTAGATTATTCAGCGCGTATTCAATCGGTGAGCGCAATTACAAATCCTCGATACCACAAGTTAATATCAAGATTTAACGAAAAATATGGAATGGCAGTTATTGTAAACACATCTTTTAACGTGCGTGGTGAACCGATAGTTTGTACTCCCGAAGATGCCTATCGCTGTTTTATGCGTACAGAGATGGATTATTTGGTTCTTGGAAATTATTTGTTAGAAAAAAAAGATCAGAAGAAATTAAAAAGCGATTCAAACTGGCAAGAAGAATTTCAACTAGATTAGTCATATGCCCTCAATATTTGAAAGAAATCCCAAAATAACAATAACGATTATTATCATTTTTATGCTGTTAATATTGGATTTTTCATTATCTAAAATATATTTTAAAATCAAGGAAAACCAAGAAAGAGTGGGCTTAGGTATTTCACATCCCAATTATCATCATGATTTTATAAAAAATGGATATAGCCCAGAAGTGGGTCGTTTGGGTAATTATGAAATTTACACAAATTCATTAGGATTTAAAGATAAATCAAATAGAAAAATTGCCCGCGATACGGACAAAAAAAGAGTCATATTTATCGGAGATTCATTTACTGAGGGCATATTGTTAGACTATCAAGATACTTTTGTTGGACAAATCGACAGTGCTGTTAAAGATAAAAATATTGAAGTTTTGAATGCAGGCAGAGTTTCCTACTCACCAATTATATATTGGAGAAAAATTAAATTTTTAATTGAAGAAACTAAATTAAAATTTGATGAATTAGTTGTATTTATTGATATTGCAGATATTGATGACGAAGCCAGTTATTATGATTTATCCGATGAAGGTAATGTGATATTCCAGACAGATTTTATATCTGATGACAAATTAGAACCGCGAGATTATGGTGTATCATGGTTAATAAGTAATGAAAGAATTGAAAACATCCGAATGTTTTTAAGAAACAACTTTATTGTATTGTCCGGTGGTGTAAATTTCTTGCATGACATTATATTCCAAGATTCTCTTGAAATACAAAATGAAAATAAATTAAATGAAATCGACGGTGAAAATGTAAATACAGTCGAGAAAACACAAATAAAGAATACTTGGGATATGGTGTTGACCGACAGAAGAGCTAACTGGACTATAGATGATAAATATTATCAAGAATACGGTCTTGTTGGAAAGCAAAGAATGATTAATTATATGGATAAACTTATCAAATTGACAGAAGAAAACAATATTAGCATGGCAGTAGTGGTTTATCCTTGGCCATCTCAAATTTGGTATGAAGATTTAAATTCTATTCATGTGCAAATTTGGCAGGATTGGTGTGTAAATAATAATGTTAGATTTATTAATTTATTCCCATTCTTTGTCGAAGTTAACATTAGTGAAGTACAAAAATTGGATATAATTAGTAAATATTTTGTTCCATATGATTTACATTTAAATAAAGAAGGCAATATGCTTATTGCAGATGAGTTTTTAAAACAATATTTTAAAATGTGATAAATATGATTGAAGAAATTAGAAATATAAATACAGATAAAAAGGAAGTCAAAAAATTTGGATTCCTAGTAGGTGGTGTTCTTATAGTAATATCTATTTTTATGATATGGAAAGAGATAGCATACTACCAGATACTATTAATAATAAGCGCAGCTTTGATTTTATTAGCAGTAATTATTCCGAAAGTGTTGAAACCGATATACAAAATTTGGATGACTTTAGCTGTAATCTTAGGCTGGATTATGACAAGAGTGATTCTAACTATTTTATTTTATTTGATAGTAACACCTATCGGAGTAATTGGTAGGTTATTTGGAAAGCAGTTTTTAGATTTATCATGGAAGAAAAGTACAGTGTCTTTTTGGAATAAAAGATCTGAATCGTTAAATGAAATGGAAAAACAATTTTAAAGGTTTAAGGGTTTAATAAATGAGTAAACTTTCTATTCTCAAAGAATTATGGGATTTTTTAAAAACCAGAAAAAAGTGGTGGTTAATTCCAATAATTTTCTTTTTGGCAATTTTTGGTGCATTAATAATTTTTGCTCAAGGTTCAGCACTAGCTCCATTCATTTATACGTTATTTTAACAATTATAAATGAGTTGTGATTTTTTGAAACTAAATCAGTTTGGTAGATATTAAAACTCAAAATAATTAATAAGTATATTTTAGGATATATTAGCTTTTATTCTTTTTTCTGTTCTTGTATTTATCCCACCAATATTCTGAATCAAGAACAATGTTTAGTGAGAAGTTAGTTGAAACATCATCTTTTTGGATAACACCATCGCCATCTTTATCCTGAAATTGTTGTCTATATCGTGCTTCAACGTCAATTGCTACATGTGGGCGCGTCAATATTTTAAATCCGAAGATCTGTCCATCTGTGCGTTCCTGGAAAAGTTTATCAAAACCCTTATTGATCGATAAAAAATGAATAACTTTTTAAATATTTAGAAAAACTATATCGACTTGTCAACGAGATAGTAATATGTTTATTATAATCTTCATTGCGATGCATTTCGCGATATTTTGTTTTTAAACTTAATCTTTTTGCTAATCTTAAATTAAAATATGTGTTCCATCCTGTAAACCACTCCTCAGCTTCATCTTCAATTGCCATTACTCTGGTGATTAGTTCATATTCACCATCATCGTTTTTAATAAACCTAGCTTTATTATATTCATAACTCCGATCAAATATTGAAGGAGAGAAGCTTGGACTCTGAAAATCAGCACCAATACCAAAATCAAAGATTTCATTTCCAAGGTATAAACTTGGAAATGAAATACCAATACCGGGTGTACTTAGCAATACCAAGATCGCCTGTTATATATACATCCGAGCCGGCGATATTTGCAATTTGATATTTTAGACCAATTCCAAAAGCATGAAACTGCGATTGGTCTATATTATCTAAACTGATTAAATCATTTGTGTAGGTCGTATCATCATCAACAATTACCATTTCATCTGGAAAATTTTTCTTATTATTCTCAGGATCGATCTTGTCTGGATACGAATCTTTATCACTGAGTCAAGGATATTTGAATATTGATCATAGTCTCCAACATAGGATAGATCAACATTAAACCTTTTGGACATTCGTTTATTGAATATAAATTCCTGCAATTCTAGGTCTTGTTAGATCATTCAAAAATAAATTGGTCATTAAATTTCTATTGCCCGCCTTAATTTGTAATCCACTTAGGTTTTCAAAAGGTAATATTACCGCATTATTGTAATTGTCAACCAAATATCCACGACCAAATTCTAGTTTTTCAATCAAACCAATTCGAAAAAAGAAAGGATCGGTTGGATGAAAAAATTGTAGGTAATGAATATTATTAATTATGTCCTGCCACTCATTCCAATTTTCACTATAAAATCCTTCTGAAGGCGAAATAGCAATCCAAAGGTTATAAACAAATTCAAATTCTTTTAATTGTAGCTTTAGGTAAGACCCGGCGTGGATAATATGAGTTTGACTGATAGCTTGCATTACCGGTTTTTTCTTTAGTTGAAAACTTAAAATTTTTATATCGTTCGCTTGGCAAATTAAATTCTTTCTGAATTGCCGGTAAATCGTACTGATAAATGAGTGATAATATATATTTGCCATCTCTATGAGACTCTTTTATGAAGTCCTCATCAACTAAAATGTAATCGGTATGCGGATAAAAAATGCCATTTTTTAGTAAATGTTCGTCATAATTAATATTTAATTTCAAACTTTTACTACCAATATAACCGATTGATCCATTTTCTATTACAACATTATAGCAGAAGTCACTATCCTCATCTTCGCTATGCAAAATAACGTTTCCTTCAATTACCCGAAGAGACTGAGCAGATCTGTCAATCAATATTTTTGATTCTGGAAGTAGTACAAGTAGGATTTCTTCGCAAATTAGGATGAATGTTTTATCGCTACCTGAAGCAATATACAAATCATCAGAGAATCTTTTTCCTTGCTTTAGCTTTTTTACATCAATACTATCGCCACTCATCACATATGATATTGCAGTGGAACCATAAATATAGGCAGGTAAACTTCGTCCTTGAGCAGGTAAAATATTTATTATAAATAGAATTAAAAATAAAATTCTCTTTATCATTGCTACTCCTAAAAAAGTATTCAATTATGTCATATTGTTATATTAGTACTATTCTAATTTAAGAATAGATATTTGATAGTCAATTGTTCAAAAGTAGCACTATTTATAATTATATTTTTATCTTAAATTTTATGTGGAGGATAATCTTATGCAAAAATATCTTAAGTATTTTATCAGTATTTTTATGTTTATTTCATTCGGTCTGTCTCAGGTTACAGAGAGCATGGAAAAGTTTAGCATTGGTACACACAATGCCTTACAAATAAAAATATTAGAAGCAGAAAAGAAATTGGTAGAAGGCGAATGGAAGGAATACGTTAAATCAAAAGGTACCACTAAGAAGAAAAAGAGTGAGTATATATCGACAGAAATGGCTGTATTTGGGCTAAGCAATCCTGTTGACTGGTACATGAAGTTAGACAAGAAAAAAAAGGACATAATTTTAAGCTTATGTGTTATTTCTCAAGAGGAATTTCTGTCATCATCAAATCAGGTTGAGAATTATACAGTTGTCCGAGACTATTTAGAAAATTTTGTATTTGTTGTAGAAAAAGCTAAAACCCAAAAAGAATTTGAAGAGGGTAGTAAAAAACTCAGCAAACTACAAAATGAATTAAAAAAACTTAATAAAAATTATGATAAAAATATTAAGCTGATAGATAAATCTGAAAAAAAGGTTAACAAATTCGAAAAAGAAAATAAATCTAATTTAACCAAGCAAGAAAAATATAGAGAGCAAATAACAGAGCAAAGATCAATTCTTGAAAATATTAGCAGTAGTCAAGATTCATTAAAAGATGGTTCTGTATCAAAAGAATTTGAGGATGGGAATATTAATCTTCTTAAACTTCAGAAAAAACTGAAGATATTAGTGGGGGATTATGAGAGCAACCTTAAATCGATGCATAAATTATCAAAAAAGATAGAGGGAGCAAAAAATAACAATCAATCAATTGTGAAGAATCAGGAAAAAATAAAAGAAAAAATATCAGGACAAGGCAAATCTGTGGAGCAAATCAGAAAACAGTTGGAGATATTGGAGTAATATAAGTTTTGAACAAAACGGAAAATACGACAGCAAAAAAAATATTTTTTATCTGTAATCCTGCTGCTGGTGCAGGATTAGCACACAAAAGATGGGCAGAATTGTACGACCAACTAATTGCACACAATGTTTCTTTTGATTATCAATTTACTACAACACCTAAAAATGCAACAAAAATAGTTAAGGACGTAATTGATCAGGGTTATCGTCGTATCGGGGTTTTTGGCGGAGATGGAACTGTAAATGAAATATTACAAGGAGTTATGAAAAATGGAACTGACCCCAAGCAATTGCAATTAGTGCTTATTCCTGCTGGTAGCAGTTGTGATTTTGCCAAAAAGTACCCTAACGGAAAGTCACATATAGAATTAGTCTTGTCGAATGAATTATTCTCTGTTGATGTAGGTAAAATTGAATGTAACGATAAAAATGGAAACCCGATTACAAAGTATTTTTTTAACAATTCCAGTATTGGTGTAATTAGTTTAGCAAATGAAAAATACAATAATGTCCGTGGGCTTTCCAAACAAATTAAGCGATGGAGTGTTGACGCTGCAGCCATAATAGCGGGGATAAAAGCCATTAGTCAGTTTAAACCCATATCTTGCGAATTGCAATTCAATGATGAAGAAGTATATTTTACCGAGATCACCAATATTACAGTTTTTAAAACACCCTTTTTTGGTGGTGGTATGTATTATAATGTTGAAACAAAACAAGATGATGGTAATCTTACAGTAGCAATGGTAGATAGAACTTCAAAATTAAGCTTGTTAGGACTAATTCCTGCATTATATGCAGGTACTGCATTAGATAAAAAACCTGCACATCATCGTAACTGCACGACATTAAATTTTGACACAAATCGCAATTTTTATATAGAGATGGATGGTGAATCAGCAGGGTATCCTCCTGCAAAATATTCAATTCTTAAACAAGCTATTAATATTGTAATATAAATGGGAAACGAAATGGTAACCTCAAATATAACTTCTGATAATCTTTCTGATTATTGTGCGCCCGGAACAAAATGGACTGAAAAAATGGTATCGGTTTCCGATAATGTTTCATTAAGGGTATGTTGAATTTCATCCTAATAAAGGTACAACACAACCAACAGTATTATTTATTGCGGGATGGATTTCTTTAATGCGAGGGTGGAAAATAGTTCTGAAAGAGATGACCAAAGATTTTCATATAATTTATGTAGAAACTCGGGAAAAAATTTCATCGCAAGTGAATGGCAAAACTGAATTTTCGGTAGAAGCAATTGCAAAAGATATTGTAAAGCTTGTAGAAATATATAAACTTGAAAAAGATAAATATATAATATTTGGCAGCTCTTTAGGTGGAACATCAATATTAGAGAGTTATAAGGAATTGAAATCCACAACCTTTGTGTTTTGCATTATTAGGACCCAATGCAGAATATCGAACTCCATGGTGGGGAAAAATGTTAATCAGTATAGTTTGGCCGGGACTTTATAATGCCCTTAGACCATTCATAAAATGGTACCTGCGCAAATTCCGATTAGATATTGAAACTGATAGAGCCCAATACGAAAAATACTGTAATGCTCTAGATGCTGCCGATCCAAAAAAACTAAAACCGGCGGCCAAGGCATTATCTCAATACAAAGTTTGGGGGATATTGAAGGATATCGAGTTGCCGGTGTTAATAATTGGTGCAACTAAAGATCTGCTTCATGAACCGCAAAATTTAATTCAAATGGATAAAATGTTGCCCAATAGCATCTTCCTTGATATGGATACTAATACCTTTGCCCATGGACCTGAAATGGTTGTGGAATTACGTAAATATATTTCCACATTAAAATAATACTTCTCTAATCTGTAATGAAAACATGATTGTCAGTTTTGCAACAATTTCTGATAATTTATTCTTAATAGATAATACTCAATTATCCCCAAAGACATTGAATCAGAAATTATTGAATAATGAAGTTCTGGTGGCAAGGTCCGATGGGCAATCTATAGGTCTATTAATATTAGATTATTTATGGAATCATATACCCTTTATTTCATTTATTTGGGTTGATGAAAAATATCGTCAATTAGGGGTTGGAAAGGCACTATTAATCTTCTTGGAGGAATATTTAATCAAAAATAATATTGAACAACTTATCAGTTCAGCAATGGAAAATGCCAAAAATGCTCGGTCATGGCACAAGCATATGGGTTTTAAAGAATGTGGATTAATATCCGAAATTAATGCTGATAATATTGGCGAAGTATTTTTCAGAAAATCATTATAATAATACAAAAGGTTTTTTGTTTAGAGCCTCCAATTCATATTAAACCCTTAATTAATTATAGTTTATCATTAAATTTTAACAATTATTATAACTATATAAAAATATAAAAATGAATAAAAAGAAGAATAACCCGATTACGCACGTCGTGAAACGCGATGGGCGAATTGTGCCTTATAATGAAGAGAAAGTCGCAGAAGGAATTTATCGCGCTGCGGCATCAGTCGGTGGACATCAAAAGGAATTGAGTGCGAGACTCGCCCTTGAAGTCACAGTGATAATTAACGAAAATTTTAAAGTACCCGACATGCCTCTTGTTAATGAAATACAAGATAATGTTGAAAAAGTACTAATTGATAATGGACACTCTAAAACTGCCAAAGCGTATATTATTTATCGTGAATACCGCCGGCGCGAGAAGCTAAAGAAAGGACGTTTAACCGAAGATATCCGAATACCGTACCGTACAATGTATGAGTCGCTATTGTGGAATCTTGAACATCAGTGCGAGACAATCGAAAAATTAAATAAGATAATTCGTGATGGCAATATTCCTGGTTTAGTAAAATCATTTGAGCAAAATTACAATCTCCATATCAAAAATATTGCCAAAGAAATATCGCTTGAGCAAGATCAAGTGAAATTGATTATTGTAGCAGGTCCTTCATCTTCCGGCAAAACTACTACGACAGCCAAACTTTCCCACCAACTAAATGAAGCAGGTCTGGATACAGTTGCTTTGAATCTTGACCACTATTTCTTTGATTTGGAATATCATCCTAAAGACGAATATGGTGATTATGATTTTGAAACGCCGGAAGCCTTGGATATTACGCTTATAAATCAGCATCTTGAGGATCTAATTAACGGTAAGACCATCAAAATGCCATACTATGATTTTGCAATAGGTAAGCGTCAGATAAATGTTCAGGAAAAAGCAATTTTGCCAAATCAGGTAATAATCATTGATACGCTACATGGTTTATATGAACCGATGACACAAAGTGTGCCAAGTGAGAATAAAGTAAAAGTATATATTGAAACAATTTCACAATTAAAAGATAAAGATGACCGTTTTATTCGATGGACGGATATCCGATTATTAAGACGCATGGTACGCGATTCCGCATCGCGTGGATATGATATGCGTCAGACGATTGGGCATTGGCATTATGTAAGACGCAGTGAATTGAAGCATATTATACCATTCCAAGGCGATACAGACTTTGTAGTAAATGGAGCAATACCATTTGAGTTGCCATATCTTAAGAAATTCACATATGCTAAACTTCCTGATTATATTAAAGAGTGGCAGGATGATCCCAAACGTCGCGATGCATTTATTCGCGCTGAGAGAATCCATAAACTCCTATCACAAGTGGATGATTTTTATGACGAAAAGATAATCCCTTGGGATTCTTTATTGCGTGAGTTTATCGGCGGTAGTGTGCTAAAGTTGCATTAATAAAAACACATTTATCAATAGCGACCTCGCTGAAATAATATTTTGCATATTGTTATTAATATATTGTAATATTACAATATAATATAATAGGAATATAATATGAATATAATAACAAATAAAGAGGCGGCACTTTTGGGGCTATTGTCGGAAAAACCAAAACATGCCTACGAAATCAAATTAGATATTGAGAATCGTAGTATGGATTATTGGACGGAGATTTCCCAATCGTCTATTTATAAACTACTGAATAAACTGGAAAATAATAAATTAGTTGAGAGCATAGTTAAATTGTCAGAAAAGAATGTCTCTCAAAAAATCTATTCGATTACAAAACAAGGAAGAAAGCATTTTAAAGATAAAATAATTGAATTAGCATCGGTATGGCATCCAACTATTTGCCCAATTGATGTAGCATTAAAGAATTTAAACCTACTTGATAAAAAGGATGCAATTGACTGTCTAAAGAATTATAAAAACTCTCTTAAGGAAACTATTAATGGATATTATGAACTTGAAAAATATCTGAATAAACATCATGCTCATAAAGCAAATCTACAACTTGCAACAAGAAGGATTTTTATGCTAAAAGGCGAAGAAAAATGGCTTAATACATTTATAAAGGAATATAATTGCTAATAATTCAAAAACTATAAACGATGCAATGATTTTGGGATGAGTTTGAAAATTTACTGTAAGGAATGGTGTTTATATATTGGTTTGAGGTAGTTCCAACCTTTTTGAAAATGTTGTGTAAGTTTCCATTTAATTCTATAAATTAACCCTCTCAAAAACAGGATAGCATTACCCTCTAAACTATTAATAATGTTGTTATTATATGCTAATATCATTAGCATAATCAAAAAGAAATAATGTAAATTTAAGATTATAATTTCAATCGGAGACAGTTTATATGACATTTATTGAAGGGAAAGAACCGCTAGAAGCAGTTTTAAATAGTCTTACTGATGGGGTAGTCGTAGCCAATGTGAATGGTGATTTTCTGTTTTTCAACCCTGCAGCTGAGGAAATATTAGGAATTGGCTCCAGAGAAGTGGCACAAGGCGATTGGACAGCGGTATATGGTTGTTATAAAACTGATCGAGTTACACCTTACCCTTCCGATGAGCTACCTTTAGCAAGAGCCATAAAGGGCGAGGAAGTCCTCGATGAGCATATTTTCATTAGAAACCCAAAACGGACTGAAGGTATTTGGATTAGTATCTCCGCAAGTCCTTTAAAGGATGAAGATGGTTCAATAAAATATGGTATAATAATATTTCGGGATATCACTAAAATTAGGAAGCAACGAGAAAGATTAGAACGCTTTGCAAGTGGTGTTGAGCAAACCGCAGACAGCGTTGTTATTACTAATTTAAAGGGTGTGATTGAGTATGTTAACCCTGCCTTCGAAGTTACTTCAGGTTACAAACGTGATGAAGTCTTAGGAAAAACACCACAAATTCTTAATTCTGGCAAACATGATAAAGCATTTCACAAAAATCTATGGGAAACAATTTTAACTGGTAATTCTTATCGCGGTACTGTTATCAATAAAAAGAAGAATGGTGATCTTTACTGGTCAGACCAGAGTATTTCACCATTGAAAGATTATACTGGAAATATATACAGCTTTGTTTCAGTGTTGAAGGATATCACTGAATTGAGGAAGCAGCAGGACCAAGAGTTTCAGTTGAATATAGCACGTGAAGTACAACAATTTTATTACAATTCAGCAGTTTCTGTGCCTGGCTTTGATATCGCTGGAGCAGCTTATCCAGCCGATAAAACAGGGGGAGATTATTTCGATTTTATTACGATGCCTGACGGCTGCATCGCAATTGCGATTGGTGATGTGATTGGTCATGGTATTGGAGCGGCTCTGATCATGGCGGAAATGCGTGCCTTTTTACGCGCGTTTACCAAAACGAATAACGACCCGGCAAATATACTTGCCCTAATTAATAAAGAACTTTTAGAAGACCTCCAGGAGGAGCAATACGTTACCCTAATATTGGCTAAACTTGATCCTAACGACCATTCACTAGTGTATGCGAGTGCTGGGCATATACCGGCATATTTGCTTAGTAGTTCCGGCGAGGTCGATTATGTAATGGAGAGTACGGGTTTTCCTTTGGGTTTCCAAAAAGACTTTATTATTGAAAATAGTAAACCTATCAAACTGACTCCCGATAGTATTGCAGTATTTTTCACCGATGGTATAATGGAAGCACAATCACTTGATGGCGAGGAATTTGGAATTGATCGAATGCTTGATATTGTTAAATGTGAGCAAAAAGCAACTGCACAACAAATAATCGAGTCCATTTATGAGAAAGTTCGTTCCTTTTCTGAAAATCAACCACAGGAAGACGATATTACATCAGTTATTATTAAATTAGGCTCAGTTTGTTAGGTTTATGATAAATTTAAGAGATTATTCAAGTATAATATTCGGCCATTATTTTTATTAATTATTATGATAAAGACTTTCTTTATAGGGAAATTAAAGGAATTCATAGAAAAAGCTATTCGTGGCAATAAAGATGATATTGATTATATATTTAACAACCTAACACACGACGCAACCTTTGCAACTACCCGTTATGTTGACTATGCTTTGAGTGTTGTGGAAAATGAAGAAGGGATTAAGCAAATAGAATATTATTTATTTAATGGAACTCATATTCAACGAAATTATAGCAGTCTTTTTTTTAATAGAAGATATGACTACGCTATTGTTGACAAAGCCTTCGAACTAGGGCTTCTTGATGAAATTCAAGCGTTTGCGAGTTGGTAGAATACAAATATATTTTGGAATTCTGTCTTGGTAGGACAGTTTAAATTTGTATATACTTCGTAATTAGTCCTTAATGTTATAATTAATAAGATGTTTATTATTATTAAGGCATTTTTTTAATTATTGCTTGTTAAAGTCGACATATTTTAAGGAAATTTCCTTCAGTTATGAGCAACACAGGTATCATTTTCGATATAAAAAAATATGCCATTCACGATGGTCCTGGTATCCGAACAACAATATTTTTAAAAGGATGTTCAATGGGCTGCCAGTGGTGTCATAATCCTGAAAGTAAACATTTTGGTGTAGAGAACTTCATGGTAAAAGACCGTGTGAAAAAGATATCCAAAAATGAAACTATTGGTTATGAAATATCTGTCGATGAGATTATGAAGATTATCAAAAAAGATAAGATATTTTATAATGAATCGGGAGGAGGTGTTACAATTTCAGGTGGAGAACCTACTGTACAGATAAATTTTCTATTAGAAATTTTGAAGGAATGTAAAAAAGCCAATATTCATACTACAGTGGATACCTGCGGTGAGGCCAGTTGGAAGAACTTTGAAAAAATCATAGAATTTGTTGACCTGTTCCTTTACGATTTAAAGATAATAGATAATGTTTTGCACAATAAGTACACAGGTGTGTCAAATAAAAGAGTCCATAAAAATTTAACAAATTTAATAGATTGCGGAAAAGAAGTTGAATTGCGGGTGCCACTCATACCTGATGTAACAGATACAGAGAAAAACTTGGAAGATTTAATTCAATTTATTTCCTCATTAAAAAAGGAACAATCTGTAACATTACTTCCCTATAATCCACTTAATCAGGATAAATTAGATAGGTTTTGTTTGAAAAATAATTTAGGTAAGTTGAAAGTTCAATCACGTGACAGATTGTTTGCTATAAAACAAAAATTTATACTCAATGGAATAGATGCCAATATTGGTGATTAGTTATGAATAACCGCATTAAAATATTACGCCAGCAAAGTTTAGATGCAATTCCAACAATTTCTTTGGAGCGAGCGGAATTATTGACGGAATTTTATAAAAGCGGTCAAGCCGATGGTTTATCTGTTCCTGTCGCAAGAGCGATGGCATTCAAGTATATATTGGATAATAAAAAATTGTATATAGGCGATGGAGAATTAATAGTAGGTGAACGCGGTCCATCACCTAAGGCTACACCAACTTATCCTGAAATTTGTACACACACTATACAAGATTTTGAGATTTTAAATAATAGAGAAAAAGTCTCGTTCAAAGTTGACAATAAAACATTCGCAATTCAGCAAGATAAAATACAACCATATTGGAACGGGCGTTCAATTCGAGATAAACTTTTTAGAACAGTTGGCAAAGATTGGCAAGATTCCTATGATGCCGGTGTATTTACCGAATTTATGGAACAACGTGCCCCTGGCCATACGGTTATGGATGATAAGATATTCCGAAAAGGGTTCATCAATTTTAAAAAGGATATCCAAAAAAGTATCACCAATTTAGATTTATTGAATGATTCAAATGTTACAGCGAAACGAGAAGAATTAAAGGCAATTGAAATTTCTGCTGATGCGTTAATCAATTTTGCAAATCGATATTCGGATGCAGCCAAAATACTAGCTGACAAGGAAAATAACAATAAACGAAAATCAGAATTATTAGAAATTGCAAGGATATGTAAAAAAGTACCTAAAAATACTCCCGAAACTTTGCATGAGGCAATGCAGTATTATTGGTTTGTGCACTTAGGGGTAATCACTGAATTAAATACTTGGGACTCATTTAATCCCGGTCGTTTGGACCAACATTTATTTCCATTTTATAAAAAAGGTATTGATGATGGGAGCTTAACAGAAGCTAAAGTCCGTGAATTATTACAAGCATTTTGGATAAAATTTAACAATCAACCTGCGCCGCCTAAAGTTGGTGTTACTGCTCAAGAAAGTAATACTTATACAGATTTTTGTTTGATTAATACGGGAGGTTTGACTGAATCTGGTGAAGATGCGGTAAATGAATTATCATTTATTATTTTAGATGTCATTGAAGAAATGCGTCTGTTACAGCCGAGCTCAATGGTGCAGATCAGCAAGAAAAATCGCCGGATGAATTTTTGTTACGTGCTTTAAAAATCGTTAAAACCGGATTTGGTCAGCCTTCTATTTTTAATACTGATGCAATCGTTCAGGAACTTACACGACAGGGTAAATCCATTATTGATGCACGTAATGGTGGAGCAAGCGGGTGTGTTGAAGTCGGGGCATTTGGTAAAGAAAGTTATATTCTTACCGGCTATTTTAACATTCCAAAGGTTTTAGAAATAACTCTAAATAATGGTTTTGATCCTCGAACCAAAAAAATCATTGGAATAAAAACTGGTGATCCGATAAAATTTAAATCATTTGATGAATTACTAATTGCATTTGAAAAACAATTAAATCATTTTATTGATATTAAAATTCGTGGGAATAGAATAATTGAACAATTATGGGCGACTATTTTACCTTCACCATTTATGTCTTTACTAATCGATGATTGTATTACCAAAGGTATTGATTATAACGCAGGTGGTGCTCGTTATAATTCGTCTTATATTCAAGGTGTCGGGATGGGAAGTATTACTGATTCGCTATCAGCAATCAATATATTGTATATGATAAGAAATTATTATCAATGAGCAAATTATTTAAATGCAATTAACAATAATTTTAATGGATTATGACGAATTACATGAAAAATTGATTAATGATGTACCCAAATATGGAAATGATGATGATGACGCAGATGATATTGTACGTAAAGTGTTTGAAATATATTTTGACAGCAATCGACGGTAGACCAAATACTAAAGGTGGTGAATATCGAGTGAATTTATTACCTACTACTTGCCATGTATATTTTGGCAGTGTAATTGGAGCGCTACCCGATGGCCGTAAAGCAGGCGTACCACTTTCGGAAGGAATTTCACCGGTGCAGGGAGCAGATAGATATGGCCCAACCGCTGTAATGAAATCTGCTGCTAAAATCGATCAATTACGTACGGGTGGAACACTGCTTAATCAAAAATTTACACCACAGGTTTTAAAAAGTGACGCGAGTTTAATAAAATTAGGACATTTAGTTCGTTCGTATTTTAAAATGGATGGACATCATATTCAGTTTAATGTTTTAACAGCCGACACGTTACGCAAAGCACAAAAGAATCCTGAAAAGTATAGAGATTTAATTGTTAGAGTAGCAGGGTACAGTGATTATTTTGTTGATCTAGGAACAGATCTGCAAAATGAAATTATTTTACGTTCCACACAGGAGTTATAAATGTTCAAATCAACAGTTTATTTAAAAAGACGTAGAGAGCTAGCAGAAAAACTAGGTAATGGAATATTACTGTTCGTAGGGAACGATGAATCACATATTTTAGTCCGTGATACCGTTCACAAATTCCGTCAGAATAGCAATTTTTTATATTATTGGGGACTGAACGAGCCCGGGTTAGCAGCTTTAATTGATATTGAGAATGATGAAGAAATATTATTTGGTCATGACCTAACTACTGAAGAAATTGTGTGGGAAGGGGAACAACAAAAATTGGCTGATAAAGCTAAAATAGTTGGAGTAGCAAAAACTGCAGAAATCTCAAATTTGAAGAGCATATTGTTACAATTATAAAAAAGAAAAAAAGCAAATTCATTATCTTCCACAACATTTGAATGATAGCATGGTTAAAATTTCTGATTTGTTAAATATTTCTGTTGACAATGTGAAAGAAAGACATTCTGTAGATTTAACAAAGGCAGTCATAAATCAACGGTCAATAAAATCAAAAGAAGAAATATGCGGAGATTGAAAAAGCATTAAAAATATCTTATAAAATTCATACATACTGCAATGCAGAAGACCAAAACTGGCAAATATGAATTGAAATTGTAAAAAAGATGGAAAAAATACTCATTTCAAAAGGTAGTAGGTGGGCATATTTGCCGATTTTTACAATTAGAGGTGAACGTTTACATAATCATCATTATGGTAATAAAATGCAAAAAGGTGATTTGGTAATCAATGATACCGGTGCAGAATCACCCACGGAACTTTATTCAAGTGATATTACACGTACTTTTCCGGTGAATGGAAAGTTCACAAAAAAGCAGAGGGAAATATATGAGATTGTTTTACAATCGCAGTTCGATGCGATTAATTCTATTAAACCCGGTGTGAAATATCTTGATATACATTTGATTGCTGCAAAAATAATTGCTGAAGGATTGAAAAAACTCGGAATTATGAAAGGTGATGTTGATAAAGCGGTTGAAGCTGGTGCTCACGCTCTATTTTTTCCACATGGATTAGGACATCTGCTGGGATTGGATGTGCATGATATGGAAGATTTGGGAGAAGATTACATCGGTTATGATGATAATCTAAAACGCAGTAAAATATTTGGACTTGCTTATTTACGTTTTGCGAAAGAATTACAAATAGGTTTTGTTGTTACAGTTGAACCTGGTATTTACTTTATTCCGCAATTAATTAAGCAATGGCAAAATGAAAATAAATTTGAAAAATTTATTAATTATGATAAGGTGAATGAATATATTGATTTTGGCGGAGTGAGAATTGAGGATAATGTATTAGTCACAAAAACTGGTCATGTAGTTTTAGGTAAACAAATACCTAAAACTATAAAAGAAATTGAATCATTAATGAAAAAATAAAATTATGGAAAACAAATGCAAAAATGGATTATTGGAGTAGCAATTGTAACAATAGGATTATTAATGTCATGTAATTCTCATAATCCAGTTGATTTAGTAATTATAGGTGGAAAAGTTGCTACTGTCGACACTGATTTTTCCATTGCCGATGCAGTTGCCGTTAAAAATGATAAAATTATTTTTGTCGGCACAAATGAAGACGCAAAGAAATATATCGGAAGTAAAACAAAAGTAATTGAACTAAATGGTGAGCTAGTTCTACCCGGATTGATTGATTCGCATGGACATTTAACTGGTTACGGAAAATCATTGGAGCATATTAACCTGGTTGGCACAAAAAGTTATCAGGAAATATTATATTTGGTCGATGAGAAAGTGAAGACTGTTGAATCAGGCGAATGGATTCGCGGTCGAGGATGGGATCAAAACGATTGGGATAACAAGGAATTTCCACATCACCAGGCTTTGAGTATAATTGCTCCAAATAATCCTGTAATTCTGTCACGAGTCGATGGTCATGCACTTTTAGTTAATCAAAAAGCCATGGAAATTGCAGGTGTAAATAAATTTGCCACCACTCCTGCAGGTGGAAAAATTATTAAAGATTCAAATGGATTCCCTTCCGGAATATTTATTGATAATGCAGAGAAATTAATTACTGATCATGTTCCCCGGTACTCGAGTGAAAAAATTCGAAGTATAATTGCTAATGCCGCCAATCGTTGTACAGAACTTGGTTTGACGGGTGTGGGTGATGCAGGAATTCCAATATCTAGAATTGATGACTATAAATATCTGATCGATAATAACGACCTTTCGATTCGCATTAACGCGATGCTAGCGGATACAGTTGTAAGCGATCTTAAAGGGTTTTTACAAAAGTATAAAATTGATTCTTACGGAAACGATTATCTTAGAGTAAAAAGTATCAAATTATATGCAGATGGTGCTTTGGGATCGCGCGGTGCTGCATTGTTGGAACCATACAGTGATGATCCCAAGAACAGCGGATTGATAGTTACCGATTATTCGCATATGTTGGAGGTAAGTAAAGCAGCGCTGGAAAATGATTTTCAAGTTTGCACGCACGCTATTGGCGATAAAGCAATCCGAACATTGTTGGATGTATATGAAGATGCGCTTAAAGATCATCCAAATTCAGATCATCGTTTTCGCATTGAACATTCGCAAATAGTGAATTCTGATGATGTTTCACGCTATGCTGAAATAGGTGTTATACCTGCAATGCAACCTTCGCATGCAGTTTCAGATATGCCTTGGACGGAAGACCGAATAGGTTCTGAAAGAGTTAAAGGTGCATATGCATTTCGTAGTTTTATAGATGAAGGAATAATAATTCCATGTGGATCAGATTTTCCCGTCGAGACAAATAATCCGCTTACTGGGATATATCATGCCATTACTCGCCAAGATGAAAATGAATATCCGGAAGGTGGATGGTTACCAAAACAGAAAATGACTATTGAAGAGGCAATCAAAGGATACACAATTTGGGCGGCATATGCCGCATTCCAAGAAAATATATTGGGATCGATTGAAGTTGATAAATACGCTGATTTTACTATAATAGATAAAGATATACTGACAATTGAACCATTGGATATTTTGAGTACAAAACCAATTTATACTATTGTCGGTGGACAAATAAAATATCAAGCAAAAAGATGATTTGGCATCCAGAGATTTTAATATTTGACAACTATTTAATAAAATATTAATCTAATGTAAATTAACTAATGTTATTAAGGAAAACGTTATGAAAAACTTGTCTAAATTAATCATTTTAATAATTTCACTAATATTTATTGGCTGTATTAAGCCGGTAAAAATAATTGTACCAGACGATTTGCAGTCTTTCCCTGCTATGCCCGTAGTAGGAACGGAAAATAGTTGGAGGCTAGATTTTGGTGGATTCCATGCTTATAATATCATGGATAGCGATAGTCGAATATTATTAACCGATGCAAGAAATTCCACCTATGACATTAATTCATTTGAATTTATTATGAGTACCGCTGGCGGTACGCAATATGAATGTTACTGTGAATTCCCAATGAAAAGTCTCGATGATGAGACTTTTCAATGCATGTATCAAAATGTCTACAATGAATTTGACATTGGGAAATTAGTAGATAGGGGGTTGAGTTCTTCCTCAGGAGAGATTACTGTTGAAGGATATTATGATTTTGAAGGTAAAAAAAATGATTCAAAAAATGTATTAGTCGGATATCTTTTTAAAGATGGAGGTAAATACATTGGTTTAGTTGATGTTTCCAACACCAATAATGAAACAGTTTGGATAGACCCCGCGCTTGATTTGCATAAACAAATTATGGTCGCAGCGGGATCAGCAAGTTTTATTCTAAAACATCGTAAATGGTATGAGGGTTTTTATAATAATATAGATCAGGATGTTGAAGATACATATTAATTTTTAGTAGGGAATTGCTCCATAATATATTCTGCTAAAGCTGTGATTGTAAGGCTTGGATTTACGCCTAAATTGGCAGGTACGATAGAGCCATCGATAACATACAAATTTTCATATCCATGAATCTGTCCCTGAAAATTTATTACTCCATTATCAGGTGAATCTGACATTATACACCCACCAAGTATATGAGCTGTTGAGGATGTATCAAATAAAACTTCCGGCAGTACACTAAAAGCCATTCCATTGACACGCTTGGCAAATCGCTTTGCGAAATCATTGGCTACAGGAATATATGAAGGTACTTTTTCATTAGTATGCCAATTAGAGTTCATAGATTTTCTGCCAAGTAACCACCAACGTCTTTTATAGTCGAACCGCATATAATTACTGATCGTCTGCATCACTAAGAAGATTGTTGTTTTCTCCGCCCATTTGAACGGCCAGAGTGATTTAATGAATTGAATTGGATGTCTAAATATTGCTAGGATAAATGATATCTGTCGAGGTACTCCAGGTTTACCATCGGTTAATATTGTGGCCAAACCAGACATAGCATCTTGCCCTTTGGCATAACGCACCGTTTCAATATGTGTATCCTTGTCCGGGTAAATACCCGATGTGATAGCAATTCCTTTAGAATAATCTTCCCCATCATTTGCTTTAACTCCAACAAGGGTTTCGCTATTAGTCCGTACAACATCACCAAGTTTATTAGATATGTTTGGTAGCGAACCTTTGTCTCTGCACTGATGTAATAATTTGACTGTGCCCATTACACCACCGGAAAATATCACACCTTTTGATTGAAATATATTTTTCTTGCCAAATAATCCGGTCACTTTTTTTGTAGTTATTTGATAATGGTTATTAGATATTGGATTTACATTTACGACTTGTGTTTCAGGTATAATTGTAACTCCTAATTGTTCGGCTAAATAGAGGTAGTTTTTATCAAGCGTGTTCTTTGCGCCATAACGACACCCAACCATACATCCACCACAAAGTGTACATCCGGTTCTGTCAGGTCCTTTTCCATCAAAATAAGGATCGGGAACTGTGACATCCTCTTCTCCAAAGTAAATGCCGACATCGTTTACGTGGAAAGTATCTTCCTTGCCAATTTCAGCAGCACATTCTTTTAATATTTTATCAGCTTTTGTGATGACCTTACTTGGAGTTGCACCAAGCATTGTTTGAGCAAGTTTGTAAAAAGGAGTTAATTTTTCTTTCCACCCCTTGCTACCCCAACGCGGATCATCAAATACCCTATCGGGAGGCATGAGTAAGTTGTTTGCATACACAAGACTTCCACCTCCGACACCAGTACCATGTAAAATGAACACATCTTTGAGGAGGGTCATAGCTTGGATTCCATATAATGCAAATTTAGGCATCCAAAAATATTTTCTTAAATTCCAATTGGATTTTGGGAAATCTTCGGTTTGGTAACGTTTACCTTGCTCTATGACAAGTACCGAGTAACCTTTTTCTGCTAATCGGAGAGCGGATACAGAACCACCGAACCCGGAACCGATAATTATATAATCATATATTTTTGACATAAAGAATTGATATTGCCTAATCGTAAATTAGCATTCGAATTTGTAATGTGATAGTATTAATTGAGGCGTTGAATATGAAAAATATTGTTGTCTTGGGTGCTGGATTAGTTGGAAAAGCAATTATTTTAGATTTGTACAAATCTTATAATATTTTAGTTGCAGATATTGACAAAAATAATTTGACCGAATTAGATAATGTACCGAATGTCAAAACTTTGGTAACGGATTTATCAGTTGATTCAAATATCAAAAAAGTTGTGAAGAGTGCTGATTTAGTAATTGGGGCAGTACCGGGATTTATGGGTTTCAACATGGTAAAAAGTGTAATTGAAGCCGGTAAAAATATTGTAGATATATCATTTTTTCCTGAAGATCCATTGAAATTAGACAAATTAGCAAAAGAGAAACAGATAACTGCAATCGTAGATTGTGGCGTATCGCCCGGAATGGGGAATATTATACTCGGCAACTATATTGACAAGTTTGAAATAAACAGTTATAAGTGTATGGTTGGCGGTTTGCCGCAAAAGCCCGAAAAACCATGGGGCTATAAAGCAGTATTTTCACCTATTGATGTAATTGAGGAATACACACGACCTGTCAGATATAGAAAAAATGGAAAAGTATTAATCGATCAAGCTTTATCTAAAAATGAATCAATTGAATTTGATAAAGTTGGAAAATTTATTGCATGGAATACCGACGGATTAAGAACATTACTTGATACGACTAATATTCCAAATATGATCGAATTGACAATCCGGCATGAAGGTACAATAGAACCGATAATCGCATTGCGTGACGGCGGATTTTTCTCAACGGATGAAATTAATATTAATAATAAAAAAGTTAAGCCAATCGATTTGACTACTAATCTACTTTTCTCACAATGGAAAATGCTGCCCGACGAAAAGGATATGACAATTATGCGAATTATAATTGAGGGAATTGATAATGGCGATGCGCACAAAGTAATCTATGACCTGATAGACTTTTATGACAGCAAAACAAACACTTCTTCCATGGCACGCACGACTGGCTATACCTGTACGGCAGTTGCCAATCTATTATTAGAAAACAAATATGATAGGAAAGGAATAATTCCACCGGAATTCTTAGGACAGAACGAGGTTGCCTTCAAATATATTTTAAAATATTTAGCGAATAGAAATGTAATTTATACAAAAAAGGAAGATGAATAAGTTGGATATTGGAACCATAAAGGAATTAAATAATGGTGTTAAAATACCGTTATTGGGGCTGGGCACTTATTTAAATGACAATGGAAACCAAACAATTGATTCCATACTATATGCTTTAGAAATCGGATATCGGCATATTGATACCGCCGCAATGTATGATAATGAAAAGGAAGTTGGTGAAGCTGTTAGCCGATCAGGAATTCCGCGTGAAGAAATATTTATAACCACAAAATTGTGGAATTCAGACCATGGATATCAAAATGCTATAGGTGCATTTCATAAGAGCTTGGACAAATTAAAATTGGATTATGTCGATTTATATTTGATTCATTGGCCGGTGGAAAACTTACGTGTCAAAAGTTGGAAGGCTCTTGAAAAATTATATAAAGATGGATTATGCATATCGATTGGCGTTAGCAATTATATGGAAAGACACATTGCAGAGGTATTAAATAATTCTGCAATTACTCCTGTTATTAACCAAGTTGAGTTCAGTCCATTTTTATATTTACATGATTTACAAAATTATTGTGAATCTAAAAACATTGGGCTCGAATCATATAGTCCACTGACAAAAGGATACAAATTGAACGACTCACGATTGGTTGAAATTGCGAATCGATACAATAAATCTACCTCTCAAATTTTAATTAGATGGTGCTTACAAAAAGGTGTTATCTGTATTCCAAAGTCTTCTCAAAAAATGCATATTAAAGAAAATGCTGATGTATTCGACTTCAATATTTCAAAAGAAGATATGAGTGAATTGGATAATTTGAATATTAACTATCGTTCTACTTGGGATCCGACAAATGTTTTGTAGATTACACTAAATACAAAAATATTCCAAAGAAATGAGATATACTTCCGCCTAGTACAAATAAATGCCAAATTGAATGACTGTAAGGTAATTTTGTCCAAGCATAGAAAATTATCCCTAAAGTATAGCTCAACCCCCCAATTGCAATCCAAATAAGTAAACCGGTTGGTAGGTTTGCAAGCATAGGTTTAATGGCAATTATTGCTAACCAACCCATTAAAACATAAAATACAACAGAGAGTTTTTCGAGTTTACCATAAAACATTAATTTAAAAAGTATCCCAAGAATCGCCATTCCCCAAATTAAACCAAAAATTGTCCAACCCCAGCCGGTATCGCGCAGTGGCAAAAGAGTTATAGGCGTGTATGTTCCTGCTATCAACAAGAAAATTGAGGAATGATCCATAATTCTAAAATATCGTTTTGCCTTTTTATGTGTAAATGCATGGTAGAGAGTCGAAGAGATGTACATTATAACTAGGGAAGCGCCATAAATCGCAAAACTAACTACTCGCCAGGCATCGCCTTTGAGAGCGGCAAAAACCACTAAAATTGTGAGTGCCGCCGTCGCTAGCGCCGCGCCGATACCATGGGTAATGCTGTTTGCAATTTCTTCGCCAAGCGATTGTCTCGGCAAAGCATGTTCTTTTTCTTGTGTCATTAAAATTATTTCCTTAGTGAAGCCTTTGAGAATATGTGAGCAGGGATTTTTTTATCGAATTCAATGGATTCGATAAGGAATTCAGTTCCCTTGCCATTAAGTAGCACATCTTGGAATAGCATGCGTTTTGGGTACCACCTACCATCAACTTGGAATAGATCAGAAAGCTCAATTACCTTTAGCAGTTTTCCACTTTTGGCAAAGAGTTGTTGTTTCCGGGGAACCATATATTCTTTGTCCACCCACAATTTTTGAGAGTGGTAAGCAAGATCATCCACTTTTGCAGATAGCTCCAAAATCCAACAGTCCTGTTTGTCAATTAATTCTGTGCCTATAATTTTAGCAGAATATATTTCATCAAATGCTCGATCTTCCATCATATCTTCATACGAAAGGTCAGAACCCATTACAGACTGTCTTAGCATATGTCCCGAGATGCGAATGACACGATCAGACTGTGGACTGTACATCCAGAGTTGGTCATCTATTTTCAACATTTTTGTGCCCTTTTCTCTGGCTGGTGCAAGATATTCTGTGAATGATTTATCAGAACCTTCTGTCCAAGATTTTGCAGTAATTGAACGACTGGTCCGCCGTCCATGAATTACCATTGTTGAAACGACAACCTGATTGTCAGAAACCATATTTTGATCAATTCTACGCAACACATAATCTGCGTCCGGATATTGTCCGAATATTTGAGAAATTAGCAGTAAACTAAATAAAAATTTCTTCATACTTCTAGCTCCTTGAATAATTGTGCGGTCTGTCTGCGGTAAATTCCTACTCCGGAAAGAATAGTCCCAAAGACCATTGAAAATACACCCGGAATAAATCCTAAATAGTAGGTCTGTGGGGTTATTTTAGCATACATAATACCGGGGAAAAGCATTGTTGAATTTTTCATCATATCACCAACATTTAAACCTTTAACTTGTAACCAGTAGGCAAATATCAATCCAAGAGCTGTTCCGATAATAGATCCAACAATTCCAATTAATACTGATTCATATATCATCGAACGATATATATGTCCCTTATGTTCACCAATAGCCAGGCGTAGTCCCACTTCTCCATAACGACGAATTCCACCTAACAGTCCGACATTCCATAGGACAATGGACATTAAGATAATAAAAACAGTTACAATTATTGCGGAGAAACTAGATGTTAGATAAAGATAATCACCTAACATCCCAATGTCTTTCAGTTGCATCATAATTGGAGAAAATTCATCATCGGGATTAGTATAATTTGCATTGAACTTCTGTTTAATTAATTCTGCCTTATCAATATTATATATGTTGTTTGGTAAATAACCTAATATCTCACCAGCAGAATTATCCATATCTAGTGCAAATTGTATATCATTGATATCAGCTATCATTGCTCCGCGATCAATAGCTTGCATTCCAAATGTCATTGTACCAACCACTATAAAGTTATGCATTGCCATACTACCATACATTGTTGAGCTTAGTAAAGTAGCATTATCACCAATTTTAACTTTTAGTTTGGTGGCAAGATTATCGCTGATCAGAATTTCACCTGGATTTTGTGGAATAGTGCCGCTAACAATGGCTTTCTGTATGTTCATCCTCTCAATTTCTGTTGTCCCAGGTGATAGCAAGTCGATACCATATCCAAATACTGGACTTTGTGATCGCGTTTCTCCGCTTTCATCTGGAACATCAAATAATCCGCCATAATGAATTCTTTCAACCCACTCCATTTCAGGATAATCTTGCTCTAATTCTGTTATAATCTCATCAACTCCAATTATTGCTAGATCATTTGGATTTTGATCGAAATTCTCTGCAAAGGCCTGTGTCATGATTTTTACATGACCAGTTTCAAACCGTGCTGAGCTATCGATCCATTCTTCCATGAATCCTGTTATATATGCTTGAAAGAAAACAACTAACCATACACCGAGTGCAACTACAATTATTGGGTATAGACTGCGATTTTTATCACGCAGTAGTCCTTTAGATAAAAATTTGATCATTGGATTTTCCCCCTAATTGCATCAGTAGGTTTCAATTTTGATATTCTTCTAGTTGGGAGGTAGCTGACAATTGTTGTAACAATGAAAACTATCAAAATCGTTGCAGTTATTAATCCAATACTATAAACAGGATAAATTGTTTCTGCTATGGCCATTCCAAACTCTTCAGTACTATCTAAAGGCATTGAATAACCTACTTTAGCTTGCCAAGCTAACAGGGGTATCCCATAAACTGCACCAATTATTGCAGCTAAAACAGCATGCATAGCTCCTTCAATTGTGAATAATTTAACAACTTGACCTTGGGTCATACCTAAAGCCACGTGCGTTCCAATTTCTTTCTGACGTCTAAAGATAGATAATACCTGTGTGTCAAAAATCGCAACCAAAGCTAATGATAAAAGAAAAACAAATAATACATAACCTCCTACGTTCTTCATCTTTATCATGTCTCTAAAATCGGTCAATAGGAAATCATTATTTTTAAATTCCCATCCCTGAATTGATCCGATAGAGCCGGCATCTTTTGCAGTTACATAAATGGTTGCTTCATTTGGTAATTGTAACATTTCGCGATGCTTTCCAATCGGGATCCACAAAATTCTACTATCAACCGTAGGTACATCTACTTTAAATACATTTACTATTTTTACTTCAGCCGCATCGAAAGTACCATTAGCATCACGCCAACGTACAGTAACATAATCACCAACGCTTAATTTATTGTTTTTAGCCATGTTTGCACCAATGATTGCAGGGATCTCATCAATTTCAACATTAAGATGTGATGCAGGTATTTCAATTATAGTCTGATTTGGGTCTATTCCTTTAATTAATATACTTTGTACACGCCCATCAGGGTAAATTGAACCCTGAGATATTAATATTGGTGTTAAATTACCTTTATTAATTGCCGATTGAGCTAGCTCAGAAACTGGTGCATGGCTGTCTTCTATCGTGAAAGGATCATATGGGTCATAGTTCTCATGCCAATATTGTCCTCCACCTATCTCCCAATTAATTGTATCACGTTCAGCTTGCACTGCCCAACCATTTATTAATCCTTTTTGCCAAATTATGACTACATAGGCAAATGACAGAACTAACACATTTAGAACTGTTCTAAGCTTTCCACCAATAAGGTTTCTATAAGCTAATTTTAATGCTAACATAATACGCCTCGCTTATTTGGTGATTTGTTCATCTGCTACAACTTTCCCATCATCTAAGCTAATTTTACGATGCAGATATTGAATTACTTTTTCGTCGTGCGTGGCGAAAATAAAAGTTGTTTTTAGTTCTGAGTTAAGCTTTTCCATTGTCTCTAAAATATGATGTGAATTTTTAGCATCAAGATTTGCCGTAGGTTCGTCAGCAAGTACAATTTCCGGTTCTTTAACCATCGCTCTAGCGATAGAAACACGTTGGCATTCTCCACCAGAAAGCTGCGCCGGTCTTGATTTAATTTTATCGGTTAATCCAACCCATTCCAACGATTTCATTATCATTTCTTTCCGTTCACTTGCCGATTTATTTTGTAGTAAGAGAGGAAGTTCAACGTTCTCATAAACAGTGTAAACGGGTAATAAATTATAGGTTTGGAATATGAAACCAATATGATTATTGCGTAAATCGGCAGCTGCTTTTTTTGATAGAGTACTGACAGATTGGCCTAGCACGGTCGCAGTTCCTTTTGTTGGAATATCTAGTGAACCGATAATATTCAGTAGCGTTGTTTTGCCTGAACCACTTGGACCTACGAGGCCGGCAAATTCACCCTTATCAAAAGATAAATTTATTTTGTTCAAAGCAGTGAATTCACCTTTGCCAATTGGAAAGGATTTTATAAGATCGATGATTTTAATTAATGGAGCGCTCATACTGCTATCCTTTTATTTCAATGGTTAAAAATTAACATTAACTGAATTCCTCTACTACTGAAATCAGATAAAGATTGATTAAAGCTAAATGATTCATCAGATTGGGAACTGAAAAAAGTGTTTAAATTGATTGTCCAGTCGTCATAAGTCCTTTGCCAACTGAGAAAGAAATATGCTAATTCAGCATCCCAACTATAAAAAACAATTCCCGATAAACTATCAAATAAACTAATCGGATACATAGCCATTAAGCCGGTCATCTGAATGTCGTTGCTATTTGAGAATGGTTTATCATCTATGCTATAGAAAAAGTGTTCACCTGTAACTGTTACACCATTTCCAATAGCAAAAGTGTAATCAGTGCCAACTGTTAAAAATGACTGCCAATTAGGAAAATCAGCACCATAGTTTGCACGGACTACGGATGACTCAAACCATAAACCTATACCAATATCAAAGAAACCATCAATTGCTGCCCTAACTTCTGGTGTAGATTTTGAAATTGTATTGATATTTAAATATGATGGCACATCGCTTTTACCAATAATCCTATTATGACCGGAAAATCCAATTTCTCCTTTCCAAACAGGAATTTGAAAGCGACCGCCAAATTCAACATTATTTTTTTTAGTAGGTATTAATTCCCAGCCTTTGGGTTCATTATTCCATAAGAGCCCCCAAGCTGAGAGCATTGGCATTATTTGGAAAATCTCTTCGGATACGAATAGCCCATACACCTTCTGTTATTTTCAGAGGATCGCGAGGATCGAGTTTGTCAAACCACATGAGTGATCGGAATAGTCTTGCTGGTCCGAAGGTTATTTTTTGTAGTCCCATACGTATTTCTAAATTAGCAGTACTACGTCTAAACCAAAACCTATAAGGACTCAAGTCGAAATCGGTAGTTTCGCCGCCGCTATGTGGACGTTTATAGGAACTATTAATATCAAAAGAAATTTCTGTATCAAATATTGCGGACGGCCATGGAACAACCAAAGACCATGTTGGAATATATCGCAAACCGATTTGCGAAACATATCCATCATCGATCTTTCGCATATCTCCAACCGTGGAAAATTGTCCTTGCCATTCAGCGAATGCAAAAACAGTCAAAAAGGTAAAAAGCACTAAATATTTCAATGTATTTTTCACTTCGTTTTCCCCATAATACCATAAAAATAGAAGTTTATCATATCATGAGTTAAGTCCTCAAGATTATTATACATCGCATACAAATCATTGTTCTCGACTAATTCCAACGTATGATTAAACATGAATGTGATAAAATTAATACTTACATCACTTCTAACGCTTCCACTGTTTTGCGCCTGTTCAATCATTTTTATAAATGAAATTTGACTCTTTTTTGAGTAATCCATGATTTTTTCATGAATCTTTGGTGACAAGCTCATAAACTCAATGAAGAATTCTTTGCTGAATTTTTTTGCGTAATGCATTTTGAGTTTTATGAATTGATTAATTTTGTGGTCAAATGTAGATAACTGTTTCCAAATTGAATCGAATTCAATTTGCGCAGTATCAAGAATTGAGAAAATAATGTATTCTGCCAAGTCTGTTTTATTGTTGAAATATTTATAAAAAGTCATTTTGCTGATTCTCGCAGTACGACAAATCTCTTCCACCGTAACACGTTTTATACCAAATCGCATAAACAGGTCTGTAGCAGTTTCTACAATAAGTTGATATTTTGCGGGTTTCAGTTTAAAATTGTCAGCAGTGCTCATGATAATGATAGTTACATATATTAATATTATATACGAATATTGTATTAAAGTTACTAATATCGTAAGTTATTTGTCAATTATTTTAATATATGTGATAAAAATTGAACTATTAATCTTGAAAACATAATATTGTTATTTGTAATTTAGGATAACAGAGTCTTATTTAAAAATATAGTTTATTAATTAAAAACAAATTAGACCACTTCACACAGAACTATTTATTAAAAATAAATCATGAAAAAATATCAACTTAATACAAATCAGATTCAATCCTTTATAGTTCATTTGATGGATAAGGGATCCGTGTTTGCACCACATAAAAAAGGTGATGCATCATTTAGTTTTAATAAGGTTGAAGATCCAAAAACAGTCATACTTGATTATAATAGAACACTGAACTCGGTTAAGAAATACTTTTTACCTCCACGCGAACAGTTATTATCTTTTTCAAAAAAAGATAATAGTTTTACAAAAAGTTCAATTGAAAAGGAGAAAAAAATATTTCTCGGTGTTCATAGCTATGATATGAAAGCTGTGTTAAAATTGGATTACAACTTTACACAAGGAAATCCTGAAGAAAACTATTTATCGCATCGAAAAAACTCAATATTTCTCGGTGTTTCTTATACGCCAGATGAATTTCACTTTAGCCAGTCGGTTGGTATCCCAGTGCACGATACAGACGGATTCGATGTGTATCTCGAGCAAAACACTGATGGTTATACAGTAAAAACTATCACTGAAAATGGTGAAAAACTTATCAACGGATTCGAAGGATTTGGGAAAGCAAAGGATAGTTCCAATCTAATCACACACAATTTCAAAATAAACTCAAGTATAATTATAATCGTTTAACTGAAGTATTTGAGCAATCCTGGAATGCAGCAGTGTGGGAAGAAGTATCTAAAAAATGTGTCGGTTGCGGAACCTGTAATTTAGTATGTCCAACTTGTTATTGCTTCGACGTTGAAGATAATGTGGATCTGTCATTACAAACTGGCACACGGGATCGCTCTTGGGATGGTTGTATGTTGAATAGTTTTGCAGCTGTTGCTGGTGGTGAAAATTTTAGAGAAAAGTTATCGGAACGTCAAAGGCATAGAATATATCGAAAATTTAAATATATTTCTGATATAACCGGAGAACCATGGTGTGTAGGATGTGGACGTTGTACGGCATATTGTACAGCAGGTATTAGTATAGTTGATATTGTTAACGAACTGTGCGATATGTATGAACAAAAATATTTAAATCGTCCCGCAATGGCGGGTCTTAATGCGGAGAGGTTATAATGTCTATCGCAATATCTGAAATAAAAACACAGGAATTATATTATCCTGAAATTGCTGAAATAACAGCAATTAAGCGTTTTACCGATAAAGAAAAATGGTTTGAAATTAAACTACCCGGAGGTCGTTTATTAGGCCATAAACCTGGACAATTTGTACAGGTTTCACTTTTTGGAGCAGGAGAAGCACCGATTTCAGTCACATCATCCCCGACAAAAAAAGGTAGTTTTGAACTTTGTGTTCGAGAAGTTGGAATGTTGACAGAGCTATTACACAAATTGGAAGTTGGCTCAACAATTGGTATCCGCGGACCCTTTGGAAAGGGATTCGATGTAGAAAGTTTTAAAGGGAAAGATATTTTAATTGTCGGCGGTGGCATTGGTATTGTTCCATTGAGATCATTAATTAATTATGTGATTGATAATCGCAAAGATTATGGCAGATTAATCATATTATATGGTGCAAAAAATCCCAAGGAACTCCTTTTCCCCGATGAATTGAAACAATGGGAAAAAAGTAAGGATATTGAATATCATGTAACCGTTGACCAAGGGACACCTGATTGGAAAGGGAAAACGGGAGTTATAACTACTTTAATTCCAGGTTTAGATTTGGATTTATCAAATACGATAACTGCTGTTGTAGGTCCTCCGATAATGTATAAATTTGTTTTAATGTCCTTAAAAACTAAACGGATTCCGGATGAAAATATATATTTATCATTGGAGCGACGAATGAAGTGTGGAGTTGGTAAATGCGGACATTGTCAAATAAATCATTCCTATGTTTGTCAAGATGGACCTGTGTACCATTATCCGGAACTTAAGAATTTGCAGGAGGCAATCTGATGACTACTGGTGCGAAAGTAAAACCAAAAGTTGCATTCTTCGATTTTACAAGTTGCGAGGGATGTCAGTTAAATAAATTAAATTTAGAAGATGATCTTCTTAGATGTTTTACAACATATCGATATTGTAGAATTTCGTGAAGCAATGGATGATAAAGCCGATGAATATGATATCGCATTTATCGAAGGTTCAATATCAACTCCAACATGTGTTGAGCGAATTCATGATATTAGACGTCGCTCAAAAGTGCTGATTGCTTTAGGCGCGTGTGCTACACAAGGCGGAATAAATGCAATGAAAAACCTTCAACCAATCGAAGAAGTTCGCGAGGCTGTTTACGGTGATGATAAATATCTATTTCCAACTTTACCTGCAATGCCGGTTTCTGCTATTGTAAAGGTGGATTATAAAATAGATGGTTGTCCGATGAGCATACCCGAATTTTTGAAAGTGTTGAAATCCTTATTGGCCGGTCAAGCACCAATCAAACCTGGATACTGCGGTTTGTGTCGAATGTAAGTTAAAAGAAAATGAATGTGTTTTTGATAAAGGTATGGTTTGTTTAGGGCCAATAACACAAAGTGGATGTGATGCAATATGTCCAAGTTTTGGTCAATTTTGCACTGGCTGTCGGGGATTGATATCAAATCCAAACAAGAATGCAATGTTAGAAATATTGACTGCACATGGCATATCACTTGATGAAGCAAAGAAACGAATCTTATTGTTCAATAGCTATGACCATAGTCAGAGCATGCCAAAATAATTAAAGGTTAAAAATGAGTAAAAATTTAGATATTAATGTCCATCATCTAACACGTGTAGAAGGTCACGGCAATATTGTTGTGAATATGCGTGATGGAAAATTAGAACGTGCCGAATTAGAAATTGTTGAAGCAATGCGCTACTTTGAAGCAATGCTAAAAGGACGCAGTTTTCATGAAGCTGCAATTATCACGTCACGAATCTGCGGTATTTGTTCACTTGGTCACCAGATGACATCGCTTAAGGCGACTGAAGATGCACTCGGATTAGAAATTTCCAAACAGACTTTGTTGTTAAGAAAATTATTAGTTCATGGAGCAACACTACAATCAAATATCTTGCATGTATATTTTCTTGTTGCACCCGATTTACTTGGTGCTCCGAGTGTTTTTCCGTTAATACCAACTCACAAAGAAGTGATACTTCGCGCCCTGCGCATGAAACGCTTAGCTAATGATATCGGGGATATTATTTCGGGGCGCGCAGTTCATCCTATTACACCTGTCCCGGGCGGATTTACACGGATTCCAACAGTTGGCGAACTGAAGGAAATTAAACGTAGATTAATTGAAGAAGGATTGCCGGATGTTTTAGAAACCGTCGCAACAATTAAAGCAATTGCCGGTGGTATTCCAAACTTCACAAGGGAAACTGAATACATATCCTTAAAACATAAAGATGAATATGCACTTTATGATGGAGATATTTATTCATCCGACACAGGCGCAACCGATGTTCGTAATTATCGCGAAATGACAAATGAATTTGTTGTTAAACATTCCACAAGTAAACATGCCAAACATAATCGCACAAGCTATATGGTTGGTGCGTTAGCT
The DNA here is from genome assembly GCA_963715945.1 of uncultured bacterium. Classification (GTDB taxonomy): domain Bacteria; phylum Fidelibacterota; class Marinisomatia; order Marinisomatales; family JAHJCW01; genus JAHJCW01. Next base: position 191,484 of record CAVQSL010000005.1, read on the forward strand.
CGTTGGAATAATAATTACAATCAAATGACAGAATTATCGCAATCGGCGGCGGAACAACTTAGGGCTAACACCGAAAATGTATAATCCCTATATGAATAATGTAGCCCAAGTAGTTGAATGTGCACATTGCTTAGAGGATTCAATAAAGATTATTGATGAATTATTGGCTGATGGTTTAAAGGACGAAAAACCGAACCAAACACCTACTAAATATGGGACTGGAGTAGGCTCGACTGAAGTACCGCGTGGAATATTATATCATGAATATGAATACGATAGACGCGGTAATATTTTAACAGCAAATTGTATTATCCCCACAGGGCAAAATCTTGCTAATATTGATGACGATATGAAGAAGTTAGTTCCAGAAATTATTAGTAAACCGAAAGAGGATATAATAAAACATCTAGAAATGTTGGTTAGAGCTTACGATCCTTGTATATCTTGTTCGGTACATATGCTGAATGTTGAATTTATTAATGAAGACTAGTTTGAATATTTTCTGGATATTCATTTGATAAAAGATTCAAAACTTAAAGTAATTGCTGTCGGTAACGATTTATATGGCGACGATGGTATAGGAAATGCAGTATTGCATGAGTTAGCGCAAATGCCTGAAATGAGCAGAATAGAATTAGTTGATGGGGCCACAGATGCATTGGGACTGATTGACCACTTTTTAGGTGCTGACCATGTAATCATAGTTGACGCAGCTCACATGGGAGAAAAGCCAGGAACTGTGAAAGTATTTAGTCGGGAAGAAGTTAAATTACAGATTAAGATGGATCATTTGTCAGTACATGGAATAAGTCTGGCAGAAACATTTGATATCGCACAAGCGGTTGATTCTTTACCTAAAAAAATTACTATTATTGGAATAGAACCAAAGAACATTGGAATTTCTCAAAATTTAAGTGATGTTGTTAAAAATTCAATTCCAGAAGTTGTTTCAAATATTATTAATTTAACACAATTAAATAACGCTATTAGCGGAGTACACTATGCCTAAAAAAATAATGATTATTGATGACGATATCGATCTCGTAGAAGCAATGCGGATTACACTTGAATCCGGTGGTTATGATGTAATTGATGCTCAAGATGGTCAAAAAGGATTGGAAATAGTAAAAAAAGAGAAACCGGATTTACTGATATTAGATGTGATGATGGGTACTCTTGATGAAGGATTTCATGTCGCTTATCAAATAAGAAATGATGCAGAAATAAAAGATATTCCCATTCTAATGATCACCGCAGTTGGTGCTCAAACTGGATTTGAGTTTGACATGCAACGCGATGAAGATTTTTTACCAGTTAACGAATTCATCGAAAAACCGGTAAATCCAAAAGTACTTTTAGATACAGTTAAAAGGAATTTGCTTGTTGTCTAAGGAATCTGATAATTCCAGTATTAGATACTCTTTTTACACACCCAATTCGCTTAAGACGGAAAAACCAATGGCTTGTTAATATACGGTGGGTATCATCAATTTCGTTGATGATATTTGCGTTTTTACTGTTTGTATTCAAATTTGACAATTATCAGTTTATATCTTTGGCAATTTTAGCTGGTGTGCTGGCAATTGCTAATTTTATTTTATTTCTCTTTCTAAAGTATTATAAACCTACATATCTTAAAAATGAAGAAAAAATTGTCCTTGCCCAAATCTCAGTAGATTATATACTACTTACATTACTAATTCATTTAACCGGTGGTATTGATTCGTATTTTCACTTCTTCTACTTATTCCATATAATTATTGCTTCTGTGATTTTTGAAAGGAAATCTCCTGCATTAATAATCACAGCGGCATCAGTAGTATTATTCACATGTTTAGTAACTTTAGAATATCTACAGATAATTAGACATGTTGGATATAGTATGGAGTCCCATAATCCTTTTGATTTAGGTCTTACGTTATCCATCTTCTATGTCACAGTTTCTGCCAGTACGTACATTGGTTTAACTCTCATGATGCGGCATAAAAAAGTAAAAGACTTAATATTTACTCAGAATGAAAAGTTAGAGAAATCAGAGAAAGAGAAAATGCAATTTTTCAGGTTCGTTTCTCATGAATTAAAAAGTCCGATAATTGCAGTCCAAAGTGCAATTAATGTGGTTTTAGATGTTATGGATGTAAAACTTAAACCGCAAGCCAGAGATATGTTAGAGCGAGGTCGCAAACGAACAGTGCAGATGATTGAAATATTGAAGGATCTAGTTTCAATATCCTATGAGGAGGATAGTGTTTCACATGTGAAAGAAATGGTTGTACCGTGTGAACATATACCCGAAGTGGTTGATTATTACAAACCGATTGCGATTGAAAAGAATATTAAATTGGTGGAAACAGTTTGTAAACAACGCGTAGGATTTCAATTAGATAAGTTTGTTTTTGAAAAAATAATTACTAATTTAATATCAAATGCAGTTCGTTATACTCCTGAAGGAGGTAAGGTCACTATTAAAACTGATTTAGATGATACATACTGGTATTTGATTATTTCAGATACTGGGATTGGTATTCCAAATGAGGAACAAAAACATATTTTTGAAGACTTTTATCGTGCAAGTAATGCAAAAAAATTCGAAGCTGTTGGAACAGGTCTTGGAATGAGTATTATAAAAAGAATGGTTGAACAAGAGAATGGCGAAATATCTCTGAAAAGTAAAGTGGGAAAAGGTTCAACTTTTACAGTGAGATTTCCGTTAAAATGACCAAAATATTAATTGGCGGTATTCTACAGGCAAAGAAATATACAATGTTAAAAATTGTCGGTTTGCCAAATAAACCGGGATTTGCTGGCAAAATATTAACGAAATTAGGGCGCGCAAATATCAATTTACATTTTATTACACAAGGCGAGGATACGAACGGTTTTGCAACAATGACGGTATGTATCGATCCAAAAAACTCAAAGGAAGCAGTTGAAATCATTAATTCAAAAATGATTGAGGATGACAAACACAGTGTTGAGGAAATCACTAATATTTCATCACTTACAGTTTATGGTCCTCATTTCCGCGAAAAACCTGCTATTAGTGGAGAAATGTGTTCTACACTTGGCGATGTTGGCGTAAATATCCTTGGAATATCTACATCAATATCCTCAATATGTTGTCTGCTAAAAGATGAAGATTTTGATCGGGCCTACGATGCACTTCTTACAGTGTTCGACTTGCCTTAGTATTTTCCTATAATCCAAGCAATTTAATTGATAGTCCGGCAAAAGCTATAATTAATCCGGCAATTGCATGTGTGTATTTCTCTAAAAAGCCAAGATTTATATTTATCAATCCTTTAGATATCAGAATAACTACTAATGTCATTGTACCGACTGTTGTGACTCCGAAAGCGAGGGTAACCCAAGTCAAGTCCATCCAGCTACCTTGAGCAGCAGGGTACATTAAAATTGGGATTAACGGTTCACATGGACCTAATACAAAAATAATAAATAATGCCCATGGTGTAACCGATTTTGGATTACCATGTAAATGCGCATGACTTCCTAAATGATGATGTGTATGCTGATGGTCGTGTCCATCATGGTCATGTCCATGCGTATGTTCGGTTGCTCGCAAACCAATTCTTAAACCCCATGCTGCATAAGCTATTCCAAATCCAATAAGAAGCCAACTTGCTATATCTCCTCTAATAGTTTCTACATTTTCAATTAACCCAATTGAAAGTCCTAGCATTACACCAACGACTCCTAACAAAACCGATCCTAGAACATGTCCAATGCCGCAAAGAACAGTAATCCGTATAATTTTTGATAATGACCATTCTCGAGCTTTACCAATCATGATGAAGGGTAAATAATGATCAGGCCCAATAATGGTATGAATAAATCCGATTGATATTGCTGTCCAAATTAATATTTGTAGTTCCATTTGTTCTCCTTAACAAATTCTTGGTAATTGTTCGCCAATTGGCATGTCAATTATTCGGTTTGCCCCTAAACCGGTACTTTGTACAACGATTCTCTTGTTTTTTTCGGTTGCTTCACCAATTATTTGAGAATCTTTCCCGAACGGTTGCTTCTTCATAATATTAAGCATATCATTTGCAATTTCTGTTGGTACTACAGCAATTAATTTGCCTTCATTCGCAACGTAGAGTGGGTCGATTCCTAATATCTCACATGCCCCTTTTACTTCCGGTTTGACTGGAACAGAGTCTGTATAAAGCTGAATTCCAACATTTGATTGACGAGCAAATTCATTTAGAGTTGTTGCAACTCCCCCTCGCGTTGGATCACGCATTGCACGAATATCTTTTGATATTTTTAGCATTTCATATACTAATCCATTTAAGGCTGCTGTATCACTTATGACTTGTGATTTAAAGGATAAATCTTCACGAGTTGTCATAACCGCCATTCCATGATCTGCAACAGTTCCCGAAATAATTATTTTATCACCCGGTTGGATATTTCCAGCTGAAATATTTAATCCATCGGGAACGGTCCCAATTCCTGAAGTATTAATAAATATTTTATCACAGCTTCCTTTATTTACTACTTTTGTATCCCCGGTAACAATTTGCACACCAGCTTGTTTTGCAGCGAACTCCATTGATAATACAATTTTATGTAAGTATTTCCAACGATAATCCTTCTTCGAGTATAAAACCTACACTCAAATAAAGTGGTTTTGCACCACTCATCGCAACATCATTAATTGTACCATTAATGGCTAAATCGCCAATATTACCACCTGGGAAAAATATTGGATCGACAACAAATGAATCAGTAGTAAATGCAATTCGATTCCTGGGAATTTGCAATATTGCTTGATCTTCGAGTTTATCTAAAAATTTATTTCCAAAACGTGGAATAAACATTTTTTCTATTAGTTCAGATGACAATTTACCACCAGCACCATGCGCCAATTGGATAGTATCATAGTCCATTTTTGGAAGTGGGCAGGAAAGAGAATTTATATCAATAGTGTTCATTTTATTTTACAGTACTTAATCTATTGATAAACTCTACACTTTTCTTTGCGATTAATTCTTTATCATAATCCAAAGGCGCAACATGATAGGAATTCTCCAACCAAATCAATTCTTTATCTTTTGATCCCAGTTCTTTCATTGTAAAGTTGGCACTTATTTTAGGAACAACATGATCTTCTCTTGATTTAAAAATTAGACATGGCTGCAAGATGTTCGGCTGCATTATTTTTACTTCTTTCAGCATTTTCAACATTTCATTAATTCCATTGGTGGGCGTTCTCTCATAAGCAATTTCTTTGAATTCAGGATCTTTTATGTCAGATGCAACAGCCGGTACAGATTTAATGAATATTTTTAAGATGGGAATAAACCACATTATTGGATTTGTAAATTTGCTGGCGTGATTGATTAATATCGTACCTTTGATCTCAGGATGTTTGCCCGCTAGATAAAGAGCGAGTCCACCACCAAGTGATAAACCACAAAGGAATATTTTAGAACATCTTTTTTGTAATTTTGCCAGTGACTGTTCTAAATCATTCACCCAGTCTGTATATTTTATGGAATTCATATCCTGCCATTTTGTGCCGTGTCCGGATAGGCCGGGTAATGCAACATTGTAGCCCGCATTAGCGAATTGTTTTGCCAGATATTCCATAGAAGAAGTTGTTGATGTAATTCCGTGAATTACCAGAACGCCAACTTCACTTTTTGTATTATGTGAAAACGGTTGATGGTGCTGTGTTAGATCCATTGTTATTCCTCCCAATCAAGTGAACGCATTACAGCTTTCTGCCATTGATTGCATAATTGTGTTCTTTTTTCTTCATTCATTTTTGATTTCCAGACTTTCCTTCCTTTCCAATTATTCTGTAATACCTTTGTGTCTTTCCAGAAACCAACTGCAAGTCCAGCTGCATAGGCTGCACCAAGGGCTGTAGTTTCAGCAATATTTGGCAAAATAACAGAAGTATTTAGAATATCTGCTTGAAATTGCATTAGTAAATTACTCGCAGTCATACCGCCGTCAACTTTTAATTTATCTATTCTTAATCCGGAATCTTTCTGCATTGCCTCAAATACATCACGAGTTTGGAATGCGGTTGCTTCCAGAACTGAACGCGCTATATGCGATTTGTTCGCAAAATGAGTTAGTCCAATAATTGTTCCGCGTGCTCCTGAATTCCAGTGTGGTGCAAAAAGACCAGAAAAGGCAGGTACAAAATAAACACCTCCATTATCATCTGCCATTCCAGCAAGATCATCAATTTCATGTGATTCTGCTATCAAACTAAAATTATCGCGGATCCATTGAATTAGCGAGCCGGCCATTGCAACTGAACCTTCTAGAGCATAAATCGGATCCTGCTGCTGTATTTTGTATGCAACAGTAGTTAATAAGCCGTTTTGTGAATGAACTATTTCATTTCCAGTGTTAAGCAATATAAAACATCCCGTGCCATAAGTATTTTTTACTTCACCCTTATGGAAGCAGGTTTGACCGAAAAGTGCGGCTTGTTGGTCTCCAAGAATCCCAGAAATTGGAATTTCATTTTCGAATCCGAATTTAGTATTTCCATATATTTCTGATGATGAACGAATTTCAGGCAGCATTATCCTCGGTATATCAAGAATCCCTAATAATTCGAATCCCAATCAAGTGTCTTAAGATCCATCAACATTGTTCGACTAGCATTCGATACATCTGTGATATGCTTTCCGCCTGTAAGATTCCAGTTTATCCAGCTATCCATATTTCCAAATATTGCATTCCCATCGTTTGCTGCTGTACGAAGTCCCATCGACATTGTCCAATAACCATTTTATTTTAGGACCTGAAAAATATGTGGCGATAGGGAGTCCGGTTTTTTGCTTAAATAATTTTTCATTATTTTTTAAAGATCTGCAAATTTTATCTGTACGAGTATCTTGCCAAACAATGGCATTGTGATATGGGTTTCCGGTATGCTTGTCCCAAATTACAGTGGTTTCTCGCTGATTTGTAATACCAATTGCTAATATTTGTTTATTGGACATATCAGCTTTTTGCAAAGTTGCTGCAATGACTTTTTTGGTATTCTGCCAAATCTCTATCGGATCGTGTTCCACCCAACCAGCTTTGGGGAATATCTGCTTGTGCTCGATTTGGTGAGACGCTACAATGTTGCTATCGTGATCAAATAAAATAAATCTGGTGCTAGTTGTACCCTGATCAATCGCACCAATAAGGTTTTCCATTCCTATTCCCTAATATCTCTCGAAATTTTGATTAATCATTTTTTATTCTCTGATATCTATAATATGCCGCACAAGCACCTTCACTGGAAACCATTGTAGCGCCCAACGGATTCATTGGTGTACATTCTTTTCCAAAAGCAGGACATTCAAAAGGTTTTTTCAGGCCTTGCAAAACAATTCCGGCGATACAATTATCAGATTCCTGAGTGATAATATTACCAACATTAAATTTTATTTCTGCATCATAATCAGAATATTCATCACGAATTATCAGTCCGCTTTGCGCTATCTCACCGATTCCTCGCCACTTTCGATTACCGACCTTAAATACTTTGTTTACTATGTCTTGCGCGGGGCGATTACCATAGCGCTGTACTGCGCGGAGATATTGATTTTCAACTACATGTTCCCCCTTTTCTAACTGTTTGACAGCTAAAAGAATTCCTTCTAAAACATCAATCGATTCAAAACCGGTTGGAATAATTGGCACTTTATATTTTTGGGCAATTGGTTCATACTCGGACCATCCCATAACAGCACAAACATGACCGGCTGCCAAATACGCCTGTACACGATTATTAGGAGATGATAAGAGAGCAGTCATTGCCGGTGGAACAAGAACATGACTAACTAACTCAGAAAAATTTGACAATCCTTCACGCTGAGCTTGGTGTATCGCCATGGCGTTGCCGGGTGCTGTTGTTTCAAATCCAACTGCAAAGAAGACCACTTCCTTATCAGGATTATTACGGGCAATTTTTAACGATTCCAAAGGTGAATACACAATGCGGATATCACCACCTTCGGATTTTATTTGAAAGAGATCTTTATTACTACCCGGAACTCGTAGCATATCTCCAAAACTCGTAAAGATTACGTTAGGTAACGATGCGATAACCATGGCTTTATCAATAATTTCCAATGGAGTAACACAAACTGGGCAACCCGGACCGTGCACTAACTCAATTTCTTTTGGAAGAATTTGGTCAATGCCATTTTTAATTATTGTATGTGTTTGCCCACCACATATTTCCATGATTACCCATGGTTGGGTAACAGTTTTTTTAATTTCTGATAATATTTGTTTTGCGATTACTGGATCGCGGAATTCATCAAGGTATTTCATTTATTTATTTGATGATTTAATCTCTTCCAACGGATTACCATATAAATCAACTCCATCTTTGGCAGCGTATCCAACTAATTCTTCCCATGCTTCGTATGATTTCATCGCTTCTTCTTCATCTATTATCGATATACCAAATCCGGCATGCACAACTGTGTATTGCCCGACTTGAATTTCGGGTACGTATTCTAAACAAGCCTTGTTTAGCGTTCCGCCATAATTAATGTTTCCCATCTTTAACCCGTTTTCATCAAAAATTTCTTCTACTTTTCCTGGTATCCCTAAACACATAAATTCTCCTAACTTTGTAATACTTCTTCCTATCATTGCTTGGCCAAGTGAAATTCCTCCGTCATTAGTCGGAACTTGACTGTGAGTATAAACCTTAAAATTTGCTTTTTCAAGTGCTAAAATAGTGTGCTCAAATAATATCATATTTTGAAATACTCCACCGCTCAAAGCGATATCAATTATACCGGTTTCGTTCCTTGCCTCATTAGCAATTTCTAAAAATATTTGCACAAGAGTTTTATGAAATCTACTACTGATTTTAGAAAATGACTCATTATTTTGAATTGATCGAACAAGTGATCTAATAATCGGTTGGATTAAAATATTTCTTTTGCCGTTTACTTGCTCTATTTCAAATTCGAATGGTCTAACATCTAATCGATTCAAATGCTTGCATTAATTCAATTGCGGCTTGCGCTTCATAACGGATTGTTTGCCTGCCTCCGCTTATAGCAGCGACTGCATCAAATAGTCTACCACAACTTGAAGTAAATGGACTGTTGACATTCTTTTCCACCATTTCGATTATTGGTTTGATATCATGATTATCAAGGAACGGTAAATTTGGAATTGAGCTACCAAATGTTTTGTACAAATAACTTACTGCAGTTCGCCAAGGCGCTTTAATTGCTGCATCACCACCAGGGAGGGGCATTTGTTCGAAATGGGCGAATCTATCAAAATTACTATAATCACCGATTAGTATTTCACCTCCCCAAATGGAGCCATCAGTACCATAGCCGGTTCCGTCCATTATTATTCCAATTACCGGTTCAGATAGTTGATTTTCAGCCATGCAGGCTGCAATATGAGCATGATGATGTTGAACAGCAATTGTTTCTATATCAGGTTGTTCTTTTGCCCATTGTGGTTGAAAAATATTGCGGATGCAAATCGTGTACAATCAATTCCGGTTTTATATCAAATATTTTTTTAAGATGTTCAATGGTCATCTTAAAAAAATTATAAGCTTCGATATTTTCTAAATCACCAATATGTTGACTGATAAATGCTTTATCGTCTTTTAGAAGACAAATCGTATTTTTCAATTCGCCTCCAACTGCAAGTACTGAATGTCCGATCGAATTTACAAATACAGGTTGCGGTACAATTCCGCGACTTCTTCGTGTGTATCGCAATTTATTTGCGAGATAAACAGTAACTGAATCATCACTTCGCAAATAAATATCACGATCATGAATAAGAAAATAATCCGCTATGTTACTTAATCGCTCAAATACTTCATCATTATCAATACATATTGGTTCTTCGCTAAAGTTTGCACTTGTCATTATCAATGGAATATCGAGGTCTTCAAACAACACTTGATGAAGCGGTGTATAGGGCAACATAATTCCTAGATAATCATTCCCGGGTGCTACAGAATCAGCAATACTGACAGTTTGGTAATTTTTTCAATAATAATATTGGAGCTCTTGGAGACTGAAGCGATTGTTCTTCATCAGTTGATATCATGCAATAATTGATGAGCTGTTTTTATGTCACGTACCATTATTGCGAACGGTTTTTCATCGCGTCCTTTCAATTTTCGCAGTTTTTGTACCATTTTGTTATTTGTAGCATCAACTGCAAGATGAAATCCGCCTAAACCTTTAATTGCGATAATTTTACCTACCTTAAGTTTTCTTTAGTAACCGTAATCGCATCTTCAACGTCTTGTAGTTTTTGTTTTGAGTCAAATAATTGTACTTGTGGTCCACAAGCTGGACAAGCGTTTGGTTGGGCGTGGAATCGACGATTAGTCGGATCATCATATTCAGCTTGGCAATCAGGACACATCTTAAAATTTTTCATCGATGTATATTGACGATCATATGGAATATTGTCAATAATGGTGTAACGAGGACCACAGTTAGTGCAATTAATAAATGGATAATGATAACGTCTATCATTGCGGTCAAATAATTCCTTAAGACAATCTTGACAAACTGCAATATCGGGAGAAATGAGAGTAGCTACTGATTTATCATCGCTAGAGTCTTTGATAATAAAATTCTCTGATTTTAATGTTTTGATTTCTTTAGATGATATATCAGTTATCAGGGATAGTGGGGGAGCTTGCAGTTTAATATTGTCAATAAAGTTATCAATTTTATTATTGGCTCCTTCAACTTCAATAACAACACCTTGAGATGTGTTTGAAACAAAACCGTTTAGCTTGTTTGAAACAGCTAGATTATATATAAATGGTCTGAAGCCAACTCCTTGTACAATCCCCTGCACAGTTATTTTTTTTCGAACCATTTTCAAGAAACTAGTAGAAATTCAGGGTTTTTGGACATTACTAAGTAACCAGTTAGTCCAATTGTTCATTCCTTCTCCTTTCGTTGCAGAGATTTCAATGAATTCAATTTTAGGATTTACTTGACGGGCATATTCTTTACATTTTTTAACATCAAAATCAACATAAGGAAGCAAATCAATTTTATTAATAATACATAGGTCAGAAACACTAAACATCGTTGGGTATTTATGCGGTTTGTCATCGCCTTCAGTAACACTAATAATTACCACTTTATGTGCTTCGCCAAGATCAAATAGCGCAGGGCAGACAAGATTACCCACGTTCTCAATGAACAGAATGGAATCGTTTACTAAATCTAACTTTTTTGAACCTTGGTTAATCATTTCAGAATCTAAATGACAGCCGGTGCCTGTATTTACTTGCACTACTGCCGCGCCTGTGGCGTCGATGCGTTCTGCATCGTTCATCGTTTGTTGATCACCTTCAATAACAGCGCAAGTAACTTTATTTTGAATTGCAGCTATAGTTTTCTCTAAAATTGTGGTTTTACCAGAGCCAGGAGAGCTAACTAAATTAAGTACAAAAATATTTTTCGCTTCAAAATAGCCTCGATTTCGTTCAGCAATCAAATTATTTTTTGCAAGAACATCTGTTTCAACTACAATAGTTCTGTTATCATCATGTTCATGTGAATGATTATGAACATGATCGTCGTGATGATGAGAATGGGAATGGCCTTTTTCACCCGGCTTTCTAATAGTTACTGCTTCATTTGGTTGACTGCAACCACAGGTATCACACATAAGTACTCCTCAATCAATATTGAATGATTTTATGGAAAGTTCCTTGCCTTGTAGTACTTCAATATTGAAATCATCACAAGTTGGACAAGGAGTAAAATCTGTTTTCAGATTATAATTTATATTACATTTTTTACAAAAGGCTTTTCCTTGAATTTTATTGATTACAAGACTTGCGCCATCTGCAATTGTATTTTTACATGCTGCTTCAAAACAAAATTCAAGTGACTCTATCATTATTCCGGATAACTCACCAATCTCTAAAACAACATTATTAATTATTTTTGCATGTTCCTCATTTGCTTTTTTGCAAACGATATCAACGATACTCACTGCTATTGTCATTTCATGCATTATGATTAATTATTTAAGTCTTAAAATTACTTAAGACTACGAAAAATTGGAACAACGCGATTAAATACTTTAACTAATTATGTATAATTATTTAAGAAGCAGACTCAAAAGTATCTTGGATTTCATCAACCATTATTTGAACAGAAAGTCCGATGGTATCATGAATTAGTCCAATATGTTTTTCCAATTCAGGTAAGCTAATTAATTTATTAATTATAATTTCTCCGGCGTCAACCAAGGCTTGACTTACTTCGGTTGGGGAAAATCCTTCCTTCTTTCTCATCACTGCTAAAGAATGTGCATAGTTTACTAAGGATAATCGATTACCGGTTCTCACTGAAGTAATAATTAAGTTGAATATTACACTAATGTACCACAGTAAATAATCAGAATTCATATGCTGATAGTGTAAATAAAGTTCCTTGTCCTTGTGATAAAATATTTTTGCAAATATTTCATCTATTATTTCAGCTTGATATTCAGTCAATACATTTGAAATGCGCAAGTTTGGCCTATCAACTGAATTAACTTTTAAGGCAATCTGATTCTTGGTAAACCATTCAATTGGAAGAGCCCGCATATGCTCAATCAAATATAATAGCCTTCTCTCAATAAGTCGACGTGGACTAGGCTGCCAATTTAAAGTATTCATTGTGTAAGTTGCATCTGTAGTGAGCTTCAGATCAATGTAGTCAGTCATCCATGGTCTTTCAAATGGCGTTTTTCCAATAATCTTCCCAAGGTAATAACGCATTCTAACTCCAACCCGTGCTAATAATATTGGCATTTTAATTGTGCGTTTGGTTGAACCAAAATACAGCCTAGTACCAATATTATATAGATCTATATGTGATGTTGAACCATTTGGACTAGCAATATAGGTATCTAATTGTGGTAGTAATTCTGAATTGTTCAGCACTTTTTCAATAAGTTGATTCAAACATCTTTGGTGAATATAGGGTACGGCTGATTCGCCTTTCCCTCCTAATATTTTACTATTCCAACCTTTTGAAAACCAAGTTTGTAGAAACATGTATAATGGACCATATTCACACCAATCGCTATAAACAGCGGCAAATCTAATTATTGAACACGGAAAATACTGTGAATAACTGTTTACAAGTGCTTCAGCTTTCTTTTTTGTAACGGCATACGGAAAGTTAGCGTCAAGAGGAGTGTGTTCATCAATAACTTCTCCTTCTTTTGGAAAATCGCATGCCGCGATGGAGCTAGAGAAGATGAACCGTTTAGGCATTAACTGCTTTGAATATTTCAAAACTAATTCCGTTCCTTTTACATTTGTTCGTTCGTATTCAGGATGTGGAGTATTGTCAAAAGTATAATAGCCAGCTAAGTGAATAACAAAATCAACCTTTCCTTTTTGATTGATTTTTTGCATTTCAATTGCAAATAGTTCTTCATTTGCTATATCTACCAAGATCCACTTAATATTTTTATGAATTGGTATGCGTGCTTGTTGCTGAGTTTTGCGGGCTAATGCATAGATAAAGTATTTCTCTTTAAAGTACTCTAATAAGTGCCTACCAACAAAACCTGACGCTCCTGTTACAACCATTTTGGGAAGATTTGGTTTCATATAATTAATTCAGCTTTATACTTTTTATATACTACTAACAGCACAATTCCCATGCAAAAATCACCGATTGCCGAAAGAAATATAATCCCAAATTGATTTACAAAAATAAAGTAGGATAGTAAAAATATGGTCGCCGAGAACTTTGCAATTATTGAAAACTTAATTAATTCTGAATTAGCTATTACATTGTAAGCCGCCATGCCATAGGCAATTGCCATGACAATATGAAATACACCGCCTTGCGTTATGAAGAATCGATGCTCAGAGGGGTAAATATTAAAATACGAAATCCATTCAGGTGGGAAAAGAATCATCCCAATTCCGACTCCAATTGAGTGTAGAGCCACTAACCAAAGTGTTATTATCAACAATTTTTTATAAGACATAAATTGTCCTTATATTGATAATTAAATATTAGGTATGAATTGGCTTACATTCAATTCCCCATTCCTTCAATTTATTTGTAATTGTTTTAAGGATTTGGGGCATTTTATCTCCTACAGTTTTGCTTAGTTCAAGACCCATTTCAACTTTTTCAGGTTGAACTCCAATCAATAGCATATCCGGCGCTTGGATTTCTTGTAATTTAATGATGCTTAAAACATCGGATAAGCCGGCATGGTGTAATGATAATTTTGTATTAAATCGATAATGAATTTCTTCATTTTCAAGTGATACAATATATCCGGCCTTTTCCTGAGAATCAACAGCATCAATAATTATCATTTTTTTACATTCTTCGAAATATGGGATTAGATCAATTCCGATTGTACCGCCGTCAATAAAATTGATAGCGGGGGAGAAGGCATAAGATTCTTGCAGCGTATTCAGTGCGTGAATACCTACACCTTCATCCCCCATCAATAGGTTACCGATTCCGAGAATTGTTACTTCTGAAATGTTATCCTGGGAATCTTGATAATGTTTTGACACGGATAGTATCTTTTCTTTTATTGTCGTGAACGTGTATAGCGCATGCCAAACATGGGTCGAATGAATGTATTGTTCGCAGTACTTCCAATGGTTTTTCCGCATCTGCGACGGGATTGCCAATCAATGAAGCTTCATATGGTCCCAATTTATCATCTTGGTTTCTTGGACCTGCATTCCAGGTAGAAGGTACAACAGCCTGGTAATTCTTAATCTTACCATCTTTTATTACGATCCAATGTGACAACACACCGCGAGGAGCTTCATGGAAACCAAATCCTGTTTGTTCACCTTTCGGGAAGGTTGGTGGATTGAATGTTTCCACATCGCCCTTTGCGATATTTCCAACCAAGAGATTATAGTTTTCTTTCAAAACATCAATTAACACATTTGCGCGGACGCAACGTGCTGCATGGCGACCCAACGTTGAATGTAAAGCATCAATACCAACCTTAGTTCCGGCAATTGCGCTGATTTTTTCTAAAGCTAATGTTGCGTAAGTTTGTGTTGGTTTGTGACCGGCAGCGAACATCGCTAAAACATTAGATAAAGGTCCAACTTGAGCAGGTTCATCATAGAAGCTAGGTGCCTTTACCCACGAATATTTCTCATTTTCTTTAAAGTCGGTGTAATAAGGTTTTGTCTCTCCTTTATATGGATGTAGAGCTTTATCGCCTTCGTACCAAGCATGTTTAGCGCTTTCCTTCACACCGTTCATAAAGTATTTATCTTGGAAAGATGTGATAGCTTTAAATGATCCAATATCACCATTTTTAATATATCCACCCGGAGTCATAAACTTGGTACCTTTTCTATCCGTTGGAAATTCTGGCACGCTAAGATAATTTGTTACTCCTTTGCCATATGGCAACCAATGGGCATACAAGGCTCCAACTGCTGCAAGATCAACCAAATATACATTGCGTAAAAAGTCTTGTAACTCATCCATCAATGTTTTTACATAGAACAATCTTTCCATATTCAATGCAGCTTGATTATCTGGGTTAATTGGATTTGAAACACCACCAACCGCTAAGTTTTGAATATGCGGTGTTTTACTACCCAAGATTGTAACAATTTGATTAGCTTTGCGTTGATATTCAAATGCTTCAAGATAGTGGGCTGCCGCAATTAGATTTACCTCGGGCGGTAATTTCATTGCCGGGTGTCCCCAATAGCCATTTGCAAAGATGCCCAACTGACCAGATGAGACAAATTTCTTTAATTTGTCTTGTACAGCTTTGAATTCTTGGACTCCGTTATTGGGCCAAGGTGACAAGCTCTGTGCCAATTTTGAAGCAGCAGTCGGATCGGCTGAGAGAGCGGATACTACATCTACCCAATCTAAAGCAGATAGATGATAGAAATGTACTATATGGTCATGAATACCATGTGCTGCTACAATCATGTTCCGTATGTACTGTGCATTCACCGGTACTTCAAGATTCAATGCGTTCTCTACCGTTCGTACAGACGCTATTGCATGCACCGTGGTACATACACCACAGAATCTTTGTGTAAATATCCAGGCATCGCGCGGATCACGTCCAACTAATATTTCCTCGATACCTCGGAACATTTGACCTGATGACCAGGCATTTTTAATTTTGCCATTTTCGATATCGCAATCAATGCGTAAATGACCTTCAATTCTTGTTATGGGATCAACTGTAATTCTTTTAGCCATTGATAAACTCCCTCTTATGATGTTGTATGTTTAATGTTTGGTAAAATGGGCAGCCATTTTATGAATGCTAAGTATGCCATTATTTCTATGGCAACTATTCCGATTGTTATTAGTAGCTCACTTGCTGATGGCCAATAATGCCAACCTTGTCCCGGATCGAATCCGACTAAGAACGCGTCAAATCGATAGACTGCTCCCGCAAGTAAAATTGCTACTGCAATCAAAAATAGTGATTTTGTACTTTTGCGATTTTTCTCAGAAAATAACATGACCATTGGCACGATGAACAATAGATTTTCAATAATAAACATAGTACTATTTGCCCATCCATCTGTAAATATTAATCCTAATTGCCCACGCCAGATTAAATCACCAAACCTGACAGCAATGAATATTAGTCCTAACCATGCCATTAGTTTTCCTAATTTTCCTAAAATCGGAGTTTCAAATGGTCGTTTAAATCCGATCGAGGAGTAGAGGGATTCAAAAACCACAATTGCATAACCCATCATAATTGATGATATTAAAAATAGCAATGGTAACCATCCCGTTTGCCACAATCCTGACAATTTATTTCCTGCTATTACCATTAATGTTCCAAGTGTAGATTGATGCATGGTTGGTAGTAGCACGCCAATTGCGATGAATATAAACAATATCTTGTTCATAAATCCAAGCGCTTTAGTTTTATTGAATTTCTCTAAAAAAGCCGGAGAAATTTCAATCCACAGTACCAATACATATGTAGCTACACAAAAGGCAACTTCAAACATGATTGAGTTTAGATTGACATGCCACGGCAGGAATATATTGTACAATTGCCAGTATCTACCTACATCGATAAAGATTGATAATCCGGCTAGGGTGTATCCAAATACACTTGTTAAGACCGCCGGTCTTATTAGTGGATGATATTTACCTTTATTAAAGATATACACCAAAATTGCCAATACATAACCACCGCATCCTAATGCTGTGCCTACTAATACATCATATACAATCCACATTCCCCAAGGATAACCATCGGATAGATTTGTTACTGCTCCTAATCCGAATATGAATCGTTTTATTAATAGTATTCCTGCAATCCCAGCTAGAATAGCCAAAATGATAAATGGTTTGGTAAGTATTTTACCACCAAGTGCTTTATTTTCACTCATTATGACCTCCCTTCTTCGCTTTCGTGTTGCGATTTACTCCCACGAAATGCTGCCACCAGTAAACCTGTTAACAATGCCCCTGGGGCAATCAATCCTTTATAGATTGTGTGTTGCAAAGTTTCAGATTTCCCTGCAGCCGATTTATCAGGAAGATTAGGTAATCCAAGATCATGGAAAGGAACAGCAGATAGTATCATATACTGTGTACCGCCTGTTTCTTTTTCACCGTACACATAATTGACATATTTCTGAACAGTACGCTGAGCTGTTTCACCATCATCCAGACTTTTAACTTGATAATCATATCTGGAACCTTCAGCTAACTCAATGCGTTTGTGAGCTTCTGCCATTAAGTCTTCCACTTTTCCATAAAGGGAAGCACCTGTTGGACAGTAATAACAGCATCCCGGCATTCCACCACTTTCCTGTACATGATCACACATTTGACATTTTACGATTTTTGGAAACGGATCATCCCATTCAAACTTTGGAACATTGAATGGACATGCTACTTGACAATATCTACATCCAATGCATGCCTTTGCGTCATATGTGACAACTCCTGTAACAGGATCTTTGTCCAAAGCCGTTACTGGACAAGCAGATACACAGTCAGGGTCTACACAGTGCATACAAGCTCGTTTAATAAAAGCATAACCGTCAGTTGCACTATCCTTTTTAGAGGCATTGCCATTGCGAAATAATTTGATCTTATTCATGGTTTTGGCAGTTAAGTCATCACCATTATCCCAAATCAATGGAACATTAAGATCGTCCACTAGCGATGTCTGCTCGGGTGGCATATCATTATATTCCTTGCATCCTACTTCACATAACTTACACCCAATACAAAGTGTGGCATCATAAAGGATGCCAATGGCATCGGGTGCCAATTTTTTCTTCTCGCGGGCGAATACCGAACCAGCGGTTGCAGCTGTAATAGCACCGGCGGAAATCACCTTAAAGAAATCTCTTCTATCGATACTCATTCCAGTGTCCTCCTATGCTTTATTAGAAGAATCTGAGGAATCGTTCTCGCCTAATTTCTTTGAAACATCAGACACAAGTTTTGCTCCAACAGCTAATGCACCAGCAGTAACTGCAGCACCTGCTACTGTTATTCCACCTTTTTTTGCAGTATGGATATCAGGATAGATTGAACCGGGTGTGAAGGTTTTTACTTCGGCTTGTTCATGCACATGTTTGGTGAAACCAACACCCTCTTCCGTACAACCGAAACAGGGATGTCCTGTACCAACCGGCCATGCACCTGATCCAACATCACCAAATAAAATTGATGGACAGTTTGCATAAGTTTCAGGACCTTTGCAACCTAATTTATATAAACAGTATCCTTCACGATGTCCTTCATCACCAAATTGTAATGCAAATCGACCTGCATCAAAATGCGGTCGACGTTCACAATGTTCATGAATTAGTCTTCCATATCCAAATTTTGGTCTTCCTTTTGAATCTAATTCGGGAAGTTTCCCTAATGTCAAATAGTATAATACTGTTGACAAGAAGTTATATGGACTTGGAGGACAACCGGGAATATTTACAACCGGTTTATCAGTTAATATTTTATGTAAGGGTGTTGCACCTGTGGGGTTAGAAAATGTGGATTGCACACCGCCCCAGGAGGCACATGAGCCAATCGCAATTGCGGCAGCACAATTTGCACCAACTTCTTTAACAGACTCCAAGGCAGTTTTTCCTGCTATTTTGCAATAGATGCCATCGTCTTTGACAGGTATTGAACCTTCCACGACTAAGATATATTTACCTTTATTTTTCTCCATTGAATCATGTAGTGATTTTTCCACTTGGTGACCGGCAGCTGCGCAAAGAGTTTCGGAATAATCTAATGAGATTAGATCTAATACCAAACTCTCAACTTTTGGATGCGTTGATCTCAGTAACGATTCCGTACAACCAGTGCACTCTTGAAAATGCAACCATATGACTGGTGGGCGAGTTGGGTCTTCAATGGTCTTTGCAATCAATTTAGACATACTGAAAGGTAATCCCATTGTAGCAGTGATTGCTGTACAGAATTTTATGAAATCACGACGGGAAAATCCGTATGCATCAAAATTCTGTGCGATGTTTTCAGCGAACGCCTGCTTAATCTGTTGTTTTGACATGATGTTCCTCCTTAGCTAATTCGGGGATGTTATTAATTATGCTGAGTTTAATACCAATTATTTTCTAATTTTATTAATTCAAATTTTATTCTCTAATTCATATATTAAAGATAATGTCAAGTGTTAACTACAGATAATGTAAAATAACTAATTACAATAATCAATATAAAAAGACCGCATTATCCAATCTAGATTTTTGTCCTTAGTAGTTTTGTGTGAAATATGTATTTAGAAAATGTTTGCTTTGAGAGAGGACAAATATATTTGACTGGAATGACTTGTTGTATCTCACATCATTTCATAGTACAGATGACATGCCTTTTTAATTATAGAAAACCGCCAACGTCGTAACCATAGGGCGTAAAACACTATAATTCGTGAACTTTAGTTATATATAATACGGAGGAAAAAACGTAATTATCAATAATAATCGCTTTTAGATTTATTGTACCTAATCTAAAAGCGATTATAGTTTTAATATATTAGAATCAAAAGCAATTATTTATAATAGATTTTTTGTATTCTCACTTTGTGTCTAGAAATTGTATAAAAATGCTAGCTGGCCTCGCAATGCAGTTGCGGTATCCATACTTTTATAATCTGTTGACCAATATGATATTTCAAAACCTACTAAGAATCCTTGCAAAATATCATGATAAATATTTGCGAAGATCATTGTATTCTTACTTCTAGCTCCGTCAGTTAAATCACAGTCGCAGGGGTCGTCAATTGATATACCAGTAGATAGGGACTGTTTATCGCTTAGCTTTACCTTTAAATTGGCCCAACCTCCTTGAGTATCAACGCCATCAAAGGTGCTGGCATTAGCAATTCCACCTAACATGCCTGCAATATTTGAACCGACAAAAGCTTCGCCACTAACCGTTATCTTTGGAGTGATTTTTAAATTTAGATCAAGATTTGCAGACCAAGATTTGTATTTGCCTTCTTCGCCTAAAGTATCTAACTGTGCATAATGACCTGAAAAACCAAGGGTATGATTTTCAAAAATTTTGAGAGCAACTCTTCCTTGAAGTTCGGGCAATACGGCAGCTGATCCATCATCAATACCGTCTTTGTTTAAATCACCACCGATATTTCTTGCAAGTGCTAAAGTCCAATTAATGTTATTTAAATCTCCAAATACTTTTAACATTGGGCGACGGTATCCGATATTTCCTGCCCACCATGCAACTGGATAATTTACTGTAGTAGGTACAAGAGGAGAAATAATGTCTGAATCTTGTCCGGCACGAATCGTAAAATTCTCTAATTTGGCCTCAGCGTATGCTTTGCGTAAAAGTGGTCCACCTTTGTTTTCAGCAGAGCCAACACCGTAAAAATCTATTTCAACCTTGCCAGAGATAGCTCCTTTATTAATATTAACACCGAATCGAGATTGATTTGCTGTAATATTAGTTGTTGGGATTGCATCACTGGAATTTGGATCTGCCCAACGTGCAAAATTACCTACTGACATACGATCGCTATCATAGCTCATGTCTAACTTAAAAAATCCATAGGGTTGTATAGTTAGTTTACTGTCTGAGTCATTTTCTTGCGCACTAATTAGGACAGATAGTGCCAGTAAAAAGAATATAATTCGTCTCATTTTTGATTTTCCTTTAGATATTATTATTTAGATAGAACAATTAAAGTTTGAGTTGTATTTAATGTTTAATAAGACATAAAAATTAATAAATATTTATGATATTATATATTAATTATTTTACTACATTTAATCATTATTTAGAGGATAATCATGGCTGAGAAGACAAAGATTTGGTATTTGCAAAATTTTAATTTATTACAAGGAATGGACGAGCCATCAATGGAAATGATGGGTGAAAAAAGCACAATGAAAAAATCGTCGAAACGTGAAATAATCTATTTTCCGGAAGAACGTAGTGATAATATATATTTATTAAAGGAAGGTAAAGTAAAAATTTCACGAGTGTCTGAAGATGGCAAAAAGATGACACTTCAGCTAATTGGTCCCGGTGAGATTTTTGGTGAGAGTGCAATTTTAGGTCAAGAAAAACGTGAAAATATTGCAGAAGTCGTTGAAGACGCAGTAATCTGCTCGATTAACAGAACTATGTTCCAAGAAATGTTGGCGAACAATCCCAAATTGAACCTTAGCATTAACAAGTTCATTGGTTTAAGGATTAGAAAAATTGAAGCTCATATAGAAGATTTAGTTTTTAAAGATGCCGAAGAACGAGTGGTCGCTTTTTTAAAGCGCTACGCTAAGACTTTTGGTAAAAAAATGGTTGATGGATGGATGGTAAGACCATTCCTAACACATCAAGAGATTGCAGATTTAACAGCCACATCTAGACAAACCGTAAATTCCATTTTAAATGAATTGGTAACCAATCAAGAAATAAAATATACCCGTCGCTTTTTCCAAGTACTTAGTAGAGACTGGATACAATAGTTACTAATTGTCGCTATAGCGACAATGATATAAAGTTGCTCATCGTACTTTCCTTGCGATATGGGAAAGGAAAACATTAAAGTTGATGTGCTATTCTTAATGCGTGAATCGTGCAATGAATGCAAAGAAGTATTAAGAATTCTATCAATTTATATGCAAGCCAAAGACCACATAAACTTTACCACAATTGACTTAGATGAAGAAAATAATTTTAAACGGAAGCATTCTTCCATTACGCCTTCGATTTGGGTGAATGATAGGATGTGGTTTGCTGGTAGGGTAAATATGGAAAGATTTGATAAAAAAATTAATAAGTTGATCACTTTAAAGTAAAAAAATATTTATTTTAATAATAACAAGGAGAAAATAATGAATAATCTTAAAAATGTTGGACGAATAGTATTTGCCATTCCATTTGCTATATTTGGATTAATGCACTTAATGATGGCTAATAACATGGCTGGAATGGTTCCTACATATGTCCCGGGCGGTGTGTTTTGGGTATATCTTACCGGATTGGCATTAGTTGCTGCGACCATTAGCATAATATCAAAAAAACAAATATTACTTAGCATCAGTATTGCTTGCAATACTATTGGGCGTATTTGTATTGACAATCCATCTCCCTGCCTTACTTGGTGGTAATCAAATGGCAATGGGAAGCTTGCTGAAAGATATGTCTTTAGCAGGTGGTGCTTTATTGATTGCAGGACTCTTTAAAGAAAAATAATAGGATAGATAATCCCTCAAAAGATTCAATGGGAAAGCATAAGATGTATATTTCTGGCTTTCCCATTCTTAATTATAAATCGTTTTATTAACTTTCCTTGCTAATGATAGATACGTTGTTAGTTTTCCACCAAACACATGTAATAAAGTAGCATTTCCAAATGTATGTTTATCTAATTCATATTCGCGCGATAAATTAGTTGGATTCTCGGCTTCTGCAACCAAAGGTCTAACTCCGATAAATGCATCTTTAATGTTTTGTCGCAATATTTGAAACTCCGGTTTTAGATAATTATTTATATTTTCTATTAAATACAGAATATCTTCTTCGTTGATTTCAATATTATCAACTAAACTTGTTTCTTCGCGTTCCGTGGTACCAATCAATGTTTGATTATTATTCGGTTCTGGAATAACAAAGAAAATGCGTTTTTGCTTGGTTTGCATAAACATCAAATCGTTGGTTAGCAATCCGTCCACGATAATATGAATTCCACTGATTTTCCTGATGCTAAATTTTGCCGGAAACTTAAATTTTGTATTTACTTCATCGATCCATGGACCAGTAGCATTTATCAAAATAGGTGCATTGAAATCACCTTGATTTGTTTTTACGGTAAAAATATCCTTATTGTTTGTGATGGAAGAAATATTTGTATTTTCATAGAAATTTGCACCTTTCTCGATAGCATCCTGAGCGACACGTTGAGTTAATTGTAGATCATTTGTTTTTGCATCATAATAATGGAAAACAGCTTTTAAGCCATCCGATTTAAAACTTGCGGCATGAGTAGGGAATTGGATTTTTGATACGATTCTAGAGTGATGTTGCTTACCCTTTCCAGATAACAAATCATAAAATTTTAAGCCGAACCAAATCATCCAAGCTGGACGTGGGCTTGGTTTATAGATCGGAATATAGAAAGATCTCATTTTAACTAGATCAGGATATATTCTTAGCAATTCATGTCGATCCATTAATGCTTCATGAACTAATTTGAATTGCAGAGTTTCCAAATAACGTAATCCGCCATGTATTAACCGTGATGATTTGGATGATGTTCCACTGCCGATGGTAGCCTTCTCAATTATAATAACTTTTTTACCAGTTAAAGATAATTCTCGGGCAATACCACAACCATTTATTCCGGCGCCTAAAATAATTACATCTGTTTTTGTCGTACTATTTGTCATTTTCATTTCTGAAATTAAAAAAAAGCCATCAATAATGATGGCTTTTTTTGTAGCCCGTAGGGGAATCGAACCCCTGTTGCCAGAATGAAAATCTGGAGTCCTAACCACTAGACGAACGGGCCATAAAATAGTCTAAACAGCGCGGCGAATTTATTGCTTGTTTTGTATTTGACAAAGCATAAATATGAAGATAACATCACATTTTCGTTTTCTAAGTAGTATCTTGTATATTTATTGTTAATATATTTATGAAAAAAGGGAGTTTTATGAAATTATTCTCATGGAATGTAAACGGAATCCGAGCTGCCGAAAAAAAAGGATTTTTAGATTGGTTAAGTGCGGCAAATGCCGATGTGATCTGTTTGCAGGAGACCAAAGCGCACGAAGAGCAATTATCGAAGGAAATACTAGAAAGTCACGGATACCATACAATCTGGCATTCTGCTGAAAAACGTGGCTATAGTAGTGTGTCAACCTTTTGTAAAGAAAAACCATTGTTCGAACAAAAAGGTTTAGGTATCGAAAAATTCGATAAAGAGGGTAGAGTTATAATTACCGAACATGACAATTTTTTACTTTATAATATTTATTTTCCTAATGGACAAAAGAATCAAGAACGTCTTGATTATAAAATGGAATTTTATGAGAAATTATTAACTATTTTGGATGAACAAGTTGAATCAGGTAATAATGTGGTTGTAGCAGGTGATTGGAATACAGCACACAAAGAAATTGATTTGGCACGTCCAAAAGATAATGTAAAAAATTCTGGATTTTTGCCTGAAGAACGTGCAATGCTAGATAAATATATTGAACATGGTTATGTTGACACTTTCAGAATGTTTCACACTGAACCCAATAGATACTCTTGGTGGACTTATCGAATGGGAGCACGAGAAAGAAATATTGGTTGGCGTATCGATTATTTTTGGACTAATGAAGGATTTGCCGAAAAGGTTGTGGATGCAGATATTCATGATGATGTAATGGGCTCAGATCATTGTCCAGTATCGATTGAGGTAGAATAATATTCGTATGAAATACGGACCTGATAAATGGGATGAACGCTATGGAGTCGATGAATATGTTTATGGTAAAGAACCGAATTTGTTCTTAAAAGAAAATCTTGATGTAATTCCAATGGGAAATGTCCTATGCGTAGCAGATGGAGAAGGGAGAAATAGTGTTTGGCTAGCGAAACAAGGATATAGTGTAGATTCTATAGATTTTTCATCAAAGGCAATTGAGAAAACTTTAGAATTAGCTGAGGAGAATTCTGTTATAGTAAATAGTATTTGTGCCAACGTGCTTAATTATGATTTTGGGGAAAATAGGTATGATGGAATTGTTTCTATCTTTGCGCATTTTAATTTAAAAGACACTAAAAGTTTACATAAAAAATACTATAATGCATTAAAACCGGGTGGTGTATTTTTGATGGAAGCGTTTGCTAAGGAACAATTACCATTAAAAACAGGCGGACCAAAAAATATTGAATTATTATATAATATTGAAGATATCCAAAGTTCATTTCCTGGCAATAAATTCGATATGTTAAGAAAAGACATAGTATATTTACATGAGGGTAATTTACACGACGGTAAGGCTGTGGTTGTTCGAGCCATTATTAAAAAACCTTCAGAACTGGAGCATTAATATGAAATCAAAACGTGAAATTGCGAAAAATTGGCTTAAGCGCTATACCGGATCTGAGCCGGATGAATTAGGTAAATGGATATTGTTAACTAATTTTCAGAATTATGTAGAAAAGTTTTCTGAAAAATTTGGTGCCGAAATCAAAGGTATCGGTGGACCAATGACTTCAACTACAAATAGTGATGGACTTAGTATCATCAACTTTGGTTATGGCAGTGCCAACGCCGCTACAATTATGGATTTACTATCGAGCGTTAAACCTAAGGGTGTAATCTTTCTTGGAAAATGCGGAGGACTTAAAAAAACTACCGAGATTGGACATTTTGTTTTACCAATCGCCGCCATCAGAGGCGAAGGAACCAGTGACGATTATTTTCCACCGGAAGTACCGGCCATGCCATCATTTAAGTTGCATAAATTTGTCTCAGAAATATTAGTTAGTCAAAAACTCGATTATCGTACTGGAGTAGTCTATACTACAAATCGGCGCATTTGGGAATGGGATGAGGAATTTAAGAAATATTTACGCAAGGTTCGAGCATTGGGTATAGACATGGAAACTGCAACAATATTTATTACCGGACTTGCAAACGTAATAGCACGTGGTGCATTGTTATTAGTATCGGACAGGCCTATGATCCCCGAAGGTATAAAAACTACTGAATCAGACAAGGAAGTTACAAGCGAGTATGCCAATTTGCACCTGGAGGTGGGTATACAAGCATTGACTAAAATAGAAAAAAATGCTGAGAAAATGAAGCATTTTAGATATTAGGAAAAAAGAAGCTCTACAGCAATAGCATCTGCAAAAGCCATTCCTTTTTGACTTAATTTTATTCGATTATTTTCTTCAATAATCATTCCTGGATACTTTATTTGAGAAAATTTTAACTGTTCTTGAAATTTAGTTTTTAATTTTGAAGGAATCCGAGAAATTTCAAAACCTTTTGCCATTCTTAAACCAAATCCTATTATTTCGTTAATTTTATCTATTTCAGTTAGCTCATCAAAAAATTCGATGGGTGATTCATTATTATTTATTAAAGAAATATATTTATCAATGCTACTGTAATTATTCCATCGTTTATTTCCATCAAAACTGTGAGCAGATGGCCCAAATCCAAGATATGTATCATTATCCCAATAATGCAGATTGTGAAAGCATTCTTTACCTAATTTGGAATAATTAGATATTTCATATTGGATGAAATCATTCTTATTCAATAATTCATAAGCGATTGAATTAAACTCCAAATGTTTTTCATCATCGGGCATTGTTACTGTATTATTATTTACTAATCCAAATAATGGAGTATTTTGTTCTACCGTCAGTGAATAAGCTGAAATATGCTCAGGACTTAGCTCAATTAATTGTTGTAGGTCA
Source organism: uncultured bacterium (assembly GCA_963715945.1). Taxonomy (GTDB): domain Bacteria; phylum Fidelibacterota; class Marinisomatia; order Marinisomatales; family JAHJCW01; genus JAHJCW01. The sequence goes on from CAVQSL010000005.1 coordinate 218,444, forward strand.
TCTTTCCAATCAGTTAATGATTGATTTGGAATATTATAAATTACATCACAATTGATATTTTCAAATCCTGCCTTACGTGCTGATTTAAATGTATTGATAGTGTCACCTGCAGAATGAATCCGTGATAAAAAACTTAATAAATTTGACTTAAAGGATTGAACACCCATCGATAATCGATTTATGCCAAGTGAACGGAAATCCCTTAATTTCTTAAATGGTGCTTCACCTGGATTTGCTTCCATTGTGAATTCGATGATATTACTTAGATCATATTTGTTACTTAACGTGTCAACTATCTTTTCTAGATGTATTTCGTTAAGTAAACTTGGAGTACCGCCACCAATGAATATTGTATCGAATTTCCAATTCGTAACATCAACATCGCTATCATTGATTTCCATAACTAAGGAATTAACAAAATCATCAATCCTGCCATCTTGACCTGCAACGGAATAAAAATCGCAGTAAATACATTTTGCTGCGCAAAATGGAATATGTATATATATCCCTGACGTTTTCATGGTAAAAGTTACCAAGATTCAATGATTCATTAGAACTTTCAAATTATAACAATAAATTTGTTCTAAATATTTGAGGTAATAATGATTATTAGGTCATACATTAAAATTATATTAACAATATTATTTGTATCATTTTCATTTGGTCAGATTGGACAATTACGAGTTGGTTTTGATATAGACGACACAACTCTATACTCCGAGCGCGGTTTTGTCGTCGCTCCGCGAACGGAAAGTGGAAGAGTTGATTATGGATGGATCAATACTCATGATGAGGAATATTCATTATTTATTGACCCCGTTGTAACGCTTATTAAATATTTCCGGGCTCATGGTCACGAGGTATATTTTATAACTGCCCGACCCGGGATTAATGGTGAAAGTGTGGCAGAATTCCTTTCCAAAAACCTAAATTTTGATGTTAAGGTAGACAGTAACTTATTTTTCTCTCCTAAGGAAGATATAGGTGATTTTAGGTATACAACCAAACATCATAAAATGAGTGAGCTTGGCTTAGATATTTATTACGGAGATTCCGACACAGATATTGTTGCCGCCATTAAAGCCGATGTGCACGCTGTGCGAGTTATACGAAGTAATGCGTCAATTAAAGAATATGGTGGGAATTATTTTGGCGATACCCACGATGGTGAATCTGCTGAAGCACCATTTAAAAAGAATGATCTAAAATATTTCTATAAAGCTAAAGTTGGAATTTTCGGTGAATCAATTTATCCTATTACCTGGAAACCATGTAATAAATTGTAGTTACAATATTCTATACTTAATGAACTTTAGGAATGCTAACTTGTTTTAGACTTTTGTTGTTTATATCGCTATGTTTTTTCCCGTCTGTTACTCCAAGCCACTTACCTCCAATATTATGCAAATCCACATGGTGCATTCCTGCTGCATTCCATCCTTTTCCAGATCGAGTTACTATCGGTTTTTCTGAGACAATCTTTTCAGAATAAGTTTTTTCTGTAAGCTCAGTAATTTCAAAGGCAAAAACCTGCTGACCATACTCAATAAAACCATCTTGTGCTAGTCTATAAGGATGATCATTATAGGTAAATATTCTCCCCCCTGGCCTATTAATTTGCTTATTTAATTTTACAATAGGATTCATTGGATGGGCTTTCCATTCTCCATTCAAATTACTGGAATAATATAGATTCATTACACCATCATCTGGTGTAGACGCTACAAATAACCACCATTTTCCATTATATCGCAATAAGGATGGATCAATGTAATGATATCCTGACAATATATTTCCTAAATACTCCCATTTATCAGGAAATGAGACTGCTTTATAAAGCCGTACTGATAAGTCTTCGTGACTTTCAGGTATTAGGTAATATTCATTTTGCCATTTGAAAATATAAGGATATGATAAATGGAATGTTTCGTCAAGTATAATTTTTTTATAATTCCATTGGTAGCCATCTTTACTTTCAGCATAACCAATATCGCCTTGATAAGTATCCCAATTAAATACTTCAAAAAACATATAATACATATCATTATCAATCGTCATAAACGGGTCAGCTACATAACTTGTATTTACATCAGTGATATCTTTTGCAGAAATTACTGGATTTGAAAAATTTGCAGGTTCCGCTAATTTAAAAGGTGAGGATCCCTCTTTTATTCCTATAGACCATAGGTCATAAAATGGGCTTTGCTCTTTGGTTGCTTCATTTACAATAACTGGCTCTGGGCGAATTACAGAATGCAAGGCACTTCTAACTATTTTATATGGAAATACTTCAAATTTGTGAATAACAATTCCAGCAATTATTCCTACTAATAATGTTGCCATTAAAAGAAAAGGCATGATCAGTTTTCTATTCATAAAATTTTCTATTGTACAAGAAATCTAATTAGAAAAAACATTTAGTTATATCTATTAAGCTATTTTTTTTTAGGTTTTAAAGCACTCGTTTGATTGTTGATGTCTTTCAAAGTTAAATATTCATTTTCAATTAAAAATTGTTTAATAGCTTCTGCAATTGCATAATTACCTGTAGGTCCCCAATGTCCACTCTCTTTGAAAGTCACTCCTTTTTTTAACTGATTTATGAAATACGGTCGAGTAGAAAAATAATCTACCTTCTCACTTGTTTTGCACATTTCGGATAAGTATTTTTCCCCGAGTGTCATAAAATCATTGCTTGTAATTTCTGGTATAATTGGAATGTACACAAATAATGGAGCGGCATTTATGTTATCTGCCTGATTGATAATCTCGGTCAGAATCGCAGTTGTTAGATAATCTTTTTCTTTGTCATATAATCCTGTACGCATTCTATAATTGTGACGGAAAATTGAGACAACGTCAATAATTCTTGGTCTAATCCAATCCCATCTTAATGTTTGTTCAAGAGGAGGTACAGGTGTTGCAGTAAGTTTCAGTCCTTCGTCACTCAATTCAAATTTTGGCTTAGCATAATCTCTAAAATTCACCATATTTCTGGTCATATCGGGGTGAATAAATCCTAATATGACGATGTCTGGTTTATATTTAAGACCTTCTTCTTTAAGGAAAATCAGCATTTGATCATGACCGTATCCATGCATTCCTAAATTCATTACTTCAGAATTTGGGATCAATTCTTGAAGATAAAAAGGATAGGTCTCATTATCGCTTACCTCTTCGCCGAATGTATATGAATCGCCTATCACAAGAATGCGGATCTTATCCTGATCTTTAGTGTATTGATATTCTGTTGTTCCTCTGAAACCTTTGGAGTTTGTATTTAACACTTTACCCTCGAACACAGGTATATCCCTAAGATTTGGTTTTGAGACCCAACCTTTAGTTGAATCATAGGTGTCAAATGTATAATAAATTTGTTTCCCTGTATCTTTGTGTCTCTGCACCCAAGATCGTCGCCAACACAGACTTTCGTCCACCCAAATCCTTCTCGCTAAATTAGTGTTAGAAAACACTAACCTTGCAGTACCCTCAAATAAAATAAATAGTAACACTATGTATATTGAAATAAATATGATCTTCTTCTTTTTTATAACCATTTTGGACCAGAATATTTTTGTTTAGTCAAGCTAAGTAAGTTGTAAAATTGATTGTTTTGAACTGTTGAAATTACACATGTTTTCTGAACAATATTAATACAGTATATTGTAACCTTCAAATAGATATAATTATAGATATAAAAATAAATCAGATAATTGCAGAGAAAAATTTGGAACATGCATTTTCAATCCGAAAGAGTCTATTTTTAAAAAATAATTTTAACCTAAATATCCTGAACTAGCACCAGCACCATCATCATATCCATAGCCCAGTTTGCCTGTACTGCCGGTTCGGATATTTTTTACTAATAATTGGTCTTTAGATATTCGTGTAATGTCTAGTTTGTCGCCAATCTTTACATCAATCAAACTTGCTGCAATTAATTTTGAAGGGCATTGATATTGGCAACAGTTTTTCCTCCAACAACATCACAAGCACTCAAGTCCTTTTCCGTTCCAAGTTGATTTTGTAAGGACATAAATCCTCCCTTCTTATATATTTTTATATTTAACTAAAAGTTACCAAATCCATTTACCATTAGAACTGCAAGTAGTGGAATTGTAAAAAGCAAAAGTAACTCAATTTTAATAAATGTAAATATGGATTTTGGTATCCGCACTACATCTTTACCTTGTTTTCTCTTTTTAATATAAAATCGAGTTGGGAACAATGATAAAATTGCCATAATTATAAATATTGTGAATTTAATGTGAAAAAGAAAATTTGTGTTAAAATATGCTGAAGGTTTTCCAACAACGAACCATTGCAGTAATCCTGTAGTTAAAATTGTAATTGCACTTAACCCAAAGACGATATCAATTCTTAAAATCCTCTTTAGCTTTATGAGAGATATTTCTTTAGCAAGTAATAAGTATTCTGCTATTAAAGAAGCACTAAGAGCCATGATTCCTATAAAATGTAAATATCGAATGATTATTTCTGACATGTTAAATCCTTCAGCCTAATGAATAATTTTCAATTTCTATAATCAATTAATGTTTAATTAACTTCAATCAGTTTAATTATGACAATAGCTATAAAACAAATAAAATCTACAATTGCGTTAGAACACGCATTTTCAATCCGAAGGCAAGTATTTTGCAAAGAGCAAAACGTGCCCGAAGAAATTGAAATGGATGAATTTGATGACGAAGCAACGCACATTTTAGCATATATTGATGATAAGCCCACTGGAACTGCTCGATGGCGATTAACAGAAGATGGTGTTAAAATGGAACGATTCGCTGTTTTGAAAGAATATCGAGGGAAAAGCGTGGGGGAAGAACTTGTGAAGTATATTTTAGAAGAACTTAAGGATAGTGACTTCATTTATCTGTATGCTCAAGAAACAGTTATCGGGTTCTATGAAAAATTTGGATTTGTTGCTGTTGGGAAGCGCTTTTATGAAGCGAACATACCTCACAAAAAGATGATCTTAAAATAAATATTATCTGAAATCGTCATTTTTATCTGTATCATTATATTGTAATTTATAAGTCTTTGGGAATCATATTATTTTCTTATGAAAGAATCAATATATATAAGATTATTTAAATTAATAAGACCATATAAATGGCAACTGATTGGATCAACTGTAGCAGCATTGTTCTTTGTGGTTTTTAACAGTGCTTCAATATGGTTTACTGCATCATTGTTAAATAGCATACTTGGCAATTTCAGTGAATTTGTTGCAGAGCATGAAAGTTTTAGAAATGCGGCAGATCTGACAATCAACCAACAAATTAAATTTTGGACCAATGATTTAATTTTACGCGATACAGCATTCAATACGTTAAAAGTATTATCGTTTCTTATCATACTTGTCTTTTTATTAAAAAATGTATTTCTGTATATAAAAAATATTCTTCTAACACACGTTCAATATAATTTTATTACCGAATTACGAAACGGTCTATATAGAAAATACTTATCGTTATCATTATCGTATTTCAATAAACAAAAGTCAGGTGAATTGACTTCCACTATAATTACTGATGTTAGCCATATGCGCAGTGCATTCACTCTTGGGTTTCAGCGTGCATTTGTCGAACCTCTTAATATCATTGCATTCATTATCTTATTATTCGTCATAAATATGCAATTGGCATTTATTGCTATACTTATAGTACCCATTTCTGGCCTTGCTATCACTGCTATCGGGAGAAGTATTAAACGGAAATCTCGTCGTATTCAGGCAAAAATCGCAAATATTACAAATGTAATTTCTGAAACGTTGACGTCCATGCGTATAGTAAAAGCATTCACAACAGAGAACTTTGAAAATAAACGATTCCAAAAAGAGACTTCAAAATTTTACAATTTAATATTCCGAAGAGCAAGATTGCGATTAACAGCGGAGCCGTTGACCGAAATCATTGGTGTTTTTGTCGCTGTTGCGCTCATAATATTAGGCGGAAGTAAAGTACTTGTCGAAAATTCGATGACGGCAGAAGACTTTTTACGATTCATATTGGTATTATTTAGTGCATTAGCCCCCATCAGATTATTAAGTAACGTGAACATGGAAATCCAAACCGGAATGGCATCGGCTGAACGTGTATTTCGCACACTTGATTCGGTTTCAGACATTACCAATCGCCCGGATGCATATAAGTTGAGTTCTTTTAATAAAACTATTGAATTCAATGGAGTCGGTTTTAAATATAATAGCGATGAAGGTAGTGTACTAAATGATGTTTCTTTTACAATCAGCAAAGGCAAAGTAGTAGCTTTGGTAGGTGAGAGCGGCGCCGGCAAATCTACAATAGCTGATCTTGTTCCGCGGTTTTACGATGCCACAAATGGTTTGATAACAATTGATGGAAAAGATTTAAGAGATGTAACCACCAAATCATTGCGTAAACTCATGGGCATAGTGACTCAAGAGACAATTCTATTTAATGATACAATACGCGCGAATATAGCCTATGGATTAACTGATGCTACAGATGACAATGTAGTCTCTGCTGCCAAAACTGCCAATGCCCTTGATTTTATTTTAGATCAACCGCATGGCTTCGATACAATTATCGGTGATAAAGGCGTACGGCTTTCCGGTGGACAAAGGCAACGCTTAGCGATAGCTCGTGCAGTATTAAATAATCCACCAATTTTAATTTTGGATGAAGCTACATCATCCTTGGATACTCGTTCTGAAAAACTAGTGCAAGAAGCATTAGATAGATTAATGACCGATAGAACAGTATTAGTAATCGCTCACCGCTTATCTACAATTCAAAAGGCAGATAAGATTGTTGTTTTAGAAAAAGGATGCATTACCGAACAGGGAACACATACCGAGCTTATTAAGAAAAGTGGACAGTATAAAAGACTGCATGATTTTCAATTTAACAAACCGGATTAAAGATGATAAATGCATGAGCGGTTAAGTACACTTCAAAAATTTAGAACAAATTTATTCAAAGATGTCGTCAAGTTACTTAATCGAGAAAAAGTACCTTTTTGGCTGGATTTTGATACGTTATTAGGAGTTTGGAGTGTAAAAAATGGGAATGACCTGAGTCGCGAGAAAAATATTTATCTATCCATACAAGAAAAGCACTTAGTTGCACTACAGGATTCATTGAAGAAATTAGGAGTGTTATACAGGGTTCATTCTTTTCTAAACCGTTCCGGGAGAAAGTGGATTCCGGGTAAAATCATAGAGCTCGGTATTTTCAATAGTTGGAAACGAACAGCATATTCATTTAAAATTGTAATCTCGATTAAATATCAACATGATGATGATTACCGATGGGTGAGTATTAGAAATTGTAAGCATATTTCAGCTGATTATTTCAATAAACTCGATAGACTAATATTTGATGGTAAAACATACAATATTCCATCTGAAACTGAAAAATATCTGAATTATATTTACGGTAAATGGCAGATGCTTTCTGAAGATTGGATGCATCAAATTAATGATGGAACATTAGCCGAAGATAGCTTAATCCAAACAATTCCATTCCAAACATTCGAAAGAAAAATCAACGAAGAAAAAATTAAGTTACACGATAAGAATAATCATAGCAGAATGAAACAAATGTTACTCTTTACTATAGACCTGCTTCAAAAAAATAATGTTCCTTTTTGGATAGAAGCCGGCACATTGCTTGGTATTTATCGTAACGGCGACTTAATTCCATGGGATTATGATGCTGATCTAAGTATCCCAGCTGAGTATGCTGATCATGTTGCAAAATTAAGATATAAATTTTTTCCAAGTTATATTATTAGAAAAAGACATAGTGATAACCGTTGGTTGCCGGGGAACACACGTGTTGTAAAAGTAAAATCGACTTGGGAAAAACTGCGTCAGGTGAATTTTCATATTGATTTATTTTGTATTTATAAGGTCGACAATAAGTATCGCTGGGTTGATACAGGAGTGCTAAAACAAGTTGATGAGAAATTTTTTAACAAACAAGATCATATAACTTGGGAAGGGCGTAAAATTCCTGTGCCTTCGCATATCGAGGAATACCTTACTTTACGATACGGAGATTGGCGAAAACCCGAAAAAACTTATAATGCCGGGATTCATGATGGGGCAATCGTAGAGCGTGGATTTTAACTTTTTATGTTTAACTTTCAGCTTGTTTAAAAATGAAATTTAATTGAATTAAATCTAATAGTAAAAATATCATGGGTAAAGCAGAAAAGAAAGTTTATGTTGGCATGGCAGCCGACATTATTCACGAAGGTCATCTAAACATTATCAATGAAGCAAAGAAACTAGGATATGTGGTTGTCGGTGTATTAACAGATGAAGCAATAGCTAGTTATAAAAGAATTCCGTTTACACCATATAAACATCGCAAGGCGATCGTAGAAAGTTTAAAAGGAGTGGGAGAGGTTATTCCGCAAGAAACCTTAGATTATGTGCCAAATTTACAAAAAGTTAGACCGGATTATTTAGTTCATGGTGATGATTGGAAAACGGGTGTTCAACAAAAGACACGTCAGCGAGCGATAGACGCACTTAGTGAATGGAACGGCCAATTAGTTGAACCACAATACACAAAAGGAGTATCATCCACCCAACTTATCGAAGCGTTGAAAGAAAAAGGAATTACTCCTGGAATGCGTCTTAAATCGCTACGATTGATGCTAAGTGTGAAACCTGTTTTGCGAGTCATGGAAGCCCATAACGGTATTACAGGGTTGATAGTTGAGAAAACAAAGGTCCAAGAGAATGGTGGTATCAGAGAATTTGATGCACTATGGCTAAGCAGTTTAACTGTTTCTACCTCCAAAGGCAAGCCCGATACTGAAGTCGTTGATTTTTATTCACGTTTTCAAACCGTTGAAGAGATTTTAGAAGTCACTACTAAACCAATTATTGTTGATGGAGACACAGGTGGTGAGATTGAACATTTTAAATTTAATGTTCGAACAATGGAAAGGTTGGGAGTCTCTGCTGTAATTATTGAAGATAAAATTGGCTTAAAGCGTAATTCATTGTTTGGTACGGATGTTATTCAAGAACAAGACTCAATAGAGCATTTTTCAGAGAAAATTAGTGCTGGGAAAAATGCACTAGTCAATACTGATTTTATGATATTTGCTAGAATAGAAAGTCTAATTTTGAACAATGGCATGGACGATGCACTTAAAAGAGCAAAAGCATATATTTCCGCCGGTGCTGATGGAATCATGATCCACAGCAAAATGAAAAATGGACAGGAGATTATTGATTTTTGTAATGCATATAATAAATTTGATAAAAAAGTACCACTTGTAGTTGTTCCGTCAACATTCAGTCATTTAAGTGTACGTGATTTTGAAAAATTAGGTGTACAAATTGTGATTTATGGCAACCATCTTATTCGGAGCGCTTATCCGTCAATGGTTAAAACAGCTGAATCAATTTTAAAGCACGATCGTTGTTTGGAAGCATCTAATGATCATTGTATGTCAATAAAAGACGTTTTGGCGCTCATCCCCGGGAATAAATAATGGCTATTCAGCCATTGCAATTTTATCGGCTTTTAGCTGATAAAAAAATACATTTTTTTACAGGTGTACCAGATTCACTTCTTAAACAATTATGCCTTTGTATTGATGATAATGTTTCAAATGATAAGCATGTTATAACAGCCAATGAGGGTAATGCTATCGGCTTAGCGACCGGTTATCATATTGCTACCGATGAATTGGCATTAGTTTATATGCAAAATTCCGGACTTGGGAATGCAATCAATCCTTTGTTGTCATTAGCAGACCCTGAGGTTTATTCAATCCCAATGCTTATTTTAATTGGTTGGCGAGGGGAGCCTGGAGTTAAGGACGAACCACAGCATGTAAAACAGGGTAAGGTGCAATTAGATCTATTAGATTCATTAAAATTAAATTATGATATTATTTCCTCCGATGATTCCGAATGGGGGCAAAAAGTTGAAAAAGGAATAAATTTCGCCAAGTCAAATAATTGCCCGTATGTTATTGTAATTAAGAAAGGAACTTTTGACAATTACAATTCTGCACTGAAAAGTAACTTTTTTGAAGGGATGTCAAGGGAAGAATCACTGGAAATATTGTTAAAACATATCCCTGAAGATGCAGTAATTGTATCGACTACAGGAAAAACCTCACGAGAAATATTTGAAATTAGAGAGAAAAATAATGAACCGCATTTCAAAGATTTCTTAACGGTAGGTTCAATGGGGCATTGTTCATCAATAGCATTAGGAATCGCCATTGCACAACCAAAAAGAAAAGTTGTATGTATTGATGGAGATGGTGCTTTTCTGATGCATCTTGGCGCATTGGCCACAATTGGGAAAATTCGTCCAGCCAATTTTTACCATATTTTAATGAATAATTTTGTCCATGAATCAGTAGGAGGACAAAAAACAGCAATCGAGTCAATAAACGTAGAAGGAGTTGTTAAGTACTTGAATTATAATAATATTCTTAGCGTTAATAATTCTACAGATTTATCAAAAATATTAACTGAATATTTTAACGGCACTGGTCCAAGTTTTATAGAGATAAAATTAAAACCGGGGTCTAGATCAGATTTAGGACGTCCAACTATCAAACCGATTGATAATAAACTCAATCTGATAAAATTTCTAAAAAGTAATTAATATTCTAAATAAAATCTAAATGTATTATAATCCCGTAAAAGTAATTGAAACTGATGATTGGCGAACTATATTAAATGATTCGCTATCTAAGCTGAATGTTAAGAGACCATTAGTGATTACATCTTCGGGCAACATCAGACGAAATAATCTTTTAAATATGTTTGATAGAAAAGTATTATTTAATGATATCGAAAACAATCCTACTTTTGAAAGTTGTCAGCGTGCGATTGATTTTAGTCAATTGGATAAATATGATGGAGTAGTCGCGTTAGGTGGTGGTTCAGTAATGGATACTGCAAAGACTGTAATGGCGGCCATCGGTAATGATATATTTTCAATCTCGGATTTGCTATCAGAAAAATTGGTCTTTTCTAATCGGATTCCCGCAATATTTATACCGACGACGCATGGTACTGCCAGTGAAGTAACTATGTGGGGTACAATTTGGGACATGAGGGGAAAACGCAAATACTCTTTATCCTATATGGAATTGTATCCTGATATTGCGATATTGGATGGTTCATTAACATTAAGTTTACCGTTAAATTTATCGATTACCACGGTTCTAGATGCCTTAAGTCATAGTTTTGAAGCCATCTGGAATAAAAATGCTAACAAAAAATCTACCGATTTCGCAATTGAGGCAATAAATATCATATTTCAACAAGTTGATAAATTAAAGAAAGACCCAAATGACCTTAACATTAGAAGAAAATTACTTAAAGCTTCAAATTTAGCAGGATTAGCATTCTCGAATACAAAAACTGCAGCAGCCCACTCAATGAGCTATCCATTGACAATTTCCCATGATATACCACACGGAATTGCGTGTTCTATGCCAATCATTCCATTGCTTAGAATCAATGAAAAAGCCATATCTAAACAGTTGGATAAGCTTTATCTCAAAATTGGAATTGATAATCTCCAACAATTAGAAAAATTGATACTGGATATCCCTAAAGATGTAATTGATTTTAAATTGAAAGATTGGAATGTAAATATTGAACACCTCGATGATATTACAAAACGTTCTTTTACAAAGAGTAGAATGGAAAATAATATTATCGAGTTAAACAGCGATGATATTCTACAAGCTTTCAAAGAAATATAATAACTAAAATGTCTGTTGACAGACTTCGATATCTATTTTTTGTTACAAAACCTTATTCATTCCCAATTCTTGAGCCAATTGCTCAATACATAAAAACCAATAATAAAGGTGAAACTGCTTGGTATACTGCAAGCACGGCAAAAAATATTAATCCAAATGGTCTTACGTTAAAGAATACAAATGAAGTTATGACGTACAATCCCGATGCAATACTAGTGCCGGGAAATATCGTTCCTAAAAATTGGCCGGGAATTAAAGTTCAAGTTTTTCATGGAATGGATGATGAAGTAAAGGGTTACTATCATATTAATGGTCAATTTGATCTATATTGCACTCATGGGCATGAATCATCGGAACGATATCAAAAACTCGCAAAAAAGCATAAGAATTTTATTGTTAAAGAAACCGGATGGCCAAAGCTTGACCCTTTATATGCCAATATAAATTCTAAGGTTTACACAGATGAAAAATTGATTAAGCAAATCGGATTTAATGCTAAAAAACCGATTTTGTTATATGCACCAACATTCCCGCCCAAATATACATCTGCCAAGGAGTTATTCCCTCAAATTGCTCGCTTAAAAGATAATTATCAGTGGATAGTAAAATTTCACACATTGATGGATAAAAAAATCATTGAACAATACAGGAGTTTGGTGGGTAATTCACTTAAAATAATTGATGATTACAATATTTTGCCATATTTTAGCATAAGTAACGTACTTATTACAGATACATCTTCAGTTGCATATGAATATTTACCATTAGATCGACCAATAATTACTTATAAGGCCATCGCCCGTTTAGATAAAGGTATTAATATCGTAAATGCTCAGGATTTGCATGGTGCAATTGTGAGGTCGTTAAATAACACTTCAGAATATTCTATTAACCGTCAATTTTATTTAAATGAAATTCATCCTTACTCAGATGGTAAATCATCGCAACGGGTTGTTAAGGCAATTCAAGATTCAATCACTCTGGATTTATTCAGTAAATTGAAACCGAAACCTAAAAATTGGTTGCGAAATCATAAAATTAATAAGATGCTCAAGAATTAAATGTCTATCAAAGGCAAAATTAAAATTCTATTTAAAATGGCATATCTATATCATAAAGCAGCTTATGACCCGTTGTTAGATTTATTTTGTTCAGATCCGCGTTACGATGTTGCTGTTTCGCTAACAAGTGACATAACGCGAAAATTTGGTCTATTCAATAAAAATGAATCAAACAAAACTCTGATCGAGTCACTTAAAAATAATGTTCGGATTTCAGATGAAAAAGAACAATTTGATATTGTTGTCGTTCCTGATGTAGTTGATGAAAAAAGATACGGAAATACATTATTGTGCATGCTCTACCATGGGTTAACCTTTACAAAAACAGTGACATCTCGGGAATTAGAAAAACATAAACCCAATAAGTATCATATTTTCGCTGAAAGTGACTACGCTGTAAAACAGCTAGAGGAATCGGGTAGTTTAAATAATTCAGAAGTTTATAACATTGGATACCCGAAACTTGATTTATTATTTCAAACTAGAGTGTTTAATAAAGACAAACTCTTGAAATCTTTAGGATTGGATATAAATAAAAAAACGATACTGTATGCTCCAACTTATAAACCAACAAGTGTTTATGAATTAAAAGATGCAATATTTGAAGCGACCAAAGATTACAATTTGATAATAAAATTGCACCATTATGCATGGCAGGGGAAATATGCACGGCATAGCCAGCATAGAATTTTTGAAAGACGTATCAAGAAATATAGTCATTCCGTTATTATTCCGAATGAATCATTTAGTATAGTTCCGTATCTATTTGTAGCTGATACATTAATTTCTGAGGCCTCTGGGGCAATTACAGAATTTTTGGCTACAGGCAAAATCGGTGTGATTTATGAAATGAACGAAAGTCAATTACATCATTCTGATGGTCAAAAATTGTTGGTTGAAGATAGAAAAACGTTTCTACAAGACTCATTTGTACATATTAGCACACCTAATGAATTGAGTGCAGGAATCAAAAAAGCTCTTAATCCCTCAACCAAAATGATAAATGCTGCAAAGAAAGACAGGGATAAATATTTTTATAAATTAGATGGAAAAGCATCAGTGCGTGCAAAAACATTAATTGAAAAATTATATTCGGAAGGAACACATTTAAATATTGTAAATTAAATCAGCATTTTAAAAATGAATGTAAATAAAGAAATGAAACCAACAATTAAAAATTTGAAAAAAGTTATTGGCCGTCCTAATGAGATTGATCCTTATGCAAAATATTTAATACGTCCAATTTCTATATGGTTTACATGGATTTTTGTGCGAACCCCATTGACCGCTAATCATGTTACTATTATCCAAGAGATATTTGGTGTTATAGGTGCTATTTTGTTCGCTTGTGGTCGGTTTGTGTTAGGCACATTATTTTTACAAATTGGGTTTATTATGGACAATAGTGATGGAGAAGTTGCGAGGTGGAAAAATCAGCAATCCGAACAAGGTAAATTTTTAGATCTGATTGGGCATATGGTTATAATACCATTTTATTTTTTTGGACTGGGACTAGGACTTTATTTACAGCAAGGATACTTAATTACTCTTATCATGGGTTTTTTAGCCGGACTTTTTAGTTTAAAACTCGAAAAATTTATTACAAATGAAGATGGAGATATAGAACTTGGCAGACGGGGATTTTTTAAATCCCTTTTCCGTTACCCCGATTCTATGAACGTCATAACAATCTTAGCAATTATCGATTGGATTTTCAAATCAAACTTTTTATTCTACTGCATAATAATTTACGGATATCGGAATGACCGTAGGTAGGGTTCAGCAGATATATAAGACTTTTTATTCAATAAAAAATTGATATTTATAGTTGTTTTATATAATTATAATATAAGTGGATAAATAAATCCTGTTTTACTCGTTTTTTAATAAATAATACTATTAACTTTTATAGTCGATTTTAAAAGAATTTTCCAAAAAAGAGGATGTTATGATAACCAAAAAAGATGCTTTAGACTATCATTCCAGTGGTAGGCACGGAAAGATAGAAGTAATTGCAACCAAGCCTTGTATTACTCAACGTGATTTATCGCTTGCGTACACACCTGGGGTAGCAGAACCCTGCCTTGAGATTGAAAAAGATCCAAGTTTAGCAAATATTTATACTGCCAAAGCAAATCTTGTAGCAGTTGTTTCTAATGGTACTGCTGTATTAGGATTAGGAAATATTGGTGCATTGGCCGGGAAACCGGTAATGGAAGGAAAGGGCGTATTATTTAAACGATTTGCCGATATTGATGTTTTTGATATCGAATTAGATTCAGAAAATGTAGAGGAAATTATTAAGGCTGTAAAATTAATGGAACCTACATTTGGCGGAATAAATTTGGAAGATATAAAAGCACCTGAATGTTTTGAGATTGAAGAACGACTCATTAAAGAAATGGACATTCCTGTTTTTCACGACGATCAACACGGTACTGCAATAATTTCTGCCGCAGCTTTGAGTGAATGCGGTAGAGCTAGCAAAGAAAAAAATTAGTAAGATTAAAATTGTAATTAGTGGAGCCGGTGCTTCAGCTGTAGCTTGTGCTACACACTATTTACGATTTGGCGTAAAACTCGAAAATATAATCATGTGTGATACAAAAGGAGTTTTATTTAAAGGGCGCACAGAAGGTATGAACAAATATAAGGAAAAATTTGCAGTTGATACGAAATTGCGCACCCTTGAAGAAGCAATGGTTGGTTCAGATGTATTCGTAGGGTTATCAAAGGCTGGACTTAGTCACACAAGCGATGGTGAAATCGATGGCGAAAAATCCAATTATATTTGCAATGGCCAATCCGAATCCTGAAATTACTTATCCTGACGCAAAAGCTGCCCGTGAGGATTTGATCATGGCTACTGGTCGATCTGATTACCCTAATCAAGTAAACAATGTATTAGGATTTCCGTTTATATTTCGCGGTGCATTAGATGTGCAGGCAAAAACTATCAATGACGAGATGAAAGTTGCTGCTTCCATCGCTTTAGCTAAACTTGCCAAGGAAGATGTTCCTGATGAAGTAATGAGCGTTTATGGAGCCACCCATCTAGAATTTGGACCGGATTACATAATTCCTAAACCTTTTGACCCAAGAGTATTGATTTGGGAAGCATCGGCTGTTGCTCAAGCTGCGATAGATACAGGAGTAGCTGAGAAAATAATTGATATCGAGGAGTATAGAGATCAATTAGAAGCTCGATTAGGTGGCGGACGGGAAATGATGCGTACCATTATTCATAAAGCACAAAAAGATCCAAAACGTATTGTTTTCCCCGAAGGCACATCAGAAAGAATCATTCGCGCAAGTAGCCAGATAATAAGTGAAAAAATAGCTATACCAATTCTACTAGGTGATCCGATCAAGATCAAAGCGGAAGCTAAACGGCTGCGTATAAAATTGGATGGTGTAGAGATCATCAAACCAGCTGATTCTCCAAAATGCGAAGAATATTCCAAACAAATTTATGAGTTACGTCAACGTAAAGGAATGACAAGAACAAGAGCATCAAAGCGTGTAAGAGAAGAAAATTGGTTTGGTCCAATGATGGTAAAAAATGGTGACGCCGATGGTATGGTTTCAGGCGTAACTCAAGATTATGCAGATACATTGCGCCCGGCACTGAAAATTTTAAAAACCTGCGAAGGTGTAAAGCATGTTGCTGGTATGCAGATTTTAGCATTTAAAAATAAAATGAAAATATTTGCAGATATTGCAGTAAATATTGAGCCGGATGCTGAAACATTGGCTGAAATTGCCTTGCTAACAGCTCGAGAAGCCCGTCGGCTTGGCATTACACCGAGAATAGCAATGTTAAGCTTTAGCAATTTTGGAAGTGTTAAACATCCTCAATATGATAAGATCATGAAAGCAATAGAGATAATCCGCCAAAAGGATCCTGAATTATTAGTTGATGGCGGAATGCATGCTGATGTTGCAGTCTCAACACAAATGTTGCAAAAACGTTATCCATTTTCAGTATTGCAATCCGAAGCAAACGTACTGATCTTCCCGGATTTAATGTCTGCCAATACTTCTTATAAATTATTGGAACAATTAGGTGGAGCTACATCAATAGGTCCAATTCTACTTGGAATGCGGAAACCTGTACATGTGTTACAAGCCTTTGCGAGTACTGTGCAAGATATTGTAAATATCACAGCAATTGCAGTCTTAGATGCACAATCAGAAAAAATCTGTTAATAGTGAATAATTACTAGCATAAACAAAAAAACCCGAATATTCGGGTTTTTTTGTTTATAAAAACTTCTGATTGATTGATTCGTAAATAATTGTGAACTTATAAGCTATAGAACAATTTAATTAGTAAAATTATGTACAAAAACATTATAACAATGATATTCATCTTAGCAGTTTTTGCAGAAGGACAGGTAGCCCGACTGCAAAAGATGGATGGAGCAATCCGTGATAATGGCAATTACTTTGCTTGGATATATTTTAGTGACAAGGATAAAAGTATTCAAAAAACTAGTGTTTCAAATAATGCCATAAAAAGACGAAATAAAGTCAATCCAAATAAAAATTACGAATGGTACGATCTAAATCCATCTGATAATTACATAGATAAAGTATTAAATACGGGTGCTAAACTTAGACATCAAAGCCGATGGTTGAATGCTGTGTCGGTTGAATGTTCTGAATCACAATTGATAGAAATATCTTATATGCCGTTTGTGAAAGATATTCAACCCATGAAACAACATAATCGTGATAATGTTACAGAGCAGCCTGCCACAAAAAGTTTAAACAAATTTAATATCAATTAGCGAAATTGATTACGGACTTGCCAAAGAACAGATTGAACAAATCAATGTACACAAAGCACATGAAGCTGGATATTTTGGGCAGGGAGTAACTGTTTTGATGTTGGATACAGGTTATAACATGGCGCATCCAGTTTTTGATTCATTAAATATTATTGCCGAATGGGATGTAATTAACGACGATTCCACCACAAAAAATGAAGCTGGTCAAGATGCCTCAAGCCAACATAATCATGGAACATCGACATTCTCGGCACTAGGAGGCTATGCGCCTGGCTCACTAATTGGTCCAGCCTACAAAGCTAATTTTCTTCTTGCAAAAACTGAAATTTATGACCAAGAAATTCAAATAGAAGAAGACCATTATGTTCGTGCGTTAGAATGGGGAGAAGCACTTGGTGCAGATGTTGCTTCTTCGTCGCTTGGTTATACAGATTGGTACACTTGGGAAAATATGGATGGCAATACAGCAGTAACTACAAAAGCCGTGGATATAGCAACAAGTTTGGGTATGATTTGCGTTACTGCTGCTGGTAATGAAAATGGTAATTACTGGAATCATATTATCGCTCCCGCGGATGCCGATTCAGTGATATCGGTTGGTGCGGTAGATAAATTAGGGACAATAGCTAGTTTTAGCTCGCGCGGACCTTCTTTTGATGGAAGGATGAAACCGGAGGTCTCTGCAAGGGGGGTTGCTACTGCCTGTGCATCTGGAAACGGTACTTCATACGCTTATTCAAGCGGAACCTCATTAGCAACACCATTGGTAGCAGGTGCTGCGGCTCTTATCCTATCAGCGCATCCTACTTGGACACCAATGATGGTGCGTGAAGCGTTAATGAAAACAGCAAGTCAATTTGATAATCCTGATAATGTTTACGGATATGGAATTATTGATGTTTGGGAAGCAATTATTATTGATACATTATTACTGGATGGGACAACCATACCGGGTGAATTTGAATTATATCAAAATTATCCTAACCCGTTTAACGCTACCACTACAATAGAATATGATTTAAAACAGAATTCTCACGTGGAATTAATAATTTATGATATATTAGGTAGAAAAATAATTAAACTGGCAGATTATATTGAATCGCCCGGTAAGAAAAGAATTACTTGGAATGGAAAAGATGATAGCGGAAATCCAGCTAGTACGGGTGTTTATATTTATAATTTGATATTAGACGATAGCTCATTTACCAAAAAGATGTTGCTTCTACGTTGAAAAACGAATTAGAAGTATCGATTAAGTTGTATGAATCCTGAACACAAGAAAACTATCTTAAAGAAAATTCCTAATGGACTATTTATAGCAACTGCTAAAGATGGCGATTTAGCGACAGGAGCTGTCGCTTTCATTTGTTACACAAGTTTCAATTGATCCATCATATATTGCCCTATCCATAAGGGAAAATTCAAGTTTTTTTGCAGTAGCAGTTAAAAGCAAACATTTAGCAATTCACTTTCCGAGCAAAGAACAGCAATCAATGGTCTCGTCATTTTTTAAGATAAAAGATCAATCGCCTGACTCAATTAATGGATTTAGTTTTAACTGGAGCGAAATTGGAAATCCAATATTGGATAATATTCCTATGATTTTAGAAGTTAATATTATTGAAATTATTGAAAAAGGTGATCATCCAATTTTTATTTGTGAAATTATAAATACAATTCTACGCCAAGATGTTGATATGCTCACAATGGCAGATACCAATTGGCATTATGGTGGATAAAATAGAAATCATTTAATTCTATGAAAATAGCAGAATACGATCTATACCCAATTCATACTAGCAATTTTCGATTAGATGGCGGAGCAATGTTTGGTATTATCCCAAAAACATTATGGGAAAAGAAAATGGCATCTGATAAATTAAATCGTATCCAAATGGTTACTCGGTCATTATTACTAGTTAGTAAGGATAAGCGAATTTTAATTGACACCGGCAATGGAGATAAATGGCAGGAAAAATTCAAGAAAATATATGAAATTGATACAAAATCTGTTAGTTTGGATTCATCGTTAGCGAAAGCAGGTTTTACACCGGAAGATATTACAGATGTAATCTGCACCCATTTACATTTTGATCATATTGGTGGAAATACCAAAATTGATAATGGTAAGATTGTACCTTCATTCCCAAATGCAAAATATTGGATTAGTCAAGTAAATTGGGATAATGCCAATTCGCCAAGTGAAAAGGATCAAGGTAGTTTTATGCAGGATGATTGGACTGTTTTAGCTGGGAATGATATGATAAATTTTGTAAATGACTCGTCACAATTTTTACCAAACATAGATTTGATCATATCAAACGGGCATACGCCCGGAATGATGCTCCCGGTTATTTCAGATTCCAATAATACATTAATTTATTGTGCAGATTTAATTCCAACTTCTGCTCATGTACCTTTACCATGGGTTATGGCTTATGACGTTCAGCCCACTGTGACGATAAAAGAGAAAAAACAATTATATCGCGATGCAGTAGATAATAATTGGATTTTATTTTTCGAACACGATCCGGATATTGTGGCTTGTACCATTCAATATGACGGAAAACATTATAAAAAAAACAATACTGTAAAAATTTGATTATCAATAGGAAAAAGAAATAACATGACAGACATACTATTATTTGTAAAAAATTTCCGCTTAGGAACGAAAATTTCTGAAGCACTAACAGACCTGAATAAAACTGTAAAGTTTGCCGAAGGTGAACGTTTTGGATTATCGCAAATCAATGATGAAACAAAATTGGTAATTTTAGATTTAGATGATTCGGTATTTCAAACTGTTGCGTTTGTGTCTGGTTTGCGTAATATAAATAGGACCATGAAGATTGCCGGTTATATGAAAGTAATACATAAAGAAACTTATGATCGTCTGAAAGCCGCCGGTTGCGATATTATTTTACCCAAATCATCTTTTGTGAAGAATATCCATACACTTATCTCATAACGTATGGCAAAAAGTATCGCTATTGAACGAAAGCGTGCTGCGGAAATAGTGGAACGTTTAAAAGTAGAATATCCCAATGCTAAATGCTCGCTAACTTACAAAACGACTCATCAATTATTGGTAGCGACGATTTTATCCGCACAATGTACCGACAAAAGAGTGAATCAAATCACGCCGGAACTCTTTAAAAAATATAGAAATATAGAAAGTTTTGCCTATTGTGATGTTGAGGAATTGGCACAAGATATTTATTCTGCGGGATACCATAATTCAAAAGCTCGATCCATACAAGGTTCTGCTTTAAAGATTGTTAGAAGAGAATAATGGTCAAATTCCAACAAATATAAAAGATTTAGTTAAATTACCGGGAGTCGGCAGAAAAACAGCCAATTGTGTACTTGGAGAGTGTTTTAACGTTCCATCAATGGTGATTGATACGCATGTGATACGTATCATGAATTTATTGGGGTTCAGTAAAACTATAAATGCCGTTAAAATGGAAACCGAATTGATGGAAATATTCGACAAAAAAGATTGGGTAAAATTAACGCATATGATTATTGAACATGGTCGCGCTGTTTGCATTGCAAGACGACCGCAATGCAACAAGTGTGTTTTGGTGGACTTGTGTCCTTCCTCAGATGTCAAAAATTAATATCCCTTTTGTCGCCTACAAGATACTCCTAAATTTTATATTCATTTAAATTAAGAATAAATAAACATGAGCAATCCATACATTACGAAGGTATATCATTTCTGTGCTGCGCACCAATACGGTCATTCAAGTTGGTCTGCTGAGAAAAATTTAGAAGTATTTGGTCCAGATGCAAAAGTACACGGTCACAATTACAAATTGGAAGTTACGGTTACGGGTGACATAAATCCTGAAACAGGTTTTCTAATAGATTTAGGTGAATTATCCAAGGTCGTTAATGAGCATATATTAAGCAAACTAGATCACAGTCAATTTGAAAAAGATGTGAAATGGTTCAAAGATAAACAGCCATCTTCGGAAAATTTAGTAATTTTTATATGGAATGAAATTTCTAAGATATCTAAAAAGTGCAAAACTGCATCGTATCAGAATTGTTGAAACACCAACCATTTACACGGATTATTACGGATAATGGACTTTAGGAATCGTTTATATGTAATTCTAGGTGGTATTTTTATAGCATCGCTGGTAACGTCTAATCTGATATTCCAAAAATTTTTCACATGGACACCTTTTGGAATTTATACCTTTGAGCTTTCAGTCGGTATTTTACCATATCCAATAACTTTCTTGGTGACAGATCTAATTTCAGAATTATATGGGAAAAAGAAGGCGGATCAAATAGTTATTTCCGGATTAGTGGCAAGTGTTTTTGTAATGGGCGTAGTCCTTATCGCAAATGCGATGCCTGAGACAGCATGGTCACCAGTGAATGGTGAAACATTCAATAAAGTATTTGGATTATTTGGCCCAGCAGTGTTTGCATCTATGGTTGCATATCTAACTGCCCAATTTATTGATATTAGGATATTCCATTTTTGGAAAAGATTGACAAAAGGTAAACATCTTTGGCTTAGGAATAATGGATCAACAATAATTTCACAGTTTGTTGATACAGCTGCAGTGTTACTCTTGCTTTGTTTTACCGGAGTAGTAGAGTGGTCACGTTTTCCCGGCTTACTTGAAAATGGATTTATTTTTAAAGTTATGATAGCTTTTCTTGATACACCGTTATTTTACTTAGGCGTCTGGTATTTAAAACCAAAAGTGCACGATGATCCTGACGAGAAAAAATGGGGCTATCATTCATTTAAGGAAGAAGCATTATGACAATTGATATAAAAAAAATAGAAGATATCACAAGTACACTTTTAAAAGAAATTGGTGAGGATGTAACTAGAGAAGGTCTTGTTAAAACACCTAATCGGGTTGCTCGCGCTTGGGAATATTTTTCGCAGGGTTATCGCGTGGATTTAGATGAAACAATCAATAATGCGATTTTTGAAGATGAAGAATGCTCGGAGATGGTTGTTGTACGTGATATAGAGTTTTTTAGCATGTGTGAACATCATATGTTGCCGTTTTTTGGAAAAGCACACGTTGGATATATACCAAATGGCAAGATCATTGGATTGTCAAAAATACCAAGATTAGTAGATGTGTTTGCAAGACGCTTGCAAGTGCAAGAAAGATTAACTCACCAAATCGCTTATACATTAAAAGATGTATTAAATCCGATTGGCGTGGCAGTAATTCTAGAAGGTCGGCATCTTTGTATGCAGATGCGTGGCGTGGAAAAACAAAATAGTTTTGCTACTACATCTGCAATGTTAGGTGAATTCCATGATGAAGTTGAGACAAGAAATGAGTTCTTCAGCATTATTGGACTTAAGAATTTGTAGATTTCTGTGACATTCAATATTATTGATTTAGGTCATTGCTCTTACAAAAGTAGTTTAGAGCATCAAGTAAATACTCATTTAAAAGTTTTGGAACAAAAACTTAGTGATTCAATAATATTTGTAGAACACGAGTCTGTTTATACACTTGGTAAGAATGCCAATCAAAATAATATCTTATCTAATTATCCAAAAGATGTAGAGATTTTTAATATTGACCGTGGCGGGGATGTTACCTATCATGGTCCTGGTCAATTAGTTGGCTATCCAATAATCAATATCAAAATTCTAAATATGAGTATCGGTAAATATATTCTTACATTAGAAAAGATATTGATAAATACATTGAAAGAATTTGGTATTTCGGCTCAGATGCGTGATAAATTAATTGGAATATGGGTTGGCGATGAAAAGATAGGGGCGATTGGCGTTAGAGTGAAAAGTGGTGTTACTATGCATGGGTTTGCACTGAATGTAAATACGGATTTATCGTATTTTGAAGGAATCATTCCTTGCGGGATTGATAATTGTAAAGTTACATCAATGAAACAAATTTTGAATAAATATATTGAATTATACAAAGTGAAAGAAGTAATTATCAAAGAATTTGAGAAGTGTTTGAATTAAGTAATCAAATGGAAATCCCACGTTCAGCAAAACCTAAAATTCAATTACGTATGACTGATAGTTATACTAAAATAAATAAAATCATTTCAGGCAATCGTCTCAATACAGTTTGTGAAGAAGCTCGTTGTCCAAATATATATGAGTGTTGGGGTAGGGAGACTGCAACAATTATGATATTGGGAGATGTGTGTACAAGAGCATGCGGTTTTTGCTCTGTAAAAACAGGGAAACCCTCATCAGTTGATAAAAATGAACCAAACCGGATTAGTCAGGCGGTTAAGGAAATGGGCTTGCGGCATGTTGTATTAACATCTGTAGATCGTGATGATTTAAAAAACAATTTTGGTGCAACAATTTGGGCGGAAACAATTAAGGAAATTCGAAAATCGTCTCCAAACTGCACAATCGAAGTTTTGACACCGGATTTTCAGGGATATCAACCTGCACTGAACAAAGTATTTGATGCTAAACCGGATATATTTAGTCACAATGTAGAATGTGTGGAAAGAATTAGTAAACAAGTTAGAGCGCAAGCAATCTGGCAACGGAGTTTAGATGTTTTGCAAAAATCGGTTGAATATGGTTTGCTAACAAAAAGTGGAATGATGGTTGGATTGGGGAGAAACCATTGAAGAGGTACTGAATTACAATGCATCAAGTTGCCAAGTTGGGAGTTAAAATATTTACTATTGGTCAGTATTTGCAACCTACAAAATTTAATCTTCTTGTTGATAGATATGTCGAGGATTCGGAGTTTGAATTGTATAAAAAGGAAGGTAAAAATATGGGATTTGATATTGTTGAATCTGGACCATTGGTTCGCAGTTCGTATCATGCTGATGAACAAGCTTATTAGCGTTGAACACTTGAAAGTAAAATATAAATTGATAATGGAATTTTCCCTGCCATTTTATCAGGCATGTTAGTAATTTTCTGACAGTAAAGCCGCATTTTATCTTTGGCACAATATTTGACAATATATTAGTATATATAAATAAAGGAATTTTATGAGCGAAAAATATAAAGATGAATTAGAAATAGAACCCAATGATCTAAACAAGACGGGTGTATATCCTGTTATGCCTTTAAGGAATACAGTACTTTTCCCGCAACAGGTTATACCAATTTATATTGGCCGCGAAAGGTCATTAAAACTCATTGAAGAACTAGATCCTAAAGATAAGCATATTGTTGTAGTCGCTCAAGAAGATGGATTCCATTGAAGATCCAAAGCCAACTGATCTTTATTCATATGGAACTTTAGCGGTTGTATTAAAAGTTTTTGATATGCCAGACAATAGTAAATCTGCGATTGTGCAAGGTGTACAAAGAGTTAAGATTTTATCATATGTTGAGGAGGAACCATACTTTACCGCATCGATTGAAAGAATTGAATCGGAAGAAACGAATGGTGATTTAGAACTTGACGCATTAAAAAACAATTTACATACTACCTTTAACGAATTAGTTAAAGTAGCCCCCAATCTTACGGAAGAACACTCCGGAATGTTGACAAATATCCAAAAAGCATCACGTCTTGCTGATAGAGCTATTTCTTTAGTATCTGTTCCAAATTCTGAAAAACAAGATATATTAGAAGAATTTGATATCAAAAAAAGAGTAGAAAAATCGATTAAAATATTAAATAATGAAATACAAAGAATTAAGCTTGGTGAGGAGATACAAAGCGAAGTTCAAGATGAAATTTCAAAATCGCAACGCGAGTATTATTTGCGCGAGCAAATGAAAGCGATACGGAAAGAGTTGGGTGAGGATGAGTCATCAGTTGAATTAAAAGATTTAGAAGACCGGATAAAAGCAGCAAAAATGACTGAAGAAGCCCAAAAAGTTGCCTTAAAGGAATTGGATAGATTGACAAAAATTCCAACGCAATCACCAGAATATTCTGTCGCTCGTACATATATAGATTGGTTAGCTGATCTACCTTGGAGCAAATCAACAAAAGATCAAATAAATATTAAAAAAGCCAAGGAAATTTTGGATGAAGATCATTACGGATTAAGCAAGGTAAAAGAAAGAATTCTTGAATATTTGGCAGTCCGTAATTTAAAACAGAAGAAGAGTCCTGATGGCGCCGTGCGCGGTCCTATTTTATGTTTTGCAGGTCCTCCCGGAGTAGGAAAAACATCGCTTGGTAAATCAATCGCTAGGGCGATGGGTAGAGAGTTTGTCAGATTATCGCTTGGTGGTGTGAGGGATGAGGCAGAAATACGTGGTCACCGTAGAACTTATATCGGTGCACTTCCCGGCCGAATAATTCAGTCTATTAAAAAAGCGGGTTCTAATAATCCGATATTCATGCTCGACGAGATCGATAAAATTGGAAATGATTTTCGTGGCGATCCATCATCAGCCTTATTAGAAGTGTTGGATCCTGAACAAAATTATTCTTTTAGTGATCACTATCTAGAGGTCGATTTTGATCTAAGTAAAGTAATGTTCATTGCAACCGGAAACTATAAGGATGCTATCCCACCGGCCTTACAAGACAGAATGGAAATTTTAGACTTTACTGGCTATATAGAGGATGAGAAAATCAATATAGCACAACGACATATAATCCCGAAACAAATTGAAGAGAATGGCTTGACTGATAAAGATGTCGTTTTTGAGATTGCCGGGATTAAGGAGTTGATTAGTTCTTTCACTCGCGAAGCTGGAGTAAGAAATCTTGAACGAGAAATCGCAAATGTATTGCGAAAAGTAGCACGTGATAAAGTTGAGAAAAAATCCGGAAAAATTAAAATAACAAAAAAACAAGTTACCGACTATCTTGGTGCAGAAAGATTCTATTCGGACATTGCAGAGAGAGCTACAAAACCGGGGATAGTCATTGGTTTAGCATGGACAATGGCCGGTGGTGACATTCTATTTATAGAAGCTTCAAAAATGAAGGGAAATGGGAAACTAACGCTTACCGGTAAGTTGGGTGAAGTAATGAAAGAATCGGCGACGGCCGCATTGACATACGTTAGGTCCAACGCTACTTTGTTTGGAATTGATGAGGATTTCCATAAAGATACAGATATTCATATCCATGTACCTGCAGGTGCAATACCTAAGGATGGTCCATCAGCAGGTGTAGGAATATTTACAGCACTAATCTCTTTACTGTCAGATAAATCGGTTAAAGATCATTTAGCTATGACTGGTGAAATTACATTGCGTGGCAATGTATTGCCAATTGGTGGAGTAAAGGAGAAAGTTACTTCAGCACATCGTTTAGGAATTAAGACTATAATTCTTCCTGACCATAACCAGAAGGATTTGGAAGAGATCCCTGATCATATTAAAAAAGACTTAGTATTTAAGTTTGCAAAGGATATGAAGGATGTAATCGGCTATGCAATACCTGGAATAAAAATGAATAATGTGAAAAAGAAAGAGGCAAAATAATTTAATCGATGTAATTTTCGACCCATTAATTGGGCGTTTAGCTCAGCTGGTCAGAGCGCTGCCCTTACAAGGCAGATGTCGGGAGTTCAAATCTCTCAACGCCCACTTAAAAATCCTCCTCGATAAATCATGTTTGTCGAAGAGGATTTGTCTTTTTGAACCAAAATATTTTGCTAATCGTCCGGTGACAGTAATGGACATAAATAGCCACAAATAGCCATTAAATGACAAAAAAATAGCACTGTTGGAGCACACTTTTTTCGAGAACTGCCCTTTTTGGCACTGTTATAGGAAAATGAATAATTATTGATATTTTTGAACACTTTAATGATGTTGTTTATAGATTTAAAATAAAAAAACTCAACATAGTTAAGCCTTTTTGATTGATTAGTAATATTAACTTATTTATCTAGACGATTTACTGTAGATCGATAATTCTCATCTAAATAATCAACATAATATTTCTGAGTAGTTTGTATTGAATTGTTGCCTAATAGTTTTGAGACCATAAATATATCTACGCCATCTTGGAGTAAGTTACTACAAAATGTTTTTATTGCTCCTGTGCCTACCCTCCTTATAAATAAAAATATAAATTTAAAAAGAAGTGAATTAAACCATTATATGTTGCAACATATAATGGTTTAACGTATTATTGCGCCCTAAACTAACTATATAAATATTATTTAAAAGGAAACAATAATGAAAAAAATAACATTACTATTAAGTCTATTATTACTAACTGTGTTTTCAGCTAGAGCTCAAGAAACAAAATGGATAATTGATAATGCTCATTCCAAAATTCAATTTGATGTGGCACATTTAGTCATCGCAGAGGTTACTGGACAGTTTAAGGTTTATGAGGCAATGGTAATAGTAAATAAACTGGATTTGTCTGATATAAAAATTGATTTCTCGATTGATGCAAAGAGTGTTGATACGGATAATGAGGACAGAGATAACCATTTGCGATCGGAAGATTTTTTTGATGTAGTAAAATATCCCAAAATCAAGTTTAAGGGTAAATCTTTGAATTTAATCAGTGAAAATCAATACAAACTGACAGGCGATTTTGAAATGTTAGGAGTTACTAAAGAAATAACTTTAGATGTAAAATACGGTGGAATGGTAAAAGATCCATACGGCAATACAAAAGCAGGTTTTAAGATTACAGGTATTATTAACCGTACAGATTTTGGCTTGAAATATAATTCTGTATTAGGTTCAGGCGGGCTATTGATTGGAGAAAATATTACAATCACTTGTAAAATTGAATTTTTAAAAATTAATTAATAATTAAGGGATAAAGTGTTATGAAAAATCCAAAAATCGCACAAAAGATACCATTCGTTCAACTTACCAAACCAGGTAAATATTATTGGTGTGCTTGCGGTAGGAGTAGTGCTCAGCCCTTTTGTGATGACTCTCACAAAAATACTGAATTTGTTCCGAAAGAAGTAGAAATAACCGAAGAAAAAAAAGTCGCCTGGTGTGGTTGCAAACATTCAGCCAATGGTGCTTTTTGCGATGGAACACATAAAAATTTGTGACAAAATGAAAATTGAAGATGAAATTAAAGGTAGATTTCGAAATGAGTACCACAAGGGATATATAAACTTAGTATATACTGAAAAGCAATTAAGTTATCAATTCTTGCAATTTGTTAAGAAGAGCCAATTGACTGAACAGCAATATAATATTTTGCGAGTTATTCGTGGTGCCCGGCCTAAAACACATGTATCTATCGGTTATCTAAAAGATCGAATGTTAGATAAAAAATCAGATGTGAGTCGAATAGTTGATCGACTTTTAGGAAAAGGCTATGTTAACAGAGAAGAAAATTCAACTGACCGTAGGCAAAAACGAATATCAATATCAAATAAAGGATTGATTTTGTTAGCTGAAATGGATGAGTGTGAGAAAAAAGTGGATTCTCTGTTAATAAACCTTACGCTTGATGAAGTAAAAGAATTAAACAGATTATTAAATAAAATTAGAGAGTAGATGTTTACAATTAATTGCATTAATATTGCCAAAAACTAAAACGAATAGCGATAACATTATATGTACAAAATATAGAAGGATTGGTAAAAAAGCTAAAATAGGATGGTGTGGTGGTAGTTGAGGCGATTAAAGAGTATGATTATGGGGAATTTGTTCACATCATGAACACAGATGGAAATAAAATAGAGTTATGGGAACCAGCAGATAGCGTTTTTACCCAAATAGGTAGTACAACAACAAAATAATTAATGATTAAAACAATGAGCAATAAAAGAAATTGAGATATGAAAACAACACCCGAACAAAATAGGCGAATTGCACAGATGACATTTGCAGCTGTATATCCGCTCTATGTTACCAAAATCGAGAAGAAAGGCAGAACGAAAGAAGAATTGCATCAAGTAATCGAGTGGCTGACAAGTTATGATGAAAATATGTTAAAGAAACTCATAGAAGAAAAAGTTACTTTTGAGCAATTCTTTCAAAAGGCAACTTTAAATAACAATGCTCACTTAATTATAGGTGTAATATGCGGCTATCGAGTAGAAGAAATCGCAAATCCCATAACGCAACAAGTTAGGTATTTGGACAAGTTAGTAGATGAATTGGCGAGTGGTAAAAAAATGGAAAAAATACTTAGGGGGCACAACACATAAAATCCGCTGCCAACATAGTATATAAAACATAGCCGAGTATCACCAATCCAAAGGTATGTGATTATTTAAAAATGCTGGTAAGCAACATTTTGGCACCTTCAAACAAGAAATTTAATTCAATAAATTAATAAAGAGACGAATGGAAATAACTCACCAAACAGATTATAAAATTACGCTATATCGTGCTGGAGTATTATAGCAACAACATTTATGGTTACTATGATTCCAGTGCAGATAGCATTTTTCTTAATTTGGCCACATCCAACAAACATTGTGGATTGGTTTACACTTTTTAATAACAATTGGATTATTGGTCTAATAAGTTTTGACTTTTTATATATGTTGAGTATGATTGCAGTCTATTTTTCTCTATATCGCTCTATTTATTGCGCTATTTGAAAAACAAAAATCTTTAAGTTTGCTCGCATTTATTATTGGATTAATTGGACTAGCAATTTATTTTCCTTCAAACACTTCAATTGAAATGTTATCAATAAGTAAACAATATCCTAAATGCATCAACAGAATACGATAAAGGATTATTTATTGCTTCCGGTCAGACTTTGTATTCGATTTGGAAAGGGACCTCATATTCTGTTTACTATGTACTAAATGGGATTGCCCTCATTTTATTTTTTCTAGCTATGACTAAAAATTCTAACTTCAGAAAATCAACTTCCTACATTGGCTTGACATCTGGATTTTTAATGACTGTACCTGCGACTGCAGGGATAATTGGAATGACTATGGCTTTATTGTCTTTGTTACCATGGTCGATTTTTTCAATTTTAGTAATTCAGGACTTTAGTAGAATAATAAAACAAATAAGGAAAGAACATAAAAAAAGCGTTGCCTTATACACGGTAAATAGCGGAAAACGGTAAATCCCTTGAGTAACTAAATCAATCTGGTTAGTGCACTTAACTCGGGGTAAGGTCGAAAGTTCAAATCTTTTCACTCCGATGGTAAATAAGGTATTTAAACACAAAGAGTCATGAGAACAGGGTGAAATCTTCTATAAGAATGTAACCTTCATTTACATTGCAGAATTGTGGATACCTGCGGGATACCGATTTATTAGTGTTCACCCAGGATAAACATTATGTACAAAATAAGCATTGTGGACACGTTTTCAGTGGATACATTTGCTTATTTAAATTTCTGTGAAACCGCCACTAAGAACGGAATATCCACCAGAACCAAATAAACTTAGACCTTCAATTCCAATATATTTATTTGCTCCATTTGTTTGTCCTTCAAACGTAATCTGCATTGTAGCAACTGGTCCAATAATTTGGGTTATGTTAAAACTAAACTCTTGAAAGTGTGGAGTCAAATTAACAGTAGAATTACCGACCCGGGGAG
Organism: uncultured bacterium; assembly: GCA_963715945.1. Classification (GTDB taxonomy): domain Bacteria; phylum Fidelibacterota; class Marinisomatia; order Marinisomatales; family JAHJCW01; genus JAHJCW01. The sequence continues at coordinate 249,492 of CAVQSL010000005.1, forward strand.
TCATTGGCTGACCTCCACCGGCACTTGTACCTCTCCAATGTTCAATTAGTATGCCATTTACATAAATTTCCAAATTGTCGGCATTTTGCATTCTACTTTGTTGGGATACATTTGAGACATCCTTGCCAGCTGCTAATGATAAAGTTAAAATATAATCCCCACTGCCATTCGTTGGTACCAAATTCATATCCAAATCACTGTTATTTTGGACTTTTGAACCAAAGAAAAAGCATCCATCTGCTCCGGTCAGAACATAAGTTGGAAGATATGGAGGTGCTGCACCATCACAGCTTAAGCCCCAATAACGCCCACTCCCAGGACCGGCCCCGTGTGGACTATAAGAAATACTGTCAGCATTATCAAAATTCTCACCGATTAATGTATCACCGCTGCCTCCTTGTATCATTAATGATAATATCCGACTGCTATTGGAGTGCGTACCCCTTGAAGTTATTTGCATTATCTGATTGGTTGGGTCAATCGTTAAGGTGTCTACAATAATATTTCCGTTAAAAAAAGGATATGTACCTGCTATGTCAGTCAATCCCGTATTTATGAGATTAATCATGGCATAATCAATACCCGAAACTGCTGCCCAGTGTGCCTGTGAGCTGGAATAATTATTAGCGGAACTTGTAACATTCAACGAAATAGAATTTGAAAAGTATAAAACCATTAATCCAACTATCACAGCAATAATAATTGCTGTAACTGAGACTACAAAACCTTGTTCATTTTTAACGATTTTCATTTTAACTCCTCAATTATATATAATTTTTAAAACTAATAATGCACATTTACTTTAATTGATAGTTTACTAAATTTACAAATACAGGAATTCAAAATAAATCAATATTATTTTACATAATGTTTCAATATAGATATACTGTATCATTATGAACAATATATATCATTGATAAAATATATCAAATGCAATATAAATAATAACATAAGTATTTGGCATAGTAATTGTATATAGTTTTAATAGAATTTGTAACATTTATATTAATGTTAAGGGAGCGGGGGAACTCATGGAACACACCAAAAGAAATGAAGATGGTTTTACGTTAATCGAGTTAATCGTAGTTATAGCAATAATCGGTATATTGTCGGCAGTGGCAGTACCGGCTTTTCTTAATGTCGTTGGAACTGCACATGAAGCAAATATTGATGCCGTTGCTGGAGTTATAAGCCATGGAGTTGTTTTATCTGCATCGGATAGTTTGGCAGCAAACGGATTATGGAGAACCCCACTGGCAACACAAGTTACTATTGCCAACATGTCTCAAGTTGTAAGTTCTGAATGGTCAGATAATGGTGCCGGTGTATGGACTTATGGTCCAACAGGTGGAACGGTCACTTATGCACGTATAGGTAACAATGATTTTTCAGTAACATCTGTGTATTAGTAAATATATGTTAAAATTTGAATGTTCGATAACACAATTTAGATTGCATACTATTAAATGACCCATTTAATAACATATTTTAGGCTATAGAATGAAGAAGAAAATATTAATAGTAGATGATGAACCGGGTATTGTTAGACTTCTATCAATGAGGCTTGAAGCCAATGGATATGAAACATTTGGTGCTTATGATAGCTATCAAGGTTTAAAAACAGCAAAAGATGTAAAACCTGATCTAATAATATTAGATTTGCAAATGCCAGCGGGAGGTGGAGTACATATATTTGAAAACCTTAAGGCGTCTATCTATACTGAAACTATTCCAATAATATTTATGACTGGTTTTGTCGATAAGGAAGTAAAACAATTAGTTATGGAAATTGGGGCTGATGGATTCTTCACCAAACCTTTTAACAGTGTTGAGCTCCTTAAAAAGATTAAAGAACTAATTGGTTAATAGAAGAAGTAAGACTACTCCATATCAACCTACATAAGGATTATAAATCCAAACCTTCCTACAACTAATGGGGTACCTTTAAGTACCCCCCATGCTGAGCCTGCTTATGCCCGACACAAAAAGAAGGTACTTAGCTGAGGAAACAGCCATTTCTGAAATTTTTATTAAAAAAAGCTGCTCTTCCTATTGGGATTTTGAGCAGCTCTTCTTAATTACTTTTCGCCTTTGATTAAACGAAGAGTATCTTTCACAACTTTTATGATATTCTTGGCAATCTGTTCAACAGACTCCCAAAACTTATCATCGGCGTGCTCTTCAGGTTTATTTTGTTTCTCTTCATCCATAGTTTAACCTTTGGCAATGATTTCGATAATCTTCTTGATGATTTTAATGATTTGATCCATTTATTACTCCTTAATGATTCATTTAATGCATTATTCAACTTCTCCATAAACATCAGCGTCTTCTTGTTCCTTCATGTCATAGGCATAGGCTACTGTTGGATTAGCACTTGCCGGAAACTGTGGATAAGTGTGTCCAAATCTCACAAATATCTCCAGTTCTTCTATCAGTTCAGATAGTGTTACCTTTCTTCTGATAGTGAAGTGTCCGTGTACTTCGTCTATAGCATCATAATCTATACCTATGAGGAAGTCCCGTAACATCAGAATGGCAAGTCATCTGAGGTGGAACCATCTAATATATCTAGAAGCTTATCCATCCTTACCTTTATCTCCTGAAGGTCTTCATCAGTCCAAGGTTTAAGGCTTTGTCCAATGCTGATGGTTGCTATCTTAAGTGCGACTTGACGATGTATATCCTTAGTTCTGTCATCTAAATAGCTGATGACAGTTTGTCTTGATTTAGATTGACTGTTGCCATTAGCAGGTGTTACCTGCCAAGTTAACTGTCCGTTCTCATCTTGATTCCTTCTGATGATCAGTTTAGATCCTTTGCCATACTTCTTTAGTTCCTGATGCAGTTGATCGTCTGCAAAGAGTCCTTGTTGTTCACCATTGTATTCTACACCATACAGCATCCAGGGACCGTATTGACTTTCTCCTGATTTACATTTGTCAAAGGTGAGCGTCACGGGAAAATCCTTGTTGTAGGCTTTCAGTTGCAGTGTTTTTTGTCTTTCACTCATATTTACTCCGGTTTAGTTATGAAAAAACCCACTTTAATAGCGGGCTATATTCTTCTTATACCGAATAATGAATGATTCTATCTATAGAACACCTTCATCACTGAAACTGTAGAATCCCTTACCTGCTATGATAATATGATCATGTAGAATGATATCAACTGTTTTACAGGCATCTTTGATCTTATTGGTTATCTGAATATCATCACGACTTGGTTTAGTTTGCTCCACTAGGGTGATTATGGCCTATGATGATTGCTGCTGCATCTAGTTCAAGAGCTTTCTTTATGATCTCTCTAGGATAAACAGCACTTGAGGTTAAACTTCCTTTGAACATGATCTTGCTAGAGATAATGCAATTAGCTGCATTAAGGAAGATCACTGCGAACTGTTCTCTGCTTGGGTTATTTGAAAGTAGTACAGTTAGGTGATCAGCTGCATCATTAGAACTTGTTATTTTATCACCTGACTTTAGAAAGAACCTTTTACTGTATTCTTGTTTGATCTCTTTATCAGAGACTTGATTAAATATATCTGACATGGAATTCTCCTGATTGGTTAAAGAAAAAAGCAGCCGAAGCTGCTTTGATGGTTTTCTTATACCAAATTGAGATAATATTTATAAGGATATTATAATCTAGCGACATAACTGGTGTATCGTAGACAACTATATGTTAAAATCGTGAGTACCGAAAACGTTCTATCGTAAAAGTATTGATATTTTGATTTAGAGATGAGTTTTGAGACGACTTGTGAGAAAATTGTGAATAGTATCATAAACGATGGTTTTTGATTTGGTTTTAAAATTGATTGAATGGGCTAATGTTCGTAATATTGCGAACATTAAAATGACTACCAATAAGCAAAAAGTAATTTCCAATCGACAAAATCAACTTGCTAGGATTGCAAAAGCATTGGGGCACCCCATAAGAATATACGTTGTTGAATTTCTTTCTAAGCAGACCTGTTGTTATAGTGGTGATTTAACAGAAATACTACCAATAGCAAAGTCCACCCTATCTCAACACTTAAAAGAATTGAAAAATGCAGGATTGATTCAAGGAGAGATTGAAGGAACAAGAATTAAATATTGCTTAAATCAGGAAAACTGGCAAATAGCCAAAAAGGTATTTAAGGAATTATTTTAATAATCAGAAGAAGGTAAAATAAAATGAATTTCAAGGTTTTAGGAACTGGTTGTAGTAACTGCAAGAAGTTAGAATTATTAACAAAAGAATTAGTAGCAGAATTAAATATTGATGCTCAAGTCGAAAAAGTTGAAGATATTGAAGAGATAATGAGGACGGGAGTAATGAGTACACCTGCATTATTAGTTGATGGTAAAGTAATTGTTTCAGGATATGTGCCATCACGAATTGAATTAACAAACTTACTTAAAAATATATAAGTCCAAATGAAAAGAACACTATTATTTCTAATTACTGGATTGCTCGTAATGAGTTTTATTAATTGTCAGTCAAGCGATAAAAAAACTGTTGATAGTAATAAAAAAGAAATCACAAGTACTGTGAGGGGATATTATTTTCACGGTACTCGGCGTTGTACTACATGCAAGGCGGTTGAAGAGGTCACAAAAGAAATATTTAACGATTATTATGAAACTGAGTTAGCAGAAAAGAGAATTTCTTTTGAATCCATAAATCTAGATGAAGAAGACAGTAAGGTTTTAGCAAGTAAACTTAAAGTATCTGGTCAGACACTTTTATTTGTTTCGGATACTGACACGGTCAATTTGACCAATCAAGCATTTATGAATGCTGTCAGTAATCCATCGAAATTGAGTGTATTAATTACTGATGAAATTGAAAAAATGCTTAATAGATGAATTTTCTGACCACCTTATTTGAAAACTCGCCATTACCAATTCTATCAGCCTTTTTATTAGGATTAATGACTGCCATAAGCCCCTGTCCTTTAGCAACAAATATCACTGCGATTGGATACATTAGCAGGGATTTTAATGATAGAAAGCAGATATTGATTAGAGGCGTAATATATATTATTGGTCGGGCAATAACATATACATCAATCGGGTTGTTGATATATTTTGGTGCCAGCCAATTTGCAATTTCTGGTTTTATTCAACAATGGGGAGAGAAACTATTAGGACCCCTTTTAATTATTATTGGTGTATTTATGCTCGGAATAATTAAACTTAATTTCAAAGGTTCTGGGACACTAAGTAAGAAGGCACGGCAGTTAAATAAAAATAGATATACGGATGTACTCTTGATGGGAATAGTATTTGCACTGGCTTTTTGTCCTTATAGCGGAGTATTGTATTTTGGTATGTTAATGCCATTAACATTAACTAATGCGTCGGGACTTTATTTACCGATTGTTTTTGCCATTGCTACAGGGATACCTGCATTAATCTTCACTTGGGTTCATAGCCTACTCAGCCGCAAACATCAGTAATAATTTTAAAAGAGTGAAATCTTTTGAGATAGTTTTTAGAAAAATAGTTGCTGTATTATTTATTGGTATAGGAATTTATTATATAATTATTAGTTATTAAAAATTTATGAAAAAGCCAACGTTATATATTATACTTTTACTTCCAATATGGATTGTTTTATATAAATCTTTACAATCAATATCAGATTATATTGCATATAATCTGATGAAATTGCCAGAAGGAGAGCATTTAACCGAAAGTATCAGATTCTTTATTTATGAAGTTCCAAAAGTATTGATGCTCCTAATACTAATTATCTTTTTTGTTGGAATAATTCGCACTTGGTTTTCTCCCGAAAAAACCAGGAAAGCATTGGAAGGTAAATCGTTATTTACAGGTAATATTTTAGCGGCATTATTAGGTATTGTAACACCATTTTGCTCTTGTTCTGCAATACCACTTTTTTTAGGATTTGTTGAAGCGGGCATTCCAATAGGGATAACATTTTCTTTTTTAATTGCCGCTCCAATGATTAATGAAGTAGCGGTTATTTTACTAATTGGATTGTTTGGATGGAAGATTACAGCGATTTATGTTGGTACCGGACTGATAATAGCGATTCTTTCAGGGTGGTTAATAGGTGTCTTAAAACTGGAAAAATATGTTGCAGATTGGGTATTTCAAATAAAATCTAATCAGTCTGAATTGATTACCAAAAAACTGATGATCACCGACCGCATCAATTCAGGAATAACCGCGGTTAAAGATATTGTTGGAAAAATATGGATATATATAGTAATTGGTATAGCCGTAGGGGCAGGGGCACACGGTTATATTCCTGATGAATATTTATCCGAATTAATGAATAAGGCAAATTGGTACTCAGTACCGCTGGCAATTATATTAGGAGTGCCATTGTATTCCAATGCAGCAGGGATAATACCTATTATCAGTGTATTAATTGAAAAGGGAGTGTCGCTTGGTACTGCTTTAGCATTTATGATGTCGGTTATTGGTTTGTCATTGCCAGAAATTATAATATTGAAAAAAGTATTAAAAACTCAACTTATAGTAGCGTTTGTTGGAATTGTTGCAACTGGAATTGTAATAGTTGGTTACTTATTAAACTTTCTATTTTAATATTATTACAATAAAGATTTCTTTAAGTCATAGTTATTTATAAAATCCCAAAAACGTGTTCCAAAACAAACGGTCTAATTTGAGTGCATAAAAAACGGTGGGTTTTGAGATATAACGAATATAAATAGGAGATTCCCCTAATCAGAATTGGTATTTATTCTGATTTGAATTTTATACTATACTTTATTAGTTTTGCTTTTAATGTGGTAGAGGGGTAATCTAATTCTGTTTATTGATATCGGGCTTACCGCTGCGCATTGAATTGATTTATATATTATATCAGGTATTAAAATGAACAATGAATTATCAAACAGTGAAAATAATTTAAATCATAAAAATGTTGATGAAAAACTGCAAATCCTACTGAAAAAGATAAGTGCTGAAAAACAAATTTCTGAGTCAGTGATTAACAGTTTACCTGGAATATTCTATATGTTCGATCAAAAAGGTAAGTTCGTTAACTGGAATAAGAATCTGGAGATAGTTTCAGAATATTCAAACGATGAGGTTTCGAAAAAATCTCCATTAAACTTTTTTTCCGGTGAAACCAAGAAAAGAATTGCGACCAAGATCTTGACTGTTTTCACTAAAGGTGAAGCTTCCGTTGAAGGTGAATTGATTACAAAAAATGGAAAACGAATACCACATTATTTGACTGGAAAACGTATTAAAATCAATAATAAATCATATCTTCTTGGAGTTGGCGTAGATATTAGCAAACGTAAGCAGGCAGAGCTTTTACAAAATGTAGTATTTCAGATATCAAAAGCTACAACTTCCGACATTAGTTTAGATGTATTGTATAATTCAATTCACACTATCCTTAAACAGGTTTTGGATGTTACAAATTTTTATATTGCTTATTATGATGACAAGGAAAAGTTATTATCATTTCCGTTTTACAGTGATGCGGTAGAAACTTTTCCTACATCCTCTCAGCCACTTGGCAAGGGTCTCACTGAATATATTTTAAGAACAGGCAAGCCACTTCTAGCTAATAAAAATAAGATAAAGGCATTAGCCAAAAAAGGTGAAATCGAAATAGTAGGAACACTTTCAGAATTGTGGATGGGAGCACCACTAAAAATTAAAAATAAGGTTATTGGAGTAATTGCCGTTAATAGCTATGATGATCCTAATCTTTATAGTGAATCTGATCTAAAAATATTTTCTTTTGTTTCTGAACAGATAGCCAAAGCTATTGAATACAAGAAAATGCTCACGGATATACAGGTTGAGAAGACTTACCTAGATGAACTATTTACTTTTTCACCGGAAGCCTTATCCTTAGTAACTACGGATAGCATCATCATTCAGGTGAATAAGCGATTTACCACTTTATTTGGTTATAGTGGAGAAGAGGCATTTGGTAGGAACATTGATGAGTTACTAGTGCCGGATGATTACCGTGTGGATGCTCGTAAATACACTAAAGAAGTTGCCATTGGGAAGCGCTTAGATTTTGAAACAATACGGAAGAGAAAAGATGGAACATTGATTAATGTTTCAGTATTGGGATCTCCGGTAAAATATAAAGGCGATTTATTGGCTGTATATGTTGTTTATCGGGACATCACCAGTCGTATTAAAGCCGCTGAATTAATAAAAAAATCAGAAGAACGGTATAGAGCGCTATCTAATGAGTTAATTGAATCGAATTCAATGAAAGAACTATTATTAGATGTTATTGCTCACGATCTAAAGAATCCGGCCGGTGTGATCAAAGGATTCTCAGATATTGCTTTGGAGAATGATCCTAAAAATGAGATGTTGCAAGAAATTTCATCTGGAACCGATAGTCTTTTAAAGGTAATCGAGAATGCTACAGTTATGGCAAAGGTCAGTGCCGGAGACGAAATAGAGATGAAAGAAATTGATATAACTGAAACGATCAGAACCGTATCGAAAGAATTTACTTCTGCGTTGAAATATGCCAATATGGAGTTGAATCTGAAGTTAACAAAACCATTAAAGATCAAGGCTAATCCAATAATTGCAGAAGTATTTAGGAACTATATTAACAATGCGATCAAATATGCAAGTTCCGGTGGTAAGATAGTAATAAACGCAATCGAAGATAAGAATAACATCACAATAAATGTTACCGACTTTGGTGAAACGATCCCTAAAAAAGATCGCAAAAACATTTTCAAGCGCAGAGTTCAGTTAGGAAAAACTAGCGGTAGCGGTTTGGGATTAGCAATTGTCAGCCGTATTGCAAAGGCGCATAATGCTGATGCCGGAGTTGAACAAAACAAACCTAATGGTAATATATTTTATTTGAAGATTCCAAATTTGTGATCTATTGAGAGATGAATTGATATAGTTATTTAATATCATATTGTGAGGACCATAAGTTTTTTTGTAAAAGGTGTTATAGAACGGGAGCGTGGGAACTATTTTAAGGGCTATTAAGCGATTAACACATATAAAACTAAGCTTAATAGACTAGATTTCCGACATAAGTGGATAGTAATGGGCAAAAGAGGAGCGCAACTATAGATTACACTTTTTTTGCGCTCTGTTCTTTTTCGCTCTGAACCATTATTTTCTACCAAAAACGTCGGTTATTGAAACTAACAAAAAGATTTAATTAACCCATACCATTCACAATAATTTATTTTCACCCGCATATGAGCGTTTTGAGCGTAATAATACTTGACAAGAGCGTAATGGGCGTTTTATATTTGAGAAGTATATATTAAATAAAAATTTGAAAAAAGGTGACAAAATTGAAAAATAATAATTCCAAATCTTATATAAGTGTCTTGATTGTAGTAGCGATTGGTGCACTTATAGCTTTAGCGGGAAGTCATGGAAGCACAAGTGTGTGGGGATTTCCTTTGTATGGACTTGCAGTAATAATGGCATTTGCAATCCAATGGATAGTTTTTATTCCTTCATATCTAAATAGAACTGAAAAATATTTTGATTTGACTGGCAGTCTAACATATATATCTGTGACTTTATTGGCAGTATTGATGAGCCCGGTAAAGGATTTCCGGACTGCTGTGTTATTTGTACTGGTTACTATATGGGCATTAAGATTGGGTTTATTCTTGTTTAGACGAATCCAAGCTGCAGGCGAAGATCGTAGATTTAGAGAACTAAAAAATTCCTTTTCAAAATTTCTTGTAACCTGGACACTTCAGGGATTATGGGTTACATTCTCATTGGCAGCTGCTCTAGCAGTCATTACTTCTACGACTAGAGTAGGGTTTGATATTTTTGCTTTAATCGGTATTGTTATCTGGGTAATAGGTTTCTCAATTGAGGTAATTGCTGATTACCAGAAAAAAGTGTTTCAATCAAATACCGCAAATAAAGGAAAATTTATTAATAATGGTTTATGGTCATGGTCCAGACATCCCAATTATTTTGGGGAAATAGTTTTATGGGTTGGAATTGCAATAATTGCTCTACCTGTCTTGTCAGGTTGGCAATGGGCTACATTGATATCCCCAATATTTGTAACTTTTCTATTAACAAAAATTAGCGGTGTTCCAATGCTTGAAAAACGTGCTGATGAAAAATGGGGCGGACAGGCTGATTACGAAGCATATAAGAAAAATACTTCAGTCCTTATACCAATGCCTCCTAAAGGAATATAGTATTTATGAAATATGCCAAAATAATATCCGCAATTGGAATATTAGCTATGTCAGTTGCTCTAATTTATGGTTTTAAAGTAGGTGATTTTGGAGTTGACGGTGGTAAAATAGTTCAAAATCCATGGGGAATAGTATCTCTAGTTGATCTTTATACTGGCTTTATTCTGTTCTCAGGCTGGATAATTTATCGCGAAAAGTCTATTTTTAAGTCGATAGTCTGGGTAGTGTTGATGATGACATTGGGCTTCTTTACCGCCAGTGTATATACTCTTATTACACTTATTAAAAGTGAGGGTGATTGGAAAGTGTTTTGGATGGGGAGACGAGTTAATGACTAAGACACAGGAAATACGAGAAGAATTGATTAGTGTATTCTCAGGGAAAAAAATAAAAATTCTTGATTCGATAATTCCCACTAGTAGCCTTTTTAGTACTGAATCAATTATTTGGGCTGAATTCAGCCACTATATTTTCTTTGATTTCAGCAGGATTATTTGTTGTATACCGCACATGGACTGGTGACAAGCTGATTTACGCTTTTGTAGGAGCATTAGGTGTAATTGCTGCAGCTGGAATAGCTTATTTTAGTGGTAACGATACTGGATTTTTTGTACCAGGGTTGATTACGGGTGCATTGACGGTTTTACTTTGTTTCGGTAGTGTACTTATCAAAAAACCTATTGCTGCTTGGTCAAGCAGAATTACACGACGGTGGCCTAAAAATTGGTATGCGCATGAAAAGGTAAGACCAGCATATACAGAGGTAACAATAGCTTGGGCAATTGCATTTGGCTTAAGAACCTTTCTTGAATATTGGTTGTTATCTCAAAATGCAATAAATGCCGCAGGAGCAGTAAAGATATTTTTAGGTTGGCCATATACGATTGTAATCCTGATATTAAGTTATATCTACGGGTCGTGGAGACTTAAAAATCTTGGTGGACCTAGCGTAGAGGAGTTTAAAGATGGGAAACGCTCACCATGGGAAGGGCAATTACGAGGATTTTAAATTTTATTTGTTTAACTTAGATAAAGGAATTAAACCTAATGAAAAATGACAAAACATGGTTTGAGGGAAGTATTGAAATCGAATCTTCCCTTGAAATAGTTAAAAAATCAGTACAGAGTATTGGAAAACACTACAATGACGTAGTTAGTATTATGCCGGGGATAACAGACAGTGAATTGATTGAAGAGGGTGAAGGCTTTGTTAGAATAAAAACTAATGAGGGTATCATGAAGCGGACAAATATATCCAAGAGTGTGTCACCTGACAAAGTAATTATAGAGTGTGATGAAGAATACCAAGCAGGAAAAATGGTAAATGCAAAATCGCACATAATTAGTGAATTTGATAAAAGCGAAAATGGAATCAAACATCATTTAGTTATAAGTAATGTAGAAGCTCCTGGTTTGTTAGGTTTTTTTTATCGAAAATTTGGTAGTAAAAATATTGGGCGTGCTATCTTAAAATCTTATAAGATTCTTTTCGAATTATAAGATAAAATAGATAATTATTTATTTTTGATCAACCAATTAAAAATATATCAAAAATTCAAAATGTATACGGAAAATAAATTAAAAAAAACTACAAAATATTTACCTCTCGTAATATCAATTATTCTAGCTCAAGGGTCTGGACTCATCGGATCAATATTTACCGCGTCCAGTGTGAATACATGGTTTGAAACAATCTATAAGCCTACTTGGAATCCTCCCTCTTGGATTTTTGGCCCAGTATGGACCATGCTTTATTTGCTAATGGGAATAGCTGCATATATTATTTGGCAAAAAAAAGATATAGTTGGCACTAAGATGGCATTGTCAGTTTATGGAATCCATCTTGTTTTTAATTCTTTGTGGTCAATATTGTTCTTTGGATTGAAGAATCCCCAACTAGCTTTTTTTGAAATTATTTTTCTTCTGATTTTAATTATTATCACAACAATGCTTTTTTGGAAAATTGATCGCAGGGCAGGTGCATTAATGTTTCCATATATTGCTTGGGTTTCATTCGCCACTGTTCTGAATTACACCATTTGGCAGCTAAACTAAGATAAAAGATTAATTTTGTAGAAGCAAAACAATCAATATTTAAGATTATATATTTTCTAGAACCTAAATTTGAAAAAATTATACAATAACCCATTATAGCAGTTTATAAATATTAAATCAGATGAAAATATTATTAACAGGAGTTACAGGATATATTGGTAAACGACTATTACCTGAATTGGTAAAAATGGGACACACAGTTGTTTGCTGTGTAAGAGATAAAAACAGATTTAATCCTGGGAAGAATATTAGTGATTCAATAGAAATAGTTGAGGTTGATTTTATGGATTATACCAGTCTTTCCAATATTCCTAAAGATATTGAAGCTGGTTATTATTTAATACATTCAATGTCAACTGAATCAGATTATGATAAGGTTGAGTTAGCTTGTGCCGAAAATTTCAAAAAATACACAAGTAAGTTTAACTTAAAACAAGTTATATATTTAAGTGGAATAGTTAATGAAAAGTTGCTTTCTAAACACTTAAGTTCCCGCAAAGCTGTTGAAGAGAAGTTAAATGAAGGAAATTATAATCTAACCACTCTTAGGGCAGGAATAATTATTGGTTCAGGAAGCGCATCTTTTGAAATTGTACGAGATCTGGTTGAAAAACTTCCAATAATGGTTACACCAAAATGGTTAAATACAAAATGTCAACCAATCGGTGTTGATGACGTAATAAGTTTCCTTAGTAGGGCATTATTCAATAAATCTGTATACAATAATAATTATGATATAGGTGGTCCTGATATCTTATCCTATAAAGAAATGTTGTTGGGCTATGCAAAGGCAAGAGGTTTAAAACGGTGGATTTACACTGTGCCGGTTATGACTCCAAAACTGTCTTCATACTGGTTGTATTTTATATCATCTACATCGTACAAATTAGCTGTTGCACTAGTGAACAGTATGAAAATTGAGGTTATTTGTCGCATATCAGAAATCAATAACATATTAAAAATAGAACCTATTAATTATGAATTATCTATTAAAAGGACTATTGAAGAAGTAGATTCTGATAAAGTCATTTCAAGTTGGAAAGATTCACTCATTAGCGGCATTATAAGCACAGATTTAAAGAAATATACAAAAGTACCTGAGTTTGGTTGTTATAAAGATATTCGCAAATACCCCATTTCAAATGTAGAAAATACAATTAATAATATTTGGAGAATAGGCGGAGAAACTGGTTGGTATTATGCAAATTGGTTGTGGCGTGTTCGAGGCTATATTGACAAATTGTTTGGCGGTGTTGGCTTGAGAAGAGGTAGGGCGCACAGAGAAGATATTGATCCCGGTGATTCGATAGATTTTTGGCGTGTTTTATATGCGAATAAAAAAGTTGGAAATTTATTATTATTTGCGGAAATGAAACTTCCTGGTGATGCATGGCTGGAATTTAAAGTTATAGATTATGAACTGATTCAGATTGCGACATTTAGACCAAAGGGACTTTTGGGTCGAATGTATTGGTTGTCAGTATTACCATTTCATGAGATAGTTTTCCGTGGCTTGATCAAAAAACTTAGTGATTGATTCAAATTGAATTAGAAAAAATTTCATATTTTTAAGTTTATTCATTCAAAATGAGCGTTATGAGCGAAATAATGCTTGACATGAGCGTTTAGAGCGTTTTATATTAGTATAAGCAATTAATTAAAATTATTATTTAAAGGAAATAAAATGAAGAGAATTTTTATTATAAACTTGATGGCAATATCGCTAATATTTGCAAATGATGTTTTATTACAATCAATAAAAGATAATATTCATATAACAAAGGGATGGGAAAATATTGAAATGTTTGACAATGGTATAAGTGTTTCAGTAAAAGAAATTCCCAATATCCCTATTAAGGCGATAATGGTAAAGCAGAATATTGATATTGATGCAGATATTATAGCAGAAGTAGTTGAGGATGTACCGAACTATAGTAAATTTTTAAAAAGTGCCTCAGCAATGGATGCAAATTTATTGTACGAAAATGAGGAAGGTTTATTTGGACACCAACACTTAGAATTGAAGTACGTAAAAGATCGTCATTATGCGTTTAATATGTTCCGACCGTTTAGTAATGCAAATAGAGTGGATTGGGAATTAATACCTGAGAAAACATTCAACACCATTGACCAATCAAAAAATGTCAACAAAAAGGGAGTTTATATCGATATTGGTTATGGCTCATGGCTGGTCAAAAAATTAGAAAATGGAGAAACAGAAATTTCATATCGATTAGTTATGCATCCAGGTGGTAGTGTACCCAATTTTGCAATTGATTATATAAATAAAGTGGCAATAGTCGCTTTATTTGAAGATGCCATAACTGAAGCTTTAAAAAGGTCCGAAAGGAGCAATAATTAATGATAAATACATTTTTTAATCGACTATTGGTTATTACAATGATAGCATCACTAGGATTAGCAAAAAGTAATATGAATGAGTTGAAACCTGTAGAGTATGTTGATATTGATAAATTTATGGGGAAATGGTACGTGATTGGAGTAATACCAACATTTGCTGAAAAGGATGCAGTCAATGCAATAGAAACATACGAATTGAATAAAAACGGTAATATAGATATAACTTTTACACACCACAAAAAAAGTCCTGATGGAAAATTCAAAGAGTATCATCCTAAGGGTTTTATTTATAATAAGGAAACTAATTCTGAATGGCGAGTACAGTTCATTTGGCCATTAAAATTCAAGTATCTAGTAATTGATTTGGCTGAAGATTATCGTTATACAGTAATAGGGGTTCCAAATAGAAAGTTTGTTTGGATAATGGCAAGAGACACTAAACTCACTGAAGAAGATAGTAAATCAATTAGAGAAAAATTGTCGAACCAAGGATATGATATAAGCAAAATTGTGGATGTACCTCAAATTTGGTAACTATTAATGCAAACATTTCTACCATATCCTGATTTTAAGAAGTCGGCACAAGTGCTAGATTACAGAAGGCTCGGTAAACAAAGAGTTGAAGCCTTACAGATATTAAAAGCATTACAAAATGATAATTATGGATGGAAAAATCATCCAATTGTAAAGATGTGGGAAGGATTTGCTCCAGCTTTAATTGAATACAAAAATATCATGATACAAGAATGGATAAGTCGTGGATACAATAATAATTTGAATCTAGATTTTGTTGACGAACCAATTGTTTACCCGCAATGGTTAGGAGATGAAGAATTCCATGCTTCACATAGATCCAATTTATTAAAAAAGGATTTTGAATATTATTCACAATTTAATTGGAAGGAAGAGCCAGGATTAAATTACATTTGGTTTGGCAACTAAGGACAATTTATGAGAAATAAAATACAATATTTAGATGGCGTTAGACTCGCAATAGGCTTTCAAGCAGGTGCTAACAATGTTACCCAGGATAAGGAGTACTTAAATAAAATTAATGTATTTCCTGTTCCAGATGCTGATACAGGTACAAATTTAGCATCAACTCTGCAAGGTATTGCCAGTGAATTGACAATCGATTCTAATTTTAGTGTTGTGATGAACAAAATTGCCGATTCAGCACTGAATAATTCTCGCGGAAATTCAGGAATTATATTTTCTCAATTTCTATTTGGTGTTAATGATCATTTTAAAAATAACGAAAACATTACAGCATCTGAATTATCAAGAGCATTAGAGCATAGTGTTAACTTACTCTACAACTCATTAAATAATCCTGTTAAAGGAACAATAATTACAGTTATTGAAGAGTGGACAAAAAGTTTTGCTAAATACAGCAAAAAATATCAAGATATTGAAAAAATTCTAAAATACAGTTTAAGTGATGCCCAAAAAGCGTTAGAAAATACTCCCAAGCAACTTGAAGTTTTAGCTAAAGCAGGTGTAGTCGACTCCGGAGCGAAGGGATTTGTTGACTTCATTGAAGGTATTTATGAATTTATAAAAAGTGGTGACATTAAAACAATACCTAAGCCGATAAAAGTTGAGACTGAAATAAGTGAACATATAATTGATGACAAAGAAAGTATACGTTATAGGTACTGTACTGAAGCAATTGTAACATCTGAAAGTGTAGATTTTATTAAGTTAAAAAAAGAGTTAAATAAATTTGGTGACTCAGTAGTTGTTGCCGGATCACCGCAAAAACTAAGATTGCATATTCATACAAACGAACCAGACCATCTTTTTGAATCACTAAAAGATTATGGAAATATTTCAAATCTTAAAGCTGAAGATATGGTTCGTCAATACGAGATCAGCAATGAACGGAAATATTCAATTGCTTTAGTTACTGATTCCGCTAGTGATCTTTCAGAAGAAATTATTCAGGAAAATCAGATCAATGTAATTCCGTTTACTATTAACTTTGGAGATACTGCCTATCTTGATGGAATTACAATTAATAATGCTCGATTTTACGATTTCTTAGAAACAAATCCGAATCATCCTGTTACAGCATTACCAAGCCCAAATACCGTTAAAAACTTATTCTCATATTTACTAACTCATTACGATAAGGTTATTTGTGTTCATTTATCAAGGGAGCTGAGTGGTACATTCAATCAAACAGAAAAAATTGCCAAAGAATTTTCTGAGGATGAGCTATTAGTAATTAATTCAAACAATTTATCTGTATCAGAAGGTTTGGTTGTAGCACGTATCGCTGAAGCGATAAAAAATGGAAGGACATTCGAACAAATTAAAAATGACGTATCAGGTTGGATTGATAAATCCAAGATTCTAGTCGATATAGCTACATTGAAATATATGGTGAGAGGTGGTAGGGTGAGTCCACTGAAGGGATTAATGGCAAAAGTGCTAAACCTAAAACCGATTATCTCATTAGATGAGGATGGGAAAGGAATTGCTTATGGAAAAACATTTTCACGTAATGCTAATTTCAAGAAAATCGTAGATGATATTGCAAAATTCACTAAAGACAATGAGGTGTGGAATTATGCAATTGGTCATGGTAAGAATTCAGAAAGAGCTGAAAAGTATGCAACAGAGCTTGAAAGAATTATTGGAAAACCTCCATTGTATATTGAAAACATATCACCTGTAGTAGGTGCTCATAATGGAATCGGTGTTGTTGGAATTGGAGTATTGTTGAAATAGAATGGTATTTCAAGCTAGCAAAATATTTAGCCATCCAAAACCTAATATAGTACTAAGTAAGTGTTTGGGAATATCGGCATGCCGATATAACGGGCATATCATATTGGATAAAGTTATTGATCAAATATCTCCATTTATGAATTTTGTTCCAGTATGCCCAGAAGAAGAGATTGGTTTAGGAACCCCCAGAGATCCAATAAGATTAGTAGACAACAATGGCAAAACAGAGTTGGTACAACCAAAATCAGGGAAAGTATTAACCAATAAAATGGTAAAATATTCTAAAGCCAAAATAGTAGAATATGGAAATAGCATTGATGGTTTTATATTAAAAGACAGGTCTCCATCATGCGGAATAAGTAATGTAAAAATATATTCCAGTAAACATGGAATGGCTATTAAAAAATCACCAGGTATGTTTGCTGAAAAGATGAAAATTGCATATCCTGACTTGCCTATGGAAAATGAAGGTAGACTATCGAATAAAGCGATAAGAGAACATTTTTTGACATCTATCTTTACTATTGCACGTTATCGTGAAATTGAATCTAGTAATAAGATTAAGGTAATTCAGCTGTTTCATCAAAAACATAAATATTTATTGATGGGCTATAATCAGGTATTAATGAAGCAAATGGGTAAAATTGCTGCTAATTCAGAAAAGAAAGGTTTTAATACTATATATAATGAATATATTGAATTGTTATTATAAATCTTTAAAAAGAATGCCAAGAAACTCATCAATTATTAATATTTATTTACACAATTTTGGATATTTTAAAAATAAATTGAACTCTTCTGAAAAGGTGATGTTTTTAGAGTTGTTAGAAAAATATAGGAATAAAATCGTTACACAAAGTACTATAAATCACTTATTGTGGGCCTGGATAGTAAGGTATGAAGTTGAATACTTGAGCAATCAATACTTTTTTCAACCATTTCCAGAAGAATTAATATCTTTACCTGATTCAGGTAAGAACTGAAGCGTAGGATAAAATATGGCACAGGGAAACTATTTAAATTCATTAGAAGCTGCCAACTTACTTGGTGTAAATGTTTCAACAATAAAAAGATGGACGGATAGCGGCAAACTAAACTGTATTCAAACTGCAGGTGGTCATCGAAAATTTTTAATGAAACATATTAATGAATATTTGAAGAAACACACTGAAGATGGGAAAAATATTGCTGTACTTCCTTACGATTCATCGGAACATCGTCAATTAAATCACTTAATTCAAAAGCACAAAACAGAAGATTTGATAGAACATTTATTGAGATATTCATTGGAATCTAAATATGAAGAAGTAAGCATGATCATAACAGGTTTGGCTCTCAGTCAATATCCGATTTACAAAATGTTTGATGAATTAGTTACACCAGTCCTTCATAAGATAGGCGATCTGTGGGCACATGGAAAAATAACAGTTGCTGAGGAACATATTTCGTCGAATATAATTCGCGATTCATTAATCGCTCTTAGGGAAATATTAATCAAAGTAGACGATAAATCAGAGAAAGTTATCTGTTTTGCTTTTGATGATGACCAACATGATATTCCTCTTAAAATGGTTCAGATTATATTAGAACAGAGGGGATTTGATGTTTACTATAGTGGGCAAAGAACCCCGGCTGAAAGTCTTGAAAAGTTAATATCTAACATAAAGCCAAGTCGCCTATATTTATCATGTACATATTATGATGATAATTGGAATGCGGAACAGCTGAAAGCAAAAGAAAACGAAATGAACATACTATACGAACTGGCTGATAGATATAAATTTGAATTATATATCGGTGGACAAGCTTTTGAAAAACTATTGTATGATAATAATAAAATGAAAATGAGATTATATACATTTAACGATGTGTATAAATATTAGAAAACAAGATGAAGAAAATTTTAATAACAATAATAATGATGATAGGATTAATAATGGCAAAAAATGATTTAAATATAGGGGATAAGGCCCCCAATTTTACTCTTCAGTGGATCAAGATTCAACTGAACATACTTTATCAGACTATTTTGGGAAAAAGATAGTAGTATATTTTTATCCAAAAGATGATACTCCAGGGTGTAAGCAGGAAGCATGTTCAATAAGAGATAATTATGCTTTATTTGAAGAAAATGATATAGTAGTATTTGGATTAAGTTATGATTCTCCTGCAAGTCATAAGAAATTTGCTGAAAAGTATGATTTACCCTTTATCTTACTCAGTGATACAGAAAAATCTGTGGCAAAATTGTACAATTCGAATGGTTTATTAATGGCAAAACGAAATTCATTTTTAATTGATACTGATGGAAAAATATTTAGGATATATAAAAATGTTGATGTGACCTCACACACAAGTAATATTTTAGATGATTTCGATGTATTAGACGCTAACAAGGAATAGAAATGAAGAAATCTATATTAATTATTACTGTCCTATTAGTTAGTCTTGTTTTTGGACAAAATGATAAAGCACATCCTACGGAATGATGTTTATGGGTGGTGGTCGTTATGATGACCTTAGAATGTGTGTAGGAAGTCCTGCAGGTGTTAAAGGTGGTCCAATTGCAGATATAATGTTTGTTACTCGATATCAAAAAACGATCAAATAAGGCTATATCAATAAATATTCCAGTATTTCGTCCTATTTTATTTGGTACTGCATTCAAGTTGTTGCAATTTGAACCAGAAGTTAATTGGGAAATACAGTCGAACTCTAAATCAGGGAAGAAAGTATTAATCATGGGCCCGGACTCGGTTTAAGTTTCCACTATGGACCCGATTATGAGTCTGATTTGGATAATAGAGGTGATGATTTCTTTGCTATTGGACCAATGTTAAATTATTCAGTAGGAATATCATTTAGATGAGTGACCAAACAAAAAAATCTCGGATTAAAACTTTTTATATACCATTATTTGGACAAGATGAATAATAATGGTAACGTATCTAGGTGCATCATTGCAGTATTATCTATTATTCAAATAATCGGAGTATTATATTAAAACATATACATTAGAATATAATCAGTTTGTTCCTCAACCTATTGAGGAAGTGTTCATATTTTTTGAAAAACCGGAAAATCTTGGAACAGTTGACTCCTTCATAATCTACGGTTCAAAATACTTACTCCTTCACCAATTAATATGAGTGTTGGTCAGATTGATCGATTATACAATAAGAATATTCGGAATCAATTTTCATTGGAGAACAATGATTACCGATTATGTGCAAAAATGAAAATTTTGTTGATGAGCAATTAAAAGGACCATATGCATTTTGGCATCATACTCACACTTTTAGTAATCAAGTAATGGTACTATTATAAATGATAAAGTAGTGTATGCAATGCCATTTGGAATAATTGGTAGGATTGTCCATTCGATTTTTGTTAAGAGATCACTGTATAATATTTTTAATTATCGAGTAAGAATTAATGAATAAATTGTTTTCAGGTAGTAAAATTATAAATCATCAAGAAGAGTTGCTGTATTTGGCGGTACCGGTTTTATCGGTTCTTATGTACTGGACGAACTTGTTAATTCTGGTTTTACAACGAAGTTAGTTAGGCCATAGTTCGTAATGCTCAAATTACTAAACGATAGAATTAAATAGTTAAAGGCAATTTAGATAATAGAACAAGCCATTAGACAAACAATTCAAAATTGTGGCGTAATTATTTATGCGGTTGGAATAATTCGTGAAAATCGTAAAAAGGGTATTACATTTGAGAGATTACATTTTGAATATTTTAAAAATATTGTTGATTTTCAAAAGAACACAAAATTAAAAAGAATTATTTATGTAAGTGCAAATGGTGTCAAAGAAATTGGTACGAAATATCAAACATCTAAATACAAAGCGGAACAATATTTAAAGGATAATTTTGATAATTGGACAATTTTCCGTCCCTCTGTTGTTTATGGTGAACCCAAAAGGGAAAATGGAATTTGTGACTCAATTAATGGAAGATATTATTGAAAAGACCATTTCCCGCACCATTATTTTTTAAGATCTAATCCATTCAAAACTATGATCAATTTTTTAAATCAAATCCAATTCATGTAGAGGATTTAGCACGAGTAATTGTTAAATCAATTAATTCTGAGAATTTCAACTATTAAAACGCACGAAGTTGGCGGATCCAATTCAAATGTCTTGGTAAGGGGATGTTAAAATCAATTTCTTGCTATTAAATAAAAAGAAAATATTTGTTCCTGTACCAATATTCAATGTTTATTTAATATCTAAATTATTTGACAGTTTTCAATCATTTCCAATAACTAGTAGTCAAATTAAAATGCTAAGGAGGATAATATTGCGATTCAAAGGAGTTGTTCGAACTCTATGGTATGTACCCAATCAAGTTTTCTGAAGAATTCGATTCAGTATCTAAATAATTAATAATCCATTTTCAATTTAAATACTTGCAATTATTATGATATTCATTAATATCGCTCATAACGCTCATATATTTAATTTACATTTTGATTAATAGGACATAAAAATGAAAACGAAGATTTATTATATATTGCTTGTTTTGGTGACCGCTTTAATCTTTGCTCAGACTACGGGTAACATTAATGGTACGGTCATTGATAATCGCACTCAAAAACCGCTAATTGGTACTAATGTTATCATATTGGATACAAATTTCGGATCATCTACCGATGCTGATGGAAATTATTTTATTACTAATATCCCCGTTGGTACATATCGTATGCGATTTGATTTTATTGGTTACGAACCTGTTCTAAAAACGGATATTGTAGTTATTTCAGCTAATCCGACAACTGTAAATGCTGAATTAACCGAGAGCATTCTTGGAGGGAGAAATTGTAACGGTAACTGCAGGGTATTTTACGCAAGAAGAGAAAATACAAACTAGCACAATTGGTCTTTCTAGGGAAGAGATTAGAAGATTCCCAGGAGGCTTTGAGGATGTTGTAAGAACAGTTTCCACCTTGCCGGGCGTTGCAATTAATTCAGCCGGTGGCAGAAATGATCTATTGGTACGTGGAGGTGGTCCGTCTGAAAATCTATATGTAATTAATAATATAGAGGTCCCCAATATTAATCATTTTGGTAATCAAGGTAACAGTAGTGGCAGTTTAAGCTTTGTAAATCTTGATTTTGTAGAAGATGTGACTTTCTCTACGGGTGGTTTCAGCGCCAAGTTTGGCGATAAAATGTCTTCTGTACTATCCTTAAAAATGATTGATAAAATCCCGTCAAGCTTTGAAAGCAAGTGGACTGTCTCAGCTACGCAATACGGGTTTGATTTTGATTTGCCAATAGCGCAAAAAGGTAATTTAATATTTTCAGCAAGGAAAAGTTATTTAGATCTAATATTTAAAGCTGCTGGCTTGCCTTTTATTCCTGTTTACACAGATTTTAATATAATAGGTAACTATGATTTATCGCCAAATGATAAACTATTCTTTATTGGGCTATCCGCAATTAACAATATTGAACGTGATCAAAGTTCATTAGAGAAGAGGGTGACTAACGCGGGATTGCTAGACAACACACAATACCAAGGGATTTCAGGATTAAATTATAGAAGATTGCTTGAATCAGGATATGTAGACATTACTTTGACAAATAGTTTGTTCAGATATGATTTTAGTCAAATGGATGAAAAAGAAGAGGAATATTTTAAAAGTAACGCTGATGAATGGGAAACAAATGCAAAGATCCAACATTATTGGGTACAAAGTAAATCATTTGGCTTAAGAACTGGAATTTCAGCAAAGATTAATAAAAATAAAAATAGCACTGCTTTTGCAGACTCCATTTATGATAGAAGTGGAAATAAATTGCCAATCGCATTATTTGGACTACCTCAATCAATTGATGAATCTATAAATGCTAATAAGTATTCTTTCTATAGTGAAGTTGATTGGTTAGTTACTTCCAAATTAAATGTAAATGCTGGTGTCAGGGGTGATTATTATCAGTTTATTGATGAAAAACTATATTTTGCTCCACGGGTGAGCCTAAAGTATAATTTGTCACCAAGATTAACTTTAAGAACAAGTGGTGGAATATATTTTCAGTCTCCATCGTATGTATGGACGACAAATCCAAATAATACTAAGCTAAAGGCACTTCAAAATAATATGGGAGTATTTGGATTAGACTATTTATATAGGGATGACATCCGCATGAGTTTTGAGGGTTATTACAAAGATTATTCAAACCTACCTAGCGGAATTATACCAGGCTTAACCGATCATATTGTAATTACAAATACAGGTACTGGATTTGGAGGCCGCGAGGATGATTTTCAGTCATTCGGATATTTTGATCTAAATTCAAATGGCAAGGGTAATTCATACGGTGCTGAGTTCCTTGTTCAAAAGAAATACTCCAGTACTCCATTGTATGGATTGATGAGTCTATCTTATAGCAAAAGTGAGTTAACCGCTAATGATGGCAAAAAGTATCCAGGACAATACGATCAAAGATTTATTTTTAACTTAACAAGTGGATATATATTTAATGCAAAGTGGGAAATTGCCGGAAAATTCCGCTATTTTACAGGTGTGCCATATTCTACAGTATATAGGCCAAGTGAAAATCCACTTAGGGCAGGATACATACAAAATATACCTGAACAATACCTAGATAACCGTACAGATCCGGGCCATCACCTAGATTTGCGAGTTGATAGATATTTTAATTTCCCTAATTGGACTCTAATAGTCTATGTTGACATCCAAAATGTATATAATTATAAAATTCCACAGAGACCAACTTATGATTTTTGGGACGATTCAATAGTTGATGCAAGTTCAATAGGAATACTTCCATCAATTGGAATTAGTGCTGAATTTTAGTAATTAAGTGGATACAAGTGGACAGTAATAGACAAAAGAGTAGCACCGTTGGAGCACACTTTTAAAATCTCTCCTCGTATAACACTGTCCTTACAAGGCAGATGTCGGGAGTTCAAATCTCTCAACGCCCACCCTTACAAAATCCCGTTTCACGACGGGGTTTATGTTTTATAATGGTGACTTGATGTAGTCAAATATAATCAAATAAAGTCAAATAATACCGGAAAGTGGACACGCTTGTAAATCAGCAAATTTCGATTAGTATTGAAAAATAATACAATTTAGAAGTACTATATGCCTACGTTAAACCCACGAAATCCGTAACTATCTGCTGAAGGAGACTAATACAGGTATATTTTCAATATAGAGGTGGAGTTAATTACTTTCCTATATCTGTGCCCGACCATACAATATTTTTCATTAACAAAAAGGAGGTTATATGAAAACAACTAATAGATTACTACTTATTGTAGGAATCATAATCTTCATTTTCAATTGTGGAAAAAATGATTATAAAGAAGTTAGTAAGTACACAATTGAACAATTTATGAATACAACATCGATTGGAGGAAGTTCATTTAATAGTGATGAATCAAAAATTCTGTATACAAGTGATGCGTCGGGGATTTTCAATTCATACACAATCCCTATAAATGGAGGTGAATCTACTCAAATCACATATTCAGATAGTAGTTCAATATTTTCAATATCTTTTTTCCCTAATGATGATAGGATCTTGTATAGAAGTGACAATAATGGAAACGAAATATATCACATATACTTAATGAATCTAGACGGCACTATACGAGACTTGACACCTGATGAACATGCAAGGTCAGTTTTCTATGGTTGGAGTTATGATGATAAAAGTTTTTACTATGGAAATAATAAAAGAGATCCAAGGTTTATGGATATTTATGAAATGGACATAGAAACATTTAAATCACAGTTATTATACCAAAATGATGTGGGATACTACATTGGTGATTTTTCAAACGACAAAAACTATCTAGCATTTTTTAAAGTTATCACAGATCATAATTCCGATATATATATTTACAATATTGAAACGACTGAGACTAAACATATTACACCACATGAAGGAGATATCAACAATAATCCAGTAACATTTAGTGTCGATTCAAAAAGTTTATACTATTTAACAGATGAGAATGCCGAATACACATATTTGAATAAATATGATTTAGAAACAGAAAGTCACGAAAAAGTTGCTGAAGCTGATTGGGATATTATGTACGCGTATCTATCCCAATCCGGTAAATACAGAGTTATGGGAATTAATAATGATGCAAAAACGGAGATTCAAGTACTAGACACTGAGAAAAATAAGAAAGTCAAACTCCCTAAAATGCCCGATGCTAACATCACTTCTGTTAATATTTCTGATAGCGAAAACTTAATGACGTTTTATGTAAGCAGTTCTAAATCTCCAAATAATCTCTATGTATATAGTTTTAAATCTAAAAAATACCAAAAATTGACTGATTCGATGAATCCAGAAATCAACGAATCAGATTTAGTCGATGGAAAAGTTATTAGATTTAATTCTTTTGATGAATTAGAAATTCCGGCAATATTATATAAACCTCATGACATTAAACCTGGAGTAAAAGTTCCTGCACTAGTAAATGTTCACGGAGGACCCGGTGGTCAAGCTAGAATTGGTTATCGTGAAACTATCCAATATTTGGTAAATCATGGATATGTAGTATTGGATATCAATAATAGAGGTAGTTCAGGTTATGGTAAAACTTTTTATAAGTTAGACGATTTAAGACATGGTCAAGACGATTTGATGGATTGTGTAATGGCGAAGGATTTTCTATACTCAACAGGCTATGTGGATTCAAATAAAATCGGAATAATTGGTGGTAGTTATGGCGGTTATATGGTACTTGCGGCATTAACCTTTCAACCTACAGAATTTGATGTTGGCGTTGATTTATTTGGAATCTCTAACTGGGTGAGAACATTAGAAAGTATACCGCCTTGGTGGGAAGCATTTAAAGAAGCATTATATTTAGAAATGGGCAATCCAGGGACGCAAAAAGATTATTTGTATAGCATTTCACCACTCTTTCATTATGATAATATTGAGAGACCATTAATGGTATTGCAGGGTGCAAATGATCCAAGAGTTCTTAAGGTTGAGTCAGATGAAATAGTTGAAGCAGTGAAAGCAAAAGGTATACCGGTAGAGTACGTTGTATTTGAGGATGAAGGACACGGATTCTATAAGAAAGAAAATCGTATTGCAAGCAACAAAGCAATTTTAGAATTCTTAAATATGTACCTAAAGTAATATTCTTTCCACAGGTGTAAAATAGAGAAAACCCTCAAAAAATATTGAGGGTTTTCTTTTTATCGAGAGAATTAGGCACCTAATAGTCACCAAGATTTCTGTTTTATAAGGGTGGGGACCAGTCTTCACACGGCAGAGGTCGGCAGTTCGAGCCTGCCATCGCCCACCCTCTATAAGCCCCGTTTCACGACGGGGTTTTGTGTTTTTATAACGTCACTCTGTTTGATCAGGCGTAATCAAATAAAGTCAAATAATACTATATTATGGATACGTATTATAATTTCAGTTTATGAATGACTTTATTGAAGCAATGATTAAAGGACACGATAAGACTGAATACCGATGGGTAAGCGGTAAATGTAGATAAATTTGTAGTCATTGTGATTTTCTAAATAATAGTACTAAGCCGATGAATAGATGGCAGGCGGAAGGGTTACCAAGGACAAACGGAAATACAAATTATCACGAATGTGGTGATGAGTGTAGTTGTAGATTAGTTTTATTAAAAAAGCGTTAATCACTTAAATAGATATAATCCCAAGACCAATAAAAAATGCAATTAGACTTGAAGTATAAATGCGAATAGGATTTTAGTATACACTTACGACAAATAAGGTAGGCCCCTGATCTTAACGCGCCAGAGATGGTAGAATCAAATACTTGCCAAAAACTCTATCCTGCTCTACCCATTTTCAATCATAAGACTAGCTTTTAGTATTAAGCCTCGATAAGGATACCTTCTATCAAAAATCACGAGTCTAGCTCCCTAACTAATCTGTAATTATTTCAGTTTTTCCGGTATATGTACTGTGAACACCCCTAACACATTGTTAGGGGTGTTGTTTAATAAAAAGGAGTACATATGAATGACAAAATGAAGACCTTGCAGGTCAAGAAGTACAATCATGACTATCCGGTAGTACTTACCTATGATAAATGTAAAAGCGGAGAATCACAATATGGGCCGTGGAATCTGTATGGTGTTGAACATGATGGTGAAGCTCAAGGGCTGTTTGCTGATGATACATTACATCAGGAGCTCAAGAAGTATGGAAAGGGTGCCAAGCTAGTCATACGGCGTAATCAGGACGATAAGGGCCGATTAGAATGGCAAGTAGTTCCGGCTAATGGCAGCGCACAAAATCAACCAAAGCAGACAGTCTTGAAGTACCTAGATGATAGGACAGCTGATATACATAGGCAAGTAGCCCTTAAGATAGCTACAATGTCGATTGGCCAAAGCCTCAAGCCTTGGACATCTGAAGATCTCGATGAGATCAAGATCAGAATGGATAAACTACTGCATATCCTAGATGGATCAACCGACGATGAGCTGCCCTTCTAGCGTTAGGGACTTTGTGGTAGGAATTGATTATGACAGTATAGAAGAAGATAAGGGCCATATGACGATTAGAAGGAAGGTATCTATTCAAGAGTTAATAGAAGAGATCGGATCAATACTTCAAAATGGTTCACACTATCCGCAGTTCCCGCCTGAAGCCAATCCCTCAGTGACCTATGCTTGGGATCTGAATAACCAGGAAGATGGAGATTGCTATCATGAGATC
The DNA here is from genome assembly GCA_963715945.1 of uncultured bacterium. Lineage (GTDB taxonomy): Bacteria > Fidelibacterota > Marinisomatia > Marinisomatales > JAHJCW01 > JAHJCW01. The sequence goes on from CAVQSL010000005.1 coordinate 277,556, forward strand.
ATGACTGAACTAGAAAAGAACAATAGGAAGGAGGTGACCAATTAATGTTGGAAGATATTATTAGAACAATCAAGAAAATCCTTGAGTTACTGTATAAGTAGCCAAGAAAAAACAGCCTTTAAAAGGCTGTTTTTTAGCTTATCAAAATTCCAGTCTACAATAATGAAAGATTATTTTACATTTGATTTGGGTTTGCCAAAGTGTATATACCCAATTATTCGCCACAGTATTACCAATAATAACCAGTATCCTATTAATATTCCTAAAGTTACCCAATATCCTTCAATCGCATTTTTATAAAAAGCGAATGGTACATTTAATGCGATCAATAATGGTATGCCTAGAAATAATGCTATACCACCTCCATAGACAGAATCTTCTGCAACTGGTGTTTCGAATTCAGGATCCGTAACACGCAATAGAACTAATGCAGAATTGATAGTACCGGTCATTTCTCCGTACAATTCAATAAATCGTTCAAAATGATTTTCGTCAAATGCTCGTCTAGTTATATAATACAGCATAAAACCGGTAGCTGGTCCAGCTAAAACTGCCATGATTAATATTGCTTCCCAATAATGAATTATGACTGGAATGCTGATGGCGGCAATTGCACCCATAACTAAATAATCTAAAAACACTCCCATTCCACGATTCATCAATCCACGATCAATTAGATAACCTCTTTTCATCTTATCTAATACTTTTCGAACTGCAATTGATAACAATAAACCAAATACAAAATGGAAGGACCAAATTGTCATGACAAAATCATGCAATCCTGCTGATTCCATAAGGGAAGTGAGACCACTAACGAAAAACCATGTCAGCAAATATACAAATCCGATCAACGCTAAGTGAAAAGCCATGGGCTCAACAGCTTCGGTTGTCAGCGTCAAATTACCCGCTGATGGTAATGGACCTTCTTTATAAACTCCAAGGCGTGTATCATAAGTAATGTCATCGATACTTTTTACTAAATCACTCTTTCCTCTTCGAATACCCCACTGGATTAATGCCATACCACCGAAAAAGGCATATAAGTATCCAATTGCTGCAAAAGTAAGTCCTACTAATCCACCACCTTCAAATCCCCATTGTTCCCAGCTGTTGCCCATCGCATAAGCGAGACCGGGACCCATCCCGAAGCCGAGAGGGACTAGTAGTCCAATTCCTAGAAAAAGGTCTGGTACTAATGTATATAATAGAATAAATGCCACAACAAGACCAATTATTCCTTGCAATAGATAAGAAGACAGTGAAGCCAACGCCTTGCTTACCGGACCTTTGCCCCAATGGGTTTTTTCTTGTCTTAAACCTAATGCGATAAAGGTTAAGGCAAGAAAATGATAAACGTATAAACCTAGTCTTTCCGATGGTAAATCAATTATACCGAGTCCTTGCGAGCCAATTAGAAGCGCTAAAAATCCTGCTATCAAATTATTTGGGATTAAAAAACTTTGAAAAAATTTAACATACCGCCTAAGCCAAGTTCCTATCATTAAAAAAGTACTTAGAAAAAGTAAGTCAAGAATCACATCACGCAAATTTACATTTAAGTCCCAAGGATTCATTTTTACCTCCTGTTGATTGGAATAAATATAACTTTAAAATTAGTTTAATACTATTGAAAGAGTGGTTGGGAAATGGTTGATAATAATGCTATACAACTACAGGAGGAATTTTATTGAAATTAGATGCTAAAGAAACAGGACAGGTAGCTAAATAATATAGGTTATCAATCTTGAGGATAGCAAGTCCTGTCCTGCTTAATATTAAATTATTGTAAATAAGAAAGAGGGGTAAAACATCTACCCCTCTTCTTTGTTTATAAAGTGACTACTTACTCACTTTGCTAATCAGTGAATAAATCTCATCAGAATGTTTAGATGTAAAAAATTTATTCATAGCTGTATTAAAATCAGTACGATCCTTTACATCGGGTTTCCACTTCTTGAATAATTCGAATCCTTCTGTATCGGCCTGGTCGATAATTCCCAAATCACTTCCGTTATATTCAGTAATTACTAAGAAATCTTGGGAACTTGATCCGTATAAATGCCTAACTCTTGTAATTGAATTAACGAATTTATTTTTCTTGGTAACATTTTTATCCAATAGCGAGAATAAAGAATCGGCTTCTGCGGCAGTTCCTTCTGCGCTCATATTAAGTGTTAATGTTACTATGGTAACCGTATTCGGTCCTTTTTTGTCTTGTGCAAATCCCGTAAATGGGATGAAAAGAATAATTGCTAAAATAACCATTATTCCTTTAGTTGCTTGTTTTTTCATTTTAACTCCTTTTGTTTTTAATGCTTATTATGTATTTCTTGGGTTTTAGTGAATAATTCAAAATCAATTGCATCAAATTCTGAGATGAGCAATACTTTTGAAACGGAATCAGTATTATTACTTAATTGACCAATAACATAGATATGCTGAGAATATGTTAACCCACTGTCATATAAATCGTATATATATACAAGGTCTTCTTGGGTAGTGTAATTGTCGTAATAAACTGAAGGTAATACAGTTGTGGTATTTGGTTCGGGATGACCTTTTCCATATCCTATGAATGGAGTGAACAATAGAATCATTATTGTCGCTAAAATCACATTATTAGACTGTTTAACCATTATATTTCCTTTTTATAATTATCAAGTATAGTAATTAAAAATATACATAACAACAATAATAATAATGGTTTATGGGATATTATTATCTTGTTTGGAAATAAAGAATAACATATCTTTAGAATAATTTATACTTGAGAAATTAGAACTAATAATACTGAGCAAAATATCCAACCACGATTTACAGCCACTTTTTCTGCAAATGTATAAAGAGGAATATGTTTCTCAATCGATAATTATTTTGTAACATTGTTAATTGAACTGTGTCTAAAACCTAATACCTATAAACTGTCTGGGATACTATAATTTAACACTACTCAGATTATTGGTATATTGGTCACCTTTAATCTTATGTACTTTGAGCAATTGAAAAGTGCAATATAAAATATATTATAGAGATAAAAATATGAAAATGAAACAAATTATAAAAAAATTAACACCAATACTGATTGTTATTGTAGCATCGTTATTAATAATTATTTGGTTGCGCAGTATGAAGAAATCACCGCAAAGAATGAATCATGGCAATAGTGTTCTTTCAGTTCCAACAATTGAAGTCGTTGAAGATGATATACAATTAAAAATCCCTGTAATTGGCAAATTGATCGCTCAAAACCATGTGCAAATATTTTCGGAAGTTCAAGGGATATTAGAAACCGGACAAAAACAGTTTTTAGAGGGGGTTTCTTTCAAAAAAGGGGAAATTCTATTATCAATAAACTCTAAGGATGCTGAATATAATTTGATGTCGCAAAGAAGTAATCTTCTTACGCAGATAGCGCAAGTATTGCCCGAGATGCAGTTTGATTTTCCTGAGAGTTTTGACCATTGGCAAAAGTATTTAGCGGATTTTGATATCGAACAAACAATTCAGACCACTTCCCGAACCAAAAAATGATAGAGAAAAATATTACATTTCAGGTAAGGGGATTTATCAGACTTATTATAATATTAAAAACATTGAGAATACTTTTAGTAAATATCGCATAAAAGCGCCATTTAATGGAACAGTTGTATCGAGCAATATTAAACCCGGAACACTAGTAAGAGGGTGGGCAACTTTTGGGTGAATATATGAGCACTTACGTCTATGATTTAGAAACAAGTGTTACAGTTGAACAATCTGAACTTCTCAAAGTTGGAGACAAGGCAAGGCTGATGTCTGAGAATAATACCAAAGAAATTTCAGGCACGGTTACAAGAATAAATGATAATATTGATCCTACCACACTAATGGTAAATGTATATATCACAGTTAAGGGGAATGATCTATGGGAAGGAATGTATTTAAATGGAAAAATATATAGTTCCCGGGTGGTCAAAGCTGTTGAAATTCCACGTAGAATAATCACCAATAATAATACAGTATTTGTAATTGCTGATAGTGTTGCACATGAGCAGAAAGTAGAAATACTATCTCTAAATGGAGATACTGCAGTCGTTACCGGACTGAGTGACAGCACGAAACTCAGTACAAAATCACAGAATATTTATGATGGACAAAAAGTAAAAATCCTTTAATTGCATTTCGTAATTAAAATAATTATAATAAAAAAATGAAAAGACTCATTGAATATTTTATAAAATATCCTGTTTCAGGTAATGTAATTATATTTTTGATATTAGCACTCGGATATTTTGGCTTTACAAGTTTAAAATCTACAACAATGCCTCAAACTGACCCCGGTTATATATTAGTTACTGCTCAATATCCGGGCGCCTCGCCTGAGGAAATTGAGCAAGGAATCATCCTCAAAATTGAAACCGGATTAAGAGGTGTTTCAGGTATCAAAAAAATAAGTTCAACTTCACAAGAAAATTTTGGGAGAGCCACGGTTGAAGTTATAAGTGGTTACAACACAGATTTGGTATTGCAGGATGTTCGAAACGCCGTAGATGCAATTAATTCATTTCCAACAGGAATGGAGCCGGCTAATGTAAGCAAGTGGGAATTTAGATCAAGGGCCATAGATTTTATGATAAGTGGTTCAGTGGATCTTAAAACTTTAAAAGATAAAGCCAGATTAATAGAAGATGACTTAAGACAAATTCCCGGTATTAGTAAATTAACTGTTAGTGGTTTTCCACTTGAAGAAATTGAAATATCATTTCGTGAAGCTGATTTGAGAGCTTATAATATAAGTTTCAATGAAGCCGCTAATGCGATCAAAACTGCCAACATTGATCTGACTGGTGGCACAATACGCGGAGAAGATGAAGAGCTGTTTATTAGGACTAAGCAGAAACAATTTTATGCCAATGATCTAAAAGATATTATTATAAAAACATCTAATAACGGTGCGATTGTTAGATTAAGAGATGTAGCTAATGTTCAAGATAAATGGTCAGAAGATCCAAATCGCGTTTTCTTGGATGGGGATCCTGCGGTATTGGTTAGTGTGCAGTATACAGCAACTGAAGATATAATACAAATTACCGATTCAGTAAAAGAATATATAAAAGTATTTAACGCTCAAAATGATGTAATTCAGACTACTATCATTAACGATGAATCAGTTGGCGTTAGAACGATGCAGCGCATTCTCCTAAATAATGGAATATTAGGATTTATTTTCGTAATGATATTCTTAACAATATTTTTAAACAGAAGTTTATCTTTTTGGGTAGCGATATCAATCCCGCTATCATTCATGGGAATGTTCTTTCTTGCATCTATTTATGGTTTAACACTTAATAGAATGTCTTTATTTGGCATGATCTTAGTCATTGGTATATTAGTGGACGATGGTATTGTTATTGGTGAAAACATTTACCAACATTATGAAAAAGGTAAAAAACCGGTTAGGGCAGCCATAGATGGGACTTTAGAGGTATTACCTGCAGTGTTTGCGGCAGTTTTAACGACGATTATAGCATTCACCTCTATGCTTTTGGTTGAAGGTATGTTTGGACAATTGTTCCGTGAAATGGCATTTGTTGTAATTGCAACATTAGCTATATCTTTAATCGAGGGTGCATTAATCTTACCTGCACATATTGCACATTCCAAGAAAATGATCGAACGTGGTAAAATATCTCGCTTTGAAAAATATATTAAAAAACATACAGAGAACTTAAGGGATAAATTTTATGCACCGGCTCTAAGAGGTGCGATTAATCATAAATTTTTAACACTGACAATTGTCACAGGATTATTTTTTATCACAATTGGTGGTGTTAATGGTGGGATTATTAAAATGGGTTCAGGTGGATTTAGGAATGTTAATTATGCAAATGTTAGCGTTGAAACCCCTCCGGGGACTCCTGAAAAGGTGACATCAGAAATATTAGATAGAATTGGAGTTTCAGCGGAAAAAGTAAGTGATAGATTCAATAAGAAAGAGGGCAAAACCGTTGTTACAAGTGTAGTAAAAAGTATTACTTCGTCAAATACGGGGTCCATTAATGTAAATTTAATAAATACAAAAGAGAGATCCTTTGTTTCAACTGATTTCTCCAATGCCTTACGCAAAGAAGTTGGACCTGTCCCGGAAGCTTTGAGAGTTAATTATGTTGAACAAAGCCATTTTGGGAAACCTGTTGCAGTTTCTTTACTTAGTAATAATTTTGATGAGTTAAATGGAGCACTGGAAGACCTAAAATATGAACTAGAACAATTATCTGAATTAAAAAACGTAATTGATAATAATCAAGTTGGTATGCGTGAAATAAAAATTGTTCTTAAGGATAAAGCTTTTCTATTAGGACTAAATCTCCAGGAAGTTATGAGCCAAGTTCGAAGTGGTTTCTTTGGAGCTGAAGTCCAAAGAATAAATCGCGGATTAGATGAAGTGCGAATTTGGGTTAGATACGAGAAAGAAGATCGAGCCACAATTGGCAATTTAGAAGATATGAGGATACGTACTGCGAAAGGGTTATCGGTTCCGTTAAATGAAATAGCAGTATTATCATTTGAGAGAAACCTTACTTCTATAAACCACTTGAACGGACAACGTGCTATTACAGTAGAGGCAGATGCGATCGATAAATCAGTGAATATTTCCGATATTAAAAGTGAATTGGAGACTGTAATCCTTCCAAAAATTCGATCTAAATATCCAAGTATTCAATATTATTTTGGTGGGCGACAAGAAAGAATGACCGAGTTATTAGGCTCATTAAAAGTAATATTCCCGGTAATCTTAGTTCTGCTATTTGCAGTCATTGCTTTAACTTTTAGATCATTTCTCCAAACACTTTTAATTTTTGCTTTGATCCCACTTGGTTTTATTGGATTAGGTTGGGGGCATGCAATCCATGGTGTGGCAATAGATATGCCGTCATATTTTGGAATATTGGCACTGCTCGGAATAATTGTTAATGATTCTATAGTATTGATCAATACCCTAAATCGAAATTTGCGGGACGGAATACTATTTATAGATGCAGTATTACAAGCCGGTGTGTCTAGATTTCGTCCAATCGTGTTAACCTCGCTTACTACTATGGCAGGATTATTCCCATTGATTGTAGCAAATGATCCTGATGCTCAACATATTGTTCCAATGGCTATCTCAGTAGCATATGGAGTTTTTGTAGCTACTTTTCTAACGCTTTTAGTACTTCCGGTATTATTAGTAATTATTAATTCCATTAAAATTCAAATCGAGAAATTTAAGACGGGTGAGATGCCTAGTAGAGAAGCAGTTGAAAGAGCAGTTCAAGAATTAAACGTAAAAGAATTAATTTAAGTTTAAAAGTTATTAGAATTTTGCAGCTTGATAAAAACCCCGTTTTAACGGGGTTTTTTATAATAATTATTCTTAAAAAGCTATTTAGAAGGAATTGTTTATATATTGATGATTCATAATTAAATTTCAAATACAAATGTTATTGGAATGGAATATTAAGAATTCGAAATTGATATATCATTTTTAAAAATCTATATCTATATAGTGAACAGTTAAAATTATGAGATTAAATAAATTAAAATCGAAAAAGGCTGGACTGCCACCTGGCACTCTTATCCATATTGGTAAACACAAAACACAAAAGGTAAAGGTCTCTTTAATAGATTATGATGAAACTAATTTTACCGAAACGACATGTAAAAATAATAGATGAATGCTTTAAAGCAAAACAAAATGACACAGTGAGCTGGATAAACATCGATGGTCTGCATGATACTGAGACCATTGCTTCGATTGGTAATCATTTTGATTTACATCCTTTGCTCTTAGAAGATATACTAAACACGGGGCACAGACCCAAGGTAGAGGAGTTTGATAATTGTCTATTCCTCACTTTAAAGATGTTAGGTATCAACAATGATGGAAATTCTGTGATCTCAGAACAGATCAGCTTTGTGTTAGGTAAAGGGTGGGTTTTGTCTTTCCAAGAACAAGAAGGTGATATCTTCGATATGTTACGCCATCGCATGCGCGAGAATATAGGAAATCTTCGTAAAAAGGGGGCTGACTATTTGCTCTATCGACTAATCGATACAGTCGTCGATCATTATTTTATTGTAACTGACCACATTGGTGAGACAATCGAGGAAGTCGAAGGAAAAGTTCTGCATACTCCTGACAAAGATTCTCTTCATGAGATTCAACATTTAAAAAAGCAGTTAAGCAATCTTCGTAAATCAGTTTTACCTTTGCGCGAGGTAATCACCTTCTTAGAGAAAGATTCAACTGACCTGATCGAAGATAGTACTATTCGATACTTAAGAGATGTATATGAACATATTATCCAAATAAACGATAGTGTTGAGTCTCAAAGAGACGCACTTGCAAGTATAATGGATTTGTACCTTTCAGGAGTCAGCAATCAGACGAATCAGGTTATGCAGGTTCTCACAATAATTGCAACAATATTTATCCCACTTACTTTTATTGTGGGAATATATGGAATGAATTTCGATTTCATGCCAGAGCTTCACTGGAAATATAGTTACTTTGGAATTTGGGGAATAATGGTCGCAGTATGTGTGATGTTAATAATCTTTTTTAAGCGAAAACGATGGTTGTAACATTAACAGAGAAGAATATTTGAATTTAAAATCGCTGGGTCACAACAAAATATATTTGATTATAATCCATTTCATTTTCGAGCGAACCATAATACGATAAGGTAAATGATAATTTACTTTTAAGTTGCCAAGTTATATCTCCAGAAAGAAGTTGCTGTTTAAGATTTGTATCACTTTTAGTGTAATTGTAATCAATATTTTTATAGTTTGAAGAAATCGTTAAAAAACCACTGAAGAGATTTTTAGATAATATATAAATCAACAATTTCACCTTCTAAATAATTTGATCTTAAGTACGATACAGTTAAACGAGACATTACATTCAACAATGGTAGTTTAGAGTGACTAATCGATCCGGAATAATTATAAGATGAACGATCATCTCCTTTTTTAAATCTGTATCCGCTATTTAAACCAAAATATATATATCTACTTACTTTCCAATTAATCCGCGTTCTTATTCCATGTCGTGTTTCGTCATTATATAGTTGTTCAGCATATGATTTGAATGTCTCATAATAGATTATATTTTTTCTGCTATTATATGAAGATGAAAAAGACAATGCTTTATTGGGTCGATATGTTGTTGATATATATAGACTTGTCAATCGAAATGATGAGCTAGACACATAATCAATATTTTTGTATAGATCAAATTCGCTATTTAGATAGTAGCGCAATTTATCAGAAACTTTATTTTGATGTGAAAAATATAGACTTCTTCTATCAATAGATTTTCCGTTCATTTGTTGTGTCAAGGCTAATGATATCTGATTTGATTTATCACTCGATGACCGACTACCATATAGCCCAGCTTCAAGTAATTTATTATTATATCCATAATCAACAAAATCAGGACGAGAACCAAGTATTAATACCACCGGAATATTTGTCCCAATTTCTATTGTATTGCAATCCGTCAATTGCACCAATATTGGATAGAATAGGATTAATTTTTCTACCAATTATTAGGGATGATTTACTATTAATATCATACCGTAAAGCGAGATCATAAATATTTAAATGTCGAGAAGTTAGATTTTCATCATTTCTAAGATATTGACGATAGTCTGAATTAATATAGCTTGTAAAAGAAAATTTGGAATCTGCGATATTTCTAACATTAAGTGAAAATCGTTGTTTTAATCTTAATGATGATCTATTTGAAAACCCTTCAGAATAATTTGAAAAGGATGAGATGGATATTCGACCGTCAATATTATCCTGACCATATAATTATTAGCACTAATAAGCCATGACAAATGATATTTTAATTATTTTGAATACGATTTATTAATCACTACCATTCGGGTGGCAATCGTAACATGCATAGCTGTCATAAACATATCCATCAATTAAATCACCATCTTCTCTATGTTTTTGTCTAGTACTATTTTCGTTATGACAAGAGAAGCAAGAGAACTCGAGAATAATTCACAGGATTAAAGTGACATGTAGCACAATTATGCCATTTATTTCGATGGTCCCCTGAATAAATTGGGAAATAAAAACTATCATGATCGAATGATAGCAGGTGACCATCCGGGGTTGGTTGTGTGACACAGATCACAATCTTGTGGAAACTGATTAGTGGCATGATTAGGATCAGTAGCAGCATTATAATCAGCAAGATGACAACTAACGCAATCCGAACTAGTATTATTATATCCTGTAGCGTGACATCTGGAGCAATCGGTTTTAACTAAGCTCATGTCCTCCGAGTAACGGGAAGACAGAATTATGATTGAATATTATAGGTGACCATCCTGAGTTAGTAGTATGACAAATAGTACAATCGGTAGAAAATTGTTCAACACTATGACTTGGATCAGATGTTGAGTTATAGTCTGCTAAATGACAAGTTGAACAAACAGTAGAAGTATTGGCAAATCCGCCACTGTGACATCGCGAACAATCATCTTTAACGAGGCTATGTCCCCCCAATAGGGGATAGATGGTGTTATGATCGAAAGATACAGGTGACCATCCGGGGTTGGTTGTGTGACACAAATCACAATCTTGTGGAAACTGATTAGTGGCATGATTAGGATCAGTAGCAGCATTATAATCAGCTAGATGACAACTAACACAATCCGAGCTAGTATTATTATATCCTGTAGAGTGACATCTGGAGCAATCGGTTTTAACTAACTCATGTCCTCCGAGTAATGGAAAGACAGAATTATGATTGAATATTATAGGTGACCATCCTGAGTTAGTAGTATGACAAATAGTACAATCGGTAGAAAATTGTTCAACACTATGACTTGGATCAGATGTTGAATTATAGTCTGCTAAATGACAAGTTGAACAAACAGTAGAAGTATTGGCAAATCCGCCACTGTGACATCGCGAACAATCATCTTTAACGAGGCTATGTCCCCCCAATAGGGGATAGATGGTGTTATGATCGAAAGATACAGGTGACCATCCGGGGTTGGTTGTGTGACACAAATCACAATCTTGTGGAAACTGATTAGTGGCATGATTAGGATCAGTAGCAGCATTATAATCAGCTAGATGACAACTAACACAATCCGAGCTAGTATTATTATATCCTGTAGAGTGACATCTGGAGCAATCGGTTTTAACTAACTCATGTCCTCCGAGTAATGGAAAGACAGAATTATGATTGAATATTATAGGAGACCATCCGGGGTTAGTAGTATGACAAATAGTACAATTAGTAGAAAACTGTTCGACACTATGACTTGGATCAGAAGGTGACCATCCTGAGTTAGTAGTATGACAAATAGTACAATCGGTAGAAAATTGTTCAACACTATGACTTGGATCAGATGTTGAATTATAGTCTGCTAAATGACAAGTTGAACAAACAGTAGAAGTATTGGCAAATCCGCTACTGTGACATCGCGAACAATCATCTTTAACGAGGCTATGTCCCCATTGTGAACAATCATCTTTAACTAAGCTATGCCCACCCAATAAGGGATAGATAGAGTTATGGTCGAATGAAGCAGGTGACCATCCGGGGTTGGTGGTATGACACAGGTCACAATCCTGCGGGAACTGATTAGTTGCATGATTAGGATCGGTAGCAGCATTATAATCGGCAAGATGACAGCTAACGCAATCCGAACTAGTATTATTATAACCGGTAGCGTGACATCTGGAGCAATCGGTTTTAACAAGCTCATGTCCTCCTAGTAACGGGAAGACTGAATTATGATCGAATATGATCGGAGACCATCCGGGGTTAGTAGTATGACAAATAGTACAATTAGTAGAAAACTGTTCGACACTATGACTTGGATCAGAAGTTGAGTTATAATCAGCTAAATGACAAGCTGAACAATCAGTAGAAGTATTAGCATATCCGCTACTGTGACATTGTGAACAATCATCTTTAACTAAGCTATGCCCACCCAATAAGGGATAGATAGAGTTATGGTCGAATGAAGCAGGTGACCATCCGGGGTTGGTGGTATGACACAGGTCACAATCCTGCGGGAACTGATTAGTTGCATGATTAGGATCGGTAGCAGCATTATAATCGGCAAGATGACAGCTAACGCAATCCGAACTAGTATTATTATAACCGGTAGCGTGACATCTGGAGCAATCGGTTTTAACAAGCTCATGTCCTCCTAGTAACGGGAAGACTGAATTATGATCGAATATGATCGGAGACCATCCGGGGTTAGTAGTATGACAAATAGTACAATTAGTAGAAAACTGTTCGACACTATGACTTGGATCAGAAGTTGAGTTATAATCAGCTAAATGACAAGCTGAACAATCAGTAGAAGTATTAGCATATCCGCTACTGTGACATTGTGAACAATCATCTTTAACTAAGCTATGCCCACCCAATAAGGGATAGATAGAGTTATGGTCGAATGAAGCAGGTGACCATCCGGGGTTGGTGGTATGACACAGGTCACAATCCTGCGGGAACTGATTAGTTGCATGATTAGGATCGGTAGCAGCATTATAATCGGCAAGATGACAGCTAACGCAATCCGAACTAGTATTATTATAACCGGTAGCGTGACATCTGGAGCAATCGGTTTTAACAAGCTCATGTCCTCCTAGTAACGGGAAGACTGAATTATGATCGAATATGATCGGAGACCATCCGGGGTTAGTAGTATGACAAATAGTACAATTAGTAGAAAACTGTTCGACACTATGACTTGGATCAGAAGTTGAGTTATAATCAGCTAAATGACAAGCTGAACAATCAGTAGAAGTATTAGCATATCCGCTACTGTGACATTGTGAACAATCATCTTTAACTAAGCTATGCCCACCCAATAAGGGATAGATAGAGTTATGGTCGAATGAAGCAGGTGACCATCCGGGGTTGGTGGTATGACATTCTTCACATTCAGTAGAAAATCCTAAATTAACATGGTTAGGATCTGATATAGAATTAAAGTCAATTTGATGGCATTCAATACAATCTGAATTAATATTTTTAAATTTGTTTTGTTGGTGACATTCATAACAACTAATTGAAGCATGGCCACCATTTAATGGAAAAAATTGATGATTTAAAAGACCCAATTCCCAATTTGAAGATAATAGAGAATGGCACTCTTCGCAATTTTGAGTAAAATTATTATTTATATGATTAGGGAATTGCGTTGAGAGATAGTCTTGTGAATGGCAATTATAACATTCTGTATCGATAGGTGAAAAATCGATCATTGGACTTGTCTTGTGACAATCTTCACAATCAGCGGTAATATGAGATCCAACAAGAGGAAATCTTGTAAATTGATGAATATCAACGCCATTTGGAATTAACCAAGAATTTGTATTGTGACAGAATTGACATTCCATGTCATTATTGCTTTTGTGGAAATCAGTATGACATGATATGCATGAGGGCACCAATTTCGAGAATTCATGCGTAGGATGACATTTATTACAATTTAGCGTATCGTGCTGTCCACTAAGTGGGAAGTTTGTTGATGAATGATCAAATAACAATTTAGATTTATTAATGTGATAAGAACCATCTTGATGGCAATTAGAACAGTCATATGGAGTATACTCAACTTTTTGAACATGACAATTGTTACATTCTTGTTCTAGCCAAATTTTAGAGTCTATAAATCCATCATCTTCATAAATGTAAGAATGACACATATTACATTCTTTAATAGAATTAATGTGAAGCTTATGTGAAAATGTATGATCGCTTGTTTCCCAATAGTCACTTATTGCATAGGGTTCATCTGAATTGCTATGGCATTTTTCACAGTCCTCCTCTGCTGTATCACCATCATGGCATGAAAGACATAAATCCATATCCGGAAAAACACTCCATGATTGTTTTTCTAGCGATTCAATTCCTGAGTGACAATCGTTACATGTAAGTTCAATTTCATTTAAATGAAAAACATGATTAAATATTATTTTATCCTTTTGATCGCTTTTTAAAATACTAACTGTATTAAACAGTAATATTAAAAAGAAAATAGTGGTTGATTTAATTTTATATCTATATATCAATTTCTTATTTTTGTGAAATGTTCGATAAATCCCAATAAATATAGATATTTTGTAAGCAATTAAACAAATATCAATATTGTTGTTAAGAAATAGGCTGCAAATAAAAAATATTTGGATAAATAAGTGTAATTTTAACCATGGAAAATTATAAAATTGGCATTGATTTAGGTGGAACTAAGTTGCTTGGAATAGTAGTTGATTCTCACAATAAAATAATAGATTCAAGAAAAATAATTCTTCAAAAGAATATAACTATTGATAAAGTTATTAATGATATTGTCGGTATTTATAAAGAATTGTCAAATCAACATACAAATAAAACTTTTGGCTTAGCCGTACCTAGCTCAGTTCAATTTGAATCGGGGATTGCGACTTTTCTTCCGGCATATGGCTGGAGAGATGTACCATTTAAAAAATTAATCGAATCAGAAATTGATGTCGAAATCAAATTAGACAATGACGTAAATCTTGCTACTTTAGCTGAGTATACAATTGGAGCAGGGAAAGGTGCACAATCATTATATACTTTCTATCCCGGAACCGGAATTGGCGGCGGGTATATTTATAATGGAGAGCTAATTCGAGGATATAATGGTACAGCAGGTGAAATTGGGCATATGGTAGTTAATATGGGCGGAGCAAAATGCAACTGTGGGCAAAACGGCTGCTTAGAAACAATTGTTAGTAATACAGGATTCAAAAGATTACTAAGGGAAGCAAAAAAGAAAGGTGAATCCTCAATGCTCTTTAATGAAAGCAATATTACTAGTGAACAAATCTCTAACGCCTGGGAAGTAGGGGATACCATTGTAAAGAATATTTTAAAATATCAAGCAGAAGTATTAGGTGTCGCCATTGCGAATGTTATTAATACTATTGGAGTAGAGAGGATCATAATTGGTGGGCAAATTTATCATTTATTAAAAGATGATTTGCTGCCCATAGTGAGAAATTTTACAAATAAACATGCGATTGGCGACGGCATTAGAAACGTTGATATACTATTGAATAAATTAGGTCCTGAGGCACCTGCAATAGGGGCAACGTTAATTTAATTTATTCCAAAAAAGTAGAGGAGTGGTATTTCTACTTGCTTAGCCCAAGCTGCTTCATTGTGCTCAGCACCATCAAAGATTTTATAAATTAAATCATTATAATCTTTATTTTTAAGAACCTTTATCATTTCAGTAATTGCTGGTTGTAATTCTGCTTCTAAACCAACGGTTCCATTTAGGATTGCTATTTTTGAATTTTTAGATTCTTGAGAATTTATTGCTCTTTTAATGATTTCATTATTGTCTACTAAAAAAGCAGGTGATAAACATCCAGCCATTGAAAAGATATCAGGATATTTCCATGCCAAATGGAATGATATAAGCCCTCCCATAGATGAACCCATAACGGCAGTATGCGAAGCATCTGCTTTGGTGCGATATTTAGAATCAATGAAAGGTTTAACGGTTTCTATTAAAAATTGGCTATATTTTTTACCCTTTTGCATTGGACTATATTCAGCACGTCTATCATCAGTACAATATATTCCAATCATAATAATTTCATCCATTTTGCCGGCTTCAATCAGTTTTGTTACAGTTTCGTCCAGTTGCCAATCAATTCCAAGATAGGATGTTGTTGGGTCAAATGCATTTTGACCATCATGCAGATAAAGAGTTGGATATTTTTTTTGATGATTTACATTGTAACTTGGTGGCAACCAAACAATTATATCTCTGCTGTTTCTCAGTTGTGGAGAATAAAAATTCCTGTGATATTTTGCACTTCCGGTAATTCTGCTTTCAAGTATGTTTTCATCTCTCCATTTTGGTACAATATGGCTAATGGTTGAATCTGTACTGATTTTAACATTGTAATTATTTGGAATACGACTATCAATAGTAAGTGCTTCAGTATCCCAAGACCCACGTGTTATTTTGTATTCAATATTTGTGTTATTAGGGACTTTTACTATAATTGAATACTTAGTATCATTTATCTTTTGTAATTGTAACTCTGTAGGATTCCAGTTTCCTAGCTGCGGTATATTCCCTGTAATAGTGACTTGGTCAGTGCTATTTGGAACTTGAACTATAAAATTAACATAGGAAGTGTTACATCCCATAAATATTAAAAAAACTAAAGTGGCAATTGTCTTATAAACCATAATAAAAAAGGGTGTAGAAAACTACACCCTTTTTTTGTATTAGGAACAAATCATTATTTCATCATAGTCATCTTTTTGACTTGATGGAAATATACACCGGCATCTAGTTCAAATAAGTAGGTGCCGCTAGGAACTTGATTCCCATTAAGATCTAATCCATTCCATGTTGCCTTATAATTACCTGGTTGTGCGTAACTGTTATATATAGTTGCTACTCTTTCTCCAAGTAAGTTATATACATTCAATTTAACATCAGCACCGATGGGTAGTTTAAACTCAACTGTGGTTGTTGGATTGAATGGGTTTGGATAATTATCACCTAAACTGAACTGATGTGGTAATGCTCCGCCAGTTATTTCAACTGCTAAGTTTGGTGAATTAGTATCGTAATTCCAAGCATTATAGAAGTTAGGATCTATGGATCCAAAAGCACTGAATATGGTAGTATTAGAAATACTTGCGGTAAGATTTTCAATATGATTATTACCATAGCCACCTTCATTATCGCCACCACCAATTCCAAATTTAAACTCTTGTCCAAGTTCAGTTTTATTAGATTGATAGATGTAGGTGTTGGAATATATTCTATCACCTGCGACAGCATCAAAATCCGTTACTCCATCATCATACATTTTTTTGTATTCAGTTTGAGCAAGCGTTCCACCCCAAGTTGTCCACGATTCAGTTTGAATCTGATCAACGGTAGCAGGACCATTCATATAAACGCCTAGTGCTGTGATTTGGCCAGTTTCAGTAATATCAATATCTCCTTGAATATCTTCAAGAATAGATCCAGCTGCTACTTGAGCATATGCTGGTCTCATGTCTACTACATATGTCCATTGAATGAGATTATTATCTCCGCATCCAGCACATATTTTATTTGCATTTCTGAATTTAGGCATGCGTCTTGGAGATACATTTGATGCAGCATTATCATTAATGATGAAAGGAGCATTGTCGGCTGCGCCTGCAAGATCATGCAGTCTGCGCTCAGCTAATGATACGTCGCTTCCGGTGTAATTAAAGTTATAGAATATTTCTCTATATTCGATACCATTCTTAATGCGATAGTATTGATAGAACATGCCATCTGATGCCAAATCCACTCCAACATTAGGAATAGTGACTGCATAAACGGTTCCAAATCCGGCTGTTAGTGTGTCTGTACGTACTGATGTTTGTGTGCCGCCGTAACCCCACTTTACAATTAATGTGTCACCTTGGACAAATCCATCTGATTGTATTGCTGTAGATACGTTAGTGGTAAATGTTAAATTAGATAAAGTATCAGAAGCTGCAAAAGGTTTGGGCATTACATTATTATAATAAACCCATTGGATTGTTGTGTCTTGAGTTACATTAATAACACGATTATCAACACTCTCATGAGTGCCTGACCAATCACCTAATGTGTATTTATATTGTACTTCTACGGGGGCTTCAGTAACTGCATTTCCACGCCAATGATAATTGTAATAGCTGGAACTTCCTTCACGATTCATTACAATTGAATGTGACCAGCCCTCTAATGAACCAGCCATATGTACTGTTTGGGTCGCGGGATCAAAATCGGTATTAGTCGACATATTTACTCTGAAATATACATCGAGTGAATCAGCTACATCAACAAATGGTGGTGTCTCTGAATTTACATAATCTACAGGCAAAACAGTATCAGCGGTTGGTACAGTTAATATTCGGTTTGGCGTCCCTTCCCAACTTGAAGTTACTGTACCATCAAGATTTAGTACATTAAAACCAAACTTATACTGTTTTTGCGTTCCAATAGTTGCTTCCGGAAATGTTACAGAATATTCCCAATAATCTCCGCCTGCACTCATCATTGGGTCAGCACCAGCTGTCCAATTGGCACCTGTTGAGTATTCTTGAACTTCACCACGCAGGTCAACGCCGGTGAGTCCAGTTCCTCCTGGAGTTACATCGGAGGTATCCGTTACACCTTGAACTGTTGATGTATTGGCTCTGAATGTAACCGTAACATCTGCGGCAATCGCATAACTAACGAAAAATGCAATAAAAACGATTAACATTTTTTTCATTTATTTATACTCCTTTTTATTATTAATTCTTATTAGTAACTCACAACTGAGATACTAATACCAAAATTAAGTTTATTTATCAATTTTACAAAGAGAATTTATATTACTCACAATTTAAAAACTTAGTGACAATCCCCAATGGGGGATGTATCCAAATCTTCCAAAATCTTGGACGGCATAATCTACTAAAATCCCAAACCCGCTTACGTATGCTTTTGCACCAATTCCCAATGTCAGTCCTTCTTCGCTAGCAGAATCGCCGATTGCTTTATAACCGGCACGAACAAATACACGTTCTATAAAACCTAACTCCATGCCAAAGTTGACGGATTCAACATCATCGCTAGGCATAAAGAAATCGCTGGCTAAAGTCACTCGAACAACATCAGTTTTTAATACATCTGATGAAACACCAACTCTAAAGAACAATGGTAATGGCCATGCATCAGTCTTCAATTTAGCAACGATAGTTTCATTATGACCGCTATTGTCTGGGTCAATGTCAATTTTATGGAAAAGATCTTTACCGTCCATTGTCATATCGGAGCCAAAATTGGAAATGCTCATTCCGATTCGAAAAGCTTCACTTAACGATTGATATAATAGTCCTACGTCCAAAGCAACTGAGGAAGCGCTTGTATTGTGAATTCTCTGGCTTATATATTTTAATGAGCCTCCCATTGAGAAACGATTGGTGAGATTTCGTGAATAGGCAAGACCTGTTACTAAGTCAGAAGCTTTCCAATATAGATCTGTACCAGACTGATTGTAAAGATCAGTTATTTCTTCCT
The DNA here is from genome assembly GCA_963715945.1 of uncultured bacterium. Classification (GTDB taxonomy): domain Bacteria; phylum Fidelibacterota; class Marinisomatia; order Marinisomatales; family JAHJCW01; genus JAHJCW01. The sequence goes on from CAVQSL010000005.1 coordinate 296,662, forward strand.
CACCGTAGTCAAGTTGTGTGAAGAAAATACCAATTGCATTGGACTGATTTATTTTGAGCACTCCAGCAAGTAGATTTACATTAGTATTAACAAGCCAATTAGCATTTGAGAACATTACCTGACTTTGGTCTAACCTTGCAATAGCTCCGGGATTCCAATACAAGGTAGATGCATCATCAGCAATAGACGTGAATGCGCCACCCATTGCAATGGATTTTGGACCAACACCGATGCCTAAGAACTGTGCAGCAGAAGTACCAACTTTTGATTGGGCTGAAATCATCGCAAAGGCGATTATGATTATGATTGTTATTTTCTTCATTTTATCACCGCTAATTTACCTGATTGTTTACCACCAGCTGGAGAGTCCACAATGTAAAAATACACTCCATAAGCGATATCTAAGTTCTCTTTAGTTTTTAAATCCCAAGGAACAGTCCCACTGAACATATCACCTGAGTGTTCCAAAGTCCTAAGATGTTGGCCTCGTGATGTAAAGATATATATTTTGGCATCGTTTGGTACATTTTGGAAGAATACTTTCCTTTCACCTCGTCCGCTAGTTATACCGGGAGGTAGGGGAGACTCAAATTCGTTAGCTGCGATATATGGATTTGGTACTACGCGTATGTTATCCATATTCGCTTTTGTTACCTTTTGATCAACTTCTGGTACTGGTGTTGTGAAATTGAAAACATCATTCTTTCTGAATGGTTTTGTCATTGAAATAAATAATGTATCACCAGTTCCAAAATTTAAATCATTTGCTAGGGAAGTATCTCTTTCGGTAAAGATCATAGACCATGTGTATCTATATTTATCATTAATATCTTTTTCATAAAAATAAATTAGATCAATTGGATCTAGAACACCTTTACGGCCTAATGGGCTTTCTGCCAAGATATAAGGAACTTCTATATTATTTGTACGATCAAATATTTTGAAATTAGTTTTGTCCCCAGGGGTTGCAGTTGGAAAAGTGAAGGGACTCAATGATTGCCCAAAATTTGGATCATCAGAAAATACAATCATATAATCACTTGGCATTTTAATCGGAACATATATTTTTCCGCCAATATTCAAATTTTGTGCGCCAATACTATATTGAAATGTTAATCTACTATCATTTTTTGTCCAGTTGGTTCCATCTTCGGTTGTCCACCAATAGGTTAGGGTATCAATAGGAGCAGTAGTCCAATAATTTAACCTTCCTGTAACACCATCAAGTAAGGGGCTATTTTCAAATAGTAATCTTATACCGTCAAATGTTTTAGTGTCGGCAGTTTCCGGAGCATAAGGAGTATTATTTGGATTATTCCATGGTGATTGATGAATATGAGGATCTCTAAAAACCGGATAATACTCAAAAGTAATTGTATGTAAATCATTACCAAGAGCATTGTGGCTTGAAGCAAATATCTTGCCGGATAGAATGTTCAGATTATATGAATCTTCTGAAATAACGGATCCAATGCTATTTTTTAGTACCACAGTTTCTGGAATAATGTTTTTATATGGTAACTGTACTGGCAATGTATCATTTGGAGCAAAAGTGACAGAAATAGGTGTTAAATCGCGCACATAATAATATGTTGTAATCGGTGCGTATTCATTGTTATCATTTTTGTCAACATTGTCTTCGTTTTCATTTGGTAAACCATCATCATTTGCATCATTAGCAATGGTCCAATCTCCATCATTATCTTCATTATCGGTCGATGTATCCAAAAATTCTATTCGATAATTATGACCGGTCAACATAGTTTCATCAATTATCTCATATTGAATTGAACCGGTACTGACTCCGGCAGTTTGTGTAACAATTGTAGAGTCAGTTAATGAATAGCCTGCGGATTTGCTGGAAGGTGTTACAACAATAGTGTTTTTATCGGTAATAACTTCACCGGAAGGTTGAACCGAGATGAACTTAGTATTCTCGGATGGGAAAATGTCATTTTCAGAATTTCCATGATCATAGGACACTAGTGCATAATAATATGCGCGACCATTAACAACATCTTCATCTACATAGCTATGAACTAGTCCAGTATCATCTCCGAGATAGTAACTATATCCTTGGGTTTGCTGAAATAGATCATTAGACGGATAAAAATATCCTTTTTTGCCATCTTTTAAATCCCATTGTTTCATGGGAATATATCCTTCAACAAGTCCATGAGCATTGGTAACATTTCGTACGTCATTAAAATCTGGATCGGTAGTCCGGTATAATTTAAAGCCCTGGAAATCCTTTTCTTTAGTAATAGGATCTACACTTTCCTCAGAAACTCTATCCCAATACAATGTGATTTTCCCATCACCTGCAACAGCATTAAGAGTGGGTTTTTGTGGAGGCGGAGGAAATCGATAGTCATTATTGTAAATATTTTGAACGATTCGTTTATTATTTATCAAATCCTCATAATCTTTTCCATAAACAAGTGCAATAGAGAATCTTTCTGTTTGTCCTGCTTGCAAAGGAAAATAACCTGAACCATAAATGAAGTCGCCATCTTCACCTGAAATTGGTTTTCCATCAACAATGGAACTTGGTGTGTCAAAAAAGCCCGGTCTCATCCTATCCCAAAGTGCTTCATCGTCTTTCATTGGATACAGATTCGCAGGTGTAAAGTAATCAAAACTTGTTAACCCGATCTGATCTGATTCATCCACATCAGTCCTGTCAAAATTTGGTTCACCAGTTGTTGGTATCCCATCGCCTTCACCAAAATCATAGGTATCGGAAATTCCGTCGGCTCCTAGGTCATCAAATTCGGGATTCCAATCACCATCATTGTCAATACCATCATCGCGGCGCTCGTCTATCATTAAATATTCGCCGCCCGGATTATTAAGATAATCAATAAAAGCCCTTGGATTTACGATATCGAAAAGTACTGTACCAAACTGGTCTATGCGCCTTTGTCGATAATGCAAGTAATAATTTTCGTCAATCAAACCGTCTAAATCGTTATCAATGCCGTCATAAGCATTTGGATTTATTATTTCGTCGCCTTGAGTATTTAATACAACATTTCCTTCAGCAAGTTTAGTGGTTCCAGGGATTATTGTAATGGTTTTGCCAGCGGTTTGAATTTGTACTGTTGATTGATTTGGAATTGTGAACTCTGTCCTTTGATAATTATCATCGATGAGAATAACTCTGCTTCCAACATTTATTATGGTTGAATCAAAGCTGCTTTCTTCAAATATTGGTGCACCCAAACCTCCCAATGCAAGGTCATAATCTCCATCATTGTCGATTCCATCAAATGGGTTCCCCGGACTTTCTAAGAATGCATATCCAACCATTCCGACCGGACCTACCCATTTTGGATTTCTGCTGACATTATTTCCGTAATCTCCTGTATAGGTAATGTCATCATTGACATCAAAAAATGACCAGTCATCATTATATTCTTGAGGTCTGTCATCAGTGCCGGTTACACCAACATATGTACCGACCAACATACCAAAAGTAGCTTGTGAATAATTAGTTGTACCTTCATTGGTTACTTCATATAGCCAAAATAGAACGTCTTGGGCAAGGAACTGCTGCCATTGCATTCCACGCACACCGACTTGCACCCCTAAACCATTGCGTGTTAGGTCGTTGGCATCAGGTTTGAAATCGACCTTCCAAATATTATTATCTTTAAAATTGAATTCTTCGTCATTATTATCATCCATCACGAAATAACTCTCCTGCTGAATGTTTTGCAAATCTTTTCCAAAGAATCCGTTCCATGCTCCAGACCAACCCGGATCACTAATGTCATCCAATTTATCAGGCCAATAAGGTGGCCAAGTATTTGAATCAGTGCTAAGAGCAATACCATGCCCTGTGGTTGATTCATTAAAAAACCCTGAAACTGGTTCAAAAGACCATGCTTTGCCCGCGGGCGATTCTTCGGGCCCTGTTGAGCTTGGTCGTGATGCAGGAGTAACTACAACAGAATGAAATGATACTGGATTTCCATTAGCATCCTCTGTGTCAACCTTAACTCCAATCAAAGGACTAACGTCACCGATATATCCGTTATTATCATTGATCCACGCTCCACGAGGACCTTTATCAGCAGGTTGCCCAACTACACCCCAATTACCAAATACTGTGCGGACTAAATTACCATTATGTATTCCTGTTCTGCGAAACTCACGACCGGATGATTGTTGAGCAAATAACCCACTTCCGATTATTATAAATGATAAAAATAATTTACTTGTTTTATTAAAATTCATAGGTAACTCCAAATTCAATCCTGCGTGGTCTTGAGTAAAACGTTTCGTTAGTAAACCATTCTTCAATTGTGTTTACAAATTCCGAAGTATTCTGATCCAAAGCAATTTGTATCTGATTTGTACGATCTGCCACACCTGAATCGTCATAGACATTTGTGTTATTTAATTTATCGAATAGATTTTCGACTCGCATAAAAAATGTCATGCCATGATTGCCAAGTGTTAGACGATAATAACTCCGTAAGTCAACATTCCAAAATGCCGGTTTACGAGCTGAATTCCGCACAAGTGCCGATATATCTTGCAGTGATAATGGTGTATATGGAAGTCCTGAACCATATTGTGCAATTGCACTTCCACCCCAATTTCTTGCATTATAAGAAACTGATGCATTAATCGTGTTTGTTTGATCCCAATCAAGTGGTACTAACTGTATCTCTGGTAAAGCTCCTCCGGCTGCGGCTTCTTGAGCTTGTCTTGGATCCGAAGCGCTTCCTTTTGAGATTTGGAAAGTGTAATCTAAATTGCCTGACCATCCTGATGATTCGCGTAAAGTAAGTGCCATAACTAATCCGCGGACATATGCAAAATCTGAATTGACTAACTTGCTATAGGTGGCTGATCCACCGAATATTGAAATTTGGTCCGCACGCGTTCCAGCTAAATCTCGAATATCACGGAAATATCCGGTAACATCAATTGCCATATTATGTGTTAACTGTTGTTGTACCCCCAACTCTCCACTTACGGTTTTTTCCGGACGCATGTCAGCATTGCCAATAACTCCTATATTGCCAGTTCCTTGATCTAAATCAAAATCAGGATTTTCGTATAATAATTCAAAGCGTGGAATTTGAAAAAAATGTCCGTATGAAAAATGTACAACACCCCTGTCTGTGATTGGGAATGATACACCAAGGCGTGGACTGATCTTCCATTTGGCAGAGGTATTCTCATACCAATATTTTTCTCTTTCAGCAATTGTTACATCCGGCTCTGCATTATCCTGGATGCCATTTCCATTTAAATCTTTATAGCGATTTTCCGGACGAATCGGATTAAATATACTTGGATCAGATGGGTCAGCTAAAATCCGGCCTTTGGGATCAAAATAGTCAACACGAACACCGGCATTTACTATTAATTCATCAAATTCAATCTTATCCTGAATATATGCGCTAAGCTCGTATGGTTTGTTGTTGTAACGGCTAGTATGAATTGTAGAATCTGCTAAAGCTACAGGGGTTTCTAAATATGGGCTGTCGTATATTAGGTCAATTGCTGTTTTATCTATAGGAGGTTGCAAGTCTGCACTATAATATTTCAAATTATGTGACCGAAATTCCAACCCAAGTTTTACTAAATGTTGCGGCGTAATTTGGCTTGTTAGGTCACCTTTTATAGTGCTGGTTACAGTGCTTCTGTCAAAGATTTGATTTTCTGTCCCACCAGTTTTAAAGCTATAAGGATTTTGTAATCCTAAAGTTGAATGAATATATTTATTTTCTTCATCCTCAGGATAAGTACGATGATTATAATTTTTATCGAATCGTGTTAATCCGATTGAGTAATATGTTTTTGCACCAAAACTTTGATTGAATTGTAGTAATTGTGTCATTCCCAAGCGATGACGTGTAAGCATTCCATCGGGATTATAACGATAATTGCGATCGTGGTCTTGATAGTCGACATTATCGCTGATAATTGTGTATTTTAATTTTGCAAATGTTGAAATTTTCCAGATTAATTTTAATTGACCATAGAGTTTGCGATTCCAATCCATCGAAACGAATTCACCATCACCTTCAGCATCTGTATGATTAGCACGTAAAATATTGTACATTGAATCAATGAAGGTCTGGTTGGTCATATCAGCGCCACTTTGATTAAGTGCATAGTAATTTATCATAGCATCAATTTCTTCATCCGAACCTAATATATAAGTGACTGGCTTACCATTTTCATCATAAAAAGAATACTGGAACTGAATTTGGTTTAAATTTTCTTTGACCTTCATTAGCCCCTTTAAAGTCTATCCATCGTGCATTCCCATAAAAGAATAATTTGTTCGGTATTATGCTAGCCTTCTAGATGTCCTTCTATATTTTTGGTTGAAATGGGATTAAAACTGTTGATATTTGGGAATATATCATTATGAGATGATAAAAAATCACCACCATAAAAGGTTAAACCACCTCTGAAATTCATTGGAGCCATCTTTAGTAACAATATTTACAATACCACTCATCGCTTGACCGTATTCTGCATTAAATGCTCCAGAAATTACCTGCATTTCCTCAACTGCATTTTTATTTACATCGACGACAGTATTACCGTCATAAACATCGGTAACTGGTACTCCGTCAATCCAATAGGCTACTTCACCGGATCTTCCACCGCGTAAATGACCATCCACGAATCCTGCTTGTAGTTCCAGAACATCCGATATTTCTGTGATCGGCAGTGCTGACAATGTAGATGAATTCACGACAGATGTTGATGCAGTTAAATCCTTTGTGATTAATGCGCGTTGAGCGACAACAACGACTTCTTCACCTGCAATAGCTTCAGTTGGAAGGCTGAAATCAGCAGTTGTTGTTAAGTCAATGTTCACTTCAATATTTGTCATACGTACTGCAGAATAACCGATCATGCTTGCACGCAGAGTATAGCGACCTGGTGGTACATTTAAAATATAGAAATTACCTTCCCAATCAGTTGCTGCTCCTTGATCAGTCCCTTCAATCCATACATTACATCCGATTAATGGTTCACCATTTGATTGCTCAACAACTTTACCGGAAATTTTACCGGTTGTGCCCGAGAATAGGAATACAGGAACAGAAATGAGAACTATTAATGTTATTAAATGTTTTATTTTCATAATTTAGTAACTCACTTTAGAGTGTCGTTTAAAAGGTTAGAATTTAAAACTCAAAATGGAATATTTCTAACACAATTCTATTTTAATTATAAGTCTAATAAAAATTATTAGCTATTTAATTTAATATACTGTAATGATGATTTACTTTTTTATAAATATTGCAAAGGATTTTGGTTCTAAGTCTGTCATTTTTAGCGCTACCAAAAATCATTTCCCATTATCTATTGCAACCGGGGAGTACTTTATTAGATAATTTTTGTGTATATATCTGATGAATTAAAAATAGCAATAATTTCTTCATCATTTAAATTGCGGATAAAAGAATATATGCCTGTATTGTCATCAGTAAAAATTGTTTTATATGATCCTTGACGCAAGGCAGGATAAGTGTTACGAAGTTTGATGAGCGACTTATAAAAGTCCAATAGCTCATGGTCAACTTCTACTTTGTCAGTTGGTCGTGAATAATTGCAATTATCCCATAAATCACAAGGATGTGTTTTTTCATCGTCGTAGATGAATTCATCCCAAACCATTGGTTTACGACAATCAGGGTCATCGGCTCCCCACATTCCTATTTCATCTCCATAATAAATAAATGGTGCACCAATAAAAGTAAATTGGAAAGCAATAATTGTCTTCTGAATATTTCTTTCCGCTGCATTTGGTTTGCGAATATCAAATTCTTGGTTCCATTTTAGATTATTGCCATGATCCATCCACCTGTCCGGATTTATTACCGCTGAAGCAAGTCGCTCCATGTCATGACTGTCTAATATGTTTTGCAAATATGGTATTTTCTTAATATCATAGTTATTGAGAAATAATTCCAGCAATTTTTGCAATTCGGTCGGTTTTATCTGTTGTTTTTTATTGATAAAAAAATTAAACATCGCATCGCCAAAGCGATAATTCATTACTGCATCGAATCTGTCGGAAGCTAACCAAGGGGAGGCATCAAATTGTTTATTGTTCCAATAATCTTCCCACCAAACTTCACCTGTGATATAGGTATTTGGATTTATTGCACGTACCCATTGCCCAAATATATTCCAAAAGTTGATTTGCACTCTTTCGGCAACATCTAATCGCCAACCATCAATTCCATCGGATGGGTCACCATCACCATTTGGGTCCATCCAACGTTTTATTATATAATGCAAGTGATTACGAATTTGTTCAATCGGTCCCAGGGAGTCCTGCCGGAATGCAGGTAAATCTTCTACATAACCAGTGTAACGCATTGGAGCTTCACTATTTGGAATAAAAGTAGCTGGTAAATCTTTATAATCATTTAAATGTGATTTATCAGGTAGTCCACTTCCATCAATATTAAACCATTTAAAATAGTCACTATTTTCACGTTTATTGATGACGTCTTGAAACGCCCAAAATGTTAAACCAACATGATTAAACACTCCATCAATAATAATGTGCATGTTACGCTTATGAACTTCATCTATTAACTGTAAAAATAATTTATCAGCGGATGTCCATTGCCATGTTTGAGGATCCTCAGGGATTTCTGATTCAATTATTTGTGAATCTCCAGCCGGATCCGGTCCAAAATGGCGATCAATATGGTGGTACATTGCCGCGCCATATTTATGGCTGGAAGGCGAGTCAAAAACTGGATTCAAGTATATTGCATTAATACCCAAATCCTGTAAATAATCTAATTTATCAATTATTCCTTGTAAATCTCCGCCGTACCTCCGTAATTGGAATTGATAATCATAATCTTGGTCATTTGCTTTCTCCCACGGTTGGAGTTCATACCAATCAGAAGTCCAAGAAGAGACCTCCCACCAAGTTTGATATTCCCATGGCCAAACGCCCCATAAGCTTTCTACTGTGGGATCATTATTTTTATCACCGTTATAAAACCGATCCGGAAATATTTGATACCAAATGGCATCCTTTGCCCAATCTTTTTTATCATTTGCGAAAACAAAAGAGAAAATGAATAAAATTCTGATGAATAATTCAATATATTTTTTACTTTTCATAAGAGTGCAAAGTTAGTAACTCATTTATGAGTTATTAAATATTATAAATTTGGCTTAATTTACTGACTTAATTTTCAAAATAATATGAATATAAACACATCAGAAAAAGAAATTATTGACTTATTATCGGAATTTGGCTTGGCTGCTAATTTGGGTAAAACTTACGTTGCTCTATTAGATAATAATCCTGCAACGGGATATGAAGTTTGCACTAAATCCGGTGTCCCACGTTCGGCAATATATTCAGTTTTGTCAAAATTGGAATCATTAGGAATGGTGAATTCAATTGGTAAATCACCAAAACGATACGTGCCCATACCTCCCTCAGGTCTATTAGAGCATTTTAGTCAATTACATTCTGACCGAATGAATTTATTAACTGATGCCTTAGAAAATTTGGATACTAAATCAGAAGCATTCGATTTTTGGCATATACATGGTTATCGAAATCTAATTCTAAAAATGCGAGAATCAATTTCTAAAGCAAATAATAAAATATTTCTTAGCATATGGGCAAAAGAATTACTTCAACTAGAAAGTGAATTGATAGAAGCGGAAAAACGAAGAGTCGCTATTTCCATATTTTCTTTCACAAAATTAAATCGACATTTTGGAAATACTATTTCTTATGATTTAGATGAGGGGAAATTGGAAAAAGTATGGAATCCAAAAATTATATTGGTGGCAGATCAAGATATTACAATCATGGGGGGTACTAATACAAAAAATGGGAATCGAGCTATTTGGACTAATAATAGTGCAATTACAGAAATAGCGACAAACCACATTATCCTTGATATAACATTAGCTGCGCAAAGATTAAAATTTGACCCAAATCCAATTGTGAAACCAATGATGAATCAACCGAATCTCAATTTGGATGATATGCTTCCATAAATACAGAATATTTGGAGTAGTAATTGAAAGAAGTGCAATTTATTTTTGGGATCCATTTACATCAACCGGTTGGAAATTTTGACTGGGTTTTCGAAGATGCCTTCCAAAAAAGTTATAAACCAATCATTGACACGTTAAAACGTTATCCATCGATTTCGATAGTAATTCATATTAGTGGATCGTTATTAGAATGGTTGGAGGAAAAACATCCTGAATATTTGGATGATTTAGCAAAATTGGTATCTGAAAGGAATATTGAAATATTAAGTGCCGGATTTTATGAACCCATTTTAGCTGTAATCCCCGACCATGATAAAGCTGGGCAAATAAAAAAGCTAAATAGGTACATTAAAAAACGTTTTAATTATGAGGCACAGGGTATTTGGCTCACTGAGCGAGTGTGGGAACCGCATCTTGCTAAACAAATTAACAAAGCAGGGATTAATTATATTGCCGTAGATGACTTCCATTTTCTATCAGCGGGTAAGAAAATAGAAGATTTAGATGGATATTTTACAACCGACGAACAAGATGCTCGTTTGGGGATATTCCCTATCAGTCAAAAGTTACGCTATGCGATTCCATTTCAAGAGCCATCAGCGACGATTGATTATTTAAAATCGGTTGCATCAGAGGATGGTAAAAAAGTTATTGTAATGGCGGACGATGCTGAAAAATTTGGTGTATGGCCCGGAACTTATGAAAATTGTTTTGGAAAAAATCAATGGTTAGATAGATTCTTTCAAGCCTTAGAACAAAATAACGATTGGATAAAAACCACTACCTTTAAGGATTATTATTTGTCAAATAAACCCAAAGGAAGAATATATTTACCAACAGTCAGTTATTTTGAGATGAGTGAGTGGACACTTCCTGCTAATCAAGGTGAACAATTTTCTGACTTAGTGCATAATTTTGAAAAATCTGGCAAAATTGAAAATAATCGTCAATTTCTGCGAGGAGGGATGTGGCGTAATTTCCAAAATTTATATGATGAATCGAATTGGATGCAGAAGCGCGTTACTGATTTATCATTTATTTTTAAGAAGCAGAAACAAAAATTTGCTAAGAAAAAAAGACAGGAGATTCAAGATCACATTTGGCGAGCTCAATGTAACTGTGCTTATTGGCATGGTGTATTTGGAGGATTATATCTGCCACATCTGCGTCATGGAATATATCAAAATTTGATTGCTGCAGATAAGCAAGTGAGTAAAATATTACCACCCTTTAATGGAACGTATGATATCGACAATGATGGTTTTGAGGAAGTTGATTTAATATCAGATAAAATTAAAGATTATTGCGAGTTCCAAAGGTGGCTGTATTCGTGAATTTAATATTTTATCAAAGAATTTTAACATATTAAATACAATGCATCAAGTGGCGGAGAGTTATCATCGAGACATAAAAAGAGCGACTACAAGTCAATCATCCAAAGGGTCAATTCATGATAATATTATTGCTAAGGAAGCTAATTTAGATAAAATTCTACATGTTGATAAGTCTCCAAGATATATGCTGCTAGATCATTTTTTGCCTGCAAGAACATCTCTCAAGTCCGTCCAAAAGGATATTCCTGAAAAAGGTAATTTATCGGAACTCGGTTTCACTATTTTAAAGAAAAAGAATATTATACTTACCGGAAGCGGAAAAGCATTTAATAGTTCAATTCAAATCAAGAAAAAATTAAGTCTTAAATCAAATATCTTAAATATCAATATTGAATTAAAAAATCAAAGTAATGCAAAATTATCCGGCTTATATGCCTGCGAATTAAATTATTCTTTGTTGGGCGGACATTCTGAAGACAGATATTTTTTAATAAATGATAAAAAACCAACCGGATATTATTTAGATTCTACTGCAATTGAACAAAAAACAAAATCAATTACTATTGTTAATGAATATGATAAGTTCGCAGTTGAGACAAAGTTTAAAGAATAATACAAGAATTTGGAGACACCCAATATTCACAGTATCAGGAAGCGAAGCCGGGTTAGAAAAGTATATCAGAGTTCGGTAATAATACCAAATTGGAAAATTGATATAAAACCAAATGAAAATAAAAAAATTAAAATTCAAATTATTGTTAAGGGATTATGAAGGATACGATGACGAAGATCGCATATTTTAGCGCAGAGATTGGAATATCGGCAAAATTGCCGACCTACAGTGGTGGATTAGGAGTTTTAGCAGGAGACCACATTAAAGCTGCAGCAAATGCTGAGTTGCCGATGTGTGCAGTGACACTATTATATAAAGAAGGATATTTTAAACAACGTATTGATGATGATGGTCAGCAAACGGAAGCTTATCCTCGGTTTGATCCGGATCCGTTACTTAAAAAATTACCTATTAAATTTACATTGCCACTCCGCAATCGTGAAGTGTGGATTCAAGTTTATGAATATCGGCAAAAGGGGTTAACGGGTCATGAAATACCAATTTATTTTCTTGATACAAACCTAGATGAGAATCTTCTTGCTGACCAAGTTATCACTATGAGACTATATAGCGGCGATAAAGATCATCGAATTTTGCAGGAAGCTATTTTAGGTATTGGCGGAATAAAATTATTAGACGAATTACAGTATAATGATATTGAAACTTATCATATGAATGAAGGGCACGCATCGTTTCTTATTATGGAATTATTACGAAAATTTGATGGGGACATTAAAGAGGTGAAAAAATGATGTCATTTCACTACCCATACACCGGTTCCGGCTGGTCACGACGAATTTGCTGTTGAACGTTGTGAAAGATTATTAGATGGTTTGCTTTGGAAAGATTTGAGCATGATAAAATCAGTTCAAAATGGGCGGTTGCATATGACAGAATTAGGGTTGCATTTTAGTCGATCTGCTAATGGTGTGTCCAAACTGCATGGCGAAGTGGCCCAGGATCAATTCCCGGATTATAAAATTGGGCATGTAACCAATGGTGAACACCACCTGACTGGATTGGTAAGGATTTCCGCGAAGTATTCGATGATCGCCTTCCCGGATGGAGAAAAGACCCTAATCGCCTATTAAGTGTTAGTGCAATTTTACCCGAAGAATTAGTTAAAGCACACCAAAGTCATAAGGATTTTTTACTTGGTTATGCAAATTCTCAGACTCAGATGGCACTATCCAACGATGTTTTAACAATCGGTTTCGCGCGCAGAGCGGAACATATAAAAGAGCAAGTTTAATATTTCATGATCTTGAGCGTTTAGCAGAAATTGGGAAAGGTAAAATACAAATTGTTTTTGCAGGGAAAGCACATCCTGCTGATAGCGACGGGAAAAGTATAATTTATGATGTGTAATTCAAAATGCCAAGAAGCTATTCGGAATAATTAAAATAGTGTATCTTGAAAATTATAATCTTTGGCTAGGTAGAGTTATTACATCGGGTGTTGATGTCTGGTTAAACACTCCGCGTAGGCCGAATGAAGCATCGGGTACCAGCGGAATGAAAGCAGCATTGAACGGAATACCAAATTTATCCATCTTAGATGGATGGTGGGCCGAAGCTTGTGAACATGGCGTGAATGGATGGCAAATCGGAGATCCGAAAGTCGTTGATGACGAAGCTGACGCAAATAATCTGTACGAATTATTAGAAAATGAGGTAATTCCTACATTTTATAATAATCAAGAAAAATGGGCATCTTTAATGGTAGAATCAATAAAAACCAGTGTAAACTTTACAGCCTATAGGATGATTAAAAAGACTATCGGGAGAGATATTACAAATTATAATATATATTGGAAGTACTATTTTGAAATCTGAAAAACCTGAAGAATATTTTTCCTACGAGATTTTCATGTTTCTAAAAAAGTTAGAAAAAAAATATCAAATTGAGAACACACTTTTTCAATTATCAGGGGAAGTGGTACTCTATGATTTCAGCACTATCCGAAATCTTACTCAATTATTAAATAAAAACCGACATCAACCGTTATACGCAAGCGATTTAAATGCTCTCGGATTAATTCATGAAAGTATTCATTATGTAATTTCGTTGTACAAGAAGCAAAGCAATTCTGATATATTTAAAGAATCAATAATATCTATTTCTGAAATAATAAAAAAAGATAAGCTCGAAATATTATTTCAAAAATATATCGAAGAATTCCCTCCAAAAGATGTTTTTAATAAAGAAAAACATCCATTTCATATTTAAATGGTAATACTGATGGAGTTTTATATTGTTGAAATATTAGAAGAAATAGTTTTATTGTGGTTGGAAAACCAAAACCCGGCTTTTTACCTTTTAATGTATTATTTGATGATTCATATTTAGCAAAGAATACAAAGTATTCTGAAATAATATCT
>CAVQSL010000006.1:0-3395 GCA_963715945.1 uncultured bacterium
CTGTTAAGGCAAACCCGATTGAATATTTGAGAAATGAATAAATTAATTAATACAAATGAAGGAGTTAAAATGATACGTACAGTTAATCTTAAAAAAATCTTTAGAACGGAAGAAGTTGAAACAACTGCTTTGGATAATGTGAGTCTTGAAATAAACGAAAAAGAATTCGTCTCAATAATGGGTCCATCCGGATGCGGAAAATCCACATTGATGAATATTCTTGGACTACTTGATAACCCGAGCGGCGGCGAATATTATTTTCTGGGAACTGAGGTGGCAAAATATTCTGAAAGACAGCGCGCTCATTTTAGAAAAGAAAATATCGGTTTCGTTTTTCAAAGCTTTAATCTAATTGATGAATTGACCGTTTTCGAAAATGTTGAATTACCGCTTTTGTATTTAAAGGTACCTGCCACCGAGAGAAAGAATAATGTGAATGCAGTACTGGAGCGAATGGAGATAATGCACAGAAGAAACCATTTTCCACAACATTTATCCGGAGGACAACAGCAAAGAGTGGCGGTTGCACGTGCAATAGTAAGCAATCCTAAATTAATCTTGGCAGATGAACCAACCGGAAATTTAGATTCAAAGAACGGCGATGAAGTTATGAAAATGTTAAGCGATTTAAATGAGGCCGGAACAACCGTAATAATGGTAACGCACTCCCCAGCTTATGCCGAGTACGGTAGCAGAGTGGTTCATTTGTTTGATGGACATATTGTAACTGAAAATTTTAATAAAAAATTTCATGTGTGAAAGTGTAAACAACAGATATAAAAAATTAGAAAGCTAAAGAAATTTAAAATATCGGAGATTTAATAAATGTTAAATAATTATTTGAAAATGTTCTTTAGAAATATGTTTAAGTACAGAACATCTTCAATCGTTAATATTACCGGATTGGGAATAGCAATAGCCTGTTGTGTTTTTATCCTTTTATTTGTTTTTGATGAGCTAAAGTTTGATCAATTCAATGAGAAGAAAGACAGGATATACCGTTACATGGAACAATCAAAAGCCAGCGGTGAAACAGCGTTGATTATACCTGCATGCAACTATCCATTGATCACAAATGATTTACCCGAAATTGAAAGTGGTTTTCGTCTCATGAAAGCTGGACAACAGGTTGTAGGTATTGGGAACAAAACGATTTCTGGAAGACATCTATTATGCGGATAATGAAATCCTTAACGTGTTAACATTTCCTCTTTTAAAAGGTGATTCTAAAACAACATTAAAAGAACCGTTTTCCCTTGTACTAACCGAATCTTTGGCAAAAACTTATTTTGGTAATGAAGACCCTATTTGGGAAGACAATAAGACTTGAAAACGAGGATGATTATAAAGTTACTAGCTATTCTGAAAGACATCCCGCTTGCTTCACATATAAATCCATCTGTAATTGCATCAATTTCAACATTTAATACTACACAACCATCCCTAATGAACGACTGGCACATCAGCAGTTGTTATTTCTATTTTCTGGTAAAACCGCATATCTCTAAGGAATTATTTTTAACTAAACTGACGGAAAGAGTATATGAAAAATATGGAGACAGATTGGGCCAAAAAAGGTAAAGTTGTTCTGGAGCCTATTACCGGAATTATATCTACATCCTTCCAGAAATGCTTGGGATGTTGCTGCACATGGTGATATAACTATTGTGTAAGAGTTTTATTATTATTGCAGTTCTTATTCTCCTTATGGCTTCTTTTAATTATACTAACATTTTAACCACATCAATAAAAATAAGAGAGAAAGGAAATAGCTGCGCGAAAAATATTGGGCGCAGGGTGGAAGGATATAGTAAAGCAGTTAGTTTTCGAGACATTTTTGTCTTTGATTATCGCGCTTGGATTTGCAGTTATTCTAATTGAATTATTTTGGGATGAATTTAATCAACTAACGGGTAAACAGCTAACCACGAATTCGTTGTTATTCACCTGAAATATTATTATCGGTTTTAGGTTTATTAGTATTTACTGCCTTCTTCTCGATTCTATATCCAGCGTTTATTTCATTCCGTACAAGTGCTTTGAATAAAGGGTCAGGAACTCCACTTGTCAATCAATTAAATTTCTCGAAATATACTTTTAGTTTCAGGCAAACCGTTACGGGGTTGCAATTTATAATTACTATCGGACTTCTAATTTGCAGTATTGTAATTTTTAGTCAATTGAAATATGCTAACAATGCAAAGCTAGGATTTAATAAAGAACACTTATTGACTATAGAAAATCCATGGGATGAAAAGATGTACGACCGGTTTGAAAGTTATCGAAATAAAATTATTGAGTATCCACAAATCGAATCGGTTTCGGCAAGTGGAAATATTCCTTCAGAAAACATTAACAACTATACATTTATTTATCAAAAAGGTAAAAGCGATAAGGAGACTGTTAAATCGGCACAAATTGCTATTGATTATGATTTATTAAAAACTTGGCAAGTCAAATTTCTTGAGGGTAGAAATTTTTCGAGAGAAATAACAAGCGACAAAGACCGGACAGTAATTATTAATAGAGCCGCTGCTAAGGAACTCGGATTATCAAACCCGCTTAATGTAGAATTAAACGGGATAAATAATGCTGACGACGGACAAAAAATTATAGGTGTTATTGAAGATATTCATTTTAGATCGTTCAAGGAGAAGATAATGCCGATAGTTTTCTATTTGCGTTCATGGAGTGCAGCAAATATTGTTGTCAGAGTAAAGGGAAATAATATCGCATCAACTGTACAGATGCTGGAAAACGAATGGAGGGAAATTATGCCCGACCGTCCTTTCGTTTTTAATTTTATTGATGAATCATTTAACAAACTCTATCAATCGGAACAGCGTACAGAAAAACTCATAATGATCTTTAGCACTTTGGCAATTGTCATTTCATTATTAGGATTATTCAATTTAATATCATTAATCTCAATAATACGAAAAAAGGAAATTGGTATTAGGAAAGGTACTAGGAGCATCTGTTCAGAGCATTGTGTTTATGATAACCAAAGAGTTTATACTAATTGTTATAGCAGCAAATATCATTGCCTGGCCAATTGCATATTACGTTATGAATAAGTGGCTCGAGGACTTTGCTTATCGAATCGAACTAAGTTGGTGGATGTTTGTTCTATCAGGTGTAATTGCGTTACTGATTGCATTAATTACAATTGGTTATCAAGCAATCAAAGCTGCAACAGCTAACCCAGTAAAATCGTTGAGATATGAATAATGATCGAATATCAAGTATCTAATTGCAGTATAACTTAAGGGTATTTAAATGTTAAATAATTATTTTAAAATCGCATTCAGAAATATTAAAAAGAACAAAGTTTATTCATTTATTAATATTGCAGGGTTAGCAATACGTAAATTGGAACCAAAAGTAACACAACA
>CAVQSL010000007.1:0-220764 GCA_963715945.1 uncultured bacterium
GCCACGTATTGCTAACTGGCACGTAGAAATTAATTGAGACCAGTTGGTCCCACAACCAGACTATTGCCACGGCCGCCAACATCACCCAGGCCGGAGAAATCGTATAAAAATGGGTGCGCGGGTCGGTCACGATAAAATTGTAACCTAAAAAGGCTGTGGCCAGCCAAACAATAATGACTTTCTGGCCCACAGTGCTGGCTGGCGAGAAAAACGCGCCCAGGAAGAGTAAGCCAAAAAGCAAAAACGCTAAATCTATATCCAGACCAGGAATATAAAATGCACTGGGAGAGACCGACAAGTAGATGACGGACACCACCACCCCTGCAACTACCAGGTAACGCACCACCGGCACTCGTTTGATACCCTTAACCACCCACGCCAGCAAACCGAGCAACAACAGTCCGGTAATAACCACATAATAGAAGGAGTTATAGAAAATAGTGTAGTGATAGAACTCGAATAAGTTGTTATTGATCAGACTCTTACCGATCCGTCCCCCGACATAATTAGCGGTGAAGGTTGCTTGCGGATTGTCGGTGAAAGGCACAAAAAAAAGAATAACAACAGCCAGCATGATGATGACCGCGGCAGCCACAGCTTTGAAATCCCCCCGGCGAAACTTTGGCTTCGACACCATCACATAAACCAAGGCCGGAACAATCAGGAGTGTATCATAATGAAACAGAACTCCAACCCCCAGAAAGAGGCCCATCAACACGCCCCAACGAACCAATCCTGACCGTCGCCACTCCCAGCCGCACAGGAGGGCTAATAAACTCATCCAAATTACCAACGGTTGATATTGGACAATACGGGAAAAGCCGACCATAAAGCCATTGAATGCCAGCAAGCCGGCAGCTACCAGCCCCACCGAGTCCCCCAATAGCCGGCTGGCTATCAAATAAATGGTGAGCACCGACAAAACACCGGTCAAAGCAAAAGGCGTGCGGGCAATGAGTTCATTAATGGTACCGGTTAATCGCCACAGCATCATAGGCAGTAGAATTTCGCCGGGACCTTTCTTTCGATTGGTAAACAATGCCTCTTCATCCCCCTCCAATGCCCGAGCTGCAGAAACCATGGGTTTGGTTTCATCTCCTTGAAACTCACTGTACCCCAAACCACTAAATCTAAAGAAGGCTCCCGCTAAAAGAATCGCTAACAACAGCAGATAGATTCTTGAGAATTGATGTATGGATAATGTTGAAGAAGATTTATTCGTCCAAAAAGATTGAATAAAAACGGGACTCAGAGCTAAGGCGTTCAGTACTAACAAAATCATCCATAGCGGAATATGGCCAGGCAAATAGTGCAGCATTAAACCAAAAATTACGATAAAAGCATAACCTAGACCTAACCCAACCGCCGCACGGATCAGCCAATCGTCACCAAGCCCAAAACGCTCCGCCCAGATCAGACCCGGCAACAAAAATAAAGTCATTGCGCCAACAACACGCAAGAAACTGCCGTCCGGCGTTAAGAGCAGGCAATTTGCCAATATCAATACGCCAAGAAACCAGAATTTCGTTAACGTCGGTCGTTCCTGTTTTGTCCGCAACACAGTCGTGGCAATCATCTCAGCACACTCATCACCCGATCTCACGGTAAAGTACAAATGCAGCAATAGCCCGAGTTAAGTCGCCAAGCTGCAATGCTTTAAGGCTCACTGCATCTCTACCCACACGGTTCTTCTTGCGTTGGGAAGATAAAGTTCTGAGCCAAACGACATCTTCTCCGAAATATTTGATACGGTGCCTAAACAAAATCTTCAGGGAAGTGTAAGGTCACGCAACAGGATTTTGTCACTTTCCAGGGTAGGTTCAGGCCAATCAAGAATTTTTACCGGGGTTCCAACCTCTGGATCGTACATCCCTATGGCCAGGTTATATTCTTCCGACAGCCAACGTTGATCATAGGGCAAAATTAAATGATCGACAACTATCTCACCGGTCTGCCAATGTGAAGTCGGGTATAAACCGTTCAGGGGCTGCGACTCAACCTGGACATTGATGTGGCCTTGACTATCAAGCAGTTGGGCAAATATTGAATGATCCTTAACTATATTCCCTTCTGAATACCAATGTAAGGCCAAATCTACCGATGAAGGGTCATTTGCCGTTCGAGACACAGAAAAACCCAGCAGGTTAATATTGTTATCCAGTTTCACTTCAAACGGTACTTCCGGAATTCGGGGATCTGATCCATCATCTGTTGTTACGTACAGCAAACCAAGAGGCACTTGATCGCCTGCTACCTGACCATCTGCGGTCGCAATCGGGAAACGTGCTTGTGTTCCAGGGTCAAACAGCCCTATCTGCACAACATACACGCCGCCCGGCAGGTCAGCACCCGTCCAAATCAAATGCCGGCCAGGGATAATCACATTCCAATGCCAGCGAGAAACCCCACTTGAAAATGGCGCTTCGTGCATCTGCAAAACGGGCGTACCATTAGAATCTACAAGCTGAACGAACACATCTCCGTTTAGCTCTTCGGTACTCACCCCTTGCCAGTACAGATCAAGGGCGCTGAACCCACCCGGCATAACCAAAGACGGTGTTAAATGATATCCCACCAACCGCAGAAGATCGGCAAATTCGAATTGCATCTCCCGGATCGGGTCAACTTCGGAAAGTATTGCTTCTAATTCAGCCACGTTTAACTGTTGTTTATAGCCAATTGTTGCGCCATAACTGTTAAGAACAGATTGGGGCTCATCATTGGGATCAAATGGGATCCGGGGGAGCAGATTGGAAATGTAAATTACGCCATTGCCAGCTTCGTCAAGGGTAAGCCAGGCCAGTCCACTCTGAGGAGGCCAATTATCGCTGGGACCTATGAGAGTTGCCTGCCGATCGTGGGCTAAGGCCTGGATGATCTCAGCAGGGTTCAGCGCACGTTCTTCAAAATCTTCATGCAATAATAACCGAGCCGACGGGTAGGCGTAGGTTTCAAAGGGCAAAACGACGGTCGTTGTCTTCGACAACTCCGCAGCCAGGTGAGTAATATCAAAGACTTCGCCACGCTTCGACCGGTAAGTTTCTGGGTGGCCAGCCCAACGATAGAAATAATCATCGAAATTCAGACTGCCGCTAACCAACAATACAACTAAGACTGCTGATAAACCGGCATACCAAAATTGCACTCTTGGGCACAGTTTTTTCAAAACCCATTCGCCTGTCCCGACCAAGCCAATCGCGACCAAAATATAATAGAATGGCAGCAGCCCGAGTTGTCGCAACTCATGAACAGGGTCCTGGGACAAAAAGCCCGGTAACCACATCACAAATAGACCACTAAAAATGAATAGATGGGCTGGTTTACGAAACTGCCGCGCCACGAAAAAGACCCCAAGCCAGAACCCGATAAAACTAGTCCAATCCAAAAGAGGGCGAGTAGGCAGCGTGTAGCGCCAGCTAACACCTCCGGCCCCAACAAACAACCGCAATGATTTGAATAAATGCTCCACCAACAAGCCGCTGGTGAACCGAGTTTCTGGCGCTACGGGTAAAATGTTCTCAATCCGATTAGAAAATGTACCAGGATTCAAGACGAAGAATAACCCCAGGGGCAGAAATACGATCCCGGCCACAAGCCCCATTAAGATGATTCCCCGCCATAAGAATAGAGTTGATGAACGTTTTTGTCGCCAATAGAAAACAGACCAGCCAACAGCATACAACAGAAATAGTAGGGGCGGCAAGCGGGCGGCCAGATACGTATATTGACTAAGGCCAAGACCCGCACCGGCACCAACAAAATAACCGTATCGCCGGGTCTGTATGCCACGCCAGAAAAGATATGAGCACAGAATAATAAAGGGCAACAATAATCCGGCTCGAAGCCCAATCCGGCTTACTCCAAGATGCCAGAATGAGGTTGCCAATCCGGCTGAAGCAACAAGACCTAACCAGTATCGATAAGGTTCTTGTTTAAACAAGCAGGTCGTAAGACGAAAAAGTAGAGGAACTGAAATAATACCCCCTATGGCAGATACAACCCGGAGGCTATAGGGTTTAGCGCCCAAGAATTGCACAGCCAGAGCCGATAAATACAGGAATAAAGGCTCGCGACCGTTATTACCAATGAAAAATATCTGAGAATCGCCTGTTTCCAGGATGCCGATGGCTTCCAGAGCGTTGTATCCTTCATCAAACCACATCCCCCATGGAATTTCGGCCAGGGCGTATAGGCGCAACCACGTGGCGATTAGAATGACTAAGAGTATCATAGCCCGGTGCAGGAAAATACTCTGGTTGAAAGCTTTTTGGTTCATTTGTTATTGCTATACAATGTATTGGACATTTGCCAGGAAAACATTATTTTCAAGATGTTATGATGAGCAAAAAGTTTTTTGAGAACCCGTCCAAGCTCTTACCAACCTACATTCTATTAATTCTCGTACCGCTGAAAGGTTAAGTTTGTAGTGTCAAAAGTAGCAAGCAAGATGGTGTTATCTGGAGAGTTAGGAACGTGTAACCGCTCACCTGTCGAGAAATCATACATGCCTATGCTCAACCTGTAATTGCTCCTTGAGAGGCCGGATGGGAGAGAAAATACAATTTCATCTTTGACCACTTCATTAGCATCCCATAAGGAAGTTGGATAAACCCCGTTAGCAGGTTCAACATCTTTTTGGGCAACTATCTGTCCACTTTCATCTTGAAGATGGACAAAAGTTTTGTAGTTTCTTTCAGTAACACTTATGCTTTCCCAGAAAAGAGTTAGATGCAGCTCTTGGGCATCAGGTAAATAGGCCAAATCATATCCATTTAACTTTATCAAATCACTTAACTTATCATCACGGGGGTGCTGAGGCGTAACATCTAATGCCAGTACATTAGAGGGAGGTCCACCAATCTTAATAGGACCTAGATTTACATAGGTTACGTCTGATATATCGCCATCGATGATTAAGGGCAAACGTAGTTGATTATCCTTATCAGGTTCCAGAAAAAGTCCGATATGCACAGTATAAATTCCATGGGGTACTTCTGGATCTAGCCAAATCTGAGAACTCATCAGCTACAATTTGGCCAGGAACCCACATAATCGTTCCCCCGCGGTAAGGGGGGGCATAGTAATCATTAGCTAGCCACAGTTTATTATTCATGTCATACAAATGGTTAAAGATTCTGAGGCGTTGGTTAATAGTGCGCAACGACTCCCAGTAAGCGGAAATGGACAACACATCTCCAGGTTGCAGACGTGAGGCAGACAAATCATATCCCCAGAGCTTTATCACGTCATAGAAATTTGCGTTGACCTGCTGTGTCATCGGCGGCAGTACAAATTGCCGTTCCACATTCTCGACCTGTAACAGGTTTGGAGAGGTCTCGCTTCCAATAACCTCACCTTGCCGCAACACTTCTATGTTTAAGCGGTAAAGGCCAGAAGGCCAATCGGGATCAACCACAAAACTCCTTAAATTTCCTGAAGGATTTAGAGGCTCAAAAACACGACCATCTGGTGCGATCAGCTTCAAAGCAACAGTCTGATTAGAAGACAACGTTAAATCTGTATGCCAGACAATCGGAATAGTCGCCCGGTAGCGATAGAGTGGATAACCAAAATTGAAGAAGTCAGATGACCACAGTTGGTATTGCACCTCAACAGTTTCTTCTCCGGTTTCAACCAACAGAGTATTGAAACCCGAAAGGTGTTTTGCTGAGCCTACAAGGCTTATGGGAGCAGAAACTAGTGGAGCGGTCACCCTACGAACAGGTCTTTGATATCCCTCTAAAAGATAAACTTCCAAAACATAATCACCCGGGTCCAGGATTATGTATTGGTAACTTAACCTGATCATAAATGACATCTTCACTTTCCCAAGCCCGAGTTGGGTACACCCCACCGGCTGGATGTCCAATCCAGCTAGAAACTGGCTGCCCCGTCTGATCTGATAGTAGAATTTCAGTTAAATAGTCATCAAGAGAGGGCTGATGTGCTGTCCAAACCAGGGTCACTTCCAAAGCCGATTGATCTGGTAGAACTTGCGCGCTGTATCCCACTAGCTCAAAGGTGTCAAACAACATTTGGTTTAGAGAAACCTGAACTTGCGGTACTCGAGCCGCGGGTTGTCTCTTCAGTTGAGACAGGTAGGGATTTTGGGAAAAGGTGGTAGATAAAATATAGCTGGGTAACACTCCAAAAGAGAAAGAGAGCAGGCAGGATTGGTCCAAGCCAATATCGCCTTCTGGTACCGGTCCAGTAAGACCAACCCACCATAAGTAATATGCCGACAGCTGCACCAGCCGGCATAAGTACGTGCCGTCCCTGAGCTGTTTCCTGAACAAAGCCATTTAGGTAATGTCTTATGAGCATAAATGGGAGAAAGGCAAGGATATGGAGTAAGAAAAACCCTATCCAGATGCGCTTAAATTCATCGCCTTTCCACCAGGTCCCAATTATTCCTACCCCAATTAGGCCAGCAAGTCCCCAAATCAGCCAGGCGGCATAACCAGACAGTAAAAACTGGTTTGGCCAAATTACCAACCGGGCTTCCCAAAAAGATTTCCCAAAATAACTTAACCATTCACCAAAAGATTCTTGCCCACGCTTCTCAATAGCCACCTCAGCACCTTGAATGGCAGACAGTAAATCGACATTACTTGCGTTACTAACCACCTCAGGCACAATGGCGTTAATTGCGCCACCTACCAAACCTCGGTTTTCGAAGTCACCAAACTGCCAGATGACAAAACCGAACCACCAGCTAGACACTAAGAATGCAAAAAGTACTATAATTGCAATTCTCTTAACAAAAATCGCTAACGACCATTGTTGACGCCAAGCTAAGAAACAAACCAATAGAATTGTAGTCAAGGGAACGAGGATAGAAGAGATTTTGGCAGTTATGGCCAGCCCTAACATAAGCCCGATTCCAGCCAGATAGAGCCAACTACTGTACCCTTTTATCAAGCTCACCATTAGAAATAGGTAAATGGCCATTACGAGGGCTAATATATTGTCGTCATTAAGGGTAGAACTCATAAAAACAAACCGGGGGATAAAAGCCAATAGTGCCGCCGCGGTCAACGCCCTTGTTTTTTTGCCGGGAAATAACTCCAATGCCATAAAGTAAGTCATCAGCACAGCGCCTGCGCCTAATAGACTGGAAAAAGAACGACTAAGGTGCCACAGCAATACGGCTCCCTCGTAAGGATAGTCCAAACGTACTGTCTGAAACAACCAATGTCCGGCTGTAGATTCGCGGGTTAAATGTGAGGTAGGGCCACGTTTTTCCAGAAAAGAGACATCTTCGGCATCAATCGATGAAAACAGAAGGGCGGCCAGACCATGAGTACAACGGCGGCTCATCTGCCTTTGCATCACCGGCCAACAATCTTTCTTGCTGATTAAACGGCAAACGATGATTTTGAGCAAGATACCGGATATAGAGGAAATGGGCGGCTTCGTCGTGATCATCGCTATTAATAATGGGTAGAATTACGTTATGGCCGGTGGTTAGTAGCAGATAAAAAATAAGCAGAACGTACAATCTGCTATGGTCTAGAAGACCGTTCCGCATCTTTTTGATAAAGGTCATCACTCCCCATCCACCTCAAACGATTGCAACCTAATCGCGTTATCCAGCGCGTGCTCTATTTCAAGGCGTTCGCCCGTGACAAAGTCGTACATACCCACTACAACTTCATACTTTCCGTGCGACAATGTATCAAGGGGAATACTGACGTCATCCTTGATGGTCTCACCCTCATTCCACAAGCTGGTGGGATAAGCTCCTTCCACTGGCGGCCTATCCTTTTGCGCTATCGTCTCTCCGTCCTCATTACGGATATGCACAAAAACGGTATAATCTTTCTCCGGCTGGGCGAGTGCCAGCCAGAAAAAAGTCAAATCAAGCGACGACGCACCCTGTACTACGTCAAACCCAAGCAATTTAATCGCATCACCCAAAACAACGTTCAATTCATTATGCGGTTTCGCCTCGGTCACCGTAACCCCCGAGGGAGGACCTCCGACCTTGATCGGTCCAATGGTTACCGCCGTCTCTCCGGTTAACTCGCCCGTGTCAGGATCGGTTATCGGCAAAGAACTGGCCTGACCTGCAACCTTCCGGTACCAACCCAGGCTGAGCGTATAAACACCGTCGGGCGCATCAGGGGCAACAGGCACCGCAAAACCGTCGGTGATAATTTCACCGGGGGCCCATAATAAGGTGCTGTAATTTTCCCTGGCCAAGCGATCATAGCCGATCCTCGGGCGACGGTTGCTGATTATCCAACAAGCGATCAAAAATGACAAAATCCTCACCCAGCCATTCCAACCCCTGCCAGTAAAGCGTAATCGGCAAACCGCCACCCGGTTCGACTCGCCGTGTCGGCAATTCGTAGCCAATCAGCTTGATTTTGCCTTCAAACTCCACGTCCAGCGGATGCATGATCGGCGGCAGATCGAAACTGCGTTTACTCTCACCAACCCGCACTAAAGTCTCACCGGTTTCCGGCTCATGGTATTCTCCGGCCGGCCAGTTCGGGCCAATAATGAAGTTAACCCAACCAGAACCAACGGAAACTGGCAGTCGCTCAACCCCATCGGGCCCAACCAACCTGGGTTCAGCAGTTCCCGCGCCAAAGGTCATCTGAACGGTATCCCGCTCGCCCAGCAGCGGAGGCCGGCGCGCAACCTCTCCATTGCGCCATATGGTCCATCGGTCTTGGGCCTGGTCCGGCTCGACGGCATCGTTCAGGCTGTAGGTCGTCAGCCGCTGCCAATCCACCACGGTCCCCTTCTGTCCTAAAAGCCGCATCCAAATTTCGTAAATACCAGCGGGCACACCCTCCAGGGGTAACCAGCCTTCGTCCCGAATAGTATCTCCGATCTCCCAGGCGCGGGTGGGATATTGGGCTTGGGTTTGATAGGCTTGCCAACCAGATCGAGTTTGCCCGAAGGAATCTACCAGCGCCAACTCAATTTGGTAATCTTCCGGGGCTGAGTCATCTCCAGGCTGCCACATCATCGTGACTTCCAGAGTGGCAGATCGGAGATTGACGTTATGTCCAATTAATTTTGCGCCGCCAGGAAGTGCGATTTCTGGCGGCAGGCTAATGTTCTGGCCCACATAAGGTGTGGTTCGCACCGGCACCAGCGGCGGATAAGTTTGTCTCATAACCATGAGTTGGCTTAATCGAACCAACGAGCAGAAGTCCCACCAAAATACGGAAGGCAACTGCGGAATATGTGACGCATATCTCCAAACCAGGCGACGTGACGCCGATCACCGGCATTTGAGAGCCCCCCTACCAACAATACGGCCACGGCCGGTCCGGCCAGAAAAAGTATATGCCGGCCCTGGACCGCCTCAAGCACATCTCTGGCTCCAAAAACCCTGATCACCATGAAAGGCACTGACAGCAGACTGTGCAGCAGCAAGAGACTTAGCCACATCCGGGATTTTTTTGAAGCGCGCCACTAACAAGATTACCCCAATGGCGGCCGCGCCTGCGGCCGCGGTCATCAGCCACACAAACCAATCCAGCGGATACGGTCGGGTGATTGGATTGCCCCAGAAGGTGGTAGGCAGTTCGGCCAGAATTTGCCATGCCGTATAGCTTTGTTTTTCAATATAATCCGGCGCCGGAGCCTGACCCCCGCTCAGCCAGACAAATATCTCCTCCACGGTCCGGTCACTGCTGTCGCCCCGAATCAGAGGCGCTACTATTCCTAACACCGGGCCGTACGTCTCAATTTCGTTGAAGTTAACAATGAGGTATCCAAACCACCCGCTTATGACCAAGAGAAATCCCACAGCCGCCTGGCCTAGACGAAGCCACAAACCAGATGTGGCCAATGGGCCGAAAACACGCGAAGGTCTATGCGTAGTGCTTGAAGCATCAACGCTCTCTGCTTTTGCTGTCCGCAGCCAGGCCACTGCCACAATCTCCAGAGGTAGCAGCACCGTCAGATACTTGGTCACCAGAGCCAGACCGGCCAGAGCGCCAAGTCCCCAAAATCCCACGGCGCATGTAGCCTCCTTTGGCTATACGAATAACCAACCAGAAAAAAAGCGAGGCCAGTAGCAGAGTCAGGCTATCATAATTAAACGAGCATGCCGGTAAAGATAAGGCGGGGATTAAAGGCCAGCACCGCAACGGCAATAAGGGCCAGAGATTTTTGATTTGGGATTTTTGATTTGGGGTTTTCGATTTGGGAGTCGGCCGCTGCTTTCTGGTTAACCGAAAAAATTTCCAGAGCAATGACGTAAGTTACCAGGAGCGTGCCGGCTGAAAACAAGATGGAGAGAAACCTGCCCAGATGCCACACCAAAATCTCCTGCTGCCATGGAAACAACTCATCTTCGGTGTGGAGGATAGCTTCCGGCCCCTGCGCCGGTACTAATTGACGCCGGATGTTATCTGCCCGGTATTTGAAGGTGGGCGGGCCTTCAGTCTTCACCCAGCCGGTCACCACCGCGGCAGACAGGTGATAGAGAGGCGGCCAGTCAGACTTGTAACCGGCGGCCTCACGCTCGGCCGGGTTGGCTGGCAGGCGGCCATTTTCAGCAATAAACTGGGCATACCAGTAGTGGGCCCACTCGTCAGCGCCGCGACCAATAGGCACGACAATACTGTAACTGACCGCCAACAGCGCATATATCAGCACGATCAGGATCAGTTTTGTCTTCACTCCAAACCCAGACCACATAAAGTATCTCTCAATCCTTGTTTGAACCCATGCCTCTACTCAACGCTGAGAAGTTCCACTTCATTGGCGGCGTTTCCCGCCACGGTCAAACGATTCCCTGTTTGGAAATCATATAATCCTACCACAACCCTGTAACCACCGGCCGGCAACTCCCAGGTAACGGCAAAATGATTTCGTCGGCGATTACTTCGCCGGGATCCCATAGGCTGGTAGGATAAGCCCCATTGAATGGAGGCTGGTCCTGCTGGGCTACAATATCGCCGCCCAAATTTCGCACATGCACAAAGGTTGTGTAATCGACAGCCAAAGAGGATACAGGTTGCCAGTAAAGGGTCAGGGTCAGCGATTTTGAGATCCTGCCCGGTTTGGTCAAGCAGGTCATAGCCGAGCAAAATCAGGTTAGGATCGCCGCCGAAAGGCTGGTCCAATCGATGCTGCGGCCGGTGAGTCAATTGTAAATTTTGAAGCGTAGGTGTTGCCTATTTCAATGGGGCCAGATCGTAACGCTGGTCATATCCTGCATCCGGCCATCCTGCACCAACGGCAGGGAGACTGCGGCTCGCCAACGGGAAGGTAAAAGCCAATATCGATGTAGTACAGGCCGCCAGTACTCCGGATCAATGGGGATGGTGAATCCATCCTCTACCACTTCATCGGCTGCCCAGAAGAGGGTGCTGTACAGTCCATGAGGTCTGCGGTCATCTCCGCCCAAACATTTCCGCTGGCATCACGCAAACGATTGAACATGAGAAAATCAGGCGGCATCTCCTGAACGGCCTGAAAGTGGAGCGTAACGGGAATTGCTTCCCCTGGCATGAACTGTCGCTGCGGTAAATTGTAGCCCAGCAGTTTCAGTTGGCCGGCAAAATTCGCGTCGACCTTCACCTGGCTATCAGGCGGCCGGGTGTTTCGTCCTTGACTATCGACAAATAAAACGGGTTCTGTTTCAAATGAAGGTGAATCTTCAGGTTGTGCCAGCAGACGATATTCACCTTCAGGCCAGCGCGGATCAATGACAAATACGTTTCTCTGCCCTTCAGCTAACTCCGGTGATCTAACCACCTGATCAGGGCCAATTAGCTCCAGCCTCATGGCTTGCCGGGTACTCATCTGGATTGTAGATCGTCTTGGAAAGACCGGCATGGCATAGTTTGTGCTCCCCCCCAGGTCATAGCTGTAAAGCGTGTCATGTTGCCAGATATCGACGATTGCCGTTTCGCCAGTGGTGGGCAAGTTGGGCAGGGAAACCGGGTCAGACAGGTTGATGTTGGTCAGGGTATACCCCTCCTCACCCGCGACCGATAAGGGACCCTGCCTGCCCAGCAGACGAATTTTGACAGAATAAGGGCCGGCTTCCAACCCGGCCAGGGGGAGCCAGATCTCAGCGCGCACATAATCCCCCGGCTCCCAGGCTCGAGCGGGCAGCCGGCCGTCGGCTGGGTGTCCAAGCCAGATACTTTGCATTTTTCCCTGCTGGTCAAGCAGCCTCACCTCGGTCAAATAATCCTGGTCAAGATATTCTTCGGTCAGCCAGTAAAGGTTCAGGTGCAAGGCCAGGTCGCCGGCAGGGCAGCATAAGGGGGCATCGCCAACACCTTTCAATTCATACCCCTTCAGAACTATGCCTCCAAAATCCAATTCAATCGGCTTGGCTGACGAAGGGATTGCCGCCGGGAAAGTCCACACCGGCAAAGGTGTTTGATAGATTTGAACCGATTGGACAATACTCCAGCTTAACAAACCTAACCCCAGCAGCATCCCCCCCAGCCACTGCGTCTCCCAGCGCCTAGGCAGCCATGCTCCCAGCCCATAGACCATTAAAATCGCAAAAGCCCCGGCTGCCGGAAAGAAAATATGGTGGCCTTTGGCCGTTTGCGGCCCGGTAACGACCAGGCGAATAAGCGGCAGAATACAGAAAAGAGAGATATTGAACAGAAAAAACGTGAGCCACAAACGGGTCTCCCGTCTGCGCCACCAGTTCCAGGCAAGGCCAACAACGATCATGATGATGACGACAACCAGAATCGGCCTTATGTTTACCGGTATACTCAAGCGCAACGACCAAAAAGTGTTAAAAAGTGCTCTTAACCAATCCAGCAGAGCTGATAAATCAGGCCATGTTACCGGTCCGCTTTCCTCCTGACCGGCAAAAGCCGTAATGACCTGCCTGGCCGTCGGGTCACTGCCATCTCCGGCCAGAACTGGATAAATTAACCCGGCCAGCCAGCCTAACTCTTCAACGCGGTTAAACTTTGAAATAACCAGCGCAAACCACCACCCTGCGCCTAGCAGTACACCAGCCAGGCTTAATCCCAACCTGGTTAACCATACGCGCCATAGCCAGCGCTGTCGATAGCCAATAAACAGAACCACAATAAGCAAATTCACGGGCGCAAGCAGGACACTCAGTTTAGTCGCCATACCCAGACCAATGAACAACCCCTCCAGAAAATACAGCCAGGCTGGGCCACCCTTTTTGACTATATAAACCGCGACTAACAAATAAAGCGACAGCCATAAACCCAACAAGTTTTCATAGCTGAACACGCTGCTGATCAAAATAAAGGTCGGAATGAAGGCCACGCTTATCACCACCGACAAAGACCATAGCTGTCTTTTTGGGGCGTTCTCAAAGACAGCCCAGGCAATGAAATAAATCACGATCAGCGTCATCGTGCTGAAAGTGATGGACAGCCAGCGGCCAAGATACCAAAACAAAAACTCCCCCGCTATTGGATCTTCTGTGTTGAGAACTCGCCAGGCCGCGAAGTTGTCAGGATTGTCGGCCAGGTAACGGCGATGAACATCGTGGGTTAATTTTGCGTAGGGCGGGCCGTTCAAATCATCCCAGAAATAAGCTGCGGCAACCGCCAGCGCATTCAAGGGGGGTTGGTCAGATTTGTAGCCTGCTGCGGTGCGATCTTCATCGGTAAAAGGCAGATACCCCTCCTGCTTCAGGAATCGGGCAAACATAAAATGTACGGCTTCATCCGGACCGGTGTCCAGGGGCGCCCGCAGGCTGGTAAAGCCGGTTACTAAAACAAATATAAGCAGGACCGGCAGCAAACCCAGATGGGGTTTCAGGCGAGAAATTGTGCCTACCAAATGTCAACCTCTCTTAAAGTAAAACTATCATCTAGCGAGCCCGGAACCGGCAGCCGGCTGCCGGTTGAAGCGTCATACATGCCTACCGTTAGCTCATATCGGCCGGGCGGCAGATCTTCCGGCAACGACAAATCAAATTCATCGGCGATGATCTCGCCGGGGGCCCACAGACTGGTAGGGTAGGCTCCCTTGAGCGGCATCTGGTCCCGTTGGGCAATTGTTTCACCGCCGGGATTGCGCAGATGCACAAAAGTGGTGTAGTCAATATCCGGCGCCAAGTTCGAGCCCGCCAGTAGAGGGTTAGTTTGAAGCCCGGTGCCGGCGGGTCGGTCTCGCTCGGCCAGGTCATACCCCAGCAGAGTCAGGTTGGAGTTCGTCTCCAAACGATTGGTTGAGCGAAATTTGCGGCTTAGCCTTATCCATGGTAAAGCCCGGCGGAGTTTGACCAACCATGATTGGACCGATCTCTTACGCTGGTAACATCACTCAATTGACCGTCCTGCACTAACGGGAGAGAAACAGGCGCTTCTCCTACCGGCAGATAAAGCCCCACCAACACGTAATAGACCCCATCAGGCGCATCGGGGGCAATTTGAAGGGAAAACGGATCGGACGACAATTTCTCCCGGAGCCCAGAACATGGTGCTGTAGACCTCCCGGGCGATGCGGTCCCTGCCACCCCAGATATTTTGCGACTCTTCATCGATCAGGTGGCTGAACATTATCAAATCGGCTCCAATGGTTCTAAACGCCTGCCAGTACAAGGGTGATCGGCAACATATCGCCTGGCTGAAATCGTTTTTGCGGCAAATCATAGCCCGATAAAGCAACGTAGCCGGCAAAGTTGGCGGCTACCGGGTACGACATGGGAACTGTTTCAAACTGGCGAGGCTCGGTTTGAACCCGCAACAAAACCGGAGACTCGATCTGGGCGACAAGCGTAGCGCCGTTCCACCGTTCAACTCGTAAACGATAATCGCCGCTGGCAAAGTCAGGGCTGATTGTAAAATTGTAAACATGGCCGGTATGGTCTATTGGTTCCTGAAGTCGTTCATCCGGGCCGATTAGCTTCAACTGGATCTCATCGCCTAACGGCTTACTCATGGCAAAAACAACGGTGGCATTTTCATGGTAAAGGGGAGGCTCTTCCACCGGCTGATCTTGCTGCCAAAGGGTGTAACCGATTTCCTGATCGTCCAGCACCAGGTAGTTGTCGGTAACAGGTGGTCCGGGGGCTAAGGTTACGGCGTCCAAGGCAAGGGTTTCACCCTCATCAGAAATGACGACATCAAAATCACCCAGCAGCCGTAACTGGAGTTGATAATCACCGGCGGCCAGGCCGCCAAGGGGCAGATAGATCACATCGCGTACCCGGTCTGCGGGCAGCCAGGCTCTGGTGGGATAACGTCCGTTCAGCGGCTGTCCAACCCAACGGCTGCGAGCAACACCTGCCTCATCCACCAGAAGACAACTCCACCCGGTAATCTTCACTGACAGTTTCATCGGTGCGCCAGGTAAGCGTAACCTCCAGAAACTGATTGTCAGCCTGGTGGTCGTAATCAATTAATGAAATACCGTTGAACCGGGCCTGCACCTGCTCAGCGGCGAGATACCGGCACCGTCTGGATGGGCAAGAGTGCCGCGTAGCGGCCCGGGATGGCTTGAATACCCAACCACAGGTAAATGACGGCTAACCCCAGGAAGAAACCGGTCAGTTGGTTGGGGGTTAGCCAGTGGCGTAAGCCCATCATCAAGAGCACCATCATGGCCGCGCCGGCGGGAAACAACAGGTGTTGACTCATGGCGGTCGAGGCTTCACCGGAAAACAAAAATCTCAGCAATGGAAAGAACAGCAGCAAGCCAATGTTGGCGACTAACAGGGCAATCCAGAGCCGAGTGGCGTCACCAATCCGCCGCCACTGCCGGGCCAAACCAACCATGGCCAAGACCCATACCGCCAACAGCAGCCAACCGAGCCAACGCCGCCCCCACACCCCGTAAAGAACTGCCAGGCCCATTGCCAGATTGGGTCATCCTGTCTGGCAACTTCGCCGACCCCTATTTGACCCTCAGTGAGCATACCGGCTATTTGCAGGGAGGTTCTACCGCTGCCGTCCCCGATGAGGATGGGGCTGATTAATCCTTGGAACCAGCCTAACTCGGCCACCTCGTTAAAATAGACCATGAGATACAGGACCCATACCCCAAAAGTAACCGTTAAACCCAGGCCAACCAGTATCAAACGCCAGGTAGTGGTGCGCCATGCCCACTGCCGCCGGTACGCTAACCAGAGCACGTAGAGAGGTAACGCCGGCACCAGGACCCAGACGGTCTGCCTGGCCGCGGCGGTCAGTCCTATTACCAGTCCCAGCCCCAGGTAGAGCCAGTTATTTTCAGGATATCTGGTCATGTAAAAGAGCAGCAAAAAGTAAAGGGCCATCAGCGCGCCGGTCAGCGGCTCGTAACCGGTAACGCCGCTGACGTAGCTGTAGGTCGGCAAAAAGGCCATGAGCAGCCACCGCACTTAAGGCCAGCCATGGATAACCCGGTTGAGTCGCCCGAAACAGCACATAGGCAATCACCAGACCGACCAAACCGCAGGCGAGTGTTACCCACCGGCCCAAATACCATAGCAACACTTCGCCCCGCAGAGGATCCTCGGTTTTGATCATGCGCCAGGCTTTGACGTTTTCAGGGCCTATCACCAACTTAAGCCGGGGATCATCACGACTTATTTTGATGAACGGGGGTGATTCCAGGTCAATAGCGCGGCCCATGGTGCCGGCGATGAGGTAATACAGCGGCGGCAGGTCTGCTTTGTAACCGGCCTCTAGCCGCTCCTCGCTCGTTAATAGGCAAACGACCGTACCTGGCCACAAACCGATTGAAGTAATAATGGGCCGCCTCGTCCGGCCCTTCAGACGAGGTCAGGCTGGTAGTCAGCCCCAAGGCCAAAAAAAGAATTACCAGACCCACCTGCGCCAATCGCAACACTGTCGTCGATGAGCCAAGTGATGCAATCCGGGCTTGCAGCGAAGTTTGCATCACGGCTCAAGCTCCAGGGTGGTCAAAGTAATCTCGTTATTTGAATTGTCCGGTACGGGCAATCGAATTCCGCTGCTGAAATCATACAAACCGATGACCAGACTGTATGCTCCGGCCGGTAAACTTTGGCGGAAGCGGCACGATAACCTCATCAGCGATGATCTCACCAGGATCCCACAGGCTGGTGGGATAAAGGCCATCGAGAGGCGGCTGGTCTTTCTGGGCGACCACCTCGCCGGCTTCATTGCGGACATGAACAAACGTGGTGTAGTCAATCGGCAAGGGTGCTTCGGAACGCCAGTAGAGCGTGAGTTTTAAGCGTTGAGTTCCGAGATTCTGAGTTTTGAAGAGGTTGACCGTTTTCACCGGTCAGGTCGTAGCCGAGAAGGTCAGATCTGGGGCCATCGCCGAACGGCTGGTTGAGCGGCACCTGGGGGTTAGCCGTTTCAAGCAGCCCAGCCCGCCGGGGCCTGGCCAATCTTGAGCGGCCCGATATCGACGCTGGTGGCATCAAGCGGCTGCCCATCCTGAACCAGGGGCAGGGATACGGCCTGATCGCCGACCCGCTTGTAGAGGCCTACGTTGAGATAATAAATTCCGTCCGGGGCATCTGCCGCTACCGGCACCCCAAAGGGATCGATGACAACTTCACCCGGCGCCCAGTAGAGCGTACTGTAACCCTCCAGCGGCAGACGGTCACGCCCGCCATGGCTGGTCTGGTCCGCGGCCAAGAGTTTGGTAAAGATGGTGTAATCATGGCCCATCCAATCCAGACCTTGCCAGTAGAGTGTAACCGGAAGGCCGCCGCCCGGCTCGGCTCGATTGGCGGGCAGGTCGTAGCCCAACAGCTTGACCTGATTGGCAAAATTAGCCTCAAGCCCATGGCTGATAGGCGGCGGCGTAAATTGTCGCTCCCATCGATCGATCACCTTGATGAGTGGTTCAGACAATAGCTGCTGTTCACCATGTTGCACCGGATGTCACTTGCAGTTGATAATCACCGGTAGGCCAATCGGGGCCAACCATGAACAGGACACTGTCGCCGACGTCACGCACGGGGTCGAAGGCATGTCCTGGTTCAGCCCCAGGGCCGATGAGCTGGACATGCCGCTGCTCGTTGCGAGCGCAGGGTCAAGCGTAACCAGAATTGTTTCTCGATAGCCAAAGGTCTGCGGTGCGGTCACAACCAGCCCATCCTGCCAAATCTGAAGAATGGATGGGCTGGAAGCAGGGGACAGATTAGGCAGATCGACCGGCGGCAAGGACAGCGGGCCGTCAATTTTGGATAAGATTGGATTTCCGGGCAGGAACCGGGCCGTTGGAATCAGGTCCAGGCTGGAGTTGGTACGATCCCGGCTCCAGCCCGGCCACGGGCAGCCAGATGGTATCGCGGATGATATCACCCACATCCCAGGCCCGGGTCGGATATCGACCAGCGGCCGGATGACCCAGCCACTGGGCTCGCACATTACCCGGCGCGTCAACCATACTAAGTTCAGTCAAAAAATCAACCGGGCTGATCTCAGTGGCCTGCCAGATTAAGTCGACCCGCACCATGCCGGTTTCGTCAAGGCGGCTGTCATACCCCACCAGCGTAACATACGGGTTGAACGGTTGATCGAGTCGATGAACGGCCTGGGCTTTAGCTTCCGGGACGGTCCACACCGGCAATAACGGATGGTAAGCCCAGGTCATATACCAGAGTTGGGTGATGCTCCAGAAAAATAGAAACAGGCCGGGGCTTAGAACGATAAGACCTGAAGCGTAATAGGTCGAACGTGACCTGGTGGGCCGCCGCTGACACCTGCCGGCAGCTTCACTCACAGCCCCAAACCAGCAGGATGGCCAAGGCCGGTGCTGTCAGAAACAGGACATGGCGGCCTTGGGCCGTGTCGGCCAGGCTGGAGGTGGCCGCGTACCGGAGCAAGGGCAAGATAAAAGCGGCAGCCACATGCAGCAGGAGGAGATAAAGGACCAGGCGGGCGGGCGGTTGGGCAGTGGGACGTCGCGCCGGCAGACAGACGCTCGCTGTCTGGGATGCGGCGGTTTTGTCGCCAGACCAATACCAGGCCATAAGCCGCTACCAGACACATCACGACAGCCATCAACAGCCCCCACCCCCCCAATGGTCGATAGCCCTCGATGCCGACGGTCCAAAAGGAGCGAAAGAAGACGGCCAGCCATTCCCAGACAGGGCCGGAGTCGAGATTATCGATGGCGCCGGTGAAGCCGGCCTGCCCGCCAGTGAGGAAGCTTAAAAAGCGGTTGGTGGTGGCATCACTGGCATCGGCGGCAATCAGCGGCCGCAGGAGACCCACCCACAGGCCATCTCTGGCCACGGTATTGAACCGGTAGATAATGAATCCAAACCTCTTCAAGGCATAGTCCTTATCTAGTCCAATTACCGATTGCACAAGTCCTTTGCCATAAGATTGCTTACCAATAATTACTGCTCGATCTAAATCCTGCAAGGTTCCGGCGACAATCTCACTTGCCGAAGCACTTCCTTCGTTAATTAAAACAATAATCTCCATGTCCTTCGGGATAATTGGTTCTCTTTTTGAATAAATGGATCTGTTCGATTCCTTGTTTCGACCTTTAGTGGTTAGTAACAATTGATCTTTTGGTACTATCATTTCTAAAATTTCAATTGATGAACCTAGCAAGCCACCAGGATTATTTCGTAAATCTAATATAAAAGCAGAAGCCTTGTTATCAACAAATTTATTTAACGCAGTTCTCATTTCCGGTCCGGAATTCTTTGAAAATCGTGTTAAACGAATATAGCCAACTTCATCATTGATCATTTCAGCATAAGCAACATCTTTAACTGTAATGTCAGCTCTAATTAATTCGAATTCCAACAACTCTTCATTTCCGAAACGTTCAATCGTAAGCTTAACTTTTGTTCCTCTTTCACCGCGAATCAAATCCGAGGCGGCTTCTAAACTAACTTTTGATGTAAAGGTACTATCAATTTTAACAATAACATCGCCATTTGCAATTCCTGCTCGCTTAGCAGGAGTATCATCCATTGGTGCTATTACAGTTAGCTTATCTTCGCGTTTCCCAATTTGAATACCTACACCACCATATTTACCGGTTGTTAATAAATCAAGATCATGCCGATCTTCAGCTTGAATAAAAACTGTATATGGATCTAATTCACTTAACATGTCTTCAATAGTTGCATTAGTGAATGCTTTTACATCGAAATCATCAACATAATTGATAATCAAATTTTTATATACATCATTAATTAGTTTTTGAGATCTCATTATTTCAGCATAGATATCGTTCTTAGAAGCTGCAAATACAACTACTGCAACTATCGATAATCCTAGACCGGTTAAAATCAACTTTAATTTTTTATTCATTTTATTGCTCTAACATTCTTTTTTTAAATATTTTCCAAATACTGTTATGAATTGTGTTTATATCTTTTTTCCCATCAATAATTATATACTCTATCGGAATATTTTTTAGCTAATTTCAAATAAATATTTCTTGTTCTGCTTTGGAAATCAATTCCGGCCTGTTCAATACGATCCAGCTTAGTATTTTTGACGTCGCACACCTTCTTCAGGAATAATATCAATAAATATAGTTAAATCAGGTGTTATATCAAAAGTTGCAAATTGATTCAATTTTTCTAGCCACTTAATTTCAACATCTCTCCCACCACCTTGATAAGCAATTGTAGAATCTGCGTATCTATCTGCGATTACCCAAGTACCTTTTTTTAAAGAGGGCAGAATTACTTCAGCTGTTAATTGAGCTCTACTCGCCGTCATCAATAAGGCTTCGGTTCTTTCACCTAATTCATGAGTATCACGATATAATAATATTTCGCGGATTGATTCAGAAATTCTAGTTCCACCAGGTTCACGCACGGTATTTACGTCCATTCCTAATTGTTCTAATTTTTCAACAAGCATTTTAACTTGCGTAGATTTTCCACAGCCATCAATTCCTTCAAATGTAATGAATTTTCCGTTTTTAAAATTGGACATTCTCATCATCCTTACCAATTAATATTACACATTCCCCCTTTACCTCATGCTTAGAAAAGTACGCTAAAAGCTCCTCAACTGTTCCACGATAAATTTCTTCGTAAAGTTTCGTCAATTCACGGCATACTACAGCAGGACGGTTTCCAATAATTTCCAAGATATCAGTCAATGTTCGTTTTATGCGCTTCGGATTTTCAAAATAGATTACAGTAGCTGTTTCTTGCTTTAATGCTAATAGTCGTTTCTTCCTGCCTTTTTTAGGAGGTAAAAATCCCTCAAATATAAATCTATCAGTCGGTAAACCCGATGAAATCAACGCTGCCAGAACAGCAGAAGCTCCGGGTATTGATTCAACCTTCGCACCAATTGCAATAGCTTCTCTGATTAATTTATATGCAGGATCACTTACTCCCGGAGTGCCTGCATCAGTTACAACTGCGATATCGTGACCATCTTGCAAATGAGCGATAATTCTGTCAATTCTTGAAAAGTGATTGTGCTCATAATAACTAATTAGCGGAGAGGATATTTGATAATGATTTAGTAATATCTTTGTTTTACGAGTATCTTCTGCAGCAATCAGTGGAACAGTTTTTAATATATCAACTGCTCTAAAAGTTATGTCACTTAAATTTCCGATGGGTGTAGAAACTATATATACAACTCCGATATCTTTAAATTGACTCACAGACGATTTAGTGCTCTCCTAATACAAGCCATTCCAAAATCAATTTCATCAGTTGAAATATTTAGAGCAGGTCTAAATCTAATTGTTTTGGGACCACAACCAAGCATTATTGCACCTTCTTCCTGAATTAATCCACGTAATTTATCTCGCAATTCTCCAGACTCTAAATCAACTGCACAGAATAATCCTTTTCCACGAGCATTGGAAATAACATTGGGGAAATCAGCTTGTAATTTTATAATCTGGTCAAGTAAATATTTTCCAGTAGTGACAGCTTTATCGATCAATTTTTCTTTCTCTATCACTTCAAGGTACATTTTAAATCTAACCATATCAGTTAGATTTACCACCCCAAGTTGAGTTTAATCGAGCTGATTCATGAAATACATTATTTTCAACTTCATCTATCCTTTTACTGGCAAAGAATCCACATACTTGTGTTTTCTTTCCGAAACAAATCATATCAGGTAAAGCGTCTTCTCCAAAATGCTCATGTGCCCACATTTTGCCTGTCAAACCAATGCCTGTCTGAACTTCATCAAAATGAACATAATGTCATTTTCATTGCAAATAATCCTCAGTGCTTTCATGAACTCATTACGGAAATGATTATCGCCACCCTCACCCTGAATTGGTTCAATTATTAATGCTGCAATATCATTTGGATTGTCATTAATGGCTTTTCTAATTTCATCAAGAGCGTTCTTTTCATGCTCTTTTACAGCCTTTATATTTTCTTCAGTTAATGGGAATTTAACAGCTGGAGTTGTGACTCTTGGCCAATCAAATTTCGGGAAATACATTGTTTTTCTCTTATCGTGAGAATTTGTCAGGGAAAGCGTATAGCCAGTTCTCCCATGAAAACAGCCGTGAAAATGGATTACTTTTGAACCAAGTTCGCCATTACCTTTTTCAATATTTTTTCGTACCTTCCAATCAAAAGAGGCTTTTAAAGCATTTTCAACACCTAAAGCTCCTCCTGATATGTAAAATGCGTAAGGCAAATAGGATGGTTGGGCAATTCTTGCCATTGTATCAACAAATTCAGCCATTTCAGTTGAATATATATCTGAATTAGTTGGTTTATTAATAGCAACAGCACGGAATTCATCTGCTCGCTCAAGTAAGTATGCATGGTTATAACCGATTGGCATTGAAGCAAACATCGAAAATAGATCAAGATATTTTTTATTATCGCGTTTATCTACAAACCAGCTACCTTGACTTTTTTCCAGATCAATTACCGGCTCAAAACCATCCGCTAACATGTGTTTTTCAATTGTATTTCTTACAGCATTTGCTGAAATCTTTGTCATTCTATCTCCTAAAATATTTTAACCTAAATCAAATTTGATACCCTGCGCGAGTGGCAGTTCAGTACTCCAATTAATTGTATTTGTTTGTCTTCTCATATATTGTTTCCAAGCGTCTGAGCCGGATTCACGTCCTCCACCAGTTTCTTTTTCACCACCAAATGCACCACCGATTTCTGCTCCCGAAGTCCCGATATTTATATTCGCTATTCCACAATCACTTCCGCGTGCCGATAGAAATTTCTCGGCATTCAATACATTTTTAGTGAACATCGAAGATGATAATCCTTGTGGTACACCATTATGTAGATTAATTGCATCTTCGATATCTTTATATGTGATGATATATAAAATTGGAGCAAATGTTTCGTTTTGCACTATTTCCCATTCGTTTTTTGCTTTTACGATTGTGGGTTCAACAAAATATCCATCGCTCTTTATTATGTTACCACCATATAATATTTCTCCGCCCTGCTCTTTAATTTTATCAATTGCACTTTTATAAACTTCTGTCGCTGCCCCATCAACAATCGGTCCCATTAAAGTATCTGACTCGCGCGGATCACCAATTCTTACCTGCTTGTAGGCGTTTACGAGTCTTGTTACGAAATCATCATATAATTTTTCTTGAATTATAATCCGACGAGTACTTGTACATCTTTGTCCAGCGGTACCAACAGCACCAAATACAACTGCAGGTATTACCATATCCATATCGGCCGTTTCGTCAACG
Source organism: uncultured bacterium (assembly GCA_963715945.1). Taxonomy (GTDB): domain Bacteria; phylum Fidelibacterota; class Marinisomatia; order Marinisomatales; family JAHJCW01; genus JAHJCW01. Next base: position 23,566 of record CAVQSL010000007.1, read on the forward strand.
ATAATTGCATTATTTCCGCCTAATTCGAGAATTGTGCGCCCCAATCGCTTGGCGACAACTTCAGAAACTCTTTTGCCCATAGCTGTTGATCCGGTAAATGACACTAATGGTAATAGCTTATCATTTATTAATTCTTCACCAACGGTAGAACCACGTCCTATAACTAAACTGAATATGCCCGGGTAACCACTTTGCTCAAGTACATTATTACAAATATTTTGCACAGCGATCGCGGTAAGTGGAGTTTTAGAAGACGGTTTCCAAATAGTTGTATCACCACAAATAGCGGCAATAAATGCATTCCAAGCCCATACTGCTACCGGAAAATTAAATGCGGATATTACACCAATCGGACCAAGCGGATGCCATTGTTCATACATTCTATGATCAGGTCTTTCAGAGTGCATAGTTTTGCCGTATAACATCCTCGATTGTCCTACAGCAAAATCGGCTATATCGATCATTTCTTGCACTTCCCCATCACCCTCTTGCTTGATTTTACCCATTTCTAAAGTAACTAAACTTCCAAGGGCATCTTTCTTGTCACGTAGTGCGTTGGCCATTTCTCGCACTAAGTTGTCCACGTAATGGAGCCGGTACCTTTCTCCAATCTAAAAATGCAGCATAAGATTTTTCAGCGACTGATCTATAATCTTCTAATGTACATTGATAAACAGATGCAATTAATTCACCAGTTGCAGGATTAATAGAATCCAACTTTCCTGCAGTTGTTGTCTTATACCAATCATTTGGACCTGCACAGGCTCCATAATTGATTTGTTCAATTCCTAATTCTTTTAATAGATCGTTAGTTTTCATGATATCCCTTGAGCAGTTTTAAATAAAATAATACTATAATTCAATATGAAAATTACGCAGTTTAAGGTGAAGAAAAAATGTATTCTATATGAGTAAAATAAAAAAAGGCACTAAAATTATTAATGCCTTTTTTTTAGTTTAATATAATGTTCTATTTATGAGTTGGAGTGCCTTTTGTTAGTTTTTCTTCTTTATTAAAAATACTCCAAATTCCGAGTAAAATAACCATTGCCGCCAAAAGCCATAAAGAAGCGTGATGGTAATCAGCGCCGCCAAATGATTTTAAGTCAGTGAATCGACCAATTAACAAGGATATACGTCCCATTACCGCAAATCCAAATGATGCACCAAATGAAATCATTAGAAAATAAATTCCAATCCTACCCATAGTGCCAAACCATCCTTTATGTTCTTTTGAAAAATAAAAGTACATTAGACCAGCTATTGTTCCAATTAATAGCACAATTCCATTTATCATCGCTCCTGTAGATACTTCACCAACAAGCGGAATAACTGAACCCTTTACTTGACCAATTACATTTGAATTAAGGAAACCATACGATCTTAATCCGGCAGCCATACCAACGACATAGGCGATTCCCCATCTAGCAAACCAACTAAACTTAGCAAATACGCTCAACAGCATCATAATTCCTAAAATTAAAGGGATTATATACGCTAGTTGCATTCCATGTCCTGTTGCTACACCTCCATCAGGAAAAGCCGGTGGATAAATCATATTGAAAAAATTATAAATTCCATACCACATCTTGCCTAGTATTCCTAAAGTTTGGCCTTCATGCAATACTGGCCAAAGCCTTCCAATTAGATTTGGTTGAATTTGCGTCCAAAAGAACATGGCCGCCCAATAACCTGCCGATACTCCAACAAATATGTGTTCGGCAATTTTATAAAACGGATTATCGCGATATAAGTATGAAAATATTGCTAATGTCAAGAACACTGCAATCCAAGCACCTACAATTTCTGCACTAAACATACTCGCCTCCTAAAATGTTTTTTTGGAACGTTGACGCTCCAAATAATAAGCAATATTTCCAAAAATGATGAACAAGACAATTACGATATGTGCAATTGACTGGGCATCCATACCTGAAGTTCCAATTCCGGCTTTGCCAATTAATTTTTCATATTCAGCAGCACCTGGCATACCAGCTAATATTCCCTGAATTTGTCCTGCATCTACGTATGGCATTACTTCATTTACCTGAATTGAGGTAACTCCTGTCGACATAAGTATACCTGCAGGGTCGGCTGCTAACTGCACCCATTCCACAGTTCCGGGATATCCGGCTGATGCTGAGAAAAGGAAATCAAAATCGTTGATATTCCTTATGCCGTCCATCATCGGTATATCACCGATTGGAATAGCACGGGAATCAATTGTATACATTTTCCGAATATCGCTAACAATACCTTTGATGACTGCTTCATTGCCCGGGCGGAAACCAAGCAAAACATAATCTTCTCCATAGGTAAGATTGTACTCGTTTTGGGCTACTTGTTCTAATGCTTCACGCGCCATAAACTGACCATCGGGCCACAAGCAGGTGACATACACTTTATGTCCATTTTCAAATAGATGTCGCAAAACACCAATCGCCATTGGATGTATTTCTGGTTTTGTACTCGGACCGTATTCGCAAGATAACAATACTTTTGATCCTTCTGGCAAGGATTCTATCGTATTAAAAACTTGTTTCGATGATTCTGTTGGTCTAATTGGAAGTCCCAAGGGCTTAAATAACGGATACATAACTACGATTGCAATTATTAAAAATATCCACCTGCGATCAACATTACCTAATTTTATTACTAAATCTGCTAATTTTTTCATTTTGCTACTCCCCGATATATGATTTTTCAATTCCAAGAATATACCGGATCGAGGTTGCAAACACCCCTAATCCAATCCCTATCATGATCGCCCTAGCACCCGCTATATTGGGTACTAAATAGATCCATTCTTGAAGTGATGGTAAGTAAGCAAAAGCAGGTTTATCGATAGGCCATCCCATGTAGAATCCTGCGATAGTTACTAGCATTACACCTAACCCAACAGTGCTAAAGGTAAGAATTCTGTTGTTTTTCCAGGAATTAACAACAATTCCAGAGAGTAATACAAATATATAGAGAACAAACCAACTTGATATTTTACTGCCAATCGGTACTCTGCCTAGCATTATAATTATTCCTGATACTAACAATAATGTAGCTTCAAAATTTCTAATTCTAAAAGCACGGTACGCTGCAGATGCCACTAAGAAGGCAAGCAATGCAAACATTGTAGCAGAAAGAGGAGTGAATATTTTGAAGAACATCCAGTTAAAAAGAGAATCCTTTTTGGTCAGATGGGCCCCCCAGCTTGCAGGGATGATTTCTGCGTCCGCACCGCTCGCTTTTAAATGGTTCGCAGCTTCATTAACTGATTTTCCAGTGAAATGAACTTTTTCTAACATTAAAGGAGCATCTTCCTCAATTAATCCTAATAGCACTTCAGATGCTTCAATACTTCCTCCAATTTCACCAGCTACTATTTGCGCCACTGCATTTGGGTTTTCACCGGCCGAATTGATATTTACTGTATATGCTCCGCGCATTAAGAATCCAACGGTAAATGCAAAGAAAAATCCGCCGATTGCAAAAATACTATATTGCCAATTCCTCTTGCGCTTAATTATTTTTTGAAATTGTAATTTCAATAAATTCAATGCACCTAAGAAAATTGCAAAACTTGCTAAAATATCATACCATTGTGTAGCATCATCATCAACAAACGATTTAATATCAGGCTGATCTACAAACCATCCAAAAAGTGTTAACGTTCCAACGAGTGCTACGATCGCTATCGGTATTTGTCGTTTCCAAAACATAAATTCCTCTCTATTGGATAGTTAAATATTTAAGAATATCAAAATTGATCCATCCCAGATCATTAAATAATCTTAAGACGATTGATAAAATTATTACTCCTATCATCATAACTTTAAGAATATCTGACCCCTTTACTCCACCAAGTAATTGTGGATCTCTCGATAAATACGCACTTGCGGCAAAAAACTCTTCGCCTATCAACGTATAATCACAAGCGGTAACAAAGAATGGAATCTGTGCCGGAGATGCAGTTCCTGCAATCTGAATTGCACCGATTGAATTTCCAGTTTCCGCTAAAATTAGTGACTCTGCGTAGAATTTACCTTGATAAAATACTGCCGCAGGTTTTTCACGCATCATAATACCGTTAACACCGGCAGCGTAAGCAAATTGATCGTCTGTGAGGTAATGTACCATATCTTCATGGAATAAATCGGGACGACCTTGCATTATATACGCTTCGCGAACAGATTCTCGAGCAGCTTTCATAACAATTGATCGGGCTACCGGAACATTTAAAGGAGTTTCATATTGAGCAGTCATTTTTGCGACATGTCCAAGAATAATAACACCGGCAACGGTTTCAACTTGGTCCATGTCTTGAATTCCAGGTACATATAGCACTGGTTTACCCATTTCAGTTGAACGACCGACAGCCTCCTCAAAAGCTTTCAGTCCTGGAATGGTACGTAGATATATCTCTTCTCCACGTTTGGCTTTATTGATAAAATATATTAGCGTTGCTGCTGAAAGTAAAATAGCATAGAACATCGCAACTCTTTCAACTATAAAATGGGGATGTCCAAGTAGCCAATAGATTATAAAAGCAATCAATATTCCACCAAATGTGAACCAAAATTTCTTATCGTTCACGGTTTTACCTCTTTTGATTTATTTTTGTTATTTTCTTCATCAATTCTTTCGATCTCAGAAATTAAAAATTCAATATTTTTTGAATCTTCCAATAGTTCGGTTGCTCGATAATACTTATCTTGTTTCATAAATGCAGTTAATATTGGACCAAAAAATACAAGTGCATGACTGCTGAGTAAAGAAAAAGGTTTCATCATCTCTAAGAAAAATACTGCCGGAGTTACAAAACCTCTGTCAATTATTTTTGTAGCAATTCTTGAAATTGCTTCTCTTTCAATAGCAGTAATTTCAGATTCTTTATTATTGTTAATCGATATACCTATTTCTATCATTAAGCTACTAATCTGTTTCAACCATTTCGAGATTAGCGCGCGGGACAATTAAATATTTACCGTCAACGTTAACTTCTGCTACACGCACCATTGTTTCTGATTCCATTTTATGCAATTTATTAGGCAATGACAGTACTTCTCCGATTTTTCCGAAATACGGTGCTCGTATAATTCTTATCAAACTACCTTTAGTTATTCCTAAAGAAGTATTGATATCTTTATGCTTTCCGGTAATTTTATCACTTTTTAGTGGAATGACAATCTCAGGGCGAATAACTCCTGCTCTAATTTGAGTAGCGCCATTCACTGAAACAAAATGACCATCGTGCTTCTTGAGCAAATCAAATGTTCTACTACCCATATTAATTTTGCCAAAACCTTCTGTGACTATTAATGATGTTCCTAAATTCTCTGATCCAGTAATTGCAACACCTAAAGTGTATCCTAAAATTGGTTTTAAATCACTATAATTAAATCCACCAACAACTATCGCGGCAATTTTAAGCGAAATTGCCTTTTTATAAGTTTCAAGACTAATATGTGAACCGCCTACAACCACTTTTCCTGCAAGAGAAGAATCCAACATATCTGATGTTATTGCCTCTTCTCGAGTGTTGGTTATCACTTTTAGATCGCCACGACTCTCTCCACCAATCCCAAATATACCTTGAATAAATGCAGCATCAGTTGTGATATATACTCCCTCATCGGGAATAATTTCTTTAACTTTTCCACTTATGTAGGCATCCATTTCTACTGGAATTGGAGCTTCACGTAAAACGACTTGTCCGGTTATGTCAGAAAATGATTCTAAAGTTCCACTAACAGGAGCTAATACTTTCGATTTAAATAATCCAAAAAGTCCGGGAGTTTCAGCAATCAGATGATTTGTTTCAAACTTTTCACCTTTTTTAACTTTCATAACATCGGCAATATCCGCTGCATCAATATTTAGCAAATTGGCAACATTAACCATTTGAACATTGCCGGGTAAATATGTTTTTGCAACAATCTCATCTGGTTTAACCAGTTTCACCTTTCTTTCTTAAAACGTCGCCTTTCAGTGGCAAACGTCGTTCTTTAATTACTTTTGTCTCGTGCAATACTTTTAAACCGGGAGTATATGCGTGTGCCATTTTTGTTCCTTAATACAATTCTTTAATTTTGAAAATTCAGGGTATTCGTTTACTACCTTTGACCATTCCTGAAGTTTTGCAATACGTTCGCTATCTGTCGTAGGTAATTCAAGGGGACGACCTCTCCCATCTAATAAAATACCGACTTGTCCGCCATATATTTTTGTAGTTATGGATTCACCTTTACCTGCTCCAATATCCATATTCCGCGAAGGAGTTAATTTTGCGTTCATCGGTTCATAGGGGGCATCAATTTTAATTAATTCGCCAGTTTTTAATTCGTGTTTAATGTCATGACCATCGGGCAAGGTCAATTCTAACGTTAGTATTGTCTTGCCAGGTTTAGACTTGCCTACCGGTGCAATGCAAGTACCTAGGCGAATTAAACAATCCTTTTTAAATACTTCAACTGCTGCCTTGCGAGCATTATCTTTTAATTCCTTTTTATCAATATTTGCCAAAACTCCTAATTGCGGCATCATAAAGATAGAATCTACTGCTAATTGTGTTATACCAGTGGGCATAAATGCATCGACTAACATGCGTGCAGCTTGTTCACGTCTTGGCGCATGCGATAAAACTCCGCCCGAGCCAACTAACAAATCCAAATCCATCATATTAACCAAAGTTGCGCCTGATTCGGATTGTTCAAACGCATCTGAAATAGTTCTTTCGGTCTGTACACCTTTTAAACCAACTGCAAATTCTTTGTGCTGTATAAATGATAAACGAAGCGCCTCTCTTGCAATGGCCTGTTCAATAATTAATTCTTGCAAAGATTGCGGTACGGTAGTGGGGCGTATCATTTTATTGCCAATACGATTGTTTAATTCATCTCGATCAATTTCAATAGGTACCCATCGTAAAACGTTATCCATGCCAGCTTCTGCCAATACATTGCATACAGAATAACTCATTCCAAGATTTGCACTTACTGTTCTATTAAATATCGCCCTGAAAGACTGAGAAAATGTCGGTTGTAGCTCCACCTATATCAACACCGACTACCGAGATTTTATCTTCACGGGCAATCATTTCGATTAATGATCCAACTGCTCCAGGTGTTGGCATGATAGGTGCATCTGTCCAACCCATCAACTTTTTATATCCGGGTGCTTGAGCCATTACATGTTCCATAAACAAGTCATGTATTTTGTCACGTGATGGACCAAGATTTTCAACTTCAAGTACTGGTCGGATATTCTCAACAATTGTTAAATCGGTGGTTTCACCCAAAGTTTTTTTAATAATATCTTGAGCTTTTTGATTTCCTGCATATATAACCGGTAATTTGTAATCCGATCCTAAGCGTGGACGCGGGTTAGCTGCTGCAATCATTTCGGAAAGTTCAACAACATGTGAGACGGTACCTCCATCTATTCCACCGGATAATAGAATCATATCGGGACGTAATTGACGAATACGCGAAATTTTTTCATGAGGTAAGCGACCATCATTCGAAGCCATAACATCCATAACTATTGAACCTGCACCAAGGGCGGCACGTTCAGCGCTTTCTCCGGTCATAGCTTTAACTACGCCTGCCACCATCATTTGGAGCCCACCGCCAGCAGAGCTTGTCGATACATAGATATCTACTCCAACATCGCCTTTTTGTGGAGTAATAATATCATCGCCGTTCAACAATTTTCGACCAGAAAGTTCCTCAATTTCCATTACTGCATTTAACACACCTTTTGTTACATCTTCGAATGGTGCTTCAACGGTAGTGGGAGCTTCACCTCTGAATTTTAGGCGATATTCAGAACCTGACTTTTCAATTAAAATAGCTTTTGTAGTAGTACTACCACAATCCGTAGCTAATATCGATTTTAATTCCATTATGTACCTTAATTAATAATAATAATTTAGAAAAATATAGACGAGCGGACTTGCAATTATAAGTGAATCAAATCTATCCAACACTCCTCCATGACCTAATAATAATGCGCCAGAATCTTTTACATTGGCATCACGTTTGAATAATGATTCAACAAAATCTCCGGTTTGACCAAATATTCCTGTTATCATGATAAAATAATTATTTGTGTAGTATTTAATTCAAAATGAATAAATCCAATTTCATTGAATAATATATAAGTTAAGAATGCAGTAATTAGTCCTGCTACACTTCCCACAACTGTTTTATTTGGACTGACTCGTGGATAAATTTTCTTTTTACCTAATTTTTTACCTGCTATATAGGCAGCTGAATCACATATCCACACGCTGATAAAAAGAGCAAAAGTGAAGTTTGTTGCATTTGCAGTATCAAAATTTCTAATACTAATAAGGCTGCCAACTAATAGTGGGATATACAATATTCCACCTACTGTAATATTATAATTTTCAGTTGGATTTGGTTTGTTTTTGAACAATTCCACAAACAAAGCAACAATCATAAATCCAACTATAATTGAATATACAATGTATAATTCAACCTTAGGTTGGTAATAGTAGAAATATGCGATAAGGAACGAGGCAAATAAACCAATCCAGATAATTGGATGAGCTTTTTTCAATTTGGCTAATTGATAGTATTCAAATAGTGATAACAACATTACTGCTAAAATGAAGAATGCAAACCAAATTCCTCCAATCCAAATAAAAAAGAGTATTCCAGGAATTCCTAAAGTGCTTACTATTGATCTATTTGCTTTTATTGACACGATTTATTTGATTTAATTTATCTATTAAAGTACAGAATCTAAATGGTTGGTTTCAACGCAATTCTATTTATCGCTTTAACTATTAGCGATTTCCTTACTGGTATGAACTTCCAACACTTCACGTAGAACTTTTACTTTAATTGGAGTACTTCCGATTGTCTCGCCATCTAAATTAAGCGGATCGTGCATATCAGGAACAATGGAATAGCTATCAACTTGTTTATATTCAAGCACATCAGAATTTATATGATCACCGGTAAATATCTTAGGAAATAAATTTAGCATTTGTTTCCGTGTGGCATTCCTCACAATTAAAATATCAATTAATCCATCATCAAGTTTTGCATTTGGTGCCATTTTCATTGCACTACCCGTGAATTGTGTCATGCTGCCTAAAATAAAAATAAATTTTTCGTCATGAACTTTATTATTAAACGATAATTTTGCATGTCTAAGTTTGTGACTCATTATTTCCATTAATGCGGAATACGTATAACGGTTTTCCCCCATCCAACGTACTCCATCGGCACGTAGATTAATGTCGGTAATCATGCCCCACCCAATTATATTAAAAGCATAAACAGTTTTGTGCTCCATTGTTATTTCTGCGAGATCGATTTTTTTAGTATATCCATTTATTATCCACTTTGTGGCAACAGATGGATCTAGACAATTGAAATCATGCATTAACGAATTTCCAGTTCCAGCAGGAATTAGACCAATAGGAATTTGTTTACCATCGCTTCGAGAGAACATTCCATTGATAGCTTCGTGCATAGTACCATCGCCCCCGACTAAACAAAGTGATTCATATTTTTCTATTTGCATCGCACTAGCGATATCCTGTGAATGACCGGCATACTTTGTTATGATAATTTCAAGCTCTATACCAGCCGCCTCAAATAAAGGTTTAACATTTTCCATTATTCCTAATCCGTTCCTGACACCACCTGTTGGATTAACAACCATTAATATTTTTCTTATGCTCATAATAGTTTACTCTTTTCTATATATATTGTCACCAATTTCAAGTACTTCGACTTTGACTATCGCTGTTCCTTTACTTATAAATCCTAATTTAACTGCAGCTCCATATGAGCAATCAAAAATCCTCTCTTTTATAAAGGGACCGCGATCGTTAACTCTAATTACTAAGTTCTTGTTATTTTCGAGATTAGTTATTTTTACGATTGAATTTAAAGGTAATGTTTGGTGTGCACCAGAAATTCCATACATGTCATATATTTCACCATTAGCTGTTCGTCGTCCATGAAATTTATCTGCGTAATAGGAGCTTACCCCATACTGAATATCTCCTACAGTTTCTGGTTCTTTCTGCTTATAAACAACATCGGAAGAAACAACTTTATTACTACTTGCACAACTAACCAAACCAAGTATAATTAATAAACATAAAATTAAAAATCTAAATAATTTAGCTCGTTTTTTCATACAGTGCCAATTTCCCAATCAATTCAGAATAATGTTGATACTTCTTTTCTGCAAGATATTTCAATAAATTTTCTTGAATTTCTACAACTGCATTTGGACTTCTAAAATTTGCAGTACCAATCTGTACAGCTGTTGCACCGGCAAGAAAATATTCTATTACATCTTCGAAATTTACTATACCGCCAATTCCGATTATAGGAATAGATACAACTTTTGATATTTTGTGAACCATAGCCAATGCAATTGGTTTTATTGCCGGTCCGGATAAGCCCGCATAAGTTCTATGTATTTTTGATTTACCAGTTTGGATATCAATTCCCATTCCTACGATTGTATTGATGGCAGATATTGCATCCGCTCCTGCTGCCTCTACCGCTTGTGCGATTTTTCGTATATCAGTCACATTAGGCGTCAATTTAGCAATAATTAGTTTTTCTGTATATTTTCGTAATTCACTAATCAATTTATTCGACAGTTCTTCATCAACACCTATTTCCATACCACCATATTCAACATTTGGGCAAGATATGTTTATTTCATATCCAACAATATCAGTAGATATAGCTTCTATTTGTTTTAATACTTTAATATATTCAGCAATTGTTGAACCGGCTATATTTACAATAATATTTGTACCAATCTCTTCATAAAAAGGAATTATCTCTTTAATGAATCTCTTGACGCCTACATTTGCTAAACCAATTGAGTTTAATAGTCCTGAGGAGGTTTCAACAATTCTTGGTGGTGGGTTTCCAATTCTTGGTTCATAGGTGATTGATTTTGTTATTATTGCACCTATTTTATTCACATCTACAAATTCAGGAATATCATTCCCATAGCCAAAAGTGCCTGATGCTGTAAAAAGTGGATTGTTAAACTCTATATATGCCAATCTTACAAGTTATGATCAGTCAAAGCTTACCTCATTTGATTCAAATACAGGCCCATCTTTACAAACTAAAAAGTAATCATTATCTTGTTCTTTAGATATAGCACAACCTTGGCAAAATCCTATTCCACAAGCCATATAACTTTCAACGGAAAATTGAGCAGGAATATTTTTCTCCTTGAATATATGTTTGTAACGAAACTAACATTTGCTTTGGACCGCAGGCAAATACTTTTGGGGACACCATATCATTAAGTGCAATTTTTAATGCGTCGATAACAGTTCCTTTTATTCCCATTGAACCATCATCTGTACATAAAAATGTACTGTTAGCAGGATCATGTTTTAGGAAATGTTCTTTGCCAGTTTTTGCTCCAATAATTGTAATATGCTTAATATCTTTTTGATTTAAATATTTTGATAAATTTAATATTGGTGATAAGCCGATACCGCCTCCAATTAAAATTGGAAAATATTTATTATCATCCACAGAATAAGTATTGCCTAGTGGACCTAAAACATCAATATATTCTCCTGATTTTAATGTTGTTAATGTTTTTGTAACTTGTCCAAATACTTTATAAATAATTGATATTTGATTTCTCTAATGTCAGCAATACTCATTGGGCGTCTAATAGGATGTTCCCAATTGTCACTTGCTAATATCGAAACGAACTGACCTGCGCCAAGGTATTTTTCTGCAATTCTTTCGGATTTAAATGTCATTTGCCAAATGCCTTCAGCCAATTGAATGTTGTTCAATATCTTAGATTTATCAATAATCATTATTTCAAACTTGAGACTTATGATTATTTTTTAAGATACTTTGAGCGGTTTTTTGCGATTGTGGCTTGTTCACTATCCGGAAATCTTTCAATAATTTGGTTATAATATTTTTTTGCACTGTCAGCATTAAATAATATATTTTCATATTCATTTGCAATAAATAATATTGCCCTTTTTGCTGTTTCCGAGTTAGATGAATTGGCAATCTTTTTGTATTCAAACAGTGCGGAATCGTTATTAGTGGAATACAAATCTTCAGCATTCGATAGCAGGGTGAATCCACTAATGCCGTAATCTTATAATTTATGTTATTTAATCGAATATTTTCAGCATAATCCGAATCAGGATATTTGTCAATTATCAACTCTTGATACTTTGAGGAATTACTGGTGTCTCCTAATTGTTTAAATAGATGACTTAGTGTGTAAATCGTTTTTACGTACAAGTCAGATTTCGGGAAATCTTCAATAATTCGGTTAAAATATATTATTGACGTATCTATTTGCTCAAAATGGAACGCTTCCAGTTCACCCAAACTATATAATTCAAGTACAACTTTCGAAGTATCGATACTTTTATCAACACTCGACTAAACTATCTGCTTGAGAGAATTTTATCATCTATTTCCCTGAGGAATTTTTTAGACTGTTGAAATTTCGCAATCTTTGCGATTCTTTGATTCCCTTGATCAATAAATGCTGATTTGGGAAATTCTTTTTGAATCTGTTTGTAAAAGTAATCAGCTTTAACAAAATCTCTTTTATTCAACAAAGATTGTTCACCAAGTAAATAAAAAGCCTCAGCCGCAATTTCTGTTTTAGGGTATTTGACGACAATATCTTCTAAGATTTGGATAGCACCTTCATTATCATTTTGAGTAAATTTTAACTTCGCCAACTCCATGGTCAAACTGCCATGGATTTTCGAGAATTCAGGGTCAATCAGCATCAACTGTATTTCTTTTGAAGCTCGATCCAAATCTTTCAAATCGCGATATCTTTGAACAATCTTTAAATTAGCGTCCATGATTCGTTCACTGGAAAATGAATATTTGATAACGTTATTATAATATTCGATTGCTCGTTTATAATTCTGTATATTGTACGATAATTCTGCTAATTGATAATAAATCTGTCCCTTATCTTGTCGATTCTTTGTTAGTTCAGCAGCTTTTTCTAATGAACTCACAGCTTGTGAGTTCTGTTTTAATTCTAAAAATATTTTGGCTTGCGACTGGTATATTTGTGCCAATAATTCCTTACTTTCTGTTTTTGATATGATTTTATTTAAATCATTTAATGCAGGCTGCGGTTTACCCGATTTCCATTTTATTTGTGCTAACCAAAATTCTGATAAAATTTGATAATCTTTAGGATTGTTAAAGAGAAGTGATTTAAATGCACTTTCCGCTAAATCATATTCCCTCCTGTAATAATGTGACCTACCCTTAAAAAATAATGCATTATCAAAATATCTACTATCAGGATGATTATTGATTACAATATCTGATTTTTCAATTACTTTTTTATATTTACCGGCAACGCTATTGCTGAGTATAGATTTTTCTTCTTTAATCCTCAGTTGTTCTGCTTCATCGAAATACAGTTTTGCATTGTAGAATGTATTAAAATAAACGCAATTGGTAAATATTAATGAAAAACATAACAATAGAAAATTTTTTAAATTATTTCTCATTTAAAATATAGCATTCTAGTGTAAAATAATTAATTGTCTGAACTATACCTTTCAGAGGCCAAGCGATCATATTCTCTATTCGGTTCTCGTTCAAACGAACGAATATTCCGTGAAATTTGCCCGCAAACGTCATCACGAACGCATTTTCCTGCAAGTTTGATTGCATTACCTGATCGCCTTAGCGTTCGACCTACCATGAGCGATAATAACCATTTTTTCAAATCCTAGTAACGGAGCACCCCCGTACTCTGTATAGTCTGTTACTTGCTTAACAAATGCCATACCTTTGCGGAGCAGAATAAGCCCCACCTTCCAACCGATTCGAGCTTTAAAGGCTAATTTTCCAAGCGTTCCAACAGTATTGGCGGCTCCCTCAAGAGTTTTTATTACGATATTGCCCAACGAATCCTTCGGTGATTATTACATCTACCATGCCACGCAAGATGTCCTTTCCTTCAATATTGCCAACAAAATTAATGGAGGAAATGTTTTTTAACATTTTATAGGCCTCTTGCATTTTCTCGCCGCCTTTGGAAGATTCTTCACCAATATTTAACAATGCAACTTTTGCATCGGGAATTCCTCTAACATGGCTTACATAGGCGGAACCCATAATAGCAAATTGTGCCAATTCCTCTGCACTACATTGCACATTTGCGCCTACATCGAGCATTAAAGATAAGTAATCATCTCGTTTGGATTCATTCATTGTCGGATAAACAGTTGCGATCGCAGTACGTCTTACATCGGAAATTCGAGGTATATTTTTAGCAGCAGATAAAACTACCGAGCCGGTACTGCCGGCGGAAACCAATGCGTCAGCTTTTCCTTCACCAACAAGCCTCGCTGCAACAACAATCGATGCATCAGGCTTTGATTCCACACTCGTTTTGGGAGAATCATGCATGGCAATTTCTTCAGTCGCATTATAAATTTCAATTGCATCACCGTCATATTTATGTTTTCTGAGAGCGTTGTTGAGTTTTTTTCCATTCCCAATTAAAATTATTATAACAGGATTGGCTTTTGCGGCTCTTATCGCTCCGCGAACAACAACTTTATGTCCATTATCCCCCCCCATTGCATCAACAGCTATTCTAATAGGATCCATATTGATTTCCTTTGCAAATAATATAAAAAAGCAGAAATTTAGATCTATTCTAATAAAATAATTTTATGTATATGTTTTTACTAATCAATATTTTAAATCAAACAAGATAGTAATTTAAGCATGAAAATAGTGAGAATATTGAGCTTTTATATCTTTGATGACCCAGTCCACTACTGCTAAGTCATCTAAAAATCCAATTTCAGGGATGTCATCAGGAATATCATCCTGTCCCCTGTTAAAAAATATTTTAATGCAAAAATTATTTTCTGTTGTACAAGCGGTTCCAAGTTGGGAGTAGTCTCTTAAAATATTGTACAGTGCGTTTATTTCTTGAATCAAGATTAACTGAACCTGTCTAATTTTTGATGTTCAAACAGCCTTGTAATTTTTATTATTGCTTCAGTCAGTATTTTATCTTTCTCGCTTATGTCAATTTCATCAATTTCTTGACGATATATTTGAATGTCTTTTTCGGTAAGTTGTAAACCTTTTTCCACAGTAAGATCCTTTTAATTAGTGATCAATTCCTAATAAGATAGTTCAAGAGATCACCTTCAAGGGTGATCATCGGGAATTCTACAATTCTGCCAATTTCAGTACCATTTTTTATTAATAAGGAAATGTTGGAACAAATTCAATATTTCTGATTTTTTTCCTCATGTGTGGGACTCTTCTTTTTTCTATTGACGTTAATAATTTGAACTTTATTCTTCATCAAATTTAAAGCATCTATCACCTTAAGAAATCGAGGCACTTCTCGCCTGCTATCGCTACACCAAGTGCCCATAAATATTTGAATATTTATGCTATCACTGAAACTCTTAATTTGGTCAATAACAAAGCTATCAGGTTCGTATTCGATATAGTTTTTGCTAAACCATTCATTAAAGTCAGGTGATTCAAATGCACTTCTATCCGTAATGCCCACTAGCATTTGTCGTCCGGTTTTATCATCAACAACAACTTTATTTACTACATCTTTGCAAGCTGTTAAAACTAGAGACATCATTAAAATGAGAGTTAATTTATACATAATTCCTACTTTTTGTCAGCGGAGAGGGAGGGATTCGAACCCCCGTTACCCAGAGGGTAAACCGCATTTCGAGTGCGGCGCGTTCAGCCAGGCTCTGCCACCTCTCCTATTCTATCAAAATTACGATTTTCTTTTTGTTTTAAAAAAGTCTTGAATCAACGCTAAACATATTTTTTCATTAATGCCTCCACGTACAGTGATATCATTGTTTAAACGTGAATCACCGCATAAATCAGCGATTGAACCGCAATAACCACCTTCTTTATCGTAACAACCAAATATAACAGTTTCAATGCGGGAATTGATTATTGCCCCTGCACACATTGCACAAGGCTCCATTGTAACATATAATGTACAATCAGTTAACCGCCAGTCCTCTAATGTATTTGCCGCAGCAGTAATTGCCAATATTTCGGCATGAGCAGTTGGATCCTTTAAATTTTCGCGCTGATTATATCCGCGCCCGATTATTTTATTATCTTTAACAACAATTGCTCCGACGGGAATTTCATCTTTTTCATATGCGATTTGTGCTAAACGAATCGCTTCGGACATCCATTTTTCGTGTATTGCTTGAATATTATCTATCATGCTAAATAATTAAGCACATTTTAAATATTACAATTTCTGTATTTTTGCCCAAGTATCGCGCAGAGTCGTAGTTCGATTAAATATTAAATGATCTTGTTTCGAATCATATTGATCAACACAAAAATATCCGATCCGCTCAAATTGAAATCTATCTTCAGGTTTGGCAGTTCCAAGACTTGGTTCTAGAAAACAGTTTGCCCTTTTTTCCAATGAATTGGGATTGATAAATGTTCTATAGTTTGCATTCTCTTTTGCACTAGTGGGATTGGGATGAGTAAAAAGTCTATCATATAATCGCACTTCTGCTTGTATAGCATGTTCTGCTGATACCCAATGAATTGTACCTTTCACTTTTCTTCCGTCTGGAGCAGAGCCTCCTTTTGTTTCAGGATCGTATGTGCAACGTAGTTCAATTATTTCGCCATTAGCATCTTTAATTGCTTCGGTACAAGTAATAAAGTAAGCGTATCTTAGACGTACTTCTCGTCCAATTCCAAGTCTAAAATATTTTTTGGATGGATCTTCCATAAAATCTGATTTTTCAATATAGATTTCTTTTGAAAACGGAATATTTCTTGTACCTGCAGACTCATTTTCAGGATTATTTACTGCTGCTAGGTTCTCAGTTTTACCTTCTGGATAATTTTCTATGATAACTTTTAATGGATCAATTACCCCCATACGTCTTTCAGCATGCTTGTTTAGGTCCTCGCGTACATAAAATTCTAATAAATCCATTTCTGCGATATTATCACGTTTGGCGATTCCAACTCTTTCCGAAAAGTTTCGAATTGCTTGTGGTGTATAACCTCGTCTCCTCATACCACTTAAGGTAGGCATACGTGGATCGTCCCATCCGGAGACAAATTTTTCATTAACTAGTTCAAGCAACTTTCTTTTACTTGTAATTGTATAACTCAAATTCAGTCGAGCAAACTCGATTTGTTGAGGATGATAAATTTCCAATTCATTCAAAAACCAATCATATAGCGGGCGGTGATCCTCAAATTCCAATGTGCAGAGCGAATGCGTGATTCTCTCAATGGAATCTTCTAATCCGTGCGCCCAATCATACATTGGATAAATACACCATTTATCGTCCAGTGTTGTGATGTTTTGCATGTAAAATGCGATATAAAACTGGATCGCGCATGTTCAAATTTGGCGAAGCCATATCAATTTTTGCGCGTCAAAGTACGAGAACCATCTTGAAATTCACCACTCTTCATACGTTCAAACAAATCAATATTTTCTTCTACAGAACGAGTGCGATAGGGACTTTCTATCCCCGGCTTAGTAAGTGTTCCACGATGTTCTCTGATTTCATCACCATTCAAATCGCAAACAAATGCTTTCCCTTTTTTAATTAGTTGTAATGCATACTGATAGAATTTTTCAAAATAGTCCGATGCAAAAAACAATCTGTCTTCCCAATCATACCCTAACCATTTGATATCTTCAATAATTGATTTTACATACAGATCTTCTTCCTTGGTCGGATTAGTATCATCAAAACGAAGATTACATTTTCCGTTGATACTCTTCAGCAATTCCAAAATTTAGAACAATCGATTTAGCATGCCCGATGTGAAGAAATCCATTTGGTTCGGGTGGGAATCGAGTGTGGACCCTTCCTTGGTACTTACCTGTTTTTAAATCTTCATTAATTATATCTTTAATGAAATTGGATTTTGTTGTTTTTTCGTCTATTTTCATTATTATTTATATACAATAGTCATATAAACTTAATATTTTATATGATAATGTGATTCGAATATTTTATTGAGTAAAACTAAATACTTTTTGAAGCATCAATAGAATCTGCGGCTGTCGCAGAAATTGAGTCTAAATAATTTTTCCAATAGTTCATGGTCTTATTGAAAGAATCCATATTCTCGGAATCTACAGGTTGCACAGGTGGAGATTTAACTTTTAGTGGATCAACAGCTTGCCCATTCTTATAAAATCTAAAATCAAGATGAGGTCCTGTCGATAGACCAGAGCTACCAACATAGCCAATTACCTGACCTTGACTTACCTCGAGCTCCAGACTCTAATTCCACTTCCAAATTTTGATAAATGCATATATATAGTACTATAGGTTCCATTATGTTTTATTTGCACCATTCTTCCCTCTTGTCCCTTTATAGCCAGCTTTTACTACAATTCCATCTCCAACGGAATGTATAGGAGTTCCAACACTGGCAACATAATCAACCCCTAAATGTGGGCGTCTAATTTTTAAAATAGGATGTTTTCTACTATAAGAAAATCGTGAAGAAATTCTACTAAATCTTAACGGTGCTTTTAAAAAAGCACGACGTAAACTCCCACCCTTTTCGTCAAAATAATCGCCTATACTATCTTGCTCAAAGTAAAATGCATAGTAATCATTATTTATATGATTGAAGGATGATGCAATAACATTGCCAATTCCAATATATTGAGTATCGGCGTACATTTTTTCATAGACAATCTTATAATTGTCATTTTGATGGATACCAAAAAAATCTATTGTCCAAGCATATATTTCCGATAATTCAATAGCAAGATTTGGATCGTCTTTGTTTTCTATCATTGTTAGCCATAAGGACACATCGATTACTCCTGAGGTCGATACTGTATCAACAGTGATTGGTTTTGTTTGATGATATATATCAAACGTGTCGGTCAGACTAAACACAACGAATTCGATCGGATTTCGTTCGTAAACTAAAATTTTTGGAGTTCGAAGAGTGTCTTTGCTTGATAAAATAAAATATGGATTTCCCGATCTCATTTTTCTAACATCATAGATATCTCTTGATTTAACTGCGATTTGGTCAATAATGGATGAATCAATTCCATGTTCCGATAAAATATTGGAAAGATTTTGTCCGTCTTTTATATATTTCTTGCTAACTAATAGTGTATCTGTTGACAAGCCATAAATATTTTTAAAATTATCAATTGATTCATTATTGGGATTTGAACAACTGCATTAAAACTAATGCTAATAATAGTGTTATATATTTCAATAGATTTTCTTTTGATTTTGATTAATAATTAATACAACAACGGAATGTAAAATTTGTTTCTATATAATTTGATTTTTATTTAGTTGGTTCGTAGCCCGTACGGGAGTCGAACCCGTGTTACTGCCTTGAGAGGGCGGCGTCCTAACCACTAGACGAACGGGCCAATTTATATTCTCAGTTTTAGCTCAACATCCTAATGTACGCCCGGAAGGACTCGAACCCTCAACCTCCTGGTCCGTAGCCAGGCACTCTATCCAATTGAGCTACGGGCGCATATTGGGCGCAAAGTTAATACTTTTAAAAAATATCGTGTAATAAATATTATTGGATTTTGAATCTAAATTTTAGTTTACAATATCAATATAGATATATCAATCTTTTATGATACAGTAATTTATTTATGAATAACGACAAAAATATCCTTTTGTTTTATTTATATTATTTATTAACATTATTACAGATTATCTGTATTGATAAGTTGATGATAAATAACGACCTTTCCGTCGGTAATTCGACTCTTGGTGGTCGAAAATTAAAATAGAAAGAAACAGGAGTGAAAATGATCCGATTAAGAAAAAATGTACTGTTTATGATTGTTTTGGCAGTCTTTGCTTTATTCTATATAGGTTGTGAAGGACCTGCTGGACCTGCCGGTGATGATGGAGCTGACGGAGCAAATGGTACTAATGGTACTAATGGAGTAGATGGTAATGTAACTTGTTTAGATTGCCATTCAGATGAAAATCTTACAATGAAGAAAAATGAATTTGCACGTTCCTCACATTTTGGAAGTAAAGTTGACGAAGGTCGCGAAGACTGGAGTGGAAGTTGTACACCATGTCATACGAGCGAAGGCTTCATTGAGTTCGCTGAATTTGGTACAGTCTCTGACGGAGTATTAGGTGGAAATAATGATTTTGAATGTAGAACCTGTCATGGAATTCATACAACATTCGAAGCTCAAGATTATGCATTAAGAACTACAGATGCTACTTGGGGAGTTGATGATACTCCTTTCCTACTAAAAGGAACTGAATATGTTTGGTATTCAGGGCAATAGTAGTCTTTGTGCAAATTGCCACCAATCACGTAGAGCTGAACCAAATATTACGTAATCCAGGTGCAACATTTAGAATTACTAGCACACATTATGGTCCACATCATGGTGCCCAAGCTAATGTTTTGGCTGGATTTGGATTTGCTGAAATAGCAGGTTCACTTGCTTATCCTGCAGCTGGTTCGGAACCACATTTAACAGCATCATGTACAGGATGCCACTTAAATGAAGGTGATCACACGTTCATGCCAAGTTTAGATGCTTGCAATGCGTGTCATGCAACTACTGATTTCAACTACGGTGGAGTACAAGCCGAAATTGAAGTGATTACTTGATGAATTAAGAGATAAACTAATTGTTGCTAGGCGTTGTTGAGGTGATGATGAAGATGGTTATCATCCGGTTGTTGGAACTTATCCCAATGGTTCAAGCTCAAGCATTCTTCAACTGGGTTGGACTTGAAGAAGATCGTAGTATGGGAGCACATAACCCAAAATATGTAAAAGCATTATTAAAAAATTCAATTGATGCTATAGTAATTTATAATAATAATTGATATAATAAAAAAGGGACACGTTCGTGTCCCTTTTTTATTATATTAAATTATTACTTATCCTAATTTCATATGTCGTTTTTGGAATAGTAAAATTCCAATAATTAAATAAACTACTGTAATCACTAATATAGCAATTATTTCTCCTATTACATCTGCTGAAGTCCATATTCATTATCATTATCTTGTTCAATGCTGAGATTGCATGGGTTGGTGACATTAATCCTTGCAATGAAACGGGATAATCTAAAATGATGGAACAAGGCTTTTGCTTTAATTGGAAAAGCGGCACCGGTAAAGAACATAAATAAAAATAATGGGAAATTGCCGACAATCAGTATCTCATTCGCGGTTTTTGTAGCTGCTGCGATTATCAAACTGAAGGCAACAATCGAAATACTTGTTAATACAGCAATCAGTGTTAATGTTATTAATGATCCATGCAGATCAAATCCCATCGCTACAGCGACTGCAAGAGTTAAAAATATAGCAATAATACCAATAACTACTTGAACGATGCTAACACCTGCAAGATATTCCCAGGCACGCAGTTTAGATAATTTTAACCTTAGCATTGTATTAGTTTCAACTTCCGATATAATAGCAATAGATGCAGAGAACATGAGCATAATTATAGAAAGAATGAGCAAGCCCGGTACTGCAAGCTGGAAATCATCGGCTTTCCCGGATATTCCTAAGACTAGTTTCTTTAAAGGTATATTGTTTTGGAATACCTATTAATTCAGCAAGAAATGAACTAATAATTTCGTTAGCCCAAATGGCGCTAATCATGTAGTTTAAATTTGTCAGATCACCAACAAACTCTATTTCTATATCGTTGGAACTATTTATAACTTTTTCTGAAAATCCTTCCGGAATAATTATTAGAGCATCTGATTTATGAGTTTTTAATAGATTTATTGCATTAATTTGGTCATCAGATATTTTTATATTAAGCGGAATACCGATAGAATCACTATTGGATTCTTTAAAATACTTAATTAAAGTTTCGCCGAAATTGATTTCCTTCTCAAAATATTCTATAGATTTATCATTATTAAGTAAAAGTAGATTATATTGCGGTTCAGATGATTCAATTATTAAATAGTAAATAAATACAAATAATGGCGCTAAAGAAACAGTTAACAGAAGAATCCAATAATTCCTTAATTGTTCCTTAATACTTTTTAAAATAATACTTAAAAGCATCATTGCCGTAGCATTTTCCCTGTCAATATGAATAAACACATCCTCGAGGGTATTCTCACGAAGTGTAAATTTATTTATTTTTGCACCATTTTGATTTATTCTGTCGGTAATTGCTGACATCAATTCAATTAAATTGATTGATTTAACAATTAGGGAATTATCTCGAATTAGCACCGTATCACAAATTTCCATCAGACTTTGCTTAATTTTATCCAATTTAGCTTTATCTTGGTAGTGTTAAATCTATTTCCAGTAGATCACCCTCCCCTATTGTCTTTTTAAGATTCTCCGGTGAATCTACGAGCAATAATTTCCCCTTATCAATTATCGCTACCCGATTTGACAATCGATCTGCTTCGTCCATATTGTGAGTTGTTAATATTATTGTTTTTTCTTTCGTTAAGGATTTAATAAAATTTCGAACTAATATTCTGCTTTGAGGATCTAATCCGGCTTCTGGTTCATCTAAAATTAAAATTTCTGGATCATGTATAAGTGCCAAGCAGATGTTTAATCTGCGTTTCATTCCCCCGGATAATTTGTATGCCAAAGTATCTCGCTTATCATGTAATGCCATCCAATCCAGCAACTCTCCTACCCTCTGTTTAAGCGATTTACCTGATAATCCATACATATTCCCCATAAATACTAATTGCTCTGCACATGTTAATTTTGGCCAAAATATATTTTCCTGAGGACAAATTCCTATGTGCGCTTTAAGACTGTTTTTATTAGCAATATTATTGAAAATAGATATACTGCCTTTTGTCAGTAGGAAGTAATCCTGAAATCATATTTATTGTAGTAGTCTTCCCCGCCCCATTTGGTCCCAAGAATCCGAATATTTCACCTTTGTAAATATCTAATGATAGGTCATTTACAGCAACTAATTGTCCGAACATTTTTGTCAGATTAGTAATTTTTATGGCTATTTTATTAGAATTGACCATTTTCTATTTACACCATGCCTAATTTTTCATTGTTTTCAAGGAGTTGAATTGCTTTTAAGGTTCTTTTAATTCGTGTTTCCTCTTTTTTGGCGGTGGCTATCCAATAAATAAATTGTTTTTTATGAGAGGGAGCTAATTGCTCAAAAGTGGCAAGTGCCTTTTTGTTCTTTGAAAAAGCTAATTTTAGTTCAATGGGATTTCTTTAATGTTTGTATTTATATTAATTTTATTCCAATAGCCGTTCTTTTTAGCAACTCTAACTTTTTTCATCCCAGCTTCGGTCATGCTTCCGTTTTTTATCAGCATTTTAATCCGTTTCTTATTTATATCAGACCAAATGCTTTTTTCATTACGAGGTGTAAATTGCTGCATATACTTTTCATCATCAATTCTTCGTACTGTAGAATCTATCCAACCATAACATAATGCCTCTTCAACAGCTTGGGTTTGTGTCACCGAATTTTTATTTACATGCTTCTTATAGTATATCAGCCATACTTGTTTTTCCTTGTCATGATTATTATCTAACCAATGACCTCCATTCAGCACGATTTTTAAATAAGATTTCTTTATTCATTAGGATCAGAAGACCAATTATAAATTGGTCTTCCATTTTTATATGCTTGTTTTTCCTTTTTTACATATGTTACATCTTCATCAGGATAATATATTTCATCATTTTCATCTTGGAGTACCGCAATCTAAAATGATTAATATTTCACTACTATTATTGATAAATTGATGAGCATTTTTCTTTCCGATTTGTTTTGCAAAAAAATCATTGGTAGTAATCGGAATTTCGTCATTATTATATCGCAGAATACCTTGTCCTTTTAAAATCGCAAAGAATTCTTCTTGATGTGAATGAGAATGGAATTTTGAGCTTTTACCTCCGGGTTTAACATAATCGATGTTAATGTAAAGTTTTTCCGAACCCGCTGCAGCTCCTAAATATTTTGTCCGTAATTTTGTCTCAAATTTAGGATCGTCAATAAAATCTAACGGTAATTTTGTTAGATTATGAATTTTCTTTGACATAAAACCTCCTACATAATTAGAGGAAAATTATTAGAGCTGGGGAGCAGGGATTTGAACCCCGATAGCAGGAACCAGAATCCTGAGTCTTACCATTGGACGACTCCCCATCAATTCCATATCAAGAAATATATCAAAAATTAAGGATTGCTAATATATAGCAAAAGCCTTTTCGTAATAACTACGGTAGAATTTTGATTGCCTTATCTAATCTTCTAAGGCAAGTAGTTTTACCTAATAATTCCATCAATTCAAAAAGCGATGGACCAGACGGAATACCGCTCAATGCCAATCGTGTAGGATGTATAATTTTACCGGCCGAAATGCTTTCAGTTTCAACAAATTTTCGCAATGCGATTTCTATTTGTTCTACATTCCATAATTCAATTTTTAATAATGATTTTTGAAATTTTTCGACTAACTCATTGATCGATCTGTCTTTCCAATTTTTCTTACTTGCTTTCTCATCATATTTAATTGGATCCTCAAAGAACATCACGGTCATATCTTTCAACTCGTTAAGAGATTTGACTCTTTCTTTCATTAATTCGATAACTTTTAAAACATAATCATTATCTTCATCTGTTTGCCAATTGGAATCGATATGCTTTATGCCCTCAAATATTTCTGAAGAAGACATTTTATTAATATGCTGTCCGCTTATCCAATGTAATTTTTTTTCATCAAATACAGCGCTTTTCTTCTGAATTCGTTCAATAGAGAATTGATTTATCAATTCTTCGGTGGTAAATATTTCTTGTTCAGTTCCAGGATTCCATCCAAGCAATGCTAAATAATTTATTAAAGATTGTGCTAAATATCCTTGCTCACGATACTCCTGAACCCCGGTTGCTCCATGACGTTTACTTAATCTTTTTTTATCAGGACCCAATATCATCGGAAGATGTGCAAATTCTGGAATAGGGAAATTTAATGCATTATATATCATTAATTGTTTTGGAGTGTTAGATATATGATCTTCACCACGAATAATATGGGTTATTTGCATATCATTGTCATCAACGGCAACTACTAAATTATAAACTGGATTTCCATCGGTTCTGGCAATTATAAAATCATCAATTTCTTTATTATTAATTTTAATGATGCCATAGATTTTATCTTCAAATTCCGTATAGCCATCCGGTACAGAAATACGAACGGAGTAAGGTGGTTTTATTTTTGATATTTTCTTGGATTAAGTGCACGTCAAGGTTACGACATGTGCCGGAATACAAATACGCACCACCGGACTTTTCAGCCTGTAATCTCTCTTCAGATATTTTTTCTTTAGAGCAGAAACATTTATAAGCCTTACCTGATTCTAATAATTTTTCGAATTGCATTCTGATATAATTCCAAACGTTTTGATTGAAATACAATATTTTCGTCCCAGCTCTAAACCAAGCCACTTCAATGATTCACAAATTTGGTCAGTAAATTCTTGTTTAGAACGTATTTTATCGGTATCCTCAATTCTTAAGAGAAATTTTCCATCATGTTTTTTGGCATATAAATAGTTAAAAAGGGCAGTACGAGCACCGCCAAGATGTAATTGTCCGGTTGGACTTGGGGCAAACCTAACACGTGGAATTTTTGATTTCATTGTTTATAAATTTAGACTAAAATATTATTTATTAGAAAAAGATTAAAAACTATTTTTTGGTTTTTTGCACTATTAGATCGAGATATATTATATAATTCAATAAATTCTTGTACATCTAATGCAGAGATGGCTTGGCCAATTAGATCTAACGGGAGATCCTCAATATTTTTAAATCTAACACAGCTTTTCCCCAAATCCATGCGCTTACCGGTCTCTTTATAATCTGCAATGAATTTTTCCCGCAAAACATTACTGGAGTAAATTCCCGATAGATATACTGCCATGTGGTTCTTTTGTGATGCTAAAGCAGCAAACAATAATGGCTGATCCATTATAAGTGTTAGAACATACTGCCAGTGGAACTTCATAAGCTATCATGCCCCAATTCATGTTCTCTTCAATGCCATTAGGTAAATTAGCTAATATAACTTTACGGATTTTTGCGATTGATTGTTTTCTATCTTCCGGCAAGTTACTTATGTATTCCTGAACGGTTTTTGCTTCACTTCTCACTCTGCACCTCAGTTTGGATGGCGGAGAGGGTGGGATTCGAACCCACGGTACATTGCTGCACACACGCTTTCCAAGCGTGCTCCTTAAGCCTCTCGGACACCTCTCCAGTTATCAATAAATATTCAATTCAGGTTGTTCGCGGAGGCGAGAGGATTCGAACCTCTGAAGGGCAAAACCCTTGCCGGTTTTCAAGACCGGTGCATTCAACCGCTCTGCCACGCCTCCAAATTTTAAATAATACTACGCTTCTTGTGGTGGGTTGTGGCGGTTCTGTATTTCTCGGTTTGGACAACTTCTGCCACTTTTTCTTCCGGCTTTGCAGCAACTTCCGGTGTATTGACTTCTATAGAAGTAATTTCTTTTGCTATTGCTTTAACTTCATTTTCCATTCTCGTTAAAGCTTGATCTATATTTTCATTGGAAGCAAGTTTAATAAAACTTTCGTTAAAACGCCAGCTACCTGTTTTCTTTGAACGTTCGCTTTTTACAAATTTAACTGTTTTTGAATCCTTTTGTGATTTCTGTTTCGCAGCTTTTTCAGCAAAACTTAACTGTTTCTTCGCCATTCTAACCTTTTCTCCTAAAATTTTGTCGGCAAATTTAACCGATTTTTACCATATCTTCAATCTATATGATTCGTAATAGTGATGCACAAATTAATGCTGCATAAGTACCAACTACATATCCTGCAATACCAAGCATTACACCAACAGTTGCCAATGCCGGATGAAATGCCGATGCTACAATCGGTGCTGAAGCAGCACCGCCGATATTAGCCTGTGAAGCAACCGCCATAAAAAATAATGGCGCTTTGATTAATTTCATAACTGTTAACATTATTATTATGTGAACAGATATCCATGTTAGTCCCATAGCAAAAAGATAAGGATATTTAACAACCTCTCTCAAATCCGCAGCTGCACCAATTACTCCTATTAGTAAATAAAGCATAACGGTACCTAACTTGGAAGCTCCTGCCCCTTCAAGATTTCTGACCTTTGTAAACGAAAATATTACACCTAAAGTGGTAATAATAATTATCTTCCAAGTTGTATGAGATATAATGTCACCAAATTCGGGCAAGGCTTCACCAAGCAAGAATGCTAACCAGGCACCTCCAAATGCTAACGCCATTATAACCATATAATCCGTTGTTGTTGCAATCCGATTTGTTTTATTTTGAAATTGTACTACCTTATTTTTTAACTCTTCGACCATTGAGTTATCAGCATTCAATCGCTTATCAATAGCCTTATAACGGCCTGCTAGATATAAAAGTACTCCTGTCCAAATATTGGCAACTAACACATCAACAACGACCATTAATCCTAGCATCGCATCAGTTGCGCCAACAGACTTACCGATTGCTATGAAGTTAGCTCCTCCACCTATCCATGAACCTGCAAGTGCCGCCATTCCTTTCCAAATTTCATCAGGAAGTTGATTTTTAAATATAAACAACGCAATTGGTCCACCAATAATTACTCCTAAAGTGCCTGAAAAAAACATTATAACTGCTTTGCTACCTAACTTTATGATTCCTTTGATATCAACGGCTAAAGTAAGTAATAATAAACTTGCAGGTAATACAAATGTTTTAATTTGCTTGTAGATTAACGCATCTGAAGGTATTATTCCTAATGCAGTTAGGATTGTTGGAATAAAATATGCAAAAACTAATGGAGGAACAAATCTAAATATCCTTCCATATTTTTTATGAGAGTCAATCATGAAAATAATTGCAGGTATAACTAACAATACTGCTAATAGTCCAAAAGAATTATTAATAAAGGCCGTATCCATTTTTCTCCTTTAATTGATTATTATTTATTTGTGAATTGCTTATTTACTTACTATCGGAACCGGAAGGTTTTTGATTAGAGATTCGCGTTTGACGACGTTCAATAGCATGTTTGCGCATATCAATGACAGAATCATGTTCATCAACGATTTCGACACCTAGAAGCGTTTCTATTACATCCTCAAGTGTAATTAAACCAACTATTGTACCAAATTTATCCTCAACCATGAAGATCTGCTGACGTCTTTTAACAAATTCATCTAAAACTGTTGCTACTGAAGTAGATTCTAATATCGTTGATATTGGTTCCATTATGTCCTCCATCTTCGTATCGAAAGAATCCATTGCTTGTTTTTGCACGAGATCATAGCGATGTACAAAACCGACCACATGATCTAAGTTTTCAACAAAAATAGGAATTCTTGAAAATGCGATTGGTGAATGATTATCAATAACATCTTTTACGGTTTCGTCATTTTCTAGCGCAAAAACAACAGAACGAGGAGTTAAAACAGATTCCGCAGTAACCTTATTAAGTCTAAGCAGATTTTCTATCACATCGCTTTCTTGTTCTTTCAGTGTTCCTTCGTCTTCGCCTCTCTCCGCCATTGCAATCATTTCTTCACGGGTAACAAAAAAGTGCTCACCATTTGATTTAAACAGTTTGGATATGCCTGTAGATAGATAAACAAAAGGCATGGCAAATATTGTTAATATTCTTACAGTATATGCTGTAAATCCTAATAATTTTTTATAATACACCGCACCTAGAGTTTTTGGAATAATTTCTGAAAAGATTAAAATTGATAAGAGTCAAGATTCCTGAAGCGATAGCAACCCATTCATTTCCATAAATTTTTAAAGTCTCTGCTCCCACTCCGGCAGCACCAACAGTATTGGCAAATGTATTGAACGTCAATATAGCTGCCAATGGACGATTGATATTGATTTTTTCTTTTTCCAACAGCAAAGCTGCTTTGCTACCCCGTTTCTTCATCATGGAAATGTGATTGAAGCTAACGGAAAGCAATACAGACTCAATGAGTGAACAAATGAACGAGATGACCATTGCCAATAAGAAATATAAGATAAGATTATTCATAATCTTTAAAATTAGTAATAAAAATTGATTTAATTACATTCAAAAGTGAATAAAGGGAAATGTTCGACCTTCCCTCTTTAATTGGGAATTTTTGAATTTTTTTCTCTTTTTCTATCATGCTCACTTAATAATATTTTCCGAATACGGATCGATTTTGGAGTTACCTCAACGTATTCATCATCTCCAATATATTCCAGAGCTTCTTCTAAGGAAAATTTAACAGCAGGTGGTATTGCTACTTTTTCATCTGCACCTGAAGCTCGCATATTAGATAATTTTTTGGATTTGCAAATATTAACCACAATATCATCAAATCTAGTGCTTTCGCCTATCACCTGACCTGCATATATCTTCTCATTTGGGTCCACAAAGAACATACCTCTATCCTTTAGTTTGTCAATTGAATATGCAACTGCAACGTTCCGGTTTCCATCGCAATTAAGGCACCGTTTCTCTTACTAAGTATCTCGCCTTTCCATGGTTCAAATCCTTTTAATCTATGAGAAATTACTGCTTCTCCTTCGGTTGCGGTTAATATCGGATTATTTAGGCCTATCAATCCTCTTGCTGATATTTTGAATTCAAGATTTATCCTATCATTTTTCTTCTCGATATTCATCAGATCACCTTTTCGTTTGGAAACAATCTCAATTACTTTTCCTGAAAACTCTTCTGGTACGTTTACATAAAGCAATTCAATCGGTTCGTTTTTGAAGCCGTCAATTTCTTTGATAACCACTTTTGGCTGACCGATTTGCATTTCATAGCCCTCACGTCTCATCGTTTCTATAAGAATGGATAAATGTAGTATCCCTCTTCCAAATACAAGCAATTTATCTGGCGAATCTGTTTCTTTAACGTTTAACGCGAGATTTTTTTCTGTCTCCTTAAATAATCGCTCTCTGATATGTCTTGATGTGACATATTTACCATCTTTACCAAAAAACGGTGAATTATTGATGGTGAAAATCATACTCATGGTTGGTTCATCAATAGCGATTGGTATCAATGCCTCCGGCACATCAAAATCAGTAATAGTATCACCAATATCAAAGTTCTCAAGTCCCATTACGGCTACTATTTCACCGGATTTAACTTCCTGCTTGACTTTCACCTTGCCCAACCCTTCAAAAAGATATAGTTCCTTAATTGTAGATTTATGAATGAGACCATTTCTCTGAACTATTGAAACTCTGTCACCCATTTTAATACTTCCCCTGTGTACTCTCCCGACTGCAATTCTCCCAGTGTATGATGAATAGTCCAAGGAGCTAATCTGCAATTGTAATGTACCAGGGTTTTCTTTTGGCGGGTCAAAATACTCAAGAATCGTATCTAACAAATATGAAACATCAGTTGTCGGTTTTTTCCAGTCTGCACCCATCCAACCTTGTTTTGATGAACCATAGACAGTTGGATAATGTAACTGTTCTTCAGTAGCATCTAGCGAATACATTAATTCAAATACAAGTTCATTAATTTCATCAGGATTACAATTTGGTTTATCAACTTTATTGATCACGACGATTGGTTTTAGATCTAATTGTAATGCTTTCTGCAGAACAAAACGTGTCTGAGGCATAGGACCTTCAAAAGCATCTACAAGTAGAAGGACTCCATCTGCCATATTTAGTACACGTTCTACTTCTCCTCCAAAATCCGAATGTCCGGGGGTGTCAATGATGTTTATTTTTGTATCTTTATAGCGAACCGATACATTTTTTGCCAAAATTGTTATCCCCCTCTCACGTTCAAGATCATTTGAATCAAGAATCAAATCTTGCACCTCTTGATTTTCTCTAAATAAGTTGACCTGATGCAAAATTCTATCAACCATAGTTGTTTTACCATGATCGACATGTGCAATAATTGCAATATTTCTTACATCCATTTAAATAATGTCCTTAATAATAATTAATAATTTTTAATATTTAAAAATAATAAAGGGAAGCTTTTCCACTTCCCTTCTTTAATATATCAGATATATGTATTTCCAGTTTGTAGCAATTTATTTACTGCTAAATTTACATCTAAATAGTGATATAAAATTATCCAATATGTCCTATATATCCTATTTTGGCATTTTGTGAAATGAAAAGTAGAGACTTTTACACAATCCTTGATTAATATATCTGATGATAAATCAATAATTTATATTAGTGTCTCAGATAGAGATACAGAATCACAATGGAACTGTTTTAGATATTTTGTATCAGAAGCAAATTTGGAAGCTATTATTTTTTATTATTTTAGGTGTTAACTGACATTTATTCCCGATTTTCTTTAATTATAACTCGAGTATCGAAGCCCTTTTTAATCAATCCTCCACCTCTAAGGAATTTTGCCTCATCATCAAATTTAATATATACATCTTTAATCGGAACATTTTTATCATCAATGATAGGTACGATCCGTTTTCTTTCTACAACATAGAATTTATTTGGATCAAGACTTATTGAGTCACCAGTGTCGTCAACAGTTCCAAAATACGGATAACCAAAGGCGAATGTTTTTATTTTATCTAATTCATTCACCATTTATTCTATTATTGATTAGTGAGATTATATCCGCCCCGGGGAAAATATTACCTTCTCTTCGTTTTCTAATTCGTTTGTCGCCATAATATTTTAATAATTTATAGGAACTGTCAGGCAATATTTTATAAAAATATGTTCCTCGCTTTTCTTCCTGAATGTGAATCGAATCTTTCCATACATTGTAAAAACGTGCATATTCTTTTATTGAAGTGATATTTTTGAAATATTTCCCAATATAGGGTATTGGAACAACATTCAACTCAATTTCGAAATATTCGTCAGATTGCAAAGTTACTTTACCGGCATTCTTGTCATGATAAGCACTGATTTGAAATGTGCGAATTGAGGGATTTTGAATGATTAGAATTACCGATACTACGTCTGATATTTTCAATATATTTTTTATCAATATCTGTAATAGGATATACAAAGTCCTTACTGTTCGAAGGTGACTTTTGCTGACAAATTGAATAATTCGCAAAGATTATTGAAAATATAACTGTTATTAATGCTAATCTTTTCATGCACTCAGATATCAATTATTTCAGTAATTATTGAACCGGCTTTAAAACATTCTGGAGAATTGTTTTTTACTGAATTTACTAAAAAGGGATACAGGGAAATGCTCTAAGTCAGACCTGGAATTATTAGCTAATTCCAAGGCATTAGATACGGAATGCTTCTCGTTTTTCAACCATGTGTTTAAATGCTCCTGAGGTAATATAACAGGCATCCGATTATGAATATTTGATAGATTATTTTGTGCATCCTTAGTTATTATTGTATAGGATGGCACAAAAAGACCATTTGGATTTTGCCAAACATCGTATAATCCTGCCATTGGCAATAATTTATCATTAGGATCTTTCAAATAATAGGGCACTTTTGTGTTACCTTTATTTTTCCATTCATAATAACCATCTGCAATGACAATGCAGCGGTTGCTTGACACTAGATTACGGTATGATGGTTTTTCGAGTAGTGTTTCGATTCGCGCATTAATCATTCGTGCACCGAACTTTTCATCCTTAGCCCACGATGGTATCAAACCCCAGCGCATTGTCCTTAATAATTCGCTTACCATTGTCAATTAAGATTGGAGAATTTTGTGTAGGGGCAATATTATAGTTTGGTAAATAATTATCAGGTTTCTCCCATTCTTCAATAGCGAGTTCCTCGATAATCGATTGCATATCCTTAGTTAATGTTTTTCGTCCACACATTGCTATAATATTACTGCGAAGTAGCAGTTATGACTCGAAGTGAATTTTTAATATTTTTAGAACGTCTGCAATTTCAGTTGACTGCTCGCTTGAGCTTATCTACACTATGTGGCAAGCTAATCAATTTTTCAATTGTGATCGAGTATACCCCAAAAGCCTCTTCAACTGTTCCACGCAATATAAAAAGTTTTTCCCAATGCAATAAGTCCCCATATTGACGAAAAACCTCAGGGAAGAGCACACATTCGTAAATATCTGTTTCATCCTCGAGTGTTAAAAACTCCATCGCATCACGCTGATGTGTTTGCGTTTCTTTGCGTGTAATGTAAACTCCCGCTAAATAAATTGATTTTCCTACGTATTTTGGAATATCTTTTGCTTTCTTAACCCATTTATTTATTGTTTCAAAATATGGCTCTAAGGGGTGAGACGATATTGGAAACCCAAAAGACTTTAATTCTAATTCTCGCTTTTCATCCCAAGTCAGAGGGTTTTTAGAAGGTTGATTGGTTATTGGTTCAGTAGAACCATCCGATAAATAAAAATGAGCAATACGATAGGCAATTTCCTTATGTGATAAATTTGGTTCCAAATTATCAAAACAACCGGAATTAGTAAGAGCAATGGCATCGGCTAGATCAAGGTCAACGCGCAAAAGAAAATTATCTAATGATTTAAAATCATCTGCCTTACGTTCATCAAGAATTGATTTTACTGCTTTTTCTTGCAACCCTTTGATACTCATTAATCCCATGCGTATTTTTCTGTCACGACCTTTATATTCTTTATTGCTGCGATTAATATGGGGAGGCAATATTTCTATTCCAAAACGGCGCGCTTCGCTTAAATAGGCATAAGCAGAATAAAATCCGCCTTGATTAGAAATAACGGACGATAGAAATTCTGCGGGGAAATGTGCTTTCAGGTAAGCGCAAGTAAAAGATAACATCGCATACGATGCGGAATGCGGTTTGCAAAAAGAATATCCGACAAAGGAAGCTATCATATCCCAAACTTCTTTGATAAGTTTGTCGGAATAGCCGCGCTTTTTAGCTTTCAAAAAAAACTTCTTTTTCCAGCCGGGAATTATATGCTGCATAGAATCACGACTCATCGTTTTGCGTAAAGCATCAGCGTCGGCATAGCCAAAACCAGCAAGAATACGAGCTGCCGTCGAAACTTGTTCTTCGTAAACCATTATCCCGTAGCTCTCCTGTAAAAAATTTAGATCTCGATGCTGCTAGTTTCCATGGTTTGCCATGAATGCGTTCCAACATGATATTCGTAAATCGATTGGCGGCTGGGCGAATAATAGATGAATAAATAACAACATGCTCAAAATCGACCACCCCTGCTTTGGATAATAATTGACGAGTTGCGGGGCTCTCAATATAAAATACCCCCATGGTGCGCCCTGCTTTCATTAGCTTTTCCGTTTTGGGATCACCGATTGGTTGAATTTGATGATAATCAACATAGCGACTATTAGCCGTTTTATTATCGTAATTCAAATTGACCTGTTTTATAGTGTCTCGGACTACTGCCAAGCTGCGATTCCCCAAAATATCAATTTTTAATAATCCCGAATCCTCAACCTGATCTTTTTCCCACTCAACTATTTGTACACCTTTGGGGGCCATCAGAACAGGTACGTATTTCTGTATCTCATCAGGGACAATAATTACCCCACCAGGATGCACAGAAGGATAGCGAAAGGTACCAATGACTTTTTCACTTTGACTTAAGATATCCAAAATTGTATCGTCCAGATGAGCATTTGCAAAAGCGTTGATCGGTACTAATCCAATGCGCCAAATCTGTCCGCGAGCGATGATAGCCAATTCGCTTTGTGATACTTTTTATTTCTTCATTGGACAAGACCATATACTTTAGCTACCTCCCTAACAGCTGAGCGTGGTTGCAAAAACACTTGCGATGCGACCATCGCGGTGCGCTTTAGTTTGTATTTATTGAAAATTGATTCAAGTATACCATCGCGTTCATCCCATGGAAAGTCGATATCAATATCGGGCATATTCTCGCGTTCAGGGTGAATAAAACGCTCGAATTGTAGATTATATTTGATTGGATCTACTTGTGTAATAAATAATGCATAACTCACGATTGACGCTGCCCCTGAACCACGCCCGATTGTTGCGCGCGTCTGTTTTACAATGTCGTGTACGATTAAAAAATAGGGAGCAAATCCTTTTGCCTTAATAAGCGACATTTCATAATCGATACGTTTCTTCACTATTTTGGATATACCTCCGTAACGTATTTTTGCGCCGGTTTTTACTAATTCATATAATTCATTATTAGCCCGATGTGTGTCCTTAAGTGAAAGGTGGGGGAAAATTGTATTGATATAATTCCAGTCGGTTTTACAGCGTTCAGCTAAATAATGACTATTATTGATTGCGGCTAAACTATTTGGAAAAAGTTTAATCATATCTTTTTCACTGCGGAACCAATGCTGTTCGGATTTTACATTTTTTAAATCAAGATTGGATAAAGTTGAGTTAGTTTCAATAGCTCGCAAGATTTGATGCGCTTTTTGATCTTCTGGCTTCAGAAAGTACACATCCCCTGTTGCAACAATTTCTAATTTAAATTTTTTAGATAATTGTTGTGCATGTATCTCTGTTGTACCGGGTCGCAATTCAACGAAAAGATTGGTATCGGGAATGAATTGGCTAAGTTCATTTAATGTTTTCTCCTGATGTGTCAGAAAAAATAAGCCGGAATATCCGGCTGATAATATTTCTAACAATGGTTGCTTATCATCATCATGTACCTTGGATAGTGCACGGCAGAGATTTTCGTATCCTACTTGGTTCTCCACCAAAAGAATAACATCATCAATTGCAGTGATAATATTTGCTCCAGCAATTGCTTTAACATTGGCAGCTTTGGCGTGCTGAACAAATCTGATGAACCCCCAAACGCCATTTGTTTCGGTAAGTGCTAAATAAGACATTCCATTCTTTTTAGCTTGAGTTAGTAGAACTTTCTGCGTAGCGAGTCCCCGCATTTGAGAAAAATTAGAATGAACATTAAGATGTATAAACATGCCTAAGCACTAAGAAATTGCTGTGAAGTCTTGAGGGAGTAACTTTTGTATCTTTGACATCAGTGCCGGTTTTTCTTTGGGTACATTACCTAAAGCTGAGGCAGAATGTATACTATTAAAACCATGCTTACGGCGAATTATATCTAAAGTTTTGGATATGTTACTATTTTTGACGTTTTCTGTTTCAAAAATAGAAGTTTGATTAGCAAAATAAATAAATCTAGAAACATCGAGGATAATTGTACGAATTCGATTACGACGATAATTTGTAAGATCAAATAATCTATAACAGGTTTCCACGATTGATTTATCATTATTATCGATAAAAACGCTATAGCGCGCATTACGCAAACCATCGGTATAGTGAATTTCCAATTTAACCTTTTTTGCAATTTGTTTGCGCTTGCGTAACTGAAAAGCAATTTGTTCAGCCATGGTTTTGACAATCGAGCGTAAAATAAATTGATCATTGGTATCTTTTGGTATAATGACCTGCTCAATGATGTGATCTCTTAAAGAAGGAGTACGAACGGCAGATGTGTCTTGACCTTGTGTCTCGCGCGCCACCTGCTTAAAATGTTTTCCAAATATTATTGTACCCTCATCAGGATGGTTAGCAATGCTTTGAATATCGTGAATATGGTTTAAGGTACAGAAATTGTACCATTTTTTTTACTTGTGGTAAATGAACAGATGGTAGAATAGGTGATTCCAATGGCGATAGAAAGCGTGGTTCTTCACCAAGAACTATTTCGTTAATGATATCAGGTACCACAGCCGTGGAGATACTGCTTACTAATTTGTTAACGCTAATACCGATTGTACTAGCCAAACTGGTTTTGTCTGCTATGACATTAGAAACTGATAAACCCGCTTGTTGATAGCTAGGATACAAATGTTTCATTCCAGTCATATCAAGATAAAATTGCCCGAAGTGGGCGGGTTCTGCTATTGGTGTAAATGTTGATACCGTTTTATAAATGTATGAATTGAGTCGTGTATACAAAGAACGATTATAGGGCATTAGCAAAGCGCTATGACTCATTTTGCGCGCCACGAGATAGTTTCATTCCGCTGTACAGTCCTTCCTGTTGCGCCTCGGAAGACACGGAAACAATTGTGCCATCTTGCTGCTGTGATGAAATAATGGCAACCGGACGCGTACGCAATGAAGCGTCCATCAATCGCTCGGCTTGAAGTTCAAAATCCTTTAAGCGTACATGAAAAATAGAAGCAGCCATATTTCACCACTTCTGCTTTTGTTAATATTCCCTAAAAGAATAAAGTACAATCCCGTTGATCTGGAAAATATCGGTATCCTGAATTTTAATAATAGGAAAATCAGGATTCCTGGGATGCAACTCTACTCCACGCCCTTTAGGATAATAACGTTTTAAAGTAGCTTCACCATTTATGAGGGCTACCACTATCTGCCCCGGTTCGGCCTGTGGGGTTTTCCGTACAATCACATAATCACCATCCTCAATATTGTCATCTTGCATGGATTGTCCTTTAACTTTTAATACAAAATTATCAGGACGCACAAATGGTGCCGGAACATTAATTGATTCAGCGTTTTCTAAAGCCTCAATCGGTTCACCTGCGGCAATCATTCCTAAAAGCGGTAAAACTGTTGGTACGGCGCGCTCTTCAGATAGGGTGAGCGCTCGTTTCCCATTAGGTCCGCGAGCGCGACTCAAGTAACCATCGTCCGATAGTGTTTTTACATACCAATGAACTGTTCCCAAGGAGGAAAAACCTAATTTATTCATAATATCTTCATAGGATGGTGCACGATCATTTTGTAGTGTGTAACGTTGAATAAAGTCTAAAAAGCGTTGTTGTTTGTATGATATTGGTTTTTTCATAATAAACTCGTAAGTTTGTCGTAAGTATTTTAATGGTTTTATCAATGAAAAGCAAGAAATATTTTGGTAATATTGCTGGAGTTTTTAAAATATTAATAATTTATAAGTATCCTTGATTCAGGAATGGGCTTAATTAACATCGGTGGGGCGTTAGACTAAATACTTAGCCTTACATCATATATATAGCAACTTGAGAATAGCAAAAATGTTCTCAATAAATCTTAATTTTATTTATTCTGTATTTTCTTCACTTTCTAACTTCGAGATTGATTTTGCAATTTCAGAAAGATAAATATTGATTTGTTTCAACATATCTAATAATTCTAAATGAACACTATGAGTTGCAATAGATTCTGTTCGTTTTTCTTGAACGCGCTTAAGATGAAGCTCTCTAAAATCTCGAACCAATTTTCGATATTTTATTTCCCCTTTCATTATCTTTTTGGCATTTGTAAAATTTTTACTTTCGAAGGCTATTTTTATCTGGTTCATAAGTTTCATTGCTTTTGAATGAAAGGTTTGTATTTCCTGTTTTCCTGATTCAGAAAAATCTGCCTTGGATTTCTTCTTTTTGTCCAATAATGGGAGTATTCTTTTTGCAATTGTATCTCCGATACTTTCCATATCATTAGCAACTGACATCATTGCAAATACTTCACTCGCTTGCTGTTTGGTAAGTTCTTCACGGCTAAGTTTCATTAAATATCGGGTAACCTTGTCATCCAGATAATCAATCTTATTTTCTCGCATTTTAATGCCGTCTATCAGCGATAATTGCTCGTACACTGAATCTTTTTTGTGGTCATCTGATATAAATGGATATACTACAGCATCTAACATTCTGGATAGTATTTTCGCCATGCGCGATATCTCAGTTTTAGCCAACTGAATAGCTATTGCCGGAGTGGATATTACTGATTCATCTATGTGCCAAGTAACCGGTAGAATACCGCTTTCAACCTCTTTTTCAGGTAATATTTTTATTACAAGCTTTGCAAATAATGGGGTAATAGGAACGAACATTAAGGCAACGC
This sequence comes from uncultured bacterium, assembly GCA_963715945.1. Lineage (GTDB taxonomy): Bacteria > Fidelibacterota > Marinisomatia > Marinisomatales > JAHJCW01 > JAHJCW01. The sequence continues at coordinate 62,425 of CAVQSL010000007.1, forward strand.
CTACATTGAAAATTGTATGGGCATTTGCAATTTGCCGTGGGGTTTCCATCGCTAATTTGGCGATACCGCTGCCACTTCCTGTTGGTGAAATACTTCGGACAAAATCAGCCAGTAACGGAATAAATCCTATAAATATTAATACACCAATTATGTTAAATAATACGTGAGCCAAAGCCACCCGTTTGGCTTCACGAGATGTTCCAATACTTGCGAATCCTGCCGTAACACATGTCCCAATATTTGCCCCCAGGATTAGTGGTATTCCTGCTTCTAAAGTTATTAAACCCTGTTGAGCAAGTACAATTATTATACCAGTAAAAGCGGCACTGCTTTGAATTAAGGCTGTAAACCCAGCTCCAATTATTAGTCCTATGAATGGGTTTTCTAATCCTCTTAAAGAGTCAATGAATGGTTCAAATTCCCGCAGTGGCATCATTGCATCTGACATTAATTTTATCCCGAAAAATAAAATTCCAAATCCAAGGATTGCATCTCCAAAATATCTTTTAGATTCGTTTTTTGAAAACGCCGATAATGTAAATCCTACAGCTATCATACCTAATGAATAGTCAGTTAATTTAAATGCAATTAATTGAGCAGTAATTGTTGAACCAATATTAGCGCCCAAAATAATGCCAATTGATTGCGCATAAGTCATAAGCTTAGCTTGAACGAAACTTACAAGCATGACGGTTGTTGCGCTACTACTTTGAAAGACCATGGTAATAAACGCACCAATGATTAAACCAAAAATTCGATTTTTAGTGATTGCAGCAAGTATTTTCCTCATGCGGTCACCGGCTGCTTTTTTCATTCCTTCGCCCATTTTGTCCATACCATATAAAAATAGCGCTAACCCACCCAAAAGAGTCATTATCATAAGACTCAGAGAGAATGCATCATCGACAGTTTTTGCTGCAAAAATAGGTTTTATTATCAAAAATGATATCACTATAAGGATTGGCATGGTGTACTTGAATTTGTAATCTCTCATAATTATTTTAAATGAAATATTTTAGTCTTCAGTTTTCCATTTGGAATAAGGATGTTTCATCAGATATGAATTATAATACTTCATATCTCCCGTTATCTCATCCCCCAACCAATCAGGCTTTTCGAAAGATTCTTCTTCGGACAAAAGCTCAATTTCTGCAACAATAAGTCCCTTATTTTCCCCATAATATTCGTCAATTTCAATAATGTGTTTGCCAGACTTGACAAGATAGCGTGTTTTATCAATAACTCCTGGCTCACAAATTTTAAAGAGATCGTGCGCGTCTTCAATAGAAATATCTTTTTCCCACTCAGAACGGGACATTCCTGTTTTATTACTTTTTCCTTTTATTGTTATAAACGCTTTATCCCCTCCGATTCTAATCCTTATGGACCGTTCTGGCAATGATGATAAATATCTTTGGGTAATTCTTATCTTTTTATATGAATCTTGTTTGAAATTCATACTTTTTATCAAAAACTTTTTTTCAATTTCTATTTTCATGAGTGATTTCAATTTACAAGATATTTGATTCTTTTGCTATAAACTTCATCATGCATTTATGAAAAATATTTTTAGTTATTTTATTAATGCTATCAAATCAATAATTATTAAACTTAAAACTGATTTTTATCTGAATAATGGAGTTTTGGACTAATGAAAATATTTAACAGATCAAGTATTTTAATTTTAACTATAATTTTTCTGACAAGTGGATGCAACAAAGAGAATACTCACACTCAAGCAACAACCGGAAGCGTTATATTTATCCATCCCGACGGCAGTGGATTAAGTATGTGGGGTGCATTAAGATTATTGCAAGTTGGCCCTGACAGCATGCTTAATTGGGACAAAATGGAACATATGGGAGTTTATCGTGGTCACTTAGCAAATTCGGCTAGTAGCAGTTCCAATGGTGGTGGTACAGTTCATGCTTACGGTGTTAAAACTCATTATGATGCCTACGGCAACAATCCTGAGAAACCATTCAAATCGCTCTCAGGTAAAGAATATAGCATAATGACTGAAGCAAAAATCAAAGGTAAATCTATCGCAATTATTAATAGTGGTCATATATGTGAGCCCGGAACAGGAGTATATCTTTCGAATTCGATTCATCGATCATTAGAAGATACTATTGCCTTACAAATTATTTATAGCGGTGCCGATATAATATTTGCCGGTGGCGAAGTAATGCTACTGCCTGAAGGTGAAATTGGATTTCATGGCGAACCGGGGATTCGAAAAGATAATAGAAATTTATTAAAAGAGGCTGAAGAATTAGGATATAAAGTCATTTTTACACGCAAAGAGCTACTGACTATACCCTCTAAAACCAATAAAGTACTCGGTATTTTTTCTGCAAGAGATACTTTTAATGATCCGGATGAAGAAACCTTGAAAACGTCAGGGTTACCGCAATATAATCAAAATGCTCCCACTCTTGCTGAAATGACAGACGTTGCTTTAACAATTCTTAACTCTAAGAAAAAGGATTTCTTTATAGTTATCGAAGAAGAAGGATCTGATAATTTTTCAAATCATAATAATGCAAGTGGGGCTTTGGAAGCCTTGCAAAGAGCTGATGATGCAATTGGCATAGCAATGGAATTTGTCGATAAAAATCCTAATACATTATTAATTACTGCTGCTGATAGCGATGCTGGCGCAATGCAAGTTATCGGAATCCGAGATGAGAATAAATTCAATAAACCATTATCTACCACTTCTAATAATGGAGCTCCAATTGATGGAGTCGGTGGTACAGGAACATTACCATTCGTAGCAAAAGCAGATAGATTTGGAAACAAACTACACTTTAAAATTGCGTGGGCTACAGAATCAGATGTTATGGGAGCGATATTAGCAAAAACCCACGGTTTAAATTCTAAATTGTTACCTAATAATGTTGATAATACTGATATTTATAGATTAACATATAAAACATTATTTGGAGTAAATCTAAAGTAATCTAATATTATTAAGTAATTGGTAATTACTGTTTCTTGTCAAGCATAAAAAACGGAAACTTTAACGGTTTCCTTATTGATTATTTGACCAGCCGTCAAAGGGTGGGTCAATATCTAAGTTAGAGTTTTTTGATTAAATTGCAATAAAGGGCCAAAAGAATGGTATTAATAAAGATGCTACAATCCACAATACTATTGCTAAGGGCAACCCAACTTTTAAATAATCGGTAAATTTATATCCACCTGGCCCATAGACCATTAAATTGGTTTGATAGCCTATTGGAGTTATAAAAGATGCTGAAGCAGCAAAGCATATTGAAAATATGAACGGCTTAGGATCTAATCCAAGTTTTGATGATACAACTAGGGCGATTGGTGTCATGAGTATTGCAGTAGCCGCATTGGACGATATTTCTGTCAGAATAGTCGTAATCAAATAAATTATGCTAACCATTGCAAAAGGTTGTAAATCGTCTGGAAATATCTTCATTAATCTGAATAATGATTCTCCTAACCAGATGTCTGTGCCGCTTGTATGAATAACATGCCCCAAAGGTATAAGAGCAGCTAATAAAATTATTACCTGCCAAGAAATAGCATTGTAGGCTTCAGTTGGCTTAATCAAACCACAAGCTAATATAACTATTACTCCTAAAAGAGTTCCTTTTACTATAGGAATTATATTAAAAGCAGCAAGTAAAACCGCCACAAAAAGCACTAAAATACTAATCCACCATAATTTGTGCTTATTTAAAGCGACATCTACTTTACCAGTTAAAATAAAATTATTAGATTTAGATATATTTTGAATACGGTCAGTTGGACCGTAAATCAATAATGTATCAAACGCTTTTAACGATAATTGTGATATTTTCTTGCGTAAGATAGCACCTTCTCTGCGAATTGCTAAAACAAATGCACCGTAATTACTTCTAAAATTAATTGATCTTAAATTCCTACCAACAAAACTTGAACTGTCTTTAAGAATACCTTCCACTAAAATATTGTTTTCTTGGTCAAGTTCATCTTCTGATAATTTTTCATCGGTCAATAGGATAACATTTTCAATTTCTTTCATGCGTAAAAAACCATCGATGGCTCCACGAACAAACAATATATCATCATTTTTTAATACAGTACTTCTAATTTTTGTCGTGACAAACTTTCCATTCCTTAAAATATTAAGCACTTTTACATCATAATTTTTATTAATCTTACGTTCGTAACAAGTACTACCTATTAGCGGGGAGTCTTCACTAATCCTTACCTCAGTAAAATAAGATCCCAAATTATAATTTTCTACTAAGCTCGCACCTGGCGATCTTGATGGAAGAAGCCATCTTGCTAATGTGAATATATATAATAATCCTATTGCCAAATAGACTAGACCAAACTTCGTAAATTCAAACATACCTATGGATTCTCCGGATCCGCTTTCTATATATATTGAATTAACTAATAAATTGGTAGAAGTACCAATTAAGGTTAAAGTCCCACCCAGTATTGCTGCATAACTAAGTGGTATTAATGTTTTTGATGGATTTATCTTAAATCTGTTTGACAAACGAATTGTAACCGGAATGAATATAGCTACGATTGCTGTATTGTTCATGATTGCTGATGCAATGCTAATAGAGAAAAGGTAAATTACTAGGCCTATTGCTTTTTGTTTTTCAATTAATTTGGTTACTATGGAAACAACGTATTCAAGTACACCTTCTTTTTGAATAGAATAACTTATTATAAAAAGACTGGCTATGGTAATTACGGCAGTATTTGAAAACCCAGAGAGACCATCTTTAACAGATAGCAATCCTGTAGCTAATAAAATACCAAGAATAATTAATGCGGAAACATCCACTGCCACTAGCTCAGTAGAAAATAGTATAAATGCTAAAAGTATTATTAGTAGAACGAATACAACTTCAATAGTCATTTTATTTGGATTGTATCATATTTGAATTGATTTAAGTTAAATAACATCATGTCGGCAAATCAATGTTAATAAAATATTGGTTATTTAAATATAATCTCAAAGTAGATATTATTTCTTAAATGTTGGTTTAATTTACGCTAAACTAACTTGAACAAGGGATTTTAAGTGCTTTATATTGGTCAGCTAATTGCATATATTGTTATACTTAGGGATTCTGACAAAAAAGGGCATTACACAGTTATTACTCGATTAAATATATATTTATCATTAAATCATCCACTTTGCGCATTTGTTCAGTTGACATAGATGGTATTTGTGCTTTATTCAATTACTAACCAATCATATTTGTTGTAGATAATCTTATAAGTGGTTATTTCTGCTTTATGATTTGAACTACCGCTCCAAAGTTGACCAATATTTAAGTTAGGATATGGTAAAACAATAAAGGAGCAAGATATGAGAGATTTTGGCTAGCCTTAATAGCCAACAGGTGCGTTTTGTTTAAGGCGTATATCTAATAGGCTTTGCTTTTATTTATGGAAAGTTTTTATGAACTCCTCAACTTCAGGTATCCCCCCCTGATACACTAAATAGCCATTATATGGTTCACGTTCTGTTATATCATCGCAAATAGGGGTAAGCATTATTTTTTTTACCTTTTCCAAATCCGATGTTTGCCCCAGAGCCCATCCCAGTTTAATATAGGCTACTTCAGGAAGCATATTTTCAGTAGGAATAATACCCATACTCATTAGATCACGTCCTGTATCGTATACAAACATATGTACATAGCCCCACAAAGTCTGTACAGTCATATAAATAGCAATCCCTTTTCCCACAGCTCGTTTTATGGCTGGGTAAAGTGGTTTATTCACATGCCCCAATCCCGTACCGGCAATAACAATTCCTTTGTATCCCAAATCGATTAACGAGTCAATTATATCAGGGTTCATATTGGGATAGTAATAAATAAGTGAAACTCTTTCCTCGAAAACCGGGGTTATCAAAACCTGCTTATCTTTTCGGCGATGATTATAATCATGGCGCAAAGGCACAATTTCATCCCGGGTTACCGTTGCCATTGGTATATCCCCAACGGTACGAAAGGCCGAACGACAAGATGAATGCATCTTGCGTACACGCGTTCCACGGTGCAATAAACCATATTCATCAGAAGTAGGCCCAAACATGCAAACCATCACTTCTGCAATATCGGCATCAGCCGCAGTTTTTGTGGCATGGATAAGGTTTAACGCCGCATCCGATGAAGGCCTGTCAGAAGATCTTTGTGAGCCAACCATTACAATGGGAATAGGCGGGTTTTGCACCATGAAAGACAGAGCTGCTGCAGTATGATGCATAGTGTCTGTACCGTGCCCAACAACAATACCATCAATGCCCCTTTTTATTTCATCGCTTATAGCCTTAGCTAAAACTTTGTATTGTGCCGGCCCCATGTTTTCTGAAAACACTGCAAACAATTTATCTGTGCTTAAATTACAAATATCAGCCAGCTCTGGAACAGCTCCGTACAATTCTCCCGGTGAGAATGCAGGAATAACCGCACCTGTCCTGTAATCCAGGCGTGACGCGATTGTGCCGCCTGTACCAAATAGTTTTATGTTCTTCTTATTCTTTGAAGTCGGAAATTCACGTTCGGGGATTTTATAGTGGGCCTCTTTATAGCCATTTTCCACCATATTATGAATGGTATCAATGGCAACACCCACATTATAACCTGTTACTAATTTAAGAACTATATGGTTAGCATCATCATTTTCAGAGCGGGGTAAAACAATCCCCTGGAAACTACCACGTGTTGTATCGATTTTAGCTTCACTCCAAACACGAACATTATATTTTTTTAAAATTTCCAGTGCTTTCCCCTTGTATCCCTTGAATAAATCACTCATTTATTACCTCTTTTCTTACAACTTCGGCGAGTTTAGCCAGTGAAATATTGCCGATGGCGATTGGGCGTAACTCATTCATTATCCAACAAACGGATACATTTGGATCTTGCGAACTATTTAATTGATTGAATTTTGTTTTCAAAATAGGAATATGAGAAAAGAGATTTTCACTGTTGTGTTTCTTGTATTTAATCTCTATTAGTATCGACTCGGGGTCCATATAAGGGAATTCATAAGCAATCGGCAACATGAGTGATAATATCTCCCTACTTAATTTTTCTCTTTTTACAAAACCGCATAAATCATAAAGTTTATTATAGTCGAATGGTGAAGCAGATTTTATATGGCCCTGTAAATGCTTTAAACGATGTGCCAATAAAGTGGATAAAAATTGGGGATTAATATCAAAATCATTAATAATTCTTTCCATTAAAGGGGCGAGATTTTTTGCCAGCAAATAGATATAAGCATCTTTTGGCACTTTCCATTTTATAAACTGGGCAAGGCGCTTATCAATACCAACTGGGAGCCCCAGATCAACCGAGTCAATAAATTCCTGTCCGATAGCTATTGGAGCTGAATCAGTATCTGGGTACATTCGGTCAGCTCCAGGTAATACACGCTCAAATATTGTAGTTCCATCCGGGAGAGATTTTCGGGATTCGTTCGGTACAGGTGTATCTTCAAAAGCCATTTTACATCGTTCTTCGATCACTTCCAGGGCGGTTGCAATATCTTCCTGGGGAGAGCAAAATACAATCTGTGCATCTTCCTTTTTTGCTTTAAGCTCTTTAAGTACCGTTTTGAAGTATTCATCAATTTCTTGATTCCATTGTTCCGAATGGAGCAGATTGGGTTTTTCCAAACAAGCTATTACTTTAAGCCGGTCACTTATTTCATCAGAAAACATGCGACCAGGTTGGTTAAAAAAAGAAAGGATTCCACGGAACAACGGTAGATTAACCATAACAACCTGCTGCCCCTTTTTAATAAACCCATTAGCTTGTTCAGAAAACTTCTTAACCTGGCGTCCATTTAATATTTTGTGTTCAATCTTCCAAGTTTCCCACCTTGGAATGCGCGCAAGTAAATCTTTACGAATTTCCAAAAAACTAACTTGACGGAAAGCCTCATTATGTGCTAACTCCGCAATCTTGCTTATTTTTGCAACACCTTTTATCTCCACTCGCGTTCCGCCATGAACACTCACATTTACATCTTCACGAGCTGAACCAATACCAGTTCTTACATGGCCAGTGCTACGAGTTAAGAAGCGAATAAATTGTGCCACTTCAACTACTTCATCAGGTGTTTTCATATCGGGGTAAGTAACAACCTCAATAAGAGGCATTCCTAATCTATCCGTTTTATAAATACGCATGTGTCCGATATCCGAAATTTCACGGCAGGAATCTTCTTCTATGCTTATTTGAACAATTCCTATTTTTTTATTTCTTATTGGCAAAAATCCTTCAATACCAATTATTCCTGTTCTTTGAAATCCTGTGGGGATGCTACCATCGAGATATTGTTTACGAGCAATATGTAATTCTCCGACAACAAAACATTTCAGCAGCCTGGTTATTTCTAAAGCAATTCTTAACGCTTGCCGATTAAGTTTAAAGGGAGGTGTGTCATCTACATCATAAGTACAGGCGGTAGCGTGAGCGATATGATAATAAATTGTTTTTTTTGTTTTAAACTCCATCAGAGCTGTGCCATCATATTCTCCAAGTTCGCTTAAGGTTGGCCTCATATGCCGTATAAGCTCAGCATCATATTGTCCATTTTTTTGAAAAATGCCTGCTGGACAATTACAGAATAGTTTTTTATCCGTCAGTAATTGTTGATGTACTTCTAAGCCAGACATAAAACCGATTTTATCATAATCTTTTTGTGTAGTCTTTTTGCGTAGTTTATATCCTACACGGCCTTTACTTTCTTTATAGTTTTTATAGGAATCAAAATATTTCTTATCCTTTATATTTTTCATTATTTTTTCTATATCAGAATTAATTAAGATAATATTCGTTTAAATATTATTGAAGTATCGGTTGTTTTATAATTGTGCAGTGTTTATGTCTCTCTTTAACTATTGACTATTTTCGAAAAAGGTTCATTAAACTAGAAAACCAATAAATACTTCTAAGAATAACAGTAGTATAAAAAGTGAGTTTATTACCTTAATAATAGTAGGAGTTACCTGTTTAAAAAACAATAATTATATTTAAGGAATATTATTTCTTTAGAATTTATAATTCTGCTATAAAGCCTTTATAAGCCCTACCGCTTAAGATGCACTTAAATTAGCCCGTTTGTTTTACACCGTGTTTGTGAGAGCTAAAGAATTCATATCCATACTCTAACTTTCGAAAATCTTTCTTATTCAATTACAAGTCCAACAATCGCGCTCGAAATGGCATATTTTGACATATTTTGGCATTTTTGGGAAATGAAAAAGGGAAGCTTTTACACTGCCCTTCTACTATCTACCTGTAAATAACAACTTACAGTAGTACCCGGGGCCGGACTCGAACCGGCACAGACTCATCATCCGAGGGATTTTAAGTACTATGGACTGATAGCGTAACAATATATATATCGCTGAACATACAGTAATTTGCGATTTGCCTTACCCCGTAGATGTACCATTAATCTAATGCTATTCTATTGGGTCATAGTGTCTATAGATAAATATTAACTAAAAGTTTTCTCTGGTACAGGTTTACTCTGAACAATTCCCTCAATTTTGTTGGTTAATTCAGCGTTAAAATCAATCGATTTTTCCAGGACGCATAGGTTGTCTTTTAATTGAATTAATTTTGACGCTCCAAGAATAATGGTGTTAACATTTTCATTCTTTGCACACCATAAAAGAGCCAGATGATGTACAGATATTCCTAATTCATTAGCTAATACTTTCAGTTTATCTGCTTTCTCAATTTGGGCTCGTCCTTCAGGATTATCAAATTGTTCCTTCAGCCATTTATAGTTTTCAAGATTCAATCTACTATCCTTTGGAATACCATTGCTGTACTTGCTTGTTAAAATTCCGCTAGCTAATGGAGACCAGATAGTTGTTCCTAATCCAAATTTATCAAACAATGGTAGGTATTCTTTTTCAACTTTTTCACGACAAAATAGATTATATTCAGGTTGTTCCATTGTAGGTGGGGTCAAACCATATTCTTTGGCAATTCCATGAGCTTCAGTAATTTGTTGCGCATTCCACTCTGATGTACCCCAATATAGTATTTTACCCTGTAAAACTAAATTATGCATTGCTCTAACGGTTTCTTCGATTGGGGTACTTGGGTCGGGTCTATGACAGAAATATAAATCTAAGTACTCTACTTGCAGTCTTTTCAAAGCAGCATTACAAGCATCAACTACATGTTTTTTACTTAGCCCACGTTGAGTTGGTTTATCTCCTCCCCAAAAAACCTTACTTGAAACACAATATGAATCACGAGACCATGCTAATTCCTTGAGAACTTTACCCATGACGATTTCAGATTCTCCCATCATATATGCTTCAGCATTGTCAAAGAAGTTTACTCCCTTATCATAAGCATAGGACATTAATTCTGTTGCTAATTTTACATCATATTGATTGGCAAAAGTAACCCATGAACCAAATGAATATAAGCTTAATTTTAATCCCGATTTTCCTAATCTTCTATATTCCATTTATGCTCCTAAATAAGAATTTAAACTATTACTACATCTTTCAAAGGTAAAGACCTATACCTTATTCCGGTACCGGCAAAAATTGCATTAGTTAGTGCAGGAGCCGTAGGTGGTACGGGTGGCTCTCCAGCACCAGTGGGCGATTCATAGCTTGAAATAATGTGAGTTTCAATAACTGGCATTTGATCCATACTTATAATCTTATAATTATGAAAATTACTCTGCTCAACCTGACCGCCTAAAAAAGTTATTTCACCAAATAACGCTGCACTTAAGCCAATAGCAATACCACTTTCAATTTGTGCCTTCACACCGTCAGGATTAATCACTAATCCACAATCAATTGCACAGATCATCCTATTTATTTTGAGTCTATCTTCAATAAAAGATATCTCAGCTACCATTGCTGCATAACTTTGAAAACAGTAGTGTGATGCCAAACCATAATACCTACCATTTTTCTTGCTTCCATTCCAATTAGCTGCCTCTGCCGCAGTTTTTAATACATTAAGTTGCCGCTTATTATTTTGCATCAATTTTATACGGTAATCTAATGGATCTTTTTGGGACAAATGTGCTAATTCATCTATAAAACTTTCATTAACAAACGCATTTTGAATATTACCTACCGCCCTCAATGGTCCGACAGTAATAGTTGAATTAGATTGAACATAATCAACATGAATATTAGGAATATCATAAGGAATTTCATCAGCACCTCCGGTGATAGTCCAATACGAAGTATTGTCTGGTCCTGAAATGCGATTCATCCAAGCAATTGGTTGTCCATCTTTATCAATTGCTCCTTTTACTTTATTTAGTGTAGCAGGTCGATAGACTCCATTTTTAATATCTTCTTCACGAGTCCGTATTACTTTTACAGTTCCTTTCTGGATCATTGCTATTTCAACTGCTTCTTTCACATAATCTTCTGCTAATCTTCTTCCAAACCCACCTCCTGCTTTTAATGTATGTATTGTAATATTTTTCTTATTGAAACCAGTGATAGTTCGAGCCTCTTCAAATGCGCCTGCAGGATCTTGAGTTGGTAACCATAATTCACACTTATTATTTTCAATTTTTACTGTACAGTTCATGGGTTCCATTGTGGCATGATCAAGATAAGCACCTTCATATATTACATCCAGTTGTTTAAATGAATTTTTAAAACTGGAATCAAAATTACCGGTAGATTTGACAACTTCGCCTTTCTTATTAAATGCATTTAACAATGATTCACTTATTTGAGTACTATTAAGGTTTTTATTATCCCCCAAATCCCATTCAATTTTTAGCTTTTTTTGACCTTCTAAAATGGCCCATGTATTTTTTCCAACTACAGCTATACCGGTTGATACAGCAATTACATCAATAACACCATCAACCTTTAATGTCTCAACTGCATCGAATGATTTTACACTACCGCCAACTACGGGGCAATGACTTACAATTGCAGTTTGGATGTTAGGTAATTGCAAATCAAATCCATATTTTAGACTTCCATCAACTTTTGATGATTGTCCTACACTTTTTATTGATTTTCCAATGATTTTAAAATTTTTAGGATCTTTTAGAGGAACATTACTGGGGATTTTTATTGTATTTGCTTTGTCAATAAGCATTCCGTAATCCAGTTTTTTACCGGACTGTGAATTAATAATATATCCATTTTCAGCGATACAATCATTCCTTGATATTCCCCACTCAAGAGCAGCTGCAGATAATAACATTTCTCGAGCAGTCGCTCCCGCCTTTCTTAATTTATCATAAGATGTACGTACGCTTGCACTTCCACCTGTTACTTGACTACCAAATTCTTCATTTAAATCACCTTGAACTACTTTTACTTTCGACCAATCAGCTTCCAATTCTTCTGCAACTATCATTGGTAAGGCTGTCCAAACCTTTTGTCCCATCTCAGATCGGTGCATAGTAATTGTTACAAAACCATTTTTATCGATCTGCAACCATATATTCGGACGGAACACTGATTCATGCCCTAATAATTTCCCTGCACTTGTTATATACAAACCAAACGCAAGCCCTGCTGAAGAAAGACCAGTATATTTTATAAATTCTCTGCGTGTTATTTTACTACTCATTTCGATTCCTCCGCTGCAGTATGAATAGCTTTTCGGATTCGATTGTAGGTTCCGCATCTGCAAAGCACTTTGTTCATTTGTTTATTAATATCCGTATCACTAGGATTGGGACTATTTGAAAGCAGTTCTGAGGCAGCCATTATTTGTCCAGGTTGACAGTACCCACACTGTGATACATCTTCCACAATCCATGCTTTTTGCAATGGATGATCACCATTCTGTGATAGACCTTCAATTGTTGTTATAGATTTGCCGTCACAATTACCAACAGTAGTTGAACATGATTTCACAGCTTTCCCATTTATAAGTACTGTGCAGGTACCGCACAAGGCCTTTCCGCAGCTGTATTTCGTACCAGTTAGACCTAATTCATCCCGTATAAACCATAATAATTTCATATTTGGATCAACTAATACAGTCATTTTGTTTTCATTGATTGTAAGCGTAATATTTTTCATAGCTTATTTTACAAATCCTTAAATAATATTTAAAGAATTCTATTGAAGTAATCTTTGTACACTTTTATAAGTATTAAACTATACACGTACTTGTTCTTTGTCTTCTGGACGCATTAAATCCTCCTTTGTATGCTTTTGATTTTAACACAAAGTGTCCAAAAAGGGTATGTGGTATTATACTTTTTGTCGCTGAGTTGAGATTATCTGTAGGCATAATCCTAATATAATAAAAACTATAATTTGTATTATTACAGAAGAAGTAAACATTACGCTATTCATTAATTCTATTTTTATTAATATATACTTAAGACTGAAATATATAATGTGTCCAACAATTTGAGAAACTATATATGCAAAAGGAATTGATTTGGAAACGTGATTATAAAGCAAACTAAATATCATGCCATAAATTAATAGTTCAAAACTCATTATTATGCTTTTAATTATTAATGGGTGACCAGTTAAAATATTACTGGTTAGCGGAAGAGCAAATGCAAGTATAGCTATTGAACTAAATGAAGGCTTTTTAAATAATATTACAAAATATACAACCCAGTGCATTGGATTTATTTTGTACAATGGAACTCCAATTCTATGCGAACCTGCTATTAAACCAACTATTCCTACAGCTATTATTAACATAGTTATATATTCTGTTAAACCATTCACTATACTATTGCTAATTTTGAGATTATGACTATAAATTTTCATACTTATCCATACATTTGATAAAATTGTTTTAAATCAACCATTTTGATACTTGAATTCAGAGATTCATCTTGCTGCATTTTTGTATTATAACCCCATGTCGCGAGTAGGCAATTCGATTTAGTCTTTTCCATTTTTAGTAAAGTATCTAAGTGGTCATCAATATAAATCGTATTCTGTGCTTTTAAATTATTTTCAGTAATTATTTTCAATAAAATATCGGATTTACTAGAGCCGTTCTCCGTTGAATGAATACTTTCAAGTTTCAAATTAATATTATTATGTGATAGAATCGCAATAATAAACTTTGAAGCTTTGGTTGAGATAATATGAACTTTATGATATACTGTATTCAAAAACAGTTTCATACCGTCATACAAAGGATTTAAATCGATCCATTCAATAAAATTACTAGTTATGAGCTGTTGTCTAGCGGAATAAAATAATTGATAATATGAGTCTTTTCGATCTATGTATCTATTCTTAAATCTGTCAAAATCTTCTTGACTATATATATTAATCCCTTCGGAAATTGCCTGAAAAAGATATATATAATCTTCACCAGAACGTATGAAAGGTCTTGTAGTTTTAAATAAATTCAATTGACGATGATTAATTTTGTCAGGTGCAATTATTTGATTTGCATTTCCGCGATATGTTGAATAAGCATTATATCCTGCCACTGCACATTCCATAATACTATCTGCAATTACTCCATCAAAATCCATAGCCAATAAATCTATTTTCGTATTCATTTTGACTGCGTTAATTGCTTCACTATTCATATTTCATATTTATCTTTGAACTCGTGCTGAGCCTCCTTTTGCAAAAGCTTCAACCTCTGATAATTTTGCCATTGTCACATCACCTGGAAAAGTGGTACACAATGCACCATGGGCCCATCCTAAACGTAATGCTTCTTCCGGACTTTTTTCCGTCAACATTCCATAAATTAATCCTGAGGCAAATCCATCTCCCCCACCAATTCTATCAAGAACTTTCAATTCACAGGTTGGACTAATATATTTTTCATTATTATACCATAATACTGAGCCCCATTGATGGCGATTTGCATTTTCTACTTCTCTTAGAGTTGTAGCAACCATTTTGACATTCGGGAATGCTTTAGTGACATCTCCAATCATTTGGAAGAATATATCAGTATCTAATTTTGATTTCCTTTCAACTTCAGGTCCTTTGATTCCAAGTCCCATCTGTAAATCTTCTTCATTTCCAATTAGAACATCAACATACTTTACAATCTCTTTAAAACTTTTTTGAGCTTGTTTTAATCCACCAATAGATTCCCATAGTTTTCCTCGATAGTTTAGATCAAATGACGTTATTACTCCATATAATTTTGCAGCTTTCATGGCTTCAATAATTAATTTAGATGTAGTCTTTGATAACGCTGCATAAATTCCACCAGAGTGAAACCATTTTATTCCAGTTCTAAAAATAGCACCCCAATCAAAATCACCCGGTTTCAGCATAGCCCCCGCTTCATTTGCACGGTTATAAAATACAACTGGTGGTCTCACTCCATAACCGAGATCGCTGTAAACAGTCGCAATATTCGGTCCGCGAGAACCATCATGTTTAAACCATTTATAAAACGGCTTGACACCCATTTCTTGTACTCTTGATTGTACTAGTTCCCCAATTCCGTAGTCAACCATTGCCGTAGCTATTCCTGTTTTTAAGCCAAAACAATCGGCTAAATTAGCTGCAACATTGTATTCTCCACCCGAAACATGAATATTTAATGATCTAGCTTTGCGGAAAGGTATTCTACCAGGATCCAGTCTATGTACTAAAGATCCAAGTGATAGAAAATCTAAAGCACAGTTATCATTTCTAATTTTTAGTTTTGACATATTTTATTCCTTTTTTCTAAGACGATAAAGCATCTCACCTGCTTTTGGAACATATAGGATACCTTCATCTTCCCGATTCTTGTATTCTTCAACCTTTATGCCTGCAGGGTCCATATATCCCAAATTGATCCTGCGACAGGTTTCTCTCGAAATTCCCGTGGCCAAAATGACATCTATACGAGCTTTCTCCACCCCGTTTTCAAAGGTGCCGATCCCACGTACATGAGTAGAATGTGCCATTACCCCACCTGGGATATCTCTGAAACGCTTAGCTTGTTTTACAAAATAATCTCGAACATGATATCCAATCTTTTCTATTACATCACCGTGCGAAACTGACACTTCAGTGATATGGGGAGCATAAATTATTAGCTTACCGCCATCAGCAACGACAGGTTCTAATTTATACATACATTTTCCACCTGTCCAGAGGTCTTCGTACATTTCGGGTGCACGAGAAAGTACGGTATGATATGGTTTATCTTTATAAACGATATGGATTTTATCAGATAGATCCGCTGCTGATTGCCAGGCTTCCTCTGGTGTTCCAATATACAGTCCAGTTAAGTCCTGCCCCTTAACCACCAGACTCATACACATACGTTTTATTGGTAAAAAGGACGCTGCTCGATCAATAACATTACGGACCGGAGTATATTTAGTACCGATTATCATTGGATTAGTAATGAGGGCGCCTAACCAGTGAAACATATTGATTATTTCTTCTCCAGATATTCCGGGAAACAAGTACTTATTACCACCGGAAAAACCCACTACTTCATGTGGGAATGTTGGGCCAATTATCACTAGTTGATCATAATCAAAAACCATTTTATTTATAGTTATGTCCACACTTTCTTTCATTAATCCCTTAGATATGTCAGCTACTTCATCTGCCGTAATTATTCCAACATGCTTTAATTGGTTTGGTTTTTTCCAGTGATGGTTAAAGAAACGGGCCTTTGAATATAGTTTTTGATGTTCGATTTCTGTTATACCTACTCTAGCATAAATTGCGTCACTGGTCAGTGGTGGATGTGTGCCTAAGGCAATAATAAAGTCAAGTAAATCTACCTTATCTGATAAAAGTTTATAAACCGTCCGAAACATTTTGTCGATAGGAGCAGTACGCGAATGATCAGGAATAATAAACAATATTCGCTTATTTTCTAATTTATGTTGGCTAAAGCCTTCCCTGCAGATTTCGAAAATCTGATCTTCATTAAGGACATTACCTACTGATCCTGAACCAATTATCATTAGAAGTCCAAATTATATGCTATAGGTTGTTGACGAAGTATCACCGCCACGACCAGTCCAATTTGTATGAAAATATTCACCGCGTGGTCTATCAATCCTTTCGTAGGTATGAGCACCAAAATAATCACGTTGTGCTTGTAATAAATTGGCAGGTAGACGTCCGGATCTATAACCATCATAATAGGCTAAGGCTGAACCGATAGCAGGCATTGGTATTCCTATTTCAATAGCTTTTATCACGACTCTACGCCAGGCTGCTTGAGCCTTAATTACAGCATTCTTAAAAAATGGATCAAGTAATAAATTTTTAAGTTTTGGATCTGCATCAAATGCTTCTTTAATCTTTCCAAGAAATACTGAACGAATTATACAACCACCTCTCCACATTAGCGCAATACCACCATTGTTCAGATTCCAATTATAACTTTTTGCAGCAGCCTGCATCAATTGATACCCTTGCGCATACGATACAATTTTTGATGCATATAAAGCTTCTTCTAAATCTCTGATAAAATTATCTTTATCTCCATTAAAATCTACAACAGGTCCATTTAAAAGTTTGGATGCTTTAACTCGCTCATCCTTTATTGCTGATAGACAACGTGCAAAAACTGCCTCACCGATCAAAGTAAGTGGCATCCCTTCATCTAAAGCTGCAATAGCGGTCCATTTGCCAGTACCTTTTTGTCCAGCAGTGTCTAAAATTTGATCTATAGTGTAATTTCCGTCCTCATCTTTATATCCAAGTATATCCCTAGTTATTTCTACTAGATAACTGTCAAGTTTACCATTATTCCACCTAGTAAATACTTCTTCCATTTCAGAATTAGTCATATCCAATCCATACTTCATCATTTGATATGTTTCACATATCATTTGCATATCACCATATTCAATTCCATTGTGAACCATCTTTACAAAATGACCTGCACCATTCTCTCCTACCCATTCACAACATGGATCGCCATCATCAGTATGGGCAGCTATCTTTTGAAATATTGGTTTTACTAGAGGCCAGGCTTTCTTTGATCCACCGGGCATAATTGATGGTCCTTTTAGTGCACCTTCTTCTCCACCTGAAACACCTGTTCCAATATATAGTAATCCTTTCGATTCAACATACTTAGTTCGTCTAATTGTATCAGGGAAATGACTATTACCACCATCAATAATTATATCGTCCTTTTCAAGATGCGGAATCAACATTTCAATAAATTCATCGACCGGCTTGCCTGCTTTTACTAATAGAATGATTTTCCTGGGTTTTTCAAGACTGGCAATTAGTTCTTTTATGTTATGAGTACCAATAATATTTTTTCCACATGCTCGACTATTAATAAAATTGTCCACTTTTATTGTTGTTCGATTATATACCGACACTACAAATCCTTTGCTTTCTAAATTTAGAACAAGGTTCTCTCCCATAACCGCTAGACCAATTAATCCAATATCTGACTTTTTCATTTTAAACCTTTACACTTTAATTAATTTATTAAAACTATACTCCGCTATATGCTGAAAAACCACCATCTATCGGTAAAACTATACCTGTGACAAATTCAGATGCTGGAGAAATCAACCACAGAACTGCTCCCAAAAGGTCTTCAGGTTTTCCAAATTTGCCTAATGGTGTATGCCCTATTATCTGCTTACCTCTTTCTGTTAATTCACCGGAAATTTTATCTGTTAATAGAAATCTATTTTGTTCTGTTAAGAAAAATCCAGGAGCAATAGCATTAACTCTAATGTTTGTAGAATATTCTTGAGCCATATGAACTGCCAACCACTGCGTAAAATTACTCACAGCGGCTTTTGCTGCAGAATATGCTGGAATTCTAGTAAGTGGTCTAAAAGCATTCATTGAAGATATATTTAAAATAATACCATGCTTTTGTACAGCAAATTGCTTCCCGACTACTTGACTTGGTATGACAGTTCCAGCTAGATTCAATCCTAAGACCTTATTAAATGCATCAATTGGAATATCGAAAAATGATAAATCAGGACTTGTTGTAGCTTTAGAATTATTTCCACCAGCTGCATTAACAAGTATATCTACTTTACCATAATCTCCTATTACATTTTCAACCACTCTTTGTACACTTTTCTGACTTAGAACATCGCATTCATATACAGTTAATTCCCCTTGTGATTCCTTAAATTTCAATTCCAACTCAGGAGATAAATTTGTATTCAAATCACAGATCGCGACATTTGCATTACAATCTGCAAGAACCGCTCCAATTTCTCCACCTAAAACGCCGGTACCACCTGTTATAACTACTGTCTTATTTTCAAAATTGTATAATTTAATAAGATCATTAATATTCATATTATTCTCTTAATGATTATTTAAAATGTGTTTCGATATAATCAAAACCCTCTTTTCTTAATTTTATTAACTCGTTCATTGTATGAGCATCACTATTGACATAGACCAACTTTGCATTATCCAACATTAATTTTAATTTTTCTAAATCAGTTTTACCATAAACTAAGTTTGCACAATTTATTTCAAATGCGATATTATAAGAATTTGCTAGCTTAACTATCTCAACGATATCTTCATTTTCTAGGAAATTTGTAATTTGTTTATTGCAAAAATGTCCTAAAATATTTATTCTCTTTCCATATCTTGCTATAGCATTTAGATAAGCTGGTTTTATCTTATTTAGATCGCCTGAGTATACTTTTTTATGTGCTGACAAAATCATAAAACCAGGTTTATGACCTTGAATATGATTACATATATCACCTTTTTCATTAAGGAGATCAGCTTCAACACCAAAAATTACTTCAACCTCATTATGTATATTTTCCCAACGTCCTGAAGAAATAATATCATAATGTGTCTTTCTTGTCATCCCGTATGCATCTAATAAATCTTGACTATGATCAGTAATAGCAATTTTCTGATATTCTAATTTCCCTGCAGCTATAACTATTTCATCTATAGAGTTAAACCCATCCGAAAATGTAGATGAATGAACATGAAAATCGCCAATAGTGTCTGGATTAATAATTTGCACAGTTATATGAATTATTATACATCGGTTTTCGAAAGTAATAAATCTATATGTTTTCCTAAGTGAACAGAAAGTACTTCTCTGTATAGACTATCATTTGTTGTTAGATTATTAAGAATCAACTCTTTAAATGGTTTTTTGGTACTGCCCATACCATTAACCAAAACTGAACCAAATGTTACATGAAGAATTTGTCTACCTGATTCATGGGTTAAATACCAGTATTCTAGTTCAGAATCATCAATTATTTCAGGTAAATGGTTCAACTTTGCAGATATGTGGTATGTTTTCTTATCCGCATCAAATCTATTTCGGCTATAATTGGCTATTTCTCTAAATAGTGGCACATCAGTTAGACAAATGACTCGTAATGCCTCCAAATAGCTTGTACCAGCCGTTTTTACATGTAAATGTTCACCACTAATACGACCAATAATAGGATATATACTGAATTTATCTGATCCACTATGAATACTAAGTTTATATGGTCCACAATATTTAGCAATTTTTGCATGTTGTGCATATTGATGCTCGAATTCTAAAATATCGCCTTTATAATCTATACCTTTCTCAAATGCACCAATAAATCGCGGAGCGACACTAATTACTTCAACCTCCATTCTTTTCAATTCTAATCCGATGAATAGGTGTTCTATTGGAGTAGTTGGCGTATCAGTTTCATCTATTGATACTTCCACTTCAAACGACCTATTTTTGCAAGCTTCACAAATCCAATTATACATTTTTTTTGTATAATTTAGTGCAATTCCATATTTAATAATCGCTTTTAAGAGTTTAACTTTATCTTTAAACGCTAATTGAAACGAGTCAGAAATGACAAAAGTTTCGCCTAAATACCGTTCAATTAAATCTGAAGTATCTAATTTATTTTCGTTTAAAATATTCTGATAGGTACTTTCCAATTCTTCTCTAGACATAGAATCAGCATCATTATTTACATAATCTGAAGGATCAATTGTAAAGAAAGTAAATCCTGCTTCTGCCATCCGAAACACATCTTCACGAGTCTGTAAATGATCAGCGTCCGCACCCCAAGGTTGACTCCAATTCTCATTTTTAACAGCAGTTATTGCTGCATTCATAACATCACTAGGCTGTCTATTTGTACGGCTCAATTCACGTATAGATTGTTGTGCAAATATTCCTAAATATCGTTTACCTGCAATAGCATCCATATGACCAGGAGTAGCAAGTCCCAATCTATCACCAAATCCAAATGAGCGTCTTAGTCCTATATTATTTGGTTTTAAATATTTATTGTCCATTATAAGTTGTACTCAATTATTTTTTGTATCATTCTAAAATCTTCGATACGATTACCACCTAATTTTTCGTATTCCACGATTGCGTCTTCTATTTCCCATTTTTCGATATATATACGATATGCCATCCCCAAAATACCTGCCCTATGGGTACCTCCATAGCAATGGATATAAATTGGATTTTCGGTATCGTTTGCAGTTTTCAAAAATTTAGAAATAATTAACTCGGAAGGACCATTATTATTATCAAAAGTTATATCTAATAATTGGAATCCATGTTTTTCCGCAAACGATTGCTCTTTCTCATTTGCAGTAATAGACAGAATTTTATCAACCCCTAATTTTTTCAATTCAATAGCTGCATTTTCAGAATATGGCTCTCCACCACGAAAAAGTTTTGGGTTATACTGAACAACATAATTTTTTAAACCATCAATAGTACCTATTATTTTATAGTTACTTGATTCTTCAGGTAATTGAATTGTAGAAGAATCGTATTTTTTTGTTGCAGTTGAAATTGTATCAACATTGGTCACTATTTTATTTGCACAACCAATTAATAATAAAGTTGATAAGAATAAAACTAATTTCACTTGTATTGTTGTTTTAAACAATTTCATCTATTATTATCGAATTACTAAAGCTTTTGTATCCATATTAAGTTTCAATGCTTTGTCTACAGTATAAGGACCACCGAATCCATCATTACGATATATATCAATTAAAAGTTGATTATCAAAAACTCTAAATTTCACAAATGAACTTCTTGAAAGGTCCCAATTATCCCAATATGCTTGAAAATAATCTTTTTTATTGTCACCTAATTTTTTTGCAGTGTTATAAAAATCTTTCAACAATTCAAACCCAGTTGAATCATCTAGTACTTTATATGATACTCCATCAGTTAAATCCATATAATACATAACCTTTTTTGTGGTATATGTATCCTCATTATAAAATTTCACAATTGCACTATCAAGCGGAAGTCCCATAGTATCAGATAAATTTGAAATACTTGAATAAATTCCTTCAGGAAAGACATCTTCTGTTCCTCTTGCGTGCCCGCAATCAAATTGCCACAATCCGTTAATATTAGAATATGATGTATTATGAGTATGTCCACAAAGATACGCTACTACATTATATTCCATCATTAATTTATAAAATTTGTATGCTTTTCGCGGATATTGATCAAGTGAATCACCAACATGCCTAATTCTGCCATTGGATAAATCAGGTATAGATATTAAAGGTTCATGGCCAACAACAAAAACATATGGCTTCTTATTCATTTTTAAATCATTTTCTAGCCATTCTAATGTTTCAGGTACTATATCACCGTCTGTGCCCATATCTGATTTACCATCAAAATATTGATTTAACACTATAAAATGACAATTCCCATAATCAAATGAGAACATTGTTTCTAAACTACCTGTAGGACCGCTATTTACTACATTAGGTAATGAGTTTCCACCTGCATTTATATTACGTAATGCTTCCATATCAGCCATATCTTCAATTTCATGATTCCCATTAACTGGATACCAGGGATAATCTTCTCCAAGGATTCTAGTAATTAAATCTATTGAAGCTGCTACAGGATCAAGATCACCAGGACTAACCATAAAGGAACCTTTCCCAACTTCATCAATTGCCTCTAATGCACCTTGAAGATACTCTGAAAAGTGGTAACGCTCAGTTGCGAAATGTCGCCAATCAGCTGCCATTATAAATGATAACTCTTCATGTTCTGTATCTTTTATGATAGCAGAACTTGTCGTTGCACATGAGATTAAAAGTAGGATGCAACAAATGATATAATACTCTTGATAATATTTTCATTTAATCTACCTTTTATTTGTTTTTATCTGTTTTCAATTAATATATCCTTTTCATTAAAAGGATTTCGATTGAATTTAAAATTTACTAAAGAATCACTTTTTACTGTTACCTCTAATGGATCAGCAATGCCTCCTTTATCTACCTGAACACGGATCATATTTGGAACAAGATATGATTCGTCATATAACCAAATGTGACCGTCGCCATGAATGAATAGAACCGGTTTTCCAAAGTCATTTATTGACTTGGTAAATTGCTCAATAAATAATACATGTTTTTCATCAAGGGATGCTTGTGCAGAAATAATTACTGCATCAACATTATTAATAGTTGTTTGATCATCGATCCATTCAGCTGCATTTATTTGCATTTGATCCCATTCTGTTTGGTCATGAATTCTGCCTCCGACCAAATTAAGTGCAATAAAAAGTATATTATCTTTTACAAAGGATATATTGACAGGATAGTTTTGCTGACGTTGGACTTTAAACGGTACTTTCCAATTTTGATCGAAAGCTAAAAAATATTGATTCCAATAATCCCAAGCCTGAGCAGGATTTTCACAATCATTCCATTCATTGTCCCCTGGTATTATAAAAACTGGTACTCTAAATTTCTTTAAATAATCGGCAACCAATCCATAATTCTCCTCATCGCAGGGGTATCTCCGGATTTTATATCACCCACATGAAATACAAATTGTGCTGAACTATGCTGATTGTGTTTACGGATCTGTTCTTGTAAAATTATTTTTTCTTCATCACTACGTGGCACATCTCCCATCACACTGAATATTATTGAATCTTTTTCAGATTTTACTAAGGCGACCTGACCGCTACAATTGAAAAGCACAACTGAAAGTAAGACGATAATACCAACTGGAATGATTTTATTCATCCGATTTCTAGTGTTCCATTGCCAAGATTTGCTATACATATTCCAATTATGAGCCATAACTCTTTTATTGATATTTCCTTTTAATTAAGGATTCCACATCGCTTTTTGTTTTTTTAATTGGACCTTCCGCTTCCATCTTTAGACTTGTTAGTGCTGCAGACCATATGATTGCTTCACTTGGACTAGCCAATAAACGCTTAGCAGCATAAGAAGCGATACATGTATCACCTCGACCACTTCGCCCAATTAGGGGTTCGGGATAAAATGTTGCTTCATAAAATTTACGATCCGCATAAACAACTATACCATCACGATGAGTCAAAACAATTTCTTTTGGTCCCCATCCAGCTAATATTTTTGCTGCCTTATGTAAATCACTTTCTCCTGTTAGCGACTCAGCTTCAACAATATCAGCCTTTAGAATATCTATTAAAGCAAGGACTTTAAGTTTTTCTGGCCAGTCAGCATTCATCAGTACGTTATTTTCCCCAACAATACGAATGAATCCTTGAGCATCAGCAACAACCATGCCTTTTTTCTCAGCTAAATATTTTACCAACTTAAAGGGAACCTCATGCCGAATGGAAGCATTAATCAGATATGCCTTGGCTTCTAAGCCATCAAATTGATCAATTGAATAAGTACCCGCTGAAATAGGACATGTCAATATTCGTTCGTCAACATTGTCGGTAGGATATTCAAGCTGCATGTGAGTTGAAGATTCGGTAAAGGTTGGATACACATCTACACCGGCATTTTTAAGGGACTTTATTACTTGGTCGTCTTCTTTTGCCAAGCGTGTAACGGCTGCGACTTTAAGACCTGAGCATGCAGCAGCATGGGCACCATAATTGAATCCACCACCATCAACGAAGCGTGTACCAGTTGCGGATATAATCGTATCCTTAGTATAATTTCCGAAAATTACTATATCATAACTTTTCATTTTTCCATTTCCTTGATTATATTATTCAACAAACTGCTAATCTTTGACTTTTACTCGCCATAGTGTCGCTGCTAGAATCATTGAAACAATAGACGAACCAATCCAATAAATAATTACAGGATTGAAATTATAAATCAATATCCCCTCTATCATACTTGAATTTGTATCGATTAAAAAACCACTTATTTGATCTTGTAAACCGGCACCTATGTAACTAAATATTCCTATAAATCCCATTGCAGCTCCAGCTGCTTTTTTTGGTGTGATATCAATCGCAAATAACCCACCTAAAACTGCCAGTAAACCGCTCAGTGTAAATCCATAGACAAAGAAAGCTCCGGTTAATAATGCAACACTTCCGGGAGGACTATAAAAGATTACGAACAACGCTAATATTTCAATAACACCAAATATCAGAGTAACCGGAGGTCTACGGGCAGAAAAGAATTTATCAGAAATATAACCAAAAGCAACACATCCAATTATACCTGCAAAAGTGTTGAGACTGAGAATAGCCCCACTTTCGATAAGCGAATAACCTTTTGCTTCCTGTAAATATAATATACCCCAACTATTAATAGCATATCTAGTCATATACATAGTAGCAGAGGCTATCCCTAATATCCAAAGAGCCGGCATTTTCAGTATTTGAAGCTGAGCATTTTTGGTTTTCAAGGATTTACTATCGACTGCACCATGATCGTTTTTCCAATTAGCAACAGAAGGCAGTCCAAGCGTCTGAGGACGATCCTTTAATACTAAGTAAATACCGACTGCTATAATTATACCAAAGAGTCCCGGACCAAAAAATCCCGCCTGCCAACCCCAGTAAGCAACAATAGTGGATGATACTAGAAAGGTGAGTCCTTCCCCTAAAGCGTGTGCGGTACTCCATATTCCATATATAAGACCGCGTTCTTTATTACTAAACCAGTTGGAAATAACTACAGCCCCAGTGGGAGCACCGAAGCCCTGAAACCACCCATTAAGTCCCCATATAATAATCCACACAACCAGTACTGCGGACCATCCCATTGCAATATTTAATAAAGCAGAGATTAGTACTCCAAAAGCAAAAAATCTTTTCACATTAGCGTGATCGGCCAAAAATCCATTTGTTAGCTTGCCCAACGCATAAGCATATAAAAGCGCAGATCCGATATTTCCTAGATCCATTGCTGAAAATATGCCACTATCTATTAATGGTTTTTTTACAACATTCAATGCCAATCTTAATGGATAGGCAAGACCATACCCTACGGTAATTGCTAACATCACATGTAAACGATACTTCTTGTATAGCTTGTCAATAGTCTTCTTATCTTGAATTTCGGGCATATCTTTTCCTGTGGCAAAAAATCGGAAGGGATTAAACATATGTACCTCGTATTAATTGATTAACAGTTGTATTATTCACTAAAATATTCCTTTCTTATATCAGCTATTTTAATCGGTCGATTTTCATCTAATGATTTTTTGGCAGCCAATCCGATTAGAATTGATACTAGTCCCGCTTCGCCATCGGCAGTTATTTTTCCATTTCCTAAAATTGCTTCAAAAAATTCGTTCACCTCCAAGCGAAATGAATCTTGGTAGCGCTCTAAGAAGAAATCCAGGGGGCGTTCAGAAAGTGTGCCATCAACTGTCATTCTTATTGTACGGGTTGCCGTATTATTCTCGGCAGTGATACTGCCCTTTGAACCAAACAACTCTATCCTTTGATCGTAGCCATAAACAGCTTCGCGACTGTTGTCTATTACTGCCAGTGCACCATTTTCCAACGTCATTGTTGTGATGGCTGTATCCACATCACCTGCCTTCCCAATTGCTGGATCAATCAAAACTGCACCAACGGAATAAACCTCTACTACCTCACTATCGGACAGATAACGAACCATATCAAAATCATGAATAGTCATATCAAGGAAAATTCCACCTGAATTTTTTACATATTCTGCTGGTGGTGGGGATGGATCGCGGGCAATTACTTTAACCATGTACAAATTACCAATCTGTCCAGCTTTGTATACATCTTTTAAATGTTTAAAATTAGGATCGAAACGACGATTAAAACCGATTTGTAGTTTAACGCCTGCTAACTCAACCGCTTCTAAAGCCTCCTGAATACTTAATGGATCTAAAGCTATTGGTTTCTCACAGAAAATGTGCTTGCCGGCACTGGCAGCCTGAATGATCTGCTCAGCGTGCAGCGTTGAAGGTGAAAGAATAAATACCGCATCGATTTTTGGATCACTGAAAATTGCATCAGCATCCGGCACCACTTTGAGATCTCGAGTGCGTGCCCAAGCAGTATCCATGAACGGATCCGTAATCGCTGCTATATTTACTCCAGAAATCTGTATAAGATTGTCGCAGTGGAGTTTGCCGATTCGGCCAACTCCGATAATTCCTACATTGATTGATTTCATTTATTTAAACTCACTGGTTGATTTAATTTTAATGATTGTTGAGCAGCCACTGCAATCAATACAGCCTCTAAAGCATCATGACCATCAACTGATGGCCTTTCGCCAGCTTCCAAACAATTGATGAATGCACTTAATTCTGCAATATAGGCTTCTTTATACCGCTCGATAAAGGAATAGAAGGGCTGATCCATGAATACACCGTCCTTACAACTTAACTTTACAGAAGTTGGCCTGCGGTTTTGAGCTAAGAGACTTCCTTTTGAACCGAATACCTCTAACTGTTGATCATAACCATAGTTGGTTTCCCGGCAAACATTAATTATACCAATAGCTCCGCCGGATAACTTAAGTGTCAATAACGCTGTATCGATATCACCCAACTCCCCGATTTTTGGATCAACTAAGTTGGCTCCGCGAACATAGATTTCTTCAACTTCACTGCCGGTTAGAAATCTTATCATATCAAAATCGTGAACACAAAAATCCATAAAAAGTCCACCCGAACCGGGAATAAAATTTATGTTTGGTCTTTTTGGATCACGGCTGGTCATGTTTATAATATGGGGTTGTCCGATAGTACCTGATTCAACCGCCTCTCTAATCTTTAAATAATCAGGATCAAAACGTCGATTAAAGCCTACTTGCAAAATAACCCCCGCTTTTTCTACAGATTCGTTAACTTCGCGAATCAAATCGGGATCAAAAGCAATCGGTTTTTCGCAAAATATATTTTTTCCTGCGCCAGCCATCGTCTTGATCATTTCTACATGTGTATTAGAAGGAGTAGTAATGATTACGGCATTTATTTCTTGATCATCTGTTATTATGCTGACATCCTGTGATCTAACAGGAATTCCAACCTTTTCAGCCCACTCAAAATCTAATTTAAGATCAACAACTGCTTTTAATTCAACCCTTGGGAAATTAGCTAATATATTTTCCGCATGCATTTTACCAATACGACCAGCCCCCACCAGACCAAGTACGATTTTCTTTTGATTCATTTCAAGATCGCCTATTAATTATTTGTTAGAGATTCAACCGTTATTAATTCAATTTTTACAGGTATTTCAGGAGGTATTGACTTTCCTTGCAGTAATTCCCATGCTTTTTCCAAGGCAACTTGCCCCATTTCGTATGGATGTTGTGCAATCGATGCTGACATTCGCCCTTCTGTAATTGCTTGCCGGGCATCTGTGATTGCATCAAAGCCCACTACTATTATTTTATCGGATTTTCCCATCGCTGCAATCGCCTCTACTGCTCCAAGAGCCATCATATCATTACAGGCAAACAGAGCCTGAATATTAGGATGGGATTGTAAAATATTCTGAAACACATTATAACCTTGGTCCCGTTCCCAATTCGCAGTTTGTGATGCGGCTAAGTTGATGCCGGGATAGTCGGCAAGTGCTTCATGAAAACCTTTTAACCGTGCATCTCCTGTTTCATGTCCGGGAATTCCTTCTAGTACTGCTACTATACCTGTTCCACTCAAACGCTCAATTATGTACCGGCCGGCAATCCGACCACCATCAACATTATCAGAGCCAATGAATCCGGCAATCTTGCCACCTGATTCTTCCAATGCTTTAACATCAATCCTGGTATCAACAATGATTACGGGGATATTGGCCTGATTAGCTTTCACTATTGCCGGAATAATCTCTTTTGACCCGCTTGGTGAGATACAAAGTACATCGATCTTTCGTTGAATTAGATTCTCGATGATTTGCATCTGCTTTTCCACATCAACTTCCCGCTCGGCTGCCTGTACTAGGAGGTTTATACCATATTTATCAGATGTTTCCTGTGCACCACGCTGCATTTCGATGAAATATGGATTATTCAAAGTTTTCATTACGAATGCCACAGTGGGACTAGTTGCAGAAGATTGCTCACCACGTTGACAACCGAATATTAAAAACACAATGAGGCCAACGATGATAGAAAATGAAAGTAATTTTATTGTAATTCTTTTAATCATTTTTTTCTCCTTTTCAGTGTCATGTCTACTAAAACAGCAATAATGATCACTGAGCCAATAATAGTCTGCTGTAAAAACGAGGACACACCTAAAAGATTAAGCCCATTACGTAATACGCCCATAATCAGCGCGCCAATTAAGGTTCCCATTACACGACCCTCACCTCCTACCAAACTAGTTCCGCCTATAACTGTCGCAGCAATTGCATCCAATTCATACATGATACCCGCAATCGGTTGGGCTGAATTTAACCTTGCTGTGAGGATAACAGCCGCTAAACCGCTGAGCAGTCCACAGATTCCATAAACAATTACTTTATAAAATGTTACATTGATTCCAGATAAACGAGCCGCTTCTTCGTTTCCGCCAATGGCATAAACATAGCGACCAAGTCTAGTTTTTATCAAAATAAAATGAGCAATCAAATATACTAGCACCATTATAATTATTGATATTGGTATAGAAAATATTTCTCCATTCGCCAAAATACGAAATTCAGTCGAAAACCCTGAGATAGGACGTCCGTTTGTATACATCAACGCAGCACCACGAGCAACGCTCATCATACCTAATGTCGCAATAAACGGTGGCAACTTCCCGTAAGCAATCAATAATCCGTTTACACTTCCGCAGGTTAATCCGATCAGTAAACCAACTGAAATAGCCAGTGGTATTGGAAGTCCAGACCCCAGAACACTTGCCAATACTACACCAGAAAATGCCATAATCGAACCAACTGATAAATCTATTCCAGCAGTTATAATCACAAAAGTCAACCCGACGGCTATTATGGCGTTGATGGAAGTCTGTTGAGCCACATTTAGCAGGTTGGGTATGGTGAGAAAATGTGGTGTCAGAATCCAAAAAAACATAATTAGAAATAGTAGCCCCATCAAAGTTCCCATCTGGCGACTGGGGTGAGGTAAAAATTCTTTAAGCTTCACCAAAACTCCCAAGTGCGCAGGATAGAATCTTTTTCTGATTGAATTCAGTTCGCATAAATTGACCGGAGACCTTTCCCTGATACAAGACCATAATTCTATCACTGATAGAAATTAACTCCGGTAAGTCTGAAGAAATAACTATAATCGCTACACCGCGTTTAGTTAGTTCATTCATTAATTGATAGAATTCCTGCTTAGTACGTACGTCAATTCCACGGGTTGGTTCATCAAAAATGAAAATATCAGCCTGACTACATAACCATTTGCTTAGCACAACCTTCTGTTGATTACCACCACTTAAGTTCATAACTAATTGATCTTGGCCAGCTATCCTTATATCTAGTTCACGGCAATGTTGATTCGCGGTTGTTTCCTCTGCCTTCTTATTAATAAGGCCCCATTTCGAAAAACGTTTCAAATTTGGCAAAGTGATATTTTCTTTAACAGTCATGGTCATAATCAACCCTTGTGACTTACGATCCTCAGTTAAAAACCCGATCCTATTCTTGATGGCATCTCGTGGTGAATTTAGTTTACACCGCTTTCCGTGCACGAATACTGCTCCGGAGTCGATCGAATCAACACCAAATAATGCTCTGGCCAACTCTGTTCGACCCGACCCTAATAATCCCGATATTCCAAGCAACTCACCTTTTCGTAGTGAAAAATTAATATTGTTCAAATAACCCAAGCGCGATAATTCTTCTACTTTTAGAACTTCCTTATCAACTGTCAGTTTCTTACGAATAAAAGTTTCATTTACTTCTCGATCCACCATCATTTGAATCAACTCCGACCGACTAGTATTAACGATTGACTTAGTACCGACTCCTTTGCCATCTCTAAGCACTGTAACTTCATCACCGATTTCGAATAACTCATCCATTCTGTGGGAGATATAAATAATTGAGACACCTATCTTTTTTAATCGTTTGATTGACATAAATAATTCTTTGATTTCTGATTCAGTCAAGGCGGAGGTAGGCTCATCCATAATTAATATACTAGCATTAAGCGATAATGCCTTTGCCACTTCCACCATTTGTTGTTGGGCAATTCCAAGTTCATTAACTGGACACTCTAGATCGATATCCATTCCCAAATCAGCTAAAACTTTTTTAGACCAAGTTTTCATTAATCGGTCATTTATTTTAATGCCATGTTTGATAGGCTCCCGCCCCAGATAGATATTTTCAGCTGTGGATAAATTGCCTATCAGATTTAATTCTTGATAAATAATTCCAATACCTAAATCCGTAGCATGACGAGGATTGCGAATTATGACTTGCTGATCATTAAGAAAAATCCGTCCGGCTGTCATCTTGTGTGCTCCAGATAGAATTTTTACCAGTGTAGATTTACCTGCACCATTTTCACCTAGTAGAATGTGAACTGTACCCTTTTTCAGCCGAAAATCGACATTTTCCAGCGCTCGAACACCGGGAAAGGTTTTGCAGATTCCTTCCATATTAAGGACTATATTCATATCAGTTGGGGGTTCAGTCATCTTGATAGAAATAATTTATCAGGCTATGAAAGAATAAATCATACCAATTAAATTATATTTCGCATATAAGCGACAGTTTTCTTAGCAGCTGTGTCTGGATCAGGATTAGGTAAGATTTCAGCTGAAATGAATCCCCGATAGTCGATTTGATTCAGTGTTTTAATTATTTTCGGAAAATCTATATGGCCTGCACCAGGATACCAACGATTTGAATCTGCTATATGGAAATGATATAGCCGCTCTTTAGCCAATCTAATACTATCATAAATGGACGGTTCCTCAATATTCATATGGAATGAATCTAACAAAAGACCAACATTTTGATATTCGACCTTTTCTAGTAGATCCATTCCCTCTTTAACTGTACAAACTAGATCACATTCATAACGGTTGATTGGTTCAATAATCAATTTTACAGATTCATCCTCTTTGGCACATTCACGAAGAGCTTCAACTAACCACATTTCTGTTTGTTTTAAAGAAATATCTTTATCTTTAAATCCACGAATTAGACCAATGATAACCATTGAATCTAGTTCTTTGGCAAAGTGAACATGTGCTTTTATCCTATCAATTGCTAAAGCTCGAGTTTTCCATTTCGGGTGTACAAACGACAACCCTTCTTCTCCGAAAGCCTGACCAGTGCCAATAGCGGGCACCGTTAAATTTAACTCATTAAGTATAGATTTTATTTCTGATTGATCGACCAATTGAGGGTCACGAATGGCCAATTCTATTCCGTCAAATCCAAGACGACTTATTTTTGCAGCATTTTCTGCCAATTGCCCTTTATATGCCAAGGCAGAAAATTTCGCTGCTTGAGTAGATAAAACGATGCCCAATTTCATAACTTTTATAAACCCATTTTGTTAATTGCGTAAATTGGTCGCCAACCTTTTGTAAATGGTTCCTTCAAATATGGTTCCATTTCTTCCGCTGTACGCATAGTTGTTTTTTCGATTGGTGGCAATTTACCAGGAGGAAATGCCTCGCGAATTTCATCATGAACTAAAGTCAAATATGAAAGAATTGCTGCAATGGTTCGTTTAGCTTTAGGTGCTGTTGCAAGAGTAGGTTTTCCAACAACTCCTTCGGGAATCGAGCCTAATTCAATTGGAAAATGTCCTTGCCCTTCCGACCATTTGCTTGGTCGTGAAAATGGATCTACTGCCTTATCAAAGTGACCTTCAGGAAGATATCCATTTACCTCAGTTTCTTCTGCCAATGCCATCTCTACATATTCCGGAGCAAGTAATAACATTACAGATGTCTCTGCTTCATCAGCATGAACAAAATCTGTATCCCAATCACCTCCACGAGCTTTAGTACGGAAAAATTCACGAACAGCGCGATGCCAGTCGATAACTCTGAATATTCCAGGTAAATTCCAGGTTTTCTGTAATTCTTGAATTGCTGCTTCCAATAACCACTGATGTCCATGATTATTGATAAGGATCATTTTACGGAAACCATCGTTCCAAAGACCTACCATAACATCTATTAGTACCTTTTTGAGAACTTCATCTTCTAAATGTATAGTTCCTGGCATCCCGATGTGATGATGTGGGTGTCCACCATAATTCAATGGTGTCCACACTAGATTTACTGGATCACCTGTTTTTGCTGATAGCGTCTCACACCTTCAAGTATCTGCGTTATCATAAATGTATCTAAAGCAGTTACGGTATGGCGACCATGCAATTCGGTGCATCCAATTGGAATAAAAACAATATCGTTTTTTTGACGATTATCTACTACATTTTGTCTTATCGTATTTTGAACATATACACCAGGTTTAGCCAATTCTGAAGGTGTAGGTATTCCATAGTCTTTAAGAATTTTATCAATTTCTGTATCTGATGCATCCCATATTTTCTTTTTTAATCTACCAACGGATGTGTCCTCAAATCGTAAGATCCGGTCGGTCTGTTTCAATCCAATTTAGTCATAATTTCTCCTATTCAAAATCTGTTATTGTTATTTTTACTTCATTTCGATCTGTTTGTAACGTGACCAAATTATCATAAACTTCATCAAGTTTAATTTTTTTGGTTATCATTGGTGATACGTCCATACCAGTTGCCATACAGTTGATCACATTAGGAAAAGTCCCGTGGCCAGAATGACCTTGAGATCCAACAACACTAGCACGACGCACTTGCAGTACCTCACCATTCAATGGAATCCGATCATCAGCCCGAGCTACTACAACAACTGTAGTATTTAGTGCCTTTCCTTCCCAAATTATTTTTTCAACATCCGGCCATACTAATACCAGGTAGTCCAGTAGCTTCCAAGATAATTCCAGCTCCATAACCATTTGTGATATCTAAAACTGCTTCGGCTGCATTGACTTCTAGTGGATTAATAGCATGAGTTGCACCCATCGAAAGAGCCATTTTTCTTCTTGAAGCAGAAGGTTCAGAAAGAATAACAGCTGCGGCACCTTGTCTTTTTAAAATTGCGCATGCTGCGGCACCGATTGGACCACCACCTAATATTACTACATTTTCACCAGGTCGTATACCTCCACCACGTTCGATTACTGCATTATATGCAACAGATGTTGGTTCAACTAAGCTACCTAATTCAAACATCTTCTTTTTACCATATAAAGCTTCTAGATGATCAATATTCCAAAGATAACGTGCATCAACCTTAATATATTTGGCATAAGCGCCATCTATTGAAAAACCAAGTTCTTCAAGTCGTTCACAATGGTTTGGAAAACCATCCGCACAAGGTCTGCAAGTAGAACACCAGATCATTTCCTCTGCACAAACAGCTTCACCAGGTTGAAACTTTTTTCCGGTTTTTTTGCTTATTGCAGAATCACCAGCTTCGACCACAACACCAGAAAACTCATGACCTAAAGTTGCAGGGAAAGCAGTAAGCCCTGGGTAAAATATGTAACCCGATTTATCACTTTGAAGCATATGTACATCACTACCGCAGATACCACACGCTTTCACTTCAATCAATACTTCGTTTGGTCCAGGTGCTGGTGTATCCTTTTCAACAATCTCAATTCTTGGATTGTGCCATACTTTACTTCCCAAGTATGTCAACTTTCCTTCAATATCCTTTGATCCCAATTTAAAATCTGGCTTGGGCTTCCAATCAGCATTTAATACTACAGCTCTCATATCTATTTCCTTTTTTTAGTTTATTATTAGATTTTTCTTGCGGAGGAACGCTCTACAAGATATGAATTCAAAACAATTTTTTGTGGTCCTGATAAACCACCTTTTATTCGTGACATGATCAACTTCATACTTTCTTGACCCATTTCATAAATAGGTTGATGAACAGTTGTTAGTTTTAAAATGGTATAATCTAGATCGTCATAACCAACTAATGACATATCTTCTGGTATAGAAATACCAAATTTGTTGGCAATAGAATAAATTGCCAATGCAATTCTATCATGACCGGCAAAAATAGCAGTTGCATTAAGTTTAGACTTAAATAACTTTTCTGCGATATTAATATATTTTCCTTCAGAAAATGGTCCTGAATGTGTAAAAATTAAGTTTTCATCAATTGCGATACCATTATCTATTAAAGCTTTTTTATACCCATCTAAACGATCTCGCTCAGTATTAATAAAAGTGCTCAGTGTAATTGCTATTCTGCGATGACTAAGTTTTATTAAATGATTAGTTAACTTATACGCCCCTTCAAAATTATCTGATGTAACACTATCAATATTTTCCAAAGGTAACGTTCTATCAACTAATACTACCGGAATATCGTGTAATTTGAATTTGTCTAATATTCTTATATTTTGTTGATCACTAACGGCAGTAGGAACAAATATTATGCCATTTATAGAATTCTCAATCAGTCTATCTGCATGATAGTCCGCCCTTGCAAAGAGATCATCCGTATCACATAAAACAACACTTTGATTATTTTTAGCGGCCTCATCCTGAACTCCTCGTGCAAGTATAGGCGCATATCCACTTCTAATGTCTGGAAGCAATAAACCAATAATAGCATGATTCTTTTTTGTAGACAATTTTTTAATAACAAAAGTACCCAATCTCCGCTTTCTCTCTAATAATCCCATATTTACAAGATTTTGAACAGCTTGACGAACAGTTGCTCGTGCTAAACCGGTTATTTTACCCAACTCTTCTTCTGTTGGAACTTTGTCTCCAGTTTTAAATACACCTTGCTCAATTTGCTCTCGCAACCAATTTTGAAGCTGAAAATAATTTGGTATTGGACTTTTTCTATCTATTATCATGGCTCTAATTGGGATAATTTTATCTTCTTTATTATATTTATATGACTAATTGTCTATACAATACTAAATAAGAAATATTATTAATGTCACGTATTTTTTTCAATTTTTAGAAAAATATTTATAAATAATATTTTTATCCATAATTCTTATCTATAACACAGATTTGTATTCTACCAAGCGTTTATCATTTTATTTATTTTTATTACTGGATAAAAATATCTCTTGATACTTTAATCGTTGTATGATTATAATAATGTATAGACAATTAGTCGTATATCAACCAAATCATAGGATAATAAATATGAATACAAATAAAAACAGAACGAATCGGTCGGTAAAAATAATTGCGGCGGCTGCACTGATTATGTTTGGATTAGCAGCTTCACTGTCAGCTGCTAATATTTCAGGAAAAATTTCTGATGCCAATAGCGGTGAATTTTTACCGGGTGCCAATGTAATATTGGTTGGTACTAATAACGGTGCTGCTACTGACAGAACAGGATATTTTAGAATAGAAAATGTCCCTGCAGGAAATTATACAATGATGGTTAAATATATAGGTTATGAGGACTATTCGCAGGAAATCAATGTCTCCAATAATAACAATGATAATTATTTTAAAGTAACAATTAATGTCAGCTCCGTTAAAATGGATGATGTTGTTGTTTCGGGATTAAGGCAGGGTCAGTCGAAAGCTTTGAGTCAGCAGAAATCAGCAAACAACATAAAAAATGTTGTATCCGAGGAACAGATGGAAAAATTTCCCGATATCAACTCTGCTGAAGCTATGCAAAGACTACCCGGAATTTCTCTTCAACGCGACCAGGGTGAAGGACGTTACGTACAAATAAGAGGAACTCCATCCCGAATGAATTCAATGAAGGTTAATGGAGAGAACATACCATCACCAGAAGGAGGAGAACGTACAGCACAGATGGATATTATTCCCGCTGATCAACTTGCATCAATTGAAGTTATTAAAGCGATAACACCTGACATGGATGCAGATGCAATAGGCGGTGCAGTAAATTTAATTACAAAGAGTGCACTCGATTATGAAG
This sequence comes from uncultured bacterium, assembly GCA_963715945.1. Taxonomy (GTDB): domain Bacteria; phylum Fidelibacterota; class Marinisomatia; order Marinisomatales; family JAHJCW01; genus JAHJCW01. The sequence goes on from CAVQSL010000007.1 coordinate 99,510, forward strand.
AACCGATTTTTAATGCTACTGCAGGTGGAGGATACGCAAATATTTTAGGAAAAGGTATTTATCAGGGCGCGTTTAATTATGGTACTAGATTAGGTGAGAATAAAGATATTGGTATTATGTTCGGTGCAAGTTATTTAAGATCAGATCGTGGATCTCACAACAACGAAATGGAATGGGGTGATGTTGATGACGCAGACGACAATGAAATTCCCTGGGCTTTAGAGAATATAGCCTTAAGACATTATGATGTTAGAAGAGATAGACTGGGTTTTTCTACCAGTTTGGACTATCAACCTGATAATGATAATTCTTATTCGATCAAAGCTATTTATGATGAGTATTTGGACATTGAAACTCGAAATGAACTTACAGTTGAACCGGACGGTTTCAATACAGCAACAGATGTAACCGAAGCCGAGTTTGTTCATGAGATGAAAACAAGAGACCAAGCAGTATCACTTTTTAGTATTACTGGTAGCGGTAAAAATCATTTTGGCGCGTTAAAACTTGACTACTCTTTGTCATACAATTATTCACAAGAAAAAGAAGACAGACATTTCGAACCGAAATTTGAAATGGATGAAACTCCTGATATGACCTGGAACCTTTCAGATCGATATAATCCAAACTTTGCAATTACCGGATTAGATCCCAATTATTATCTTGACGCGGACAACTTCGTTTTGGATGGTATGGAATGGCACGATAATTTAACTACCAGTACAGATATAATCGGATCTGTTAATTTTGAAATGCCATTGAGCTTTATGGGAAGCCAAACCGCGTTGAAGTTTGGTGGTAAAGTCTCAATGAAGGATAAAGATCGTAAAGAAAATATATGGGATTATGAATGGGATGGTGATGATGATTTATTATTGAGCCAGTTTGCAGGTGATGATGTATCTGATTTACTTGATGATAATTATAATTTCGGACCTACTATAGACCCAGGTAAAATGGAAGATTTTTTCAATTCCAATAAAAATGGTGACTTTGTAGGTGAAATTAATAGTGAAGATTCGGATGCTGCTACTTATGATGCAACTGAAGATATTTTCGCGTTTTATCTTCAGACAACAATGAATTTTGATAATCTCATGATTCTTGCGGGTGTTCGTACTGAAATTTCAAAGATATCATACACTGGTAATGAGGTAGTTTTCGACGATGAGGGTGATTATGTTGAGACTAATTCAATTTCTGCTGAGCAGTCTCAAAATCATATTTTACCATCTCTCCATATTAAATATTCTATTTCACCACAGACTAATATCCGCGCTGCTTTCACTAGTGGTTTATCACGGCCTCATTATGAGCATGTTGTACCTTTCAGTATTGTATTGCATGAGGATGAAGAGATAGAAAGGGGAAATGGCAAGCTGGTACCAACTACAGCTTATGGTTTTGATCTATTAGGAGAACATTATCTTTCAGGTATTGGTGTTGTATCTGGTGGAGTCTTCTACAAAATCTTAGACAATATTATTTATCCTACAGTGATTGAGGAAGATGGTGGAATCTATGATGGTTATGAGGTTACACAACCATGGCAACCTGAAGGCGCTGATCCTGCTACACTTTTTGGATTTGAAGTAAACTGGCAGCAACAATTAACATTCTTACCCGGGTTTCTTGACGGGTTTGGAATAAATGCAAACTACACCTATACTAAATCAGCTGCTGATCTACCAGGTAGAACTGATGCAACATTACCAGGTCAAGCAGGTAATACAGCTAACTTTGCATTAAGTTATCAAAAAGCCGGTTTTACTGGCCAATTCAGTATTAATTATCAGGATAGTTTTATCAGTGAAGTTGGTGAAGATGCAGATCATGATATTTATTATAAAGATCATATTCAGTTCGACTTCACAGCCAATCAGGAAATTAAGAAAGGGTTGAGTGCTTATTTGCAGTTAGTAAATCTTAACAACGCTCCCCTTAATTTCTATATGGGAAAAGAAGACAGACCTATACAACGTGAATTCTATTCTTGGTGGGTGCAGGCAGGTTTGAAATTTGCCTTCTAGACAGTAAGAGTAAGAATAGTTAAAGATAACTAAAAAAGCTGGCGTTACTTATTTAAGTGCGCCAGCTTTTTAAAGATAAAAATAATATACATAGAACTAGTATATATAAGAGATTAAAATGAAAAACATAGTAAAGACACAAATTGTAAATTCTATCCTATTAATTATGATTCTTACCCTACTATTAATAGGATGTAAAAAACCAATTCAAACAGGAGTAATTAAACCCGCGGCAGTTACCGAAAAGGTAAAATGGGATACAGATGATCCAGCAATATGGATTAATAAAGCGGATCCTTCGAAGAGTTTGATTATAGGAACAGATAAAGATGATGACGGTGCAATTTATGTCTATGACCTAGATGGTAAAGTCATTGAAGAAAAAACAATAAGGAATATTGTTAGACCAAATAATATTGACGTGCGATACGGATTTATGCTAAATGGTGAGGAGGTTGACATTGCAGTAGCAACTGAAAGAGGAAAAAATAGTATCCGAGTCTTTAGTTTGCCCGATATGAAAATTATTGACAACGGAGGCATAGAGGTTTTTACTGGTGAAGAGCTTAATGCGCCAATGGGCATCTCACTATATAAACGTCCTAGCGATGGTGCAATGTACGCAATTGTAGGTAGAAAAATTGGACCATCAGGAAGTTATCTCTGGCAATACCTATTAGAAGATGACGGAACTGGCAATGTTAAAGGTACCGTTGTTCGCAAATTTGGATTATACAGTGGGATAAAAGAAATTGAATCAATTGCTGTGGATGACCAACTCGGCTATGTTTATTACTCAGATGAACAATATGGAATCAGAAAATATTTGGCTAATCCAGATGCACCTGATGCAGACAAAGAATTAGGTATAATCTACACACTAGATTATCTCGATGATAATGAAGGTATTTCGATTTATTGTATCGATGACAAAACCGGGTATATTTTAGTTTCTGATCAAAGTGCTAATAGATTCAGAATTTATTCTAGAGAAGGCACTCTTGCAGAGATAGATATTGAAGATCCTGAAGATAATGTACCAGCTCGGCCACATTTACATAAATTAATTAAAATAGTTGATGTTTCTACAAACAATAGTGATGGTTCAGATATTACTAGTGTAGCACTGGGAATAAATTTCCATACTGGCTTATTTGTTGCAATGTCAGACGATAAGACTTTCCAATTATATCATTGGGCAGATATTGCCGAGGATGATTTAGTCATTGCCGCCAAACAATAATTAATGCAAACGATTAAAATCAGCTTGGAAAAGACGAATTATGAAACCGGGTTTCTTAATTATGAATCTGGTTTAATATCTATTTATATCAATAAAGCCAAAAAAGGACTAACATAAATGAAGGGTAAGAATGCAATTGTTACTGGTAGTACTCAGGGAATTGGGGAAGCGATTTCAAGAAAATTAATTTCAAAAGGATTGAGTAATTTAATTATTTGTGGGCGGAATAATGCAAAAGGTGAAAAGTTATCTAAAGAACTATCAGATTTAGGATGTAATACAATCTACGTCCAATCAGATTTGACAAGTTTAAAAGATTGTAATAAGATAATTGATGTTGCAACTGAATCATTTAAAACAATAGATATTCTTGTAAATAGTGCTGGTACAACTGATAGAGGCACACTTATTGATACAACCCCAGAACTATTTGATAAAATCTTTGCTGTAAATGTTAGAGCTCCATTCTTTCTAATGAGTGGTGTGGTAGAAAATATGATATCAAATAATATTCCCGGTTCAATATTAAACATAATCAGTATGTCAAGTCATGGTGGACAACCTAAGCTATCTGCTTATAGTTCCTCAAAAGGGGCTCTTGTTACATTAACAAAAAATGCAGCCTTTGCCTATATGAAGAACAAAATAAGGATAAATGGTCTAAATATTGGATGGTCTGATACACCAGGAGAGCATAAAATACAGATTGAAAATGATAAGGCTCCTAGTGATTGGTTAATTAATGCCGAAAAGAATCAGCCAATGGGACGATTGATCAAACCGAATGAAATAGCTGAAGTTTCCGATTTTATAATATCAGAGAATTCGGGTTTGATGACAGGCGTAATCATCGATTATGATCAAAGTGTTCATGGAGCTAACTACACTCCACCAAGACCATAGATAGTTTTAATTATTTAAATAACAGCATGGCAAGAATGCCATAGTAAAGTGTGCGGCACAATATAGAAGACATATCATTAATATCTATCTGTAATATTTGTCATACAAACAGGAGCATCAATGAATATTTTTAAATATTTCGTAGTAATAATTGTATTGTTGTTATTTTGCTTGTCCCCTAAAATTTCGTTTTCTCAGACTGCAAACACTACTCATCAAATAATAGACCCAGATTCCAAAATGGAGCTGTTATTTGATGGGGGGTTCTTCACCGAAGGCCCAGCAATGGGACCGGACGGGAATGTATATTTTAGTGATATAACATTCACTGAATCTTCTGGAATGCAAGCTGGTCACCTTTGGAAATATGATCCTAAATCTAACGAGACTAGCATATTTCGATCACCAAGCGGTATGTCCAATGGAATAATCTTTGATCATAAAGGCAATATGATAGTTGCTCTAATGGCTGACTTCGGTGGTAGATGTATCATTAGAACTAATATGAGTACAGGCAAAAGTGAAATCATAGCAGGGACTTACGAAGGTAAATCCTTTAATGCTCCAAACGATTTGGTAATAGACGAAAAAGGACGTATATATTTTACAGATCCTAGGTACGTTGGGCATGAACCTATGGAACAATCTGTTATGGGTGTATACAAAATTAATTTAGATGGATCTGTTGAAAGAATAATCGATAACGCCGGTACTCCAAACGGTATATTGGTTTCACCCGATCAAAAAATCCTTTACGTAGCAAGTCTCAGTGGTTCTTCTTTATTAACAGGGTTGAATGCATTAATGAAATATAAACTAGATGATGCTGGAAATGTATCAAATGAAAAAATATTTATAGACTTTAAAGGAGAACGTGGTCCAGATGGGATGGCAATTGATACAAATGGTAATTTATATTTAGCACGCAAAGGCACAATTCCGGGAATATATATTTATTCGCCCGAGGGTAAACAGTTGGGCGTTATTCCTACACCAGAAGGTCCAACTAATGTAACATTCGGACACGGAGATGCTAAGAATATTCTTTTCATTACTGCTGGTGTAAGTTTGTACAGAATTAAAGTAAAAGCTGAGGGTTACAGTACCGTCAATTAATACCTTAGATTATCTTTATAATTGTTTATTCAAAACTCACCGTTTGGACACACTCAGATTAGGAAGATCATTTTTAGCCTCCAAGTATGAAATTACTCACTCGCAGTTTTCTATTAAAAACCGTTGATTTGGTTTTATAATATTCAATATTGTTCAATACTAATAGGATTTAATTGCTACCAAAAGTGATACCTAAAAAATCGTTATTGCATTATGTGAATATATAACAGAACTCCGCCGGCGAAAGGTCAACTAGCTATTGCTGGTCTAATATTCCTTATAATCATAGCTAGTCATGTTAGATGGAAATACTATAAATACAGGTTAATTATATCAAGATCAATCCAAGTGTTATACTCTATAAACGCCTAAAATGAAACTCTACATGTAGCGTTTGATAAGCTAAAAACAACCCCAAGGGGTTGTTTTATATAACTACTTACGTAGCTGTAATATTATTCTAATAACTATTATTATATATCTAGTAAACACTAGTATTTCACCTCCTTTCTGTTGTTCTTTTCTAGTTCAGTCATTATCTCATGATAGCAATCTCCATCTTCTTGGTTATTCAGATCCCAAGCATAGGTCACTGAGGGATTGGCTTCAGGCGGGAACTGCGGATAGTGTGAACCATTTTGAAGTATTGATCCGATCTCTTCTATTAACTCTTGAATAGATACCTTCCTTCTAATCGTCATATGTCCCTTATCTTCTTCTATACTGTCATAATCAATTCCTACCACAAAGTCCCTAACACTAGAAGGGCAACTCATTTTCTCTTGATCCATCTAGGATATGCAGTAGTTTATCCATTCTGATCTTGATCTCTGGAAGATCTTCAGATGTCCAAGGCTTGAGGCTTTGGCCAATCGACATTGTTGCTATCTTTAAGGGCTACTTGTCTATGTATATCAGCTGTCCTATCATCTAGGTACTTCAAGACTGTCTGCTTTGGTTGGTGTTGTGCACTGCCATTAGCCGGAACTACTTGCCACTCTAATTGGCCCTTATCGTCCTGATTACGCCTATGACTAGCTTGGCACCCTTTCCATACTTCTTGAGCTCCTGATGTAATGTATCATCAGCAAACAGCCCTTGAGCTTCACCATCATGTTCAACACCATACAGATTCCACGGCCCATATTGTGATTCTCCGCTTTTACATTTGTCATAGGTAAGCACTACCGGATAGTCATGATTGTACTTCTTGACCTGTAGGGTCTTCATCTTATCGTTCATATGTACTCCTTTTTTAAACAAAAACCCCTAACAATGTGTTAGGGGTGTTCACAGTACATATACCGGAAAATTGAAATAATTATGGATTAACTAGGTAGATAGCTGATGGTTAACTATCACAGTTGGGTAATGAGCCCGAAGAAGTATCAACAATATCAACACTTACAGATTAATGTAGGCATAGTGTAGGCAAGTCTGCCTAAAAAATGGGACACATTTTATAGTGTCCCATTTTTCATAAAAAGCTAAATCGGAATTTATTTTATAGCAATCTGTCCGTCTTCAATAATTGCTTTATATTGATTTGTATCAGGATGTTCTAACATATACTTTGATAGCTTTGCCAAAATCTCACGTTTTATTAAGCGATTAATTGGTCTGGCTCCATACTCAGGAACATAACCATTTTTCATTAAATAATCTTTAACACTTTCATCTATTTTGAGAGTAATATTCTGCTCAATTAATCTTTTATTGATTCTATCTAACTGAATATCAACTATTTTTTTAATTATATCTTCTTTCAAGTCATTAAATATAATTATTTCATCGATACGGTTTATGAATTCCGGACGCAAATGATTTCTTAAATCACCTTGTGCCATATTCGAAGTCATTATAATTATCGTATTTTTGAAATTTACCGTTCGTCCTTTGGCATCGGTTAACCGACCATCATCCAAAATCTGTAACAAGATATTTAATACATTTGGATGTGCTTTTTCAATCTCATCAAATAGTATTACAGCATAAGGTCGACTGCGAATTTTTTCAGTTAATTGCCCACCTTCGTCATAGCCAACATATCCTGGAGGTGAACCGATCAATTTGGAAATAGAATGTTGTTCCATGTATTCACTCATATCCATACGTACAAGTGCATTTTCATCATCAAAAAGTGTTTCTGCTAAAGTTTTGCCAAGTTCGGTTTTACCAACTCCAGTATTGCCCACGAATAGAAACGAACCTAATGGTCGATTCTGATCAGTCACTCCTAATTTTGACATGCGTATTACATCCGATACGCGTCTGTACAGCTTCATCTTGTCCAACTACCGGTCTTTGCAATTCATCTTCTAGATGCAGCAATTTTTCTTTTTCACCAGAAAGCATTTTAGTAACTGGAATACCAGTCCATTTGGAAACTATTTCAGCAATATCTTCAACTCCAACTTCTAATTTTAAAAATTTGCTATTTTCCAATATGCGGTTTTTGCCTCTAATTGTTTTTCAAATAGTAGGAATTTCACTATACTGGATCTTAGCGGCAGTTGAATAATCTCCTTCACGTTGTGATGCTTCTGCTTGAGTGTTTAAGCTAATCTAATTTTTCTTTTAATGGATTGAATTTCAGACAACAATTGATTTCTCATCGTTCCATATTTTAATTAGGCTCAGATAATTGTTCAGATCTCAGACGATTTAATTTCAGTCTTTACTACATTCCAAGCGCTCTTTGGAACGTTTATCTTTCTCTTTTTTTAATGCTTCACGTTCTACTTCCAATTGTATTAGCTTACGTCTTGCATCATCAATTTCAGCAGGTGCTGAGTTCATTTCCATACGAATCTTTGCTGCGGCTTCATCCATTAAATCCACAGCTTTGTCTGGTAAAAACCTACCTGATATATATCGATCTGATAATGTAGCAGCTGCAATTAATGCAGAATCTCGAATATGCAAACCGTGATGTACATCATACTTATCTTTTATACCACGTAAAATTGTTATAGTGTCTTCGATACTTGGTTCATCGATGTAAACTTGTTGAAATCGACGCTCTAATGCTGCATCTTTTTCAATATATTTTTGATATTCACCGAGAGTTGTGGCGCCAACTACTTTCATAGTGCCACGAGCTAACTCGGGTTTAATCATATTGGATACATCCATCTGTCCTTCTGCTCCGCCGGCACCTACGATCATGTGCAATTCGTCAATAAAAACAATTATTTCTCCATTCGCTTCCACTACCTGCTTAACAAAATTCTTCAATCGCTCTTCAAACTGTCCGCGGTACATCGCTCCAGCGACCATCGCACTTAGATCAAGAGCAATTAATTCTTTATTCTTAATATTCTCAGGTACATCACCCTCCACAATTCGTTTCGCGAGACCTTCAATTACCGTGGTTTTTCCAGTACCGGGTTCGCCAATTAATACAGGATTATTCTTCCTGCGGCGCGACAAAATTTGTATGATACGGCGAATCTCATCCTCCCTGCCTATTACCGGGTCAATTTTGCCCTCTTTAGCAAGTTGCGTAAGATTTACACCATATTTTTCAATGGCGTTTATTCCCTGTTCAGGATTCATTTGCTGTGCTTGATTCATTTAATTTTCCTCAAAATAAACTAAATATAAGTCATTTAAACATAATCATTAAGTATGCCACACTATATTTTAAGACAATTTGGTACACAAAAATATTAATGTATGCCAATATGACTGTACGGCATGTTTTATGGTTATTTTCAGTTCTATATGAAACAATGAATGCTATGAAAAATCTTACTATCACTAGAAAATCTAATATAGTTGGCGCTGTACTCGTAAATACAGCTTTAGATAGCAATTCTCTCGTCGAGAGATATTTTTGAAGCAGTTTTGCCCCAACAGAAAGCGTATCAAAACCCATCATTTTTGGTACTTCTACCGTTGACATAAGAATCGATCCCATTTTGGCTAAATATTAGTACCAAAACTCATCCCAAAATCAAAGTACCATAACTAAGCACCTTTCAACCTTTTTGGAACTACACATCAATCTATTTATAGTCTAAATAGCATTAGTTATATAGAGAATTTGTAGTTAGTTGGGCTTATGGCCCAATTACACATTACGCGTAAATCAGGCTCGAAATAATCGTGACTAAAATGTGACTTAGAACAAATTGCTCGTATGAATTACCTAATGAAGATTAAACTCAATTATCAACTGCTACAAAACCGTCCCAGCGCTGCATATACTTAATAAAGTTTTCTCCCAATCCTTCATTGCGCAAGTAGTCTATGGAGACAGGTGTTTCGATGGGAGTAAAGTCTAAGTCATTTATAACTCGTTTAGGGAAGTCATGGTGAAGAATAGCAGCACGACCAATACTAACGAAATCAGCACCAGCCTCCAGCACTTTTTTCACATCATGTCCGGTTTTGATATTTCCGGCAACAGTTAGTTTTACGCTGCCTCTATCGAGTATTGGTAAAATGTTCCAATAAGCTATGATTTTTGTATTCCTCTTCCTCAGGGAACTTAAAAACATCCCAAAGAGAGATGTCCAAGAAGTCGATTTTCCCTTCATCAATAAAGCGCTGAGTTATTTTTTTCGCCTCACTTAACTTCATTCCAAATCTTTCGGGTGAAAGCCTAACTCCCAATAGAAATTCTGAACCGCATTTTTCTCTTATGGCATTGACAATCTCAAATAGCAATCGTGAACGGTTTTTAAGATTTCCGCCGTATTCGTCTGTTCTGTTGTTGATATCGCTACTAAGAAATTGAGTCAGTATATAGCCATGGGCTCCATGAATTTCCACACCATCATAACCGCTTTCTTTTGCTCTTACCGCTGCAGCAACAAAATCAGCTCTCAGTTGTTTGACTTCAGCTAGAGACATTCCTCGTGCGCCATGCTTCACATTATCTGATGGACAAATTGGTTTTTCGCCAATAAGTTCTTTGGGAGACCGCATGCCCGCATGGTGTAATTGTATGACTGCTACGCTGCCCTGCGCTTTAATGCCTGCACTCAGCCTCAGATGACCCTCAATGTGATCATCGGAGAAGATTCCCAATTGTCCTGGAAAACCCTTGCCGATTTCCTGAACGTGCGAGGCACATGTCATTGTCAATCCGAATTCACCCTTGGCTCTCATTGTTAGCCAACGGTATTCGTCGTCTAGAGAGTGTTCCGTCCTCATGACTTTGCGTATTGGTCATCGGTGCCAGCATGAACTTGTTTTTCATGTGGACACCACAGGGAAAATGGACTGGGGATGATAGAAGGTTTTTCATTACTTTATATCCTTTTAAATAAAAAATTGATTATCGACTAAGCAAAATTACAGAAAACATTAATAGTATTAAATGTTAGATTATCAGGGAATACAACCCAATTAGGTATTCTATATATATGCCTTTATAAAAGACCGTTTATAAAACGTGACATTATATTAACTGTCACCTTAGACTTATATTCCAATAAAGTATCAATAATGTAAGCGCTTTTAGATCAGAACAACTAAAGTATTATAATTCCAACCAACAGTCAACAATATCAGCACTTACAGACAACTGTCTTTCAGAACGTAATCTTTTTGCAGATATTGAGAGTAAAAGTTCATTGGCTTGAATGAAATATATGACAGTCTAGCGCAGAGACTCGAATTATAACTAAATGGAAAAAGTCCTTTGTTTTTCCTTTACCTGCGGTTACACCACAAACATGTCATTTAATGGCATATTTATGGCATATTTTGGCCAAATTGGAAAAATGAAAAAGGGAAGTTTTTACACTTCCCTTCTACTCTCTACCTGTATATATATCAATAACTTACGGTAGTACCCGGGGCCGGACTCGAACCGGCACGGACTCATCATCCGAGGGATTTTAAGTCCCTTGTGTCTACCAATTCCACCACCCGGGCAAAATCGAGGCGTCGGCCGGATTCGAACCGGCGAATGACAGTTTTGCAAACTGCTCCCTTGGACCACTTGGGTACGACGCCAATATTATTAAATAACCAATAAAACGACCTTGAAGTTAAATAGTATTTTTAACCAATTCAATCATACAAAATGTATTTTATCTCATGAATAATATGTTTTATTTTATTCTAAATAACAGTATTTTTTATTATGGATTTAGAAAAAATAAATATTTATGAACGATTACGTGATTTTGATGTCCCTGCTCCTATACTTGATGAAATATTTAATACTGAGGAGGATCTAGAAAAAGTATTAGAAGCTTGGAAAGCATTAAAATCTGACAGCTTCTCTGATGATGAAACTGCCAATGAAATTGCTAAAATATTCTTTAAGGAATTAGATTTATCTAATACAAAATAAAAAGGGCTGATATTTCAACCCTTTTTATATATTCTTAAATATCAATTATGAGAATTATTGATTGAGCAATAATTCCTCCATTTGAATTACTAAACTATCAAACAATTGCATGGCTTGCTCCACTGGTTCAGGTGATGACATATCGACACCTGCTTTTTTCAATATCTCAATTGGGTAATCACTTCCTCCAGATTTTAGGAATGTCATATATTTTTCTATTGCCCCTTCTTCTCCATCAATTACACGTTTTGCCAATGCAGTTGATGCGCAAAAGCTTGTTGCATATTTATAAACGTAAAACGCGCGATAATAATGTGGAATTCTTCCCCAGGTTAGTTCATAACCATCTCCAACTACAGTGGATTCGCCATACCATTTCTGATCAAAATCAAGCACGACTTTATTTAAAGATTCCGCTGTGACTGGAATACCATCCTGAACCATTTTGTGAGCTGCTTGCTCAAATTCCGCAAACCTCACTTGAGTGATAACTGTTCCAATAAAGTTATCTATCCATTGATCAATTAACGCAAGTTTTTGATTTTCATCATCTGTGTTCTTCATTAAATAATTAAGAAGCAGGTTCTCATTAAATGTAGAAGCCACTTCAGCTAAAAATAAAGGATAATCTGCAGTAGCAAAAGGTTGATTTTGATTTGAATAATGACTATGCATCGCATGACCTAACTCATGAGCTAAAGTAAACATATGATCCATTGTACCATTGTAATTCATAAGCATATAGGGATGCGAAGAGTAGGTTCCCCATGAGTATGCTCCTGCTGTCTTTCCTTCAGTTTCGTAAACATCTATCCATCTAGAGTTGAGAGCTTTTTGAACGGTATTTACATATTCTTCACCGAGCGGCGCAAAAGCTTTAGCTAAAATCTCTTTTGCTTCTTCATATGGTACTTTAACATCAACATCTTCCACAATTGGCACGGATGTGTCATATAAGTGTATTTCGTCTAACCCAAGTACCTTTTTACGCAATTCCATGTATCTATTAAGGCTTCCGGCGTGGTTAAATACTGTTTTTATTAGATTATTATATACCTCAACAGGTATATTGTCATAACTCAAAGTTCTTTCAAGGGTACTATTATAATTTCGTGCTCTAGTTAAGAAAAGATCTTTTTTAAGTGAAGAATCAAATACCTTCGCATTTGTATTAATAATTTGTTCATACGCTTTATTGCGAGCTAAAAATGCTCTCTTCCGCAATTCTCGATCTTTAGATAATAGAAATAAAGCATATCTTCCACGAGTCAATCTTACAGAATCTCCCTCATCATTAATAATTTTTGGAAATACCAAGTCCGTCATTGTTAATGAATTATAAATACTTTGTGGACCTTGGTAAAGATCACCAGCCATTGCTAGCAAATTCTCTTCTTTCTCAGATAAGGTATGTGCTCTTTGTCTTACTAAATTATCAAAATAATGTTGATATATTTCTAATCCTTTTGTTTTTGAAATGAATTTCTTGATCTGTTTCTCAGAGAGTTTTTGTAATTCCGGTTCAACAAATGCAGTAGCTTCTCCATATTTAGTATACAATGCTCCTGCTCTATCCGCTAAAGCTTGAAATTCTGAGTCTCTAGTATCCGAATCCTTCTGCAAATGTGAGTAAACATAAAGGTTCCAAAATGCTATTGAAGTCTCTTCATTGAGTTTAAAATAATTTAAGATTTCCTTTCCAGATTTTCCTAATCTTCCATTGTAATAATTAAATTTAGCAAGATTATTAACAATAAAATTATAATCTGCTTCCCATGCATCGATACTTGAATAGATATCTTCAAGATTCCATTTATATTCGGTGTCGATATCCTCACGCTGTGGGATATCGCTTTGCGCTAATACCGTTACGACATTTAGGATTAATACAATTATAAATAAAAATGCAATGTGTTTTGATCTCATTAGTATCCTCTTTAAATGGTTTAGTTTATATGACAATAATTTCAGTAAAATGTTGTCAAAAAAAAAGCCGCCTTCGGCAGCTTTTTGATCCGAGCGGGAGACGAGGGTCGAACTCGCGACAACCACGTTGGCAACGTGGGGCTCTACCACTGAGCTACTCCCGCATAAATATCCAAAACTTTATTAAAAAATAGCGGCGAAATGTAAAGCTAAAAAGATGTTTTATTCAAATCATTTTGATTATTATGAACAGAAAATCTATCTTTTAAAGTTTTTTAGCTTTTCCCAATTCCTTATCTATAAACGATTGTATTTTTGTATCATAATCCATATTTAACGGCAGAGCTATAAGATTAATTTCGCTTTTATTCACTACCTTACTAAGACTATTCTCCAATTCTATTGCTCGTTTTTCAAAAAATTCAATTTGTGTAAGAACTTGAGGATTATTAGCATATTTTTCTGCTACTGTTTGCTTACCTTCTGTCGCTTTAAGTATAGACAATTGTCGTTTAATATTTGATAAATTAGTTTCATCCGATGACACGTCTATTATTGATTTATTATTATCTTTTACTGTGGTTTTTATTTCTGCTAAGTATTTACCATTAATGCCAAAAGTATAGAAAATAGGGTGTTCATCTTCCTGAGGAGCAGTGATACGTGTATTACTTACAGATCTACTAAGAAATACGTAATCTGCATCTTTGAAAGATTCTAATATTGCATCTTTTTTACTTATATCTCCATTGACCATCATTATTATAATATCGACTTCTATTTTCAGTTTACTAATCATCTTTTGGCCGGTTTTCAAATAATTATCTTTTATTAAATCTCCTTCAGTGCTTGGTATATGATCAGTTACACCAATAACACCAATTTTTAACCCATTCCTTTCAATTAGAACATATGGTTTAAATGCCAAATTGCCGGTTACTTTTTCTCGTAAGTTTGCAGAAATAAATGGTGAAGTTGAATTTTTCTCCAAAGATTTTAAAAATTTGTACCCTGCGGCGAGATCAAATTCGCCGATATTTATTGCATCACAACCGACTTCATCGAATGCTTGTAAAAATGCTTTTGCTTTATATTTTTCTCTGGGCAGAGATTTCGTTGGATACTGTGGACTAGCAAATAGCGCATCGCCTGCATCCAAAATAATTGGATTTATTTTATTACTTTTTAAGGACTTTATATATGTTGATTTTCTGGACAGACCGCCCATTTGACTGGATTTTCATCCACATAAATTTGGTTCGGCTCTAACATTACCGGTGACAATAAATGTCACACTTTTCTCTTCTCCAACTTTAGAAAATGCCAAAGACGAAAGTGCTAATAATATCAAAATAAAAAATGTTTTTAGCTTCATCTTAGTGTCCTTTTATAACTATTATAAAATTTTACCCGCCGCTCAATTTTGCAAAATAACCCATTTCATTGAGAATTTGCAACAATTTTTGTCTATCTTTTGTTTGAATATTGATTTCCCCTTCTTTTACAGTTCCACCAACTCCACATTGTTTTTTCAACACTTTACTTAACTCTTTTAAATCATTATCAGTTCCAACAAAACCACGTATGATACTAACAACTTTATTTCCCGGTCGTTTTTCTAACCAAATTCTAAGATTCTGAGCATCAGGATTTATAGTATCATTAATATTGTTTCCCTCTTCAGCAGAATAATTTGGATCAGTGGAAAAAATAATTCGATTTTTCATATTTAGAACAACTCAACCTGCGATTTTACTTCATTTTTAAAATTACTTACTCCAATTCCAAGTAATCTGATCGGTTTTTTGTCAGTCCAGGCAAAAGTAAATAATTCCTTTGCAATATTAGTGATAATATCAATTGAATCAGTCGATTCCAATAACGATTTTTGACTTGTGTGCGTGTCAAAATCATAATACCTTAATTTTATAAATACTCTTTTGCCCTTTAGTTTTTGATCAATCAATCTGTTGACAACTTTTTCACATAATTGTGTTAATACCATTATCAATTCATTCTTTGAACTAATATCTTTTGCAAAAGTTCGCTCATTACTTATCGATTTTACTTCTCTTGATACTTGCACCGGTCGATTGTCAATACCCTTTGCCCATTGAGCCATAACAATCCCAATTTTTCCAAATTTTGCTTCTAATATATTTTGTGGGATTTTGGACAAATCTCTAATGGTACTGACATTCATTTTAGATAATATTTCTGCTATTTTTGGACCAATTCCGGATATTTTTTGTGGATTCATAGGGAAAAGAAATGATTTTTCCTCACCGGGCGGCACGACAGTCAATCCATTTGGTTTATCCAAATCAGAAGCAATTTTTGCTATCATTTTGTTGGTCGCGACGCCAAGAGAACATGATAGTCCAATATTTACCGAAATATTATTCTGTATCTTTTTTGCAATGGTAATTGCATCTTCCCATTTATTAATTCGTGATGTAACATCCATAAATGCTTCGTCAACACTTATTTGCTCAACTAACTCAGCTTCCTGCTCCAATATTTTCATCACTATTGTGGAATAAGTTTTATATGATTTAAAATTTGGAGGAAGTATTATCAGATCTTTGCATAACCTCGCTGCTCTACTCATCGGCATAGCGGAATGAATTCCGAATTTACGAGCAGGATACGATGCCGCAGCCACAACTCCACGTTGATCAGGTTGCCCTCCAACAACTATCGGTTTGCCGCTAAGCTTAGGATTTTTTAATACCTCTACAGAACAGAAAAATGCATCAAGGTCTAAATGAATTATCGCTCTAATGGAATTCTCATCCATCATTTAATCTATTATTTTGATTTTATTCGATTAACAAAAATGTACGCCAAAACTCCAAAAGCCATTAACCCAAATAATGGTGCCCAGACACCTGCCCATTCCTCGCCAATTCCACGTGGTGCACTGCCATAATAAAAGGCTACACCGGCAATTGCAACCCCCAATAATCCCTCACCTCCGACTAAACCGGAGCCGAACAATATTCCTCTTTCACGACGCTTATCTTTTTCTTTTTCAGATTTCGAGGTCTTTTCCATAAAATATCTAAGCAACCCGCCTAAGAATACCGTCATCATTGTTGCCACGGGTAAATAAACACCAACAGCAAAGGGCAAACTCGGAATTTTGAATAATTCAGCACCGAGTGCGATCAGTACTCCAATCCCGACTAATGTCCATGGTAAAGCATTATCGAGCACACCTTCAATCACTAATTTCATTAGAGTTGCTTGAGGGGCAGGTAATTCTGCTGTACCAAATCCGTACGCTTTATCCAGTAGTATTACTGATATACAAACAAAAGTTGCCGATGTAAATGCGCCTAAGAGTTCTCCAATTTGTTGCTTTTTTAGGCGTAGCCCCAAGTAAAAATCCGGTCTTTAAATCTTGCGATGTATCACCAGCAATCGATGCCGCAATTGCAACTACGCAACCAACGGTTATTGCAGCAGTTTTACCGATATCACCAGTCCAACCTAAAGCAAGAAATATGGCACTCGTGCCTAGTAATGTTGCGATTGTCATGCCTGAAGTCGGATTTGAAGTAACTCCCACAAGTCCAACTATTCTTGATGATACAGTTACAAAAAAGAATGCAAATATCACAATTAGGATTGCTCCAATCAGTTTCATCCCTATGTTTGTAATTGGTCCAAAAACATAAGGTACAACAGTCATTCCTATAATAATAAATATTACACCATACAGTACATATTGCAGCGGCAAGTCTTGACTTGTTCGGGGAATTTTGATTGATGCATTATCAAGTCTGTCTTTAAACTGTTTTGCTCCAATTTTAAAACTTTCTAACATAGTTGGAATACTTTTTATTAAAGTAATAATTCCACCGGCCGCTACCGCTCCGGCTCCAATATATCTTACATAGCGCGTCCAAATTAAACTTGCGCTCATGTCATTAATTAATAGTGAAGTTTCAGGATATAATGGTACTATTTGTCCAGTTCCCCAATAAGCAAGGACTGGAATTATGACTAACCACGATAATAAACTCCCACCTACCATTATTGTTGCTATTCGAGGACCTAGAATATATCCCACACCAAATAAAGCTGCAGACATATCAACAGCTAATTCACCTTTTCTTAGAAATGGAATTTTAAAATGAACAGCATCAGGAAAAAGTTTCAACCAGCTAAAAATAAATTTGAATAACGCTCCAGCACCAAGTCCATAGAAAACATTTTTAGCACGGCTGCCACCAACTTCGCTAGCGATTAATACTTGGGCACAGGCAGTCCCTTCCGGATATGGCAAATTACCGTGTTCACGTTCGATCAAGAATCGCCTTAGCGGAATCATGAATAATATTCCAAGCATACCACCGAACATCGCTAATAAGTGTCATTTGTACTAAGGACGGATCGAATCCCCATAGAAATAGAGCAGGTAACGTAAATATCACACCACTCGCAAGCGAACTTGACGCAGAACCTACCGTTTGAGAAATATTTGCTTCCAGAATGGTTCCCTTTTTACCGATTGCCTGCAACGCTCTAAAGGCTGCAACAGTCATAACCGCCACCGGAATTGATGTTGAAATTGTTAATCCGGCACGTAGACCTAGGTAGGCATTTGCTGCACCAAATAGTATTCCAAAGATTATACCTGTAATTACTGCTTTTAAAGTGAATTCAAGCGGACTTTCTGAAGCAGGAACGTATGATTTGAAGGTACTTTTATCTTTATTCATAATTATTGTGTTTGTTATTATGAATATAAGTATAATATGGAATTGGGCGGAAGTTTAGACCTGCGACACAATTTATAAAATAGCAGATGTTTTCAAACTGAAATAATTATTAGTGACAATTACCACCACCACCACATGTTTGATCTAGTGAGATTTTTTCTAATTTATTTGCAATTAAATTTTCTACAACAGTTTTAACATTCGGACTAGACTGAATCAAAATATACTTTTATTCCAGCTTCTCCAAATCCTGCGAGTGGACGTCTTCCAATTCCACCGACGACTATGGCATTAACATTTTGTTTGGCAAGTAGATTAACTGGTACCATACAACCACCATGACCATGTTCTTGATTAGAAATTACGGATTCATTCTTAATCTTACCGTTTTCCACATCAATTAATGTAAATACATCACAATGACCAAAATGTTCAGATCGAATACTATCAATCCGCCTTCCCGTTCGAAGGCACTGCTATTCTTCCATTATCCATTATAAATCTCCTTTAATTTTATATTTCTTTTATTGGCTCTTACCCATTTCTTATAATGTTCAGAACCCACTCTAAGCATTTTTGATTCACACTTTGGACATTTTGATTCATGGCATGGTATACCTCTGTTGTGATTGATAGATTGTTTCGCATTTGGGGCATATACAATCTCCCTCCATTACCTAGTCCCTTGTTTATTTTTATCGTTCATTTCTAAAATTCCTTTTGCATAAATATTATAATTACCACCCTCAATTTTTATGGCTTTGCCATTAATAATCCCATCACTTATTTTTTTATGTGCTGAAGATCTAGGATCCTTCCAAATGTTTGACGAGAAACACCCATTGTTTCTGCAGCGTTTACATGATATAAACCTTTATAATCAGCTAACCGAATCGCTTCTAACTCATCCACAGTTACCGATATATCATCCAAATCAATCAGCGGTATCCCGATAGGTTTATAATAGGTACAAAGCGGTGATTTTTTTACAAATCTGCATTTTTGAGGACGTCCAACAGAATTATTTTGATGTTTTGGCATATCTAATATTAAGCATATGCCCATATTAGATACTATATTAAATTATCTAAAATGTACTTTTCCGCAGCATCTTTTGAATTTTTCTCCACTTCCACAGGGGCATGGGTCATTCCTGCCAATATCCTTATTCTTCTTTTTTAATACCTTAGAGGTCATTTCCTGATTAAATATTTCTTCCAATAATCCATATAATTTAGGATGTTTTGCTTTCAGCAATTTGGGTCGTTCGAAGAAATATTCACTTATAACTGCAAAGAATTCTGATTTATTTGTAGCACCATACGGATTGATATCTGATTTACCTTCATAAATCTCATCAATCTTATGCTGAATAAGGTCAATCCAAGGAATTGTGTACTGCTTCTCAAGTAATGCAGTAGGAATTCCATCGATATTTCCATCTGCCTTGTCTACTAAATGAACAAACTCATGAATGGCTGTATTCTTTTTATCAGATTCATTATCAAATCCATAACGGAGAGCACGCTTAGAAAGTATCATTTTACCATTCATGTAGCCCGTACCTACCATTCCGAGAATACGTCTTTCACTTCCCTCTGTTTGGAAATCTTCATCGAATTGATTGGGATACACTAGCACTTCTTTTAAATTGATATATTGCCAATCAGGGAATGCAAATATTGGAATTATTGCACTCGCGGCAATCAACAATCTATCAGTATCATTTACAGTTGTGCTGATTCCGGTAATACGGATATTATTAAGAAATTCCTGTATCTTATACTCAAAACGAGGTTTTTCCTCACCGCTTAAATTATTATAGTAAGCAACCTTTTGAGTTAGTATTTTACGCCAATCGGTTGAGAATTTATCAGCAGGTTTTTTCCATTTGCGCCACTTTGAATGGTTCTCGTTTATCCAAATGAAAGCTGCTACAATGATTATAAAAATGAATACTATTGTAATATTACTCATGATTTTGTGAGTTTAAATTAAATGACTTAGGTAATTGTTAGAAAAGACTAATTAACTTTTTACCTTCCTGTCCTTCAATAACACTGGCAAATATCCTGTCCACAGTCCAATTAATCCATAGCGGATGAATCTTCCTAATTCACTAGAAGGCAGAACTACTTTCAATCCTTTCCAAATTAGCAGGACTCCTATTACTCCAACTATCAACATTAATAATTTCCAAAGGATTCCGTTAGGCAGAACTGCATCAAATACATTGGAGAATATAATTACCATTCCAAATCCCCACATAACTGCTAGGATGGTTATCGCATCATCGGCGGGATAGAGGATAATAAAGAAAAGTACAAGTATCGTAAGAATGGCCGTTTTGCCAATCGCTGTTTTAGCGGAAAGATATTCTTTTAAATTATCGAATAAGTATTTATCATAAATTAGTACAAGGAATGCTCCAATCAGCAATCCACCAAGTATATCTACGGGATAATGGACGCCGAGGTATAATCGTGATAGCGGGACTAAAATTATCATGATGATGGAAAGGGAGTTCAACCACTTTTTGCGTAGAAGCAGAGCCAACATGAGCCATAAGGTTACAGTACCCTGCGCATGACCGCTTGGAAAGGCAAACCCGCCCTGCTCAATTAAGGCTACGCCTACGGGCCTTGCGGTGTGAAATATCTCTTTTAAATAGAAATTGAGCAGTAAGGAAGGTAGTAAAATGAATAGCAGTTTTAGCGCTTTATCCTTATCCCACAACCAAAAGAACAGCGGTAAGACCATTATGTAAAATTCTTTATCACCAAAAAAGGTAAAGAATTTAAAAAAGCTTGTAAGCCAATCGTTTTGGAATGATTGCAGGAAGTTAATTATGCTCATAGTAAATCCAATATTTTACGGAAATCAGTTTTAGAAATTACATTATTTTGGATACGGGAGAAGTATTAAATGATATTTAGTTCAAATTATGATAATATTGCCAAATTGCTGCTATTTCCATTAAATAGGCAATTCCAACATGGATAATAATCCCACCGAAAATATTCTTTTTTTCCAAAGCATGAACACCTAAAATAAAGCCACCAAAAAATGAACTAATAGCTTCTCCTAATGGTTTACCAAAATGTAATATTACGTATGCCCCCGCCATTGGCAAAACGGCTTCACGCCCCAACACTCTTGCCATTCCAACGACTAATGCCCCTCTGTATAATAATTCGATACTGGCAAAATCTAATCCGTAGACAAACTCAAATACTCCGGCTGCTTGAATTGGTGTCAGTCCAAATGCTCCATCATATAGCCAAAATTTATATTGAGGATAAGCCTTCTGAAAATCAGGCATATAGGACGCAATAGCGATGAGTGGAACCATTAGGATAAGCATTACAAAGAATGGTTTATAGCTCATTCCCCTAATCCTCAATCCAAATAGATAATTATCATCTTTGTCATATTTTCTTTTCACACCATAAAAAATGATTAGAAAAGGTAAGATCCGTTTCAGATTGAAAACCATTTGTTTGATAAACTCTCTTTCACCCGTGGTTAATTGCGAATAATTGAAAAGTAGTCTGTATTGCCAAAAAGAAACCAAAACTCCAAATGTCCCGATAAATACTATGCTTTTTACCCAAAATTCAGATTGAAGAAGTTTATACTGCTGTTTCTTAATGAATAGTACAGGGATTAGAATTATGTAATAAGGCAACAGGTAATAGAGCGGATATATTAATGAGCTAATCGGTTTAGTATAAAATTTATCGATATATGCTATTTCAAAATTATATTTATAATTAATATAAATTGCGATAGCTAAAAATAGAAAAGTGTATAAATAGGCGTAGATATTAAAATCAGCTTTAAGAAAATCACGTATTTCGATTACTATTTCTTTCATCTTACCATGATGTCATTCTGTATAACTAAGTTACAAAGAAGTTAATTCCTTTTAATTTATTACTTATGTACTGTGCAGGAAATTGAAAGGTAATTGCCAACAGAAAACAAATGGTCGAATACCTCATATCCATTCCACCTTGATAGCTATAATACTGTAACTATCTAAATTAAACACTTAACTGGTTCAAGTTTATGCCAACCAAATTTTATCAAATAATCTAACTGCATTTTTTGTGGTTTAAATTAATATTAGACGATATAGTGCTTATTGTAAAATCTTTTTACAAAATTCAATAAACCAAATCCTTGGAGTAATTTATAAATTATTTTTTTATAATGGATTTTAAATTGATTATCTTCGCCAACCTTTGCTAATGGCTCATGTAACACATCCTGCCATAAATATTCAACAATTTGCTGTTGAAAGTTCTCATTAATCCTAATAGCAGGGTCAATTGATAAAATAGTCTCTAGTATTTTTCTGTTATTTAATGGACACCATTCCTCGTTAGAAATATCCAATTCATTTAAAAACATCGACACCCAATTGGCTGCTTTATTCTCCCAATAGAAAACATCAATTATAGGATATTTATATTTGGACAATTTAGCATAATACTCATTCTCCCAGTTTTTAACATAATCAACTACGTATTTATTTTTTCTAAAATATCTTCCAAAAGTTCGATTTATCAGGGGAGTTTTAAGTGGGGCAAAAACCTGCCATTTGAATGGTCTATATATCCCAGTGTAATTTCCGGAAACATTCAGACAATCTTGATAATTTTGAAAGAAATTATAAAGCAGTATTTTTTTACTTTCTGATTGAAGCATGTAAACATTTTTTCTAAGATATTTATCAAATTCCAAATCATATTCGCTACATTTTATTACATGAAACTCAAGTCCTAAGTATTTTAGCAACTTATTGGGAAGTCGTATATCCTTACTATACCATCGTAATTTGTTAAATTTTTGAATAAAATAGTAAACATTAGCCCGAACGTCTTTGCTAGCTGCTAGGAGCAGCCTTGTATCTCTACCAGAGGTTACTGGTTGTATTAGTTTATATCTATTATTAGCTGATTGATATAATCCTTTTAGCATTGGGGCGACCACTTTTATCGCTTGTTCCACATTTAATTGCTTTGAAGCTTTATAGGGCCAATATCTCTTAACACATTTTTCACTAATTGATAAATAATGATTTGGCAACAGATGATAAACTTCCTTAAAAAGTGTATCTTCCCCAAATAACGTTCTTTCATTCTTATCAAACGCCTTCGAATTAATAAACTCGAGGAATTCCTTATCATCTCTATATTTTACGTCTAATAAATTTGCTAAAGTATGAGGCTGTGAACTACACCATGCAACTTCATTGTTAAAATAATAAAACACAGATCGAGCACCACAAGCATCAGTAAATAAATTAATTTCATTTCCGATCGAATGAATTAGCACCCATCTACCGCTATATCGTTCCGTATTTTCAATAACATCTTCGAAGTTGTTCCCTTTTAGCAAGAGTTCATTGAGGATTTCAATATTTCCAAATGATGGGTTATCCGGATCGAATATAAACCCAAGCAATATCAAACTAGTTTTTCCTAAACTTGCGATATTTAAAGCCAAATCGGGATGTGACGTTATAAAATATTTTGAATTCAATTGAGTATGTTTCCAATCAGCAAGTTCTTCAATATATTTCGGTCCTAAGAAAAATTGCCGACGATACATCAATCTATCATTAATAAGGGTCATCAAGTATTCTCAATAAGAATTTTTGTTTACTAACTTTTCACTTGCAAATTGTTATTGTTCATTACTTAAATCAAGCCACTTCTCAAATTGTGTTCTAGTGTTAACCTGAATATAGTTTACACCAAATCCTTTAAATATGGTTTGAATATTCTTTGAATGATTACAAGAATAATTGTGCTAGTTATAACTGCAATTCCTACTCCCCATGAAAAACCTGTAATTGCTACTCCAAGCGCAGTGCCGGCAGCAGGTGGATGTTCCATATCAAAAACAACCATTATAAACATAGTAGTTCCTACCGCAAGTGATAGCACTATTATAGACATGAAATGGTAAGGAGTGGGAATTATTGCCCAAAAAGAACCTAAAGTAAGTCCTATCCAATGCCCACCAAGTATTGCTCGTTTACGTGCTGAAATAGCATTCGGCATGGTAAATACGATGAATATCGATGCAGCAATTGATGCCACTACCACCGCATTCTCTAAATTCAAAACAATCAGGATAATTAATGTAGCTATAGTAGCAGCTAAACTTTGAAAAATATAATTCTTCCAAAACATGATAAAGTTAATTATCATTTGGTTCAGAGTCCGTTTGGGGAATTTAGGTCGCGGAAATCTGTGTTTTCGGTTAGCCAATTAAATATTATTTCCCAATTATTCTAAGAAAACGGCGTTTGCCTACTTTAATCACAACATCTTTTGCTTTTAGTTGAACCGCATAATTTATATCAGTGATTGTTTCGTCTTCGATCTTTACCGCATTTTGCTTGATCAAGCGCCGTGCTTCACCCTTGCTTGCTGTTAATTCCGCATCGGCAATTATATCGACCAATAACATCTCTGTTTTTAATATGTACTCGGGTATTTCATCAGGTATGTCTTTATCTAAGTGAATTTTATCAAAATGTTTTTCCGCTTCAAACGATGCATTTTTATCATAGTATTTTTGGACAATTGCACGAGCGAGTTCACGTTTTAGATCGCGAGGATTCTCCCCTTTAGCCAATTTAGATTCTACTTGCTTAATTTTTGATAATTCTTCATCAGCTCCTAATAAAAAGTATTTGACTATCATATCATCAGGAATTGATAATGTCTTACCATACATCTCTTCCGGTGCGTCTTGTAATGAGATATGGTTACCATATGATTTGGACATTTTCTCAACACCATCTGTACCTTCTAATAATGGCACTGTTATAATAACTTGTGGTTCTTGTCCACTTTCACGTTGTAGATCACGCCCAACCAATAAATTAAATTTTTGATCTGTACCTCCAAGTTCAACATCTGCTTTTAATTCAACCGAATCCATTCCTTGTGCTAATGGATACAAAAATTCATGTATAGAAATTGGTATTTCATCTTTATATCTTTTAGTAAAATCATCCCGTTCTAACATCCGAGCGACCGTATACTTGCTTGCTAATTTTACAACGTCACTGAACTTCATTGCATCTAACCAAGTGGAATTATATACTACTTTTAATTTATTTATATCAAGTATTACTTTAGCTTGGTCAATGTATGTTTGGGCATTCTTTTT
Source organism: uncultured bacterium (assembly GCA_963715945.1). Classification (GTDB taxonomy): domain Bacteria; phylum Fidelibacterota; class Marinisomatia; order Marinisomatales; family JAHJCW01; genus JAHJCW01. The sequence goes on from CAVQSL010000007.1 coordinate 124,965, forward strand.
AACATCTTCTAAAGTCAATACTGGGCGTGTTTTGTTCCGGCCGGATGGATCGCCGATCATACCCGTAAAATCTCCAATTACTAAAACTGCTTGATGTCCCAAATCCTGAAAATGACGCAATTTACGCAATACAACCCCATGACCAATATGCAGATCGGGAGTACTCGGATCACAACCAAGCTTTACAATCAACGGTTTACCAGATTTATACGATTGTTCAAGTTTACTTACTAGTTCATGTTCCGGTAATATTTCTTCCGTACCTCTATTAATAATATTTAATTGCTCTTTTACTGATATAAATTCCATTAGCGCTTTCTCACTTCTCTCTCGGTTTCTCGTTTAATATCACGTTTTTTGATTGAATCCTTTTTATCATAATGATGTTTGCCTCTTGCAAGTCCAATTTCAACTTTAACCAAACCATTTTTAAAATACATCTGTAAAGGTATAAGTGTTAATCCTTTTTCAGATACTTTTTTTAAGAGTTTTATGATTTCTTTTTTGTTTAAAAGCAATTGTCTATCCCGTACTGGGTCATGTCCTTGAAATCCCGTATGTGAATATGGACTAATATGTACACCAATCAAAATAGCATTTCCTTCACGAATAACAACATAGCCTTCTTTGAGATTACCACTGCCTTCACGCAGACTTTTAACTTCGCTTCCTAATAATTCGATACCTGCTTCATATTTTTCTAGTATGAAAAATTCATGATAGGCTTTCCGGTTAGTGGCTATTATCTTTTCTTTCATGGCAAATACTTATCGTGAAAAGTACGAGTTAAGTTATTCTCAATTCAAGGGGTTATTCCTTGCCCATCGAAGGAATAAAAATGTAACTTTTGTGGTTATTTTAGATGCCCGGGTGGCGGAATTGGTAGACGCGCTAGATTCAGGGTCTAGTCTCCTTTGGGAGGTGCTGGTTCAAGTCCAGTCCCGGGTACGCTTCTTATTTAATTATCTATTTAATGCTATATTGTTGGTTTTTTAAACTTAATAAATCCAACCGCGCGCCACACAATCCACAGTAATATCATATAACCAATTAATACTCCAAGAGTTATCCAATATCCTTTAATGGCATTTCCATACATTACAATTGGGATATTTAATGCTATCAGCATTGGTATCCCGAGGAATAGAGAAATACCGCTACCATACACTGCATCCTCTGCAACAGGAGTTTCAAACTCGGGGTCTGTTACGCGGAGCAGTACTAAAGCGGAGTTTATAGTACCCGTCATTTCTCCCCAAAGTTCAATAAATCGTTCAAAGTGATAGTCATCAAAAGCCCGTTTGGACGTCCAATAAAGCATGAATCCAGTCGCAGGACCACCTAGAAGGCTCATAAGTACAATAGCTTCCCAATTAGACATAACTATTTTAAAACTTATCGCGGCAACCGCGCCAATTACTAAGAAATCTAAAAATACTCCCATACTACGGTTCATTAACCCTTTATCAATAACATATGCGCGTCCTGACATATCCATGATTTTCCGAACTGCCAATGCGATTAGCAGACCAATAACAAAATGAAACGACCAAATTGTTCCCACAAATCCTGCTAAAGCCGGACTATTTCCCATCATTGTTGTTAGCCATTTAACAACAAACCAAGTCAATAAATAAACTAAACCAATTAAAGATAACTGGAATGCTAATGGTTCAATAGCTTCTGTAGTCATTGTAAGTTTACCAGCAATAGGAGGTTTGCCATCTTTATAAACTCCACGCCGCATATCATTTGTGATGCTATCAAGATTTGTAATAAGTTTGCTTTTCCCAGTGCGAATACCCCATTGTATTAATGCCATACCACCGAAAAATGCGTATAAATATCCAATTGTAGCAAAAGTTAGACCAATTTGACCAGCACCAACTGCTTCATACCCAAGCTTAACTAGTTCAGTGTCCCAGCTGTTTCCCATCGTTGCAGCGAGACCGGGGCCCATACCAAAACCAAGCGGTAACAACAAACCAATACCAATAAATAGATCAGGTTTAATCGTATAAACAAGTATTAGGGCTATAATCAGACCGATTGAACCTTGTATGAGATATGATGTAAGTGCAGCGATACTTTTACTAACCGGGCCTTTGGTCCAATTGCTTTTTGACTGTCTCAAACCAAGCGCAATAAATGTAAGCGCTAATAAATGGTAAACATATAATATCAGCCTGTCAGCTTGTAGATCAATTAATCCAAATCCCTGTGTACCGATAATTAAAGCAAGAAATCCAGCTATTAAATTATTCGGAATCAAATACTTCTGGAAGAACTTAATATACCTACGGGCCATTGTCCCGAGCATTAAAAAAGCACTTAAAAATAAAAAATCTAGTACAACAAATCTAAGATTTACATCAAGATCCCATGGATTCATAGTATTTCCTTTGGTTTAGTTAGCAAAATATAGTTTCAAATTATTAAGAAAAAAAACTACAAATATCAATTACAAGAATTTGTTTTATTATCAAATATCTCTGTATGTTTTATCAAGTCAATCAATCATTTTTAAACTAAAGAGGGATATAAAATATTATGTTAAAAAAAATCTTTATAACATTATCCATAATTATTTTAGTAATAGTTGTCTTAGTATTATTTTTTGTACGTGGAATAGCAACCAAAGGTATACCAGATTATAATGCTAAAATTCAACTCGAAAATCTAAAAGACGAGGTTATTGTCTATCGTGATGAATTTGCAGTTCCGCATATCTATGCAAAAAATGAAGAAGACCTTTACCGAGCCACTGGATATTGTATGGCACAAGATAGATTATGGCAATTTGATTTGATTCGCAGAGCGACTACCGGTGAGTTGTCCGAGATATTTGGTGAAGATATGATAGATGCTGATCAGATGCTAAGAATGCTTCGAATACCTGATAAATCTAGATATATTCTTGAAAATGCTAATGAAGAGATATTAATCGCCCTAGAATCATTTAGCGATGGAGTTAATCAATATATTGAAACTCATCAACGAAATCTGCCACCTGAATTCACGATTTTGGGCTATAAACCTGCCAAATGGCTACCGGAACATTCTATTAATTTAATTGGATATATGGCATGGGATTTGACAATGCCGTGGCATATTGAAACTGTTTTCCAAAGAATTCGTGAAAAAGTTGGCGATGAGAAATTTGCAAAATTAGTACCCGATCTAGATTTGCAGAAAACTGTAATATATACTGAAATCGGTGAAAACGAGAGTACGCTAAGTATCGATTCTCCATATTTAGCTGCAATGGATAAATTGCAAGATCTAGGAATAGAAATATTCAACGGGAGTAATAATTGGGTAGTTTCCGGTGAGAAAAGCACATCGGGTAAACCGTTATTTTCCAATGATATGCATCTTGGCCTGAGTGCACCAGGAATATGGTACACAATGCATCAAGTTGTGGAAGGCAAATTTAACGTGACTGGAGTTGCAGTACCCGGGCAACCACTTGTAGTAGCAGGGCACAATGAACATATTGCGTGGGGTATGACAAATGTCATGGTTGATGATATGGATTTTTATTACGAAAAGATCAATCCAGCTAATCCTGATGAGTATTGGTTCAACGGTGAATGGAAACCTTTGGAAGTGCGAAAAGAAATAATAAATATTAAAGGTGGTGAAACTGTTGAAAGAGAAAATCGATTTACACATCGAGGACCAATAGTTACAAAAACCAAAAAAATGGATGAAGGAAATCCGATATCCATGCGATGGGTAGGCAATGAACCAAGTGATGAAATGCGTAGTTTGTATTTGATGAATCGTGCTCAAAATTGGGAAGATTATAAAAACGCCTTACAAACTTTTGTATCGGTAAGCCAGAACATTGCCTATGCTGACGTTAATGGAAATATTGGTCTTTATTGTGCCGCAGGCGTACCTTTAAGAGACGGTTGGAATGGTTTGGAGATCATGCCCGGTGAAACTGATAAATATGATTGGAAAGGATTAGTTCCATTTGAGGATTTACCGCATAGTTATAATCCAAAAAGTGGATTTGTCTCATCAGCAAATAACCGCACAGCTGGCGATGATTATCCTTATCATATTTCACATTGGTATGCACCGCAGTATCGAATTGATCGCATTCGCGAATTACTAACAGAGAAACAATTGCTTTCGATTGATGACTATAAACGGATTCAAGCTGATCAAAAATCCAAACTAGTTGAAAAAATGATAGCGAAACTGAATCTAATTATTAGTAAAAATAATAATCTTAACAATATCGAAAAACAATCGGCGGAATTCCTAGCTGAATGGGATGGTGTATTAACTAAAGAAAGTATTGCTACAACAATATTCGATCAATTTTATTTAGAATTAATAAAAAACATATTTCTAGACGAATTAGGTGAAGAACTTTACACTGATTATACTAAAGTTGAGTACACACCTTACTTAGCAATTGATAAAATGTGGTTAGATGGCAATTCTGAATGGTGTGATGATATAAGTACTAAAGCAATTGAAAATCTTGAAGATATGGTTCAATTAAGTTTCAAAGATGCGGTTGCGGAACTATCTACGAGATTTGGAACAGATACTGATAAATGGCAATGGGGCAAAATACACGGTCTAGTACTTGAACACCCAATGGGTGGAGTTAAAATATTAGACAAGATATTTCATTTGAATCGTGGACCGTATCCGGTAGGTGGAAGCAGTCATACCGTATCACCATATCGATTTGAAAGAAGTAATCCATATAACGTGAATTATGGCTCATCACACCGTCATATTTACGATACATCAAATTGGGATAATTCATTATCGATAATTCCAACCGGTATTTCAGGAATTCCGGCAAGTAAACATTACTGTGACCAGACTCAGTCATATGTTAATAATGAGTACCGGAACGATTACATTTCACGAGATTTGGTGGAAGAAAGCGCTAAGTATAAACAGGTATTTACAAAAAAGCAGTGATCTGTAATTAGTAATATAAAATATTGTGATTAATCGGTATTGACAATAATAATAAAAAGGGCTCCAATGGAGCCCTTTTTATTAAGAATGATTTAATTCTTATTTAGTACAAATATCCAAGTCCTATGTAAAGACCGCTATTACCATCTAGTTCATCTTTAGCCATTCCATAGTCAACTGCCACAATAAAATTTTCATTCAGGGCTATTCTAAATCCGCCACCAAAGGAAAGGTGTAATCCTTGATCTTCATCAGAGCCGTACAATCTTTCATAGTCATCGTTTCCGTATTCTGATAATATTTTACCTGCATCAACAAAACCGTTCAGAGCAAGATATAAATTCTGTCCTAACAATTTTGTCCGTAGGAATTTCCACCGAGCCTCTAAGTTACCAAAACCAATACTGTTACCTACTAACCTATTTTTAAGTATTCCACGTAAAGATTTAGAACCACCAAGTCCCTCAGTTGCTCTATATGAACTTTGATAATGTGGTAACATAAAGAATGGCATTTCACCGCTTAAAACTGTTTGGTATCCTAAACGAACTGCAACTGATAGATCATTTGGAATAATAGTAAAATATTGACGATGAGTTCCGGTAAATAACGTATATGAAAAATCGTTTCCTAATCCACTTGGAACTGCAGTAATTAATGCTTCAGTCCACATACCAGACATTGGATTTGGTTCATTATCACGTGAATCATAAACCAATCCTAATTTAACGTAATTAGTATTGCCACCAAGCGCTTCATCAGCATTAATAGCTGCATGATTTACATAATCATCGTATAAAATAGTAATTTCAGGTAATCTATCTGCAGCATCTTTGCCGTCATTTAATTTGGCTGTATCAACCGTGGCAACTTCTGTGTTGTAATAAGCTAACCCAAGTATCCCGCGCAAATTTGGTACAAACAAATTCTTCTGAAAATCTGTAGTTAATTTTGTGATATTGCGCTCATGGCGATAGTATATGCGTGATTTATAAGCATCATCATCTTCGAGTTCATGAGCAGGATTATTATCACCATTAAAACCATAGAATGGTAACGCTTGTTCAGTTAAATATGCAGCTTCTGCCGTGATTCGAATGTCATAGGGTAGCAGATATTTTGAATCAAAGAATATTATGTTTTCTCCACTTCCTTTTGTAGTGCGAGTCCAAGTTAGTCTTGTAGTGTATAAATAATCAGGATATTGACTTCCGTCACCATAATTATACACATCAAGAATTGCTCCATATAGAAAACCAGTATCAGAGTTATAAGCAATTGCCGGAACACCACCAAAACTCCAACCGGTAGGGGCATCCTGCCCAACAGTAACTCCTACTGATAAGCCAATAATAAATATAAAAATTAACACTTTTTTGCATTTTGTCATTTTCATCCTCTCTTATTTGAAATTATAATGTCTTATAGGTACAAAATTTATGCAAATTGTATTAAAAACATAGAATTTATTTATTTCAATTTTAGTATTTTTAATTATCCTAAATCACTTTCTTGATTTATTCATTAATAACAGATAATTTCCCGCCCAATATTTAAAGGATAAATAATATTTAATGGATAGACACGCACAACAAATTAAACGCGAACGGCAAGACCAGGCTCGTAATGAAATAAATTCTAAAAATAGATCAAAAATGCGCACCCTGATCAAAAAAGTTTTAGGGACTAAAAACCCAAAAACAGCAGAAGGTTTTTACAAAGAAACAGTTAGTTTTATTGATAAAATGACTTCCAAAAACCTTATTCATAAAAAAACAGCTGGTCGTCGTAAAGCTTTAATCACCCGCCACTTTAACTCTTTAGCTAAATAAATATTGTCATTCCTGCTTTTGTGGGAATGACAATAAATAATATTTAAATCGGATTTAAGTACTTTTTAAATTCATCCGGTACGGGAATGGTTTTACCTGTATTATAATTTATTGATACTAATACAAAATTGGCCTGCAAGATTGGTTTATTTTCATCTTTCCTGAAGATAGCTGTTAAAACATCATAGCTTTTAGTACCTATCCTAGAAATCCTCTGACCTATTTCAAATATTGAAGGATGTGCCGCTTGACCAATATAATTAACTTCCATGGATGCTAATATTGAGCTAGTATCCTGATCCCACCGTTCTAGATCATGACCTATTTGACCATAGAGGTCTAGCCTAGCAGTTTCCATATAAGTTAGATATTTGGCATGATTGATATGTCGCAAACCATCCATATCACCCCAATGTGTATAGATGGTCGTCCAAAAGTCAAAATCATTTCTTGAATATAATTTTATTGCCATAAGTACCTATAATTATGTTTTATTACATTAATGCAATCGCAATATTAAGGAAATATAATGAAAGTTCTTAAATCTGCTTTAATGATAATTTTATTTTTAATTAAACATGACTGAATAATATTTTTCAAAAATTAAAAACCCCGCCAAAAACGAGGTTATTTATTATTATCTATTTAATAAAAGTTGTTAAAATCCAAAACTCGTTTCTAAAAATGACATATTGATCAATTCATTAGCATCTAATACATCACCATCGCCATTTTTATCTAAGTAAAATCGTTTATAGGAATAATTCATTATCATTCCCCAACCTATCTTAACACCAATTGAAAATCCCAAGACAGTGCTTTCAGTTGGTTCAAACTTGAAGAAGTTTGGGACATTCCTTTGTTGATAGAATGCGGAAACCGATTGAATATTGCCCAAAGATTGTGTTAACTCGGCTGAAGCCGAAAAACTTTCTAAGGTTTGATATTTATATCTACTTAATTCTGGGTTTATTTTATCTCGATACCATTTATCACCTAGCATATGCTGATAAGTCGCCCCGACCATAAAATATTCGTTTATATCAACATCGATTCGCCCATATATTCCACGCATTGTTCCAATTTCACCAAGCAAATCCGATTTCGGTTTAACTTTAATTGTCGTAACACCATTAGTCTTAGTCGATGTCAAGGATGCGCGATTATGTTCATAGGCATAATCCCAATATTCAAAATCGAATTTACCTTTAGGAATCATCCGGTATTCAACTTGCCAGCTTAAAATACTAATATGATTAAATACTCCAATCGGGGCAAAACCATACTGCAATTCAACATATTCTCCTGATTCGGGATCACGGGTTGTACCCGACATTTTCGCGATCTGACTATAGACAGCTAAGTTTGTCAGTTTGCTTTGTATGATTGGAATTGATAGATCAATGGCTACTGCGCCAACCGATTTAGGATTATCGAGAACATTTAGCGGTTGATTTTTCAATTTGATGTTATTGTCAGGTATTGTATTATAAAAGGGTTCATTTGAAAAATCCTGCCCAACTGCTGCGCCTAAACTATCCCAAAAACTATGTATCACATCCAAATTGTCGATATCAGGAAAACCATCACCATCGCGGTCATACTCTCTTGGATCACCATCGGCCAAGCCGTCGTTATCAGAATCTAACCAATATCTATCATCGTAAGGGAAACTATCAACAATGTCAGGTCGTCCGTCATAATCTCGGTCTTGGAGTCCAAGATACTGATTTCGATCGTTTACGGCACTAATGCCAAGATGTAAACCAGTTGGAATTACACTTGAAACCCGACCTCCTACAACGCTTGCATTCTCTTTAAAATTATTGACAAATCCCTGCGCCGATATTGATTTAGTTTGGATTTTGGCATCCAACCCGATCTTTCTTTGTTGAGGATAATTAAATGTATTGGAATATCTGTTAACTAATATACCATAACCCAACGTTGTACGATTTAGTGCACCTGCTCGGAAATACAGCGGTTCATATCTGGTACCATATTGAATAAAATAGATCTTATCTAAAAGTGTATTTTTTATAGCAGAACCATTTGAGAAATCCCATTCATCCTGATGTATTTTACCATCTTGATCGAAATACAGAACGATATCCAAACCAAGTTTGATCTTCCAAAAATCAACAGTGGGACGAAGGGCAAACTGACCCCAAACTTTATCATCAATTGTTGCCAAACCAAAAACGCCTCTTAAGGCAAATGCATTTTGGGCCTGTATGCCAGATATGAGTAGAAATAAAATGATTATTATGCGATTTTTCTTCATTGTGTCGACCATAAATTATATGAATTTCTAACCTTTACAAACAATTATTAATTGTGAAATATCATTTAGAAGTATCACCTTGTATTGAAAATAATTCGTAAAATTAATCTTACTAATTGTTGATTTTATTAAAATCAACTAAAATTTGACATCAACTGAAACAATTTGTTAATAAAACTGTAATTAGATTATGAAAACTTTTAAAAAACAACTCAATATTATTATTATATGTATCTTGCTTGGTATTGTTTCCATTCAGGCGCAAACCAAATCAATAGTCACTCATGTGAATATTGAAAACAAAAAAAACGGAGCATTCGTAAAATTATTTGTCACAGCTCCAGTCGATCCAAAACACATTACTGGATGGACAAGTAATGACGGATGGTTCTACATAACAATTCTAAACGCCATAGCCGATTCGGGTCGCGTTGCGAGTACAGAAAACACTTATCCAATTTCACAAATTCAAGTCGATAATGCCGCAGAATCAACACAAATTGCATTGAAAGTAAAAGAGAGAATCGAAAACTTTGAGTTCTATCAATCGAAATCACCACCTGAAATATTATTATCGTTGCGGTTCCCGATCGATGACGTGGCTTCAGTGTTACAGCAAGAGAGAAAAGATATGCGATCTGCAGAATCTGTTACAACCGAAGGTGGGCAGATAGAAACTGATACAGGAATAGCCGATTCCAGACCAATATAAAAGAATCCGTGCTTCATTATATTTAGCAGGAGCATCATTGACTATTGCAGGTGCAGCGCTTGAAACAAGCAGATCCGAAAATTTTAATTGGGAAGTCCCAACAGGTTTAGCAATTATAGCAGGCACTTTTATCTACGATAAATATTTTCATAAACCTCCCAAAGAATAGCTCTACAGAAGTTAGAAATTGTTTAGATTAAAGATCATAATAATTCTTGCAATAATTACAAGCAATTCTGTTTTATCAGATAATAAATCAATTGTAACCCAATCTGCTAATATTGTTATTGATGTCCTTGATGGATTATCCTTAGTAACGACATTTAACACCGTATATGGTAGATATTGCAAGAATGGACACTTATTGTCCGAAATATATAAATCCAAATTAGAATCATTAGGATTCAATTTTTCAGGTGAGTATGGTCACTATGAATATATCAGACCTATCTGGATCATTATCATGATACAGCTAACTTTCCGAATTCACTAACATTAAATGGAACATAATGCAGTTGATCAAACTGACTCGAATGGAAACACAGTACCTGATTATATTGAAACAATGGCAAATATATTTGAGGAAGTCTATCATCATGATATTGCTGAACTCGGTTATATTCCCCCTCCAAGTGACGGAATGGAAGGTGGATAAGATTGTATGATATCTATGTTACAGATATTGGTACGAATGCATATGCATGGACTTATTATGGTTATCCAATTATTGGTGATAATGAGAATTCTACTGAATATTGAAAACAATGCCTATATCAGTCACTATGATTCTGAGGAATAATTACATAGGTTTCCCAAATACTGAATTAGAGAATATTCAGGTAACTGCTGCTCATGAATATTTTCATGCCATTCAGCTTGGATATGATGGTGATGAAGCTACTTGGCTTTTAGAATCAACTGCTACTTGGATGGAAGAAGAACATTATGATAACGTAAATGATTGTTATCAATACATGATCCCATGGTTTGAAAAACCGCATATTTCATTGACTAACTGGGCAGGGTTGCATCCCTATGGTTCGTTCATTTTATTCAAGTATATTGACGAACACTTAGGCGGTCAAGATATCATAAAAAGAACTTGGGAGCAAAGCCGAATATTTGATAGTAATAATGGTGATTACAGCATTCAATCAGTTGATCTAGCACTAAAAAGTGTTAATCATTCATTTAAGAAAGCACTTAATAATATGGCGATTGCTAATTTAATCCTTTCTTCAGATAGCCGTGCCGGACAATATGCTTATGAAGAGGCAGAAGGGTACAGAAATTATCTTGAATATTCTTACTATGATACAGTAGCAATCAAATTAGGAATTGCTGATTCGATCAATTTCCAACCGAATGTACCAAACCAATCAATAGAAAGTTATAATCTTCAGCTATATGGTTCTCAATATATAAAAATCAATACTAATGATCCTGTTAAAATTTCTATAAAAAAACCTCCTGGAGATACCGATCCCCTATCGGATTTAACACTGCACACAATTACTAAAACAATTAATAGTAATTATGAAGTTCAAACCGGTCAAATATTAAATATTGATCCCGGTTCAAATACGGAATGGATATATGTAGCAATTATTGCGGATGGTGATGAGGCTACTAATTATAATTATGGATTGACCTTTTCAGACGGGATAAAAAATACCGAAACAAATTTTACTGTTGATAGTCCATTTCCAAATCCTTTTAATAATTCGACAACAGTAAAATTGAAAGTTATTAGTCCGCAAAATATTGATATTGCAGTCTATGACATACTTGGTAGAAAAATAAACACTCTGCATTCAGGTTACTTATCAAGTGGAAGCTCTGAATACCTATGGAATGGCAAAAATACTAATAATGAAAAAGTAAGCTCGGGTGTTTATTATATCAAAGCAGTGAGTGATAGTCGCCAAGAGTGGAAAAAAATTACTGTGATTAAATAACCATTGTTATTCCGCACTTGACGCGGAAGCCATTCGATAATAATAGATTTCCGCCTTCGCGGAAATGACAACTTTTACAATTCGCCTTTTTGATCTAAAGCGAATAAATTATCGTATCCACCAATCGGTTTATCGTTTATGATAATTTGCGGTACGGACCTTCCACCAGTTAATTCTACTAATTTCTCTCGAGTAATTCCTTCACGTTCAATATTAATTTCTTCAAATGTAATACCACGCTCAGTAAGTAATCGTTTGGCAGAGCTACAAGCATGACAAATTGTTATAGTGTAAATCTTAACCATTATATTCCTATTAATTTAAATTTTATACTAATATTATTTCAGAAGTTAAACACTTTTACAATTGATAATTGTAGTTAGTGTTACAATTTGAGTATTTTTTAATAATCATTATGCTAAGCAATCTTCCCACTCACATAATTTGCCATTACTCTGAGATTGGTCTAAAAGGACAAAATCGTAGCTATTTTGAGAAAAAATTAAAGGAAAACATCAAACGTATCCTTGATATCAATTCTCCCAATTCCTATGTATCAATTCTGAGATTGCGTGGTCGATTTCTAATAGAGCTAACTGAAATAGGACAAAATTCAATCAACATTATAGAAGAGACTTTAAAAAATGTCTTTGGGCTAGCATATTTTGCATTTGCCTACAAATCCAGACCTGATTTAGATATAATTAAATCAGATTCAGTTGAATTAATAAATAGACTTGAGTTCAATACCTTCAGGGTGACAGCACGGCGTGTAGATTCTAAATTCCCACACACATCACAAGAATTAAATGAAGAAATTGGCGCAGAAATACTTGAAAAATTAAATAAAACAGTGAATTTAAATTATCCTGAAGCAACTTGTTTCATAGACGTTCTTAATGAAGGAACATTCCTTTTTACTGAAAAGGTACAATCGGCAAAAGGTCTTCCAATTAGTGTAGGTGGAACAGCTATTGTTATGCTTTCGGGCGGAATTGACTCTCCGGTTGCAGCCTACTATGCAATGAAACGTGGATTGCGAGTTATATATGTTCATTTCCATTCCGTTCCCTTGGTTTCGGAGGCATCCGTTGAGAAAGTACGCGATACAGTTCAAATTCTAATAAAATATCAACCGAATTCCAAGTTATACTTAATGAAGTTTGCTCCTATTCAACAACAGATAATGGTAGAATGTGATGAAAAATTACGCGTTGTTCTATACCGCCGCTACATGATGAAAATAGCCGAGAAAGTAGCAGAATTAGAACACGCTAAAGCGATTTATACTGGTGAGGCGCTCGGACAAGTTGCATCGCAAACTATTGAGAATATAACTGTTGTAGAAGAATCTGTCAGTTTGCCAATTATGCGACCATTAATAGGTTTTGATAAACAGGAAATCATTGCAAAAGCCATAGAAATTGGTACTTATGATATTTCCATCCTTCCGCATGAAGATTGTTGTACTTTGTACGTTCCAAAACATCCTGCGACTAAAGCGCGATTAATCGATGTTCAGCAGAACGAAGCAAAGCTTGATAGCGAAGCTATTAATTACAAAATCGCTTGAAACTGCTGAAATTGAAATAGTAGAATAATCATCTTCTATATTGTTTAATATAGGGTCAGTTGATTAATTTTAAATTCTTTTTTTAAAGAAGATATAACCATGCTATTATCAGGAGATTGAATGAACACTTACAAATTATTTACCATTATTTTATTCTCATCGGTTTTACTTTTTTCTCAATCAATTCCAACCGGAGACCATGCGCTTGGTACAAAATCATACGATGACTTTGAAGTTTCAGAAGTTTGTCAGGGCTGTCACAATGATATTTATCAACAATGGAAACAATCAATGATGTCGCAATCTTATACACATCATTGGGATGAAATTGAGTACTTTGAGTTAGCTGTACCACATGGAGAAGTTGACTCAAAATACAAACCAGTTGCTGATGGGTGTAACGGATGCCATACACCAATGGCATTTCTCGCAGGTGATGTTCCTCCTCCCCGTCCGGGAAAAAATAGCCGTGCAAATGATGGAGTAAACTGCGAAGTATGTCATTCTATCAATGGCTTTGAAGGAAAGGAACCTTTTAATTTCAATTATATTTCTGATCCCGGCGATGTAAAATTTGGTCCGAAAGATCAATTAGAATCACCCCATCATTCTACTTTAAAGATCGATTTCATAAGCGAAGCTGAATATTGCGGAACTTGCCATAACGAAAAAAATCCGGAAAATATTTGGGTAAAATCAACTCAACTTGAGTGGCTCGAAGGTCCTTATTCCAAAGAGCAAGTACCTTGTCATCAATGCCATATGCCAAAAGCTATTGGGAGGAATTCGATCATGTCTGAAGAAGATATGGTTGCACAGCATCTTTTCCATGGCGCACATGACCCAGGTAAGGTAGCAGGTGTGGTCGAAATCAGGATGCATCCATCAGAACGAGAAGTAGAAATTGATGGTGCAGTTACAATAAACGTCCAATTATTCAATGCTAAGACCGGTCATAAATTCCCAACAGGATCCGTAGAGGATCGAATTTTATGGTTAGAGGTTACTGCAACAGATTCCGAAGGTAGGGTCTATCAATTACCTGTGGACAAAAAAGGTTTTAAAGGTGAGGAATACACCATCGGCTCGGATGAATTAGCTTACGTTGATATGGGAATCCCATTAAGATTACCTGATTTCAATGGTGTTCAGAGAGATGGTGTTCCTGTAGGCAGTAGAATATTCCGTATGCCTTATTTTGACAAAAATGGTGTTATGACGATCATGCAATGGAATACACATACTCTAGGAACCGATTATCGCATAGGTCCGCGAGAAACCAAAATAGAAACATATACTTTTGAAATTCCAATCGATGCTGCACCGGGAATTATGAATTTTGATGCTACATTGAATTATCAATTATTAGTTAAACCGGTAGCAAATTATCTTAAAGTACCAGCTGAAGAAAGTGAAATTATACTTGTCAATACAGGTTCAACTTGGATTGAGATCTACGAATAAATAGGAGAATTATAATGAATTTTGTAACAAAATTATCGAAACTAGTTTTTATATATATTGCCATAACATTTATTATTCCTGAAACTTTATCGGCAACGCCGGCTTTTGCGAGAGCGCATAAAGTTTCGTGTACAACTTGCCATACTGTTTTTCCACGTTTAAGGGATTATGGTAATGAATTCGCAGGAAATGGATTTATCATGAAGGAATCGGAAATTCAGAGAAATTATGTAAGTGCCGGTGATGAAATGTTATGGCTAAATAAAACATTCCCAATTGCAGCAAGATTTGATGCTTATGCTGCCTACGATCAAAACAAAGATGTCGAATATGATCTCCAATCGCCTTGGGGAATTAAATTACTTTCGGGTGGTACGTTATACAAAAATATTGGGTATTATTTCTATTTCTTCATGTACGAAAGAGGCGAAGTTGCCGGTATCGAGGATGCCTATATTCATTTCGATAATATATACGGTTCAAATCTTGATGTGATGGTCGGCCAATTTCAAACATCTGATCCACTGATGAAACGTGAATTACGCTTAACCTACGAAGACTATATGGCTTATAAAAATAGGGTTGGTCTATCAAATATCGATCTTGCCTACGATAGAGGTGTGGTTTTAGCTTATGGAGTTGAACAAACAGGCACAGATATCGTTGGAACGATAACCAATGGTAACGGTAAACCTGAAAGTGTTGATAGAAGATTGGATCAAGATAATTACAAGAATTTTGGATTTAGAGTCAACCAAGGGATAAGTGATTTTATGACTATCGGTGGTTACTATTACTTGGGTAAGGAAAATTCACCGGATATAGATGGAACTAACGAAGTTACCTACTATGGTCCAGATATGACCGTTGCATTGGAAAATTTTGAATTGACCGCTCAATACTTGAACAGAACGGATACAAATCCAATGTTTGATGGTTCAGCTAATGATATTAAAACTGATGGTTATGTAGTTGAATTGGTGTATTCCCCTGATATGAATAATTCAAAATATTACATAACTGGTCTGTATAATCTGATAGACTCTGACAATGGTAAAATGTATAAATATGAAACTGCTACACTAAGTTATACATATTTATTCGCAAGAAATTTGCGGTTATTAGCAGAATATACACGTGACCTAGTTTCTGATAATAATATATTTATTTTAGGTATTATCGGAGCGTTTTAAAAGATACTGCAATAATATTAGATAGTTTTATCATTAAAAATCCCTCAAGGTTTAAACTTTTCTATCGCAGCTTTAATGGACATGGAATACCCTGAGGGGTTTTTGAAGTATAGGAAAACATTTTAATATATATCTCAGATCGAAAAAATCTTAAGCGATAAATTATAAGTAATAATTACGAGCAAATTATCCTAATTAGATAATGAATTTTACCTTAATCGTTTAGTAATTTTGAAGATTGAATTAGTTTAAATCTTCAATAAAACAGTATAAAATATTTTAATCAAGGAGCACTTAATGATCGTTGCGATACCAAAAGAGATATTACCCGGAGAGAACAGGGTAGCTGCAATTCCTGCAACAGTTAAGGAACTCGTTAAAACAGGTATGGAAGTAATTGTAGAATCCGGAGCAGGTGACAAATCATTCTTTTCTGATGTTGCCTACCAAGAAGCCGGTGCTACAATAGAAAAAGATATTAAAAAGCTTTACGATAAAGCCGAATTAGTATTAAAAGTTAATCATCCCGTTTATAACGACAACCTTAAAATTCATGAAGCAGAATTGCTTAAAGACGGATCTGCATTTGTTTCATTTTTTCAAACTACTCGAGAAAAAGAAGCAGTAGAAATGTTAGTTAAAAAGAAGATAACCGGATTTTCCATGCATCTCATTCCACGTACAACTTTAGCTCAAAAAATGGATGCTCTTAGCTCGCAAAGTAATATTGCCGGTTACAAAGCCGTTCTAATTGGCGCTGCTCATCTTGGCAAATACATGCCATTGCTTATGACCGCAGCCGGTACAATTCCACCTGCTAAAGTATTGATCCTTGGCGCAGGAGTTGCCGGTTTGCAAGCCATTGCTACCGCAAAGCGATTAGGTGCCCAAGTGGAAGCATTTGATGTTCGTCCCGTGGTAAAAGAACAAGTTGAAAGTCTTGGAGCAAAATTCGTAGAAGTTGCCACAGACTCTGATGACGGAGTTGGCGAAGGCGGATATGCTAAAGAGACTTCCGATGAATATAAACAAAAACAGCAAGCTTTGATAAAAGCGCATATCGCTAAATCCGATATTGTTATCACTACTGCACTAATTCCGGGACGTCCGGCTCCGCTTCTTATTCCAAAAGATATGGTTGAAGGGATGAAACCGGGTTCAGTTATCATCGACTTAGCCGCGGAAAATGGAGGAAATTGTGAACTTACCAAAGCTGGTGAAATTGTTAATCATAATAAAGTATTAGTTGATGGCACTTTGAATTTGCCTGGTTCCATGCCGATTCATGCAAGTCAATTATATGCAAAGAATATTACTAGTTTCGTTACCTATATGTGCCCGGAAGGCAAATTGAATCTTGATATGGAAGATGAGATTATTTCCGGTTCCATGTTCACTCATAATGGTGAGATTGTTAACGAAATGACTAAAACAGCATTTAAGAATTAAGGAAAACAGAAATGGATATGATAAATATATTAACTGTTTTTGTTCTGGCAATATTTGTAGGGAATGAGGTAATCAGTAAAGTACCTCCTACCCTGCATACTCCGCTGATGTCAGGATCAAACGCAATTTCAGGTATTGCGATCGTAGGTGCAATTATCGCCACTAAAGTTGGCGGCGAGATTGGCACATGGTTAGGACTTACTGCAGTTATTTTTGCCACAATTAATGTTGTGGGCGGATTTATGGTAACTGACAGGATGTTGAAAATGTTCAAAAAGAAGAAGTAGAGGATTGCAATGGATTATATGAATTTATTTTACGTATTGGCAGCCGTCCTCTTTATTATTGGACTGAAGAAACTAAGTCATCCTAAAACAGCTCGTACTGGTAATATCATCGCATCTATCGGTATGCTAATTGCAATCGTTGCAACACTTGTTGGTTTTGAAGTACTCGATTTTAAATTGATTGCTGTTGGAATGATAATTGGCGCAATGATTGGCGCAACATTTGCGATAAAAGTAAAAATGACCGGAATGCCACAAATGGTTGCGATATTCAACGGTTTTGGTGGTGGTGCATCGGCATTGGTAGCCGCAGCCGAATTTTATTCTAAAGGTGGTCACGGCGAGCTAACAACATTTTTACTTTCAACGATTGCCCTAAGTGTATTCGTAGGTACGTTAACATTTACAGGTAGTTTTGTTGCTTTCGGAAAACTGCAAGGGTTCATTTCTGGTCAACCGATTGTTTTTAAAGGACAAAAATTATTAAACGCCATCATTGCCTTAGTAATAATTGCATTTGCAATTGGATTTGTTGTTGTTCCTGCAAATATGTATTGGTATTTCATCGGATTAATAGTATTTGCCTCATTAATAGGCATCACACTTGTAATTCCTATCGGTGGTGCCGATATGCCTGTTGTGATATCACTACTTGAACTCCTATTCAGGTATTGCAGCTGCAGCAACCGGGTTTGTGTTATTAAATAATGGACTTATCATAAGTGGTGCATTAGTTGGTGCTTCGGGACTTATACTGACCAATATTATGTGCAAAGGTATGAACCGTTCACTTGCTAATGTAATATTTGGTGCGGTTGGTCTAACCCAAGAAGGTGCAAGCGGTGGAACTGGACAACAAATGAATATTAAGAGTTATTCCACCGAAGAAGCCGCTATGATATTTGATGCTGCTGATAAAATCATCATTGTTCCCGGATATGGATTAGCAGTTGCACAAGCACAGCATGCTGCACGTGAAGTTGCTGATTACCTTGAAGGACAAGGCAAAAAAGTATTATACGCGATTCACCCTGTTGCCGGACGTATGCCTGGTCACATGAACGTACTATTGGCAGAAGCAAACGTACCATACGAACATTTGAAGGATCTTGATGAGATCAATCCGGAATTTGAGACTTGCGACGTAGCATTGATACTTGGAGCAAACGATGTCGTTAATCCGGCTGCTCGTCATGACAAATCAAGTCCGATCTATGGTATGCCAATATTGGATGTTGATAAATCACGTACAGTAATCATCAATAAACGTACTATGAATCCGGGATTTGCCGGAATCCAAAATGAATTATTCGGTTTTGATAATTCAATTATGGTATTTGGTGATGCAAAACAAATGCTTACTGATTTATTAAAGAATCTTAAAGAACTATAATATTAAAATATTGTAGTAATAAAAAAACCCTGCTTTTGCAGGGTTTTTTTATTAAGAATTATTATAGAATTATTATTTATTTCTTTTATTCGGTCTTGCACGTATCTGTTCACGCAGATCCTGTGTAAATCGATTTTTAAATGTTACAAATTTTGCTCTTTGTGCATTATCTAAGATTCCTTTCAATTCATTCATAAAACGTGTTTTCTCATCTACTTTCTGTTTCTCAAGTTCATGCACTATGTTGATTGTTTTATTGAGATCACTATCCGAAATTTCCTTTCCATCCTCAAGCTTATCTCTTAATTCTTTTGCGGCGATTATTATTTTTGCATCAATTTTTTCGACATACTTCACGATGCGCTCTCAGTAGTGGAAAGAATTTATCTGCTTGCTCAGGTGTAAGATCAAGATCTTCGGTTAATTTCCAAGTCATCATCATTTCCATCCGTTCTTGTGATGGACCATGGTCTTGGAAAGCAGGATGTGGATTATTCATCATACCGAATGCACCAAATGATTTATGTATTAACTGCGAGGACTTCTCACCTATCGGCTGTGCAATAATAAAAGTCAGTAAGACCATCATAATTGTTATATATTTTATTGTTTTCATTTTTAATTCTCCATGCTAATATTTTCACTATTTACTTCGTAATAAAATTCCATTGTTGACCAAATATCTTCGCTTTGGTCAGCGAGATAAATCATTAGATCATCATAATACTCATCAATCATTTCTTCACTAAGCTCAGCATCTGCATAGTATTGATTATATTGAATATCCGATGCATTGTTTCTTAATTGAGTAAACGTAAATATACCAATAATCAAAATGACTGCCATAGCTGATATTCCGTAGGAAATACGTTGCTGTTTACGTATTTTATTTTCACGTGTACGATGCAACTTATCTAAGAAATTGTCTGCATCAATATGATTTTGATCTTCAGAAAATAAATTTTGAATTTGTTTTTCAATATTCATTTCACATTTCCTAATTGTTTTTTTAACTGATTAATACCGTAATGATAACTAGTTTTAACTGCGCTTTCACTTATGCCAATGATAGAGGCAATATCTTTATGTGGCATATTCTGTGCTACCCGCATTGTTACTACCATTCTCTGCGTTTTAGGCAGCTTTGCGATAGCATTCCATAGTTCCTGCTTAGTCCAATCGGACTCTGCTCCTGGACTGTCATCAATTTGCTCGGGACTGTCGTCAATATGCAACCATTTGCGCCATTTGCTTCGTCCCAAATAATTATTTGCTGCGTTGATGTTAACTCGATATAAATATGTTTTAAAATTTGCTTCAAATCTAAACTTTTTAAGACTTTTGTATAATTTAAGGAAAACATCCTGTGCCAAATCTTCTGCATCCATTGGGTCATTTGTGATCTTGACAAAAAAGTGATAGGTTTCATCAAGGTACCGCCGCACCAATTCATCGAAAGCTGTAACGCTTCCGTTTTGATATTGTCGGATGAGTTCATTGTCGTTTTTCATCTTTCATTAACAATTTAGACACAGATTGTACAAATAAGTTAAATATTAAATGTAGAATTTATATTAATGTTTCTACTCTATGTTAGAAAAGCCCCGCATATTGTAGGGCTTTTCTTTAACTAACCATTGTTAAGGAGTTGACTATGTTATCTATGTCTTTTCTGAGCTCTCTTATCTTTTTCCATCATTTTTTCATGTCTAAAATCTTTTGGTGCAATTGCTAATTTGGCAATTTGTGTATTATCTAATACATCATTTAAACTGTAAATAAATTTATCACGTTCATCAGATATTTTATTCTGCAAGACACTTACTTTTATTAAAACATTCTTGAGTTCAGTATCGGATATTTCTTTTTCATCTTTAATCTTATCTCGTAAAACTTCACTAGTCTCAAATATTTCTTTGTTTAACATATCAACTATCGCACGATGTTCCCTCATCTTCGGGAAAAACTTTTCAGCTTGTTCGGTGGTTAATTCAAGATGCTGAGTAAGTTTGAATGCCATCATTTGTTCTCTATTTTCACCTTTGTGTTCTCTATCCATCATTGCCATTTTTTTAGGTTTTTGCATCATTCTTGAGTTACGGCATGCTCTGGGTTGGGCAAATACACTTGAAACTAAAATTATGCCAATTATTAATAAATGTTGTCTTTTTCATTTTTTTATTCCTATTTCATTTTTATTGAATCTTTCAATATTCATCTCTCTTCACGCATTTAGACACTGAGCATCGCAAAAAGGTTAAAATGTTTTTTCAAGATAAATTTCGCATATTCTTATAACCACTGTTAATTTTAGATATGATTTATAAGCGCGGAACGTTTACAGCTAACAAGTCGCAAAGTATTGCGATTACATATCCACTCGCTCCACTAATGTTAATCGCAGGTGCGGGAACAGGTAAAACCACTACTCTGCTCCACCGAATTTATTATTTGATTGAGCATTATAAACTCAAACCGGAGAATATTCTTACGATTACTTATACCGAAAAAGCCGCCGAGGAACTCAAACTGCGTATTGTTAAAACGATTGGCGATACCGCTAAAGCGATGACGATCAGCACCTTCCATGCTTTTTGTTATAATATCGTTAAGGAACACCAAAATTCCCACAATTCCGCACCAATCCTAATGGAAGATGGCGATGCAATTTATCTGTTTCTGCAAAAGTTTGACGAATTAGGTCCATTTGAATCACGTTTATTCGTAACCGATCCAGTCAAATCGATTACCAAGAGTTTTATTCCTTTTATCAACCGATTAAGAGATGAATTGATCGACCCAAGTACAAAACCAAATCCAATAATTGATGATGATGTATCAGAAGAAACAATCGCCCAACTGAATGATTTAAAACGGATCTATCCGCTATATCAAAAATGGAAGAAAGATCAAAACTTTGTTGATTTTGGCGATATGATACTTAAGTGTTATGAACTCCTGACAATCTGATGAAAAAGTATTGAAAAGCGTCCAAGACCAATATAAATACATAATTATCGATGAATTTCAAGATAACAATTATGCATTAAATGAAGTTGTTGGTCAAATCGTAGGATAAATCTGGTCAACTTACAGTTGTAGGTGATGAAGATCAGGTAGTTTACAGTTTCCGAGGAGCAAGTAAATACAATATTTCATCATTTAGGGAAAGATATAAACATCATAATAGTTATTCTGAAATTTCCTTGGAAGAGAATTTCCGTTCTACTCAACAAATTCTTGATGTAGCAAATAATTCAATCTCAAATACTAAAGATAGAGAACCTAAACATTTAATAGCTTTCGGTAATAAATCCGGTTCAAAACCGCAATTAATTCAATCCGATAATAATTTTCATCCACAGATTATTACCGAAGGAATTAAGGAATTATCTAATACATTTGAATACAAAGACATTGCAGTCCTCTGTAGAACAAAGGCACAGGTTAAAACTATTTCAGAATATTTGACACGTAATCAGATACCTACTCGCACTTATTTGATTAATTATTTTGAGATTCCTGAGATAAAAGATTTACTTGCTTGGTGTAATGTAATTGCTGAAACTGAAAATCAAGATGCAGGCTTATATCGATTAATTTCAAGATTAATTGATGAAAATACTGCCAACAATGTATTCAGCCAATTTTCAAAGAGGGATTACACATCTCGATTTGAATTAATTAGAAACTATTCAGATTCAGATTTATCAAATCTAATTGATAAAATAATTCAATTACGTAATTTGAATAAAAAGAAAAATGGTTCAGAAATGGTATGGGAAATATGTTTACAATCTAATATTTTTAAACCATTAATAAATAATTACGAATGGCAGGACCAATTAGCAATTCTAAATATCGGACAATTCATTGATCGTTCAGTTAATTTTACCACAAGACATCAAAATGATAATTCTTTAAGATCGTTTACCAAATACATGACTGTTTTGCAAAAAGCAAACGGAATACAGGCAAAATATCCCAATGAGAAATACGTTTCTCAAACTGTGCTTAGTAAATACAATTCATGGTGTAAAAGGCAGTGAATTTCCGATTGTATTTATTCCATTTAATAGATCGGCAAGTTTTCCGTTGAATTTTAGGACAAATGAACTGACAGATTTTCCACCGATTAATTGGATATCACACAACAACGATGAACAACTTTCTGTCGAAAGAATTGCATATCGAAGAAGAAAGAAGATTGTTTTATGTAGGCATTACAAGATCTAAAGAATTACTTTATTTATTAGCTCCAAATAAAGCTACATCAATATTTATTAAAGAATTAAACAAAGATTTATTAAAGGTAATTGATATGGAAAATGATAACATTAATAAACATATAAATAGTTATTCATCATTACGGGACAAATATGAAAAGCGTCTGCTAAATACTCTGAATCAGAACCAGTTTACTATTTCCAAAGATATTTTGAGTGCAATTGAAAGAATTGAACAAATTGAAAAAGGTGAAATCGTTAGATTGGACAAATACTGATTGGGAGATAGAATTAAAATCGCAAATTCGAGAACCATTACAATCCAAAATTCCGGAGAAGCTCAATCTATCAGCAAGTTCCATCGAAACTTACGAACAATGTCCATTAAAATATCGTTTAGGTAATATTGATAAAATTCCACAAGTAAGCAGTAAACCTCAGTTAACCTTTGGAAACATTATTCACAAGGTATTGGAACAATTCCACCGTCCGAATAGTGAGCAATCAAAAGAACGATTATTAAAATTATTGAATGATAATTGGGAATCCTTAGGTTTTGACTACGAAACACAAGAACAAGATTTTAAAAAACAAGGAGTTGAAATATTAACAAATTATTTTGATGAATTTAATTAGAAATCCAGTTGAAATAGTACAAAGAGAATATCCATTCTCCTTTGAAATTCAAGATATAATAATTAATGGTAAAATTGATCGAATCGATAAAGGTGAAGATGGATATAGTGTAATCGATTATAAAACAAGCAAGAATACTACTAAAGCTGAAAAAAGTGTACAGTTAGCAATCTATTCTATGTTCTTGCAGCAGGAAAAACAGCTTGATTTCCGTGGAATACCGGAATCTGCTCACTCTATTTTTTACGCGAAAAGGATGAACCGTTGAGAACTCACAAATTCACTTCTACTGAATTGCAGGAATTGCAAAATAAAATAATTGAAGTTGGAAAAAACATTAGAAATCAAGAATTCAAACCATGCAAAGGTTTTCATTGCGATTGGTGCGACTATAAGAATTTGTTATGTCCGGAGTGGGAAGAAAAATAGAATAAGTGTCAATTTGGCAATTTACCGAGTATTTTCCATAACCAACGATGAAACTTATGGAATGAACCAACCGGTTTCGCAAACATTAATATACATTGATTATGAACAACATTAATTCCATTGTCCTTACAATATTGAATAGCGGAATCCGATTGTGCACCTTGCTGTAGCCACACATTTTTTATTCCCGTTTCATGCGCAGATCTTACTACTTTTTCCGCTTCCGATGGTTGAACGGATATTAATACTCCATCAATATGGCTTTGCAATATCCATAAAATTAGCAAAGCATTGAGCTCCATCGATCTTCTTTCCTTTTGGATGTATCGGATATAATTTAAAATTTTTCTGTGACAGTTCTTTATAAGCCAAATTACCAAATTTGGCATTTTTGGCAGACATACCTACAATTGCAATATTCTTACATTGTAGAAACTTTTCTATTGCGTGCTTCAATTCTTAATCTCCAATAGCCAAGAACCAATTGAACAAACCCACTGAAGTCATCTGCCTTAAAGAAAACCTTATTTGGTATTGCTCTGTTTTTCAAACTATCAACAGGGGCAACGTTTATGTTGCTATTAAGTATATATCGATTTAATAAGGAATCGTTAGAATTATATATTTCAAAATATGAGGTATCATTAGCTTTTCCTGCAAAATTAGTAACAATTAATACTGTTGTTAAACTCAATTGGATTTTGATTAGGAAATGTCAAATTGTAATTTTCTTCAGTCGAATAATTTTCTGCTTGTAATGAAAATGTGAACGCATCATTTGTATTAACAATAATCGGTGTATTTTTAGATAATCCATCTAATGGCTCTTCAGGTCCCACGCATGACAATATTAGAATCAATGAAATGAGTATTATTACAATTTTCTTCATAAGAATTATTCCTCTAATTCATTAATTTGATTTAATTTCAATTCACCAATTTTTTCCATGGGTTTTTCTAGTTGTCTTGACCTAGTTGTAATAAGTTCTTCATAATGCTTTTGAACAACTCCCAACGATTTACCCATAGTATCCATTTTGTCAACAAATAATGTCCATTGTTTTGCAAAAGCGCCAATTAATTTTTGCATCTCCCCTGCTTGTCTCTCCATCGCAAAATTCGATACTGCTTGTCGAATTAGCGATAAAACCGCATAGAGTGTAATTGGCGAGCACAATATAATTTTATTCTCTAACGAGAAATCGATTAAATCTTTATCCTCTTGATTTAAAAATATATAAATACTTTCATTTGGAATGAACATTAATACATAATCTACTGTTCCGCCTTCAGTATCAATATAACTCCGCTTTGCGATGGATTTTACGTGGTTCCTAACATCCGTAATAAACTGCTTCTTCTCAGAATTTTTGTCAGATTCTGATTCTGCTGACAGATAATTTTCATAATGACTCAATGGAAATTTTACATCCATATTTACATGTTTGGACTGAGGTAAATAGAACGTATAATCAGGCCTATCAGGTCCTTCTTGAGACTGCTTTTTATAGTTCAATCCTTCGGTCAAACCAATAAAATTTAAAATGTCCTCTACCATTCTTTCCCCCCACTGTCCACGGGCCTGTGAACTAGAAAGAATTTGCCTTAATGCACTAGTGGTGTCGGTCAAACGGTTAATACCTAGGTTAGAGTTCTCCATTTGACCTTTTAAAGCAATCGTTTCTTTTGCTAAACGCTCCAAGTGTCCCTTCATTTCATTGATAGTGGAATCAATTAGTTTTTTCTTTTCGTCTAATTGTTGTCCTGATGATTTGGAAAGATTCTCAAATTGGTTACGAGCTAATTCAAAAAACGATCGTTGATTGCTATCCAACGCCTCACGTGAAAGACTGCTAAAAGCGTCTTTTAACTCGTCTTCACTTTTTTTAATTGAATTAATTTCGCGCTGCCTCATAAACCATACAAATAGTGATCCGACTACCAATCCAGTAATAAATATTATTATTTCAATTATATATAGCATCATCACTCACTTTATTAACACTAAAATTCGTATAACCTCTTTATTCACCGGCCAATCCTAATTCAGATGCTTTTTCTTTGAGGGCATCTATTACAAATTGAATATGTTCGGTTCTATCAACTCCCAATTCTTCAATTCCTTTATTTATGTCTTCCCTGCTTACTTTTGCAGCAAAGCCTTTATCTTTTAATTTTTTTATAACAGATTTCGGTTTTACCTCAGTAATTGACTTTGAAGGTCGTACATATGTCACAGCAAATATGAATCCTGCCAATTCATCGCATGCGAAAAGTGTCTTTGCCAATAATGTTTTTCTGGCAACACCCGTATAATCTGCATGCCCCATGATAGCTTCTAAAATATCTTCTTCGTAACCTAGTTCTTTAAGTATTTTATTTCCAACAAAGGGATGTTCTTCAGCAGTAGGATATTTTTCATAATCAAAATCATGTAATAATCCGGTAATTCCCCATTTGTCATCGTCTTCACCGAATTTTTCAGCATATTTGCGCATCACTTGCTCAAGAGCATAAGCATGCTTAAGTAAGGAATCAGATTTGGTATATTCTTGAAGAATATTTAATGCTTTGGTACGATCATATTTGTTCATAGTTAAATTCTGAATACTGATAGTTTCAACAATAAGCCAAAGCTATCAGTTCCGATATCTCTATTAACTCAATATCAAATCTAAAACTAATCGAATATTGGCACCGGTAGCACCCTTTTTATACAATAATGAATTGTCTTTTTGCTTATAGGCCGTCCCAGCTATATCAAAATGCACCCATGGGATACCTTCGCCAACGAATTCCTTTAAAAATGCGCCGGCGGCGATTGTTCCTGCCTCTCGAGCCGAACCTACATTTTTAATATCGGCAATTTCTGATTTAATTTGTTCGCAATATTCATCCCAAAGTGGGAATTCCCATACTTTCTCTGCGGTATTTTTTGAACTCTCTTTAACCTTTTCCATTAGTTTATCGTCGGTTCCCATTACCCCAGTGGCTACATGTCCTAATGCAATAACAACTGCACCTGTTAGCGTGGCAAAATCCAACATATATTTTGGTTTATAATGTTTACTTACATAGGCTAAAGCATCAGCTAAGATCAAGCGTCCTTCCGCATCTGTATTCAACACCTCAATAGTTTTTCCATTGTAGGCAGTAAGAATATCGCCCGGTTTATATGCTTTTTCGCCATTTAAATTTTCTGTAGCAGGTACTGCAGCCACAATATTTATTTTTGGTTTTAACTGAGCAACTGCTTTCATCACTCCCAAAACTAATCCACCACCGCACATATCAAATTTCATTTCATCCATACTTGCTGATGGTTTAATTGATATTCCGCCGCTATCAAAAGTTAATCCTTTACCAACAAGACCAATCGGTTTTTCACCGACTTTACCGCCATTATACTCTAATAAAATAAACTTAGGCGGTTCTCCAGTTCCAGATGCTACACCAGCTAATCCACCCATGCCGATTTTTGCAATTTTTTCTCTATCAAATATGGTAAGCTTCATACCACCTTCCTTAGCAATTTCTTTTGCTAATTTTGCTAATTTGGTAGGAGTAGTAACATTACCTGGGTCATTTTCCATATCACGAGCGAAACAAACTGCGGATGCTATAATCGAACCTTTTTCTAAATCTTTTAAATTAGCATCGAGAACCATTGCACTTTTAACTTCAAAAAGTTCTTTATCTTGAGTTTTATATGTTAAAAATTGGTAGCTTCCTAAAATGATACCTTCGGCTAGCGCTTGACTATGAGATTTTTGTTCTTTGCTTCCAAACATTTCCATAGCTACTGTTTTATACTTTTTGGAGATTGCAGTTTTTATTACAGTTCCGCCAGCTAACCTTATTAAATTTCCATCAAATTTCTTTTTATCACCTAATCCTATTAATAATATTCTTTTCCCCTTTCCATGAAATAGTGTCGTTTCTCCACTTTTGCCTTTTGCGTCACCAGTTTTAATAGCGGATGAAATCTGACCATCCAAATAGTTATCTGCTTCTTTACCAATAGCAGACAACTTAAGATCTTCAAAAACCCCAATCGCGAACAATTCGGTATTTGTTTTTGAAAAAGTTGATGATGAATTTTTAACCGATTTTAGATATCCCATATTTTTCCTTAAATTATTATTAATTATAGATTATTTATCGTAAAAGTTACTGATAATATTTTTATTCTCAATTTAAAATAAAAAGGCTCCAAAGGAGCCTTTTTATTACTTATTGTATTCTATTTATTTACGATTCTCAACTAAAGCATCCACAACACTTGGATCGGCTAAAGTTGAAGTATCACCTAATGAATCAATTTCATTTTCTGCAATTTTTCTAAGAATTCGCCGCATGATCTTTCCTGAGCGTGTCTTAGGTAGCGAGGGTGTAAATTGGATTTTATCTGGTTTAGAGTGTGGTCCAATATCTTTGATTACTGACTTAAGAATAGCCGATTCAATTTCGGGACTTGGTTCAACACCAGCCATTAATGTGACATAGGCATATATACCTTGTCCTTTAATATCATGTGGAAATCCAACTACTGCAGCTTCAGCAACGCCGTCAGCTTTGCCGATTGCACCTTCTACTTCGGCAGTACCAATACGATGACCTGATACATTTAAAACGTCATCAACACGACCAGTGATCCAATAGTAACCATCTTCATCTCTTTTTGCGCCATCACCAGTGAAATAATAACCTGGGAACATTCCAAAATAAGTTTGTTTAAAACGTTCATGGTCGCCGTATAGTGTACGCATCATGCCGGGCCAAGCTGCTTTGATAGCCAGCAATCCTGATACACCGTTGCCATCTTTTTCTTTGCCTTCTTCAGTTAAAATTACAGGTTCAACACCAAAGAATGGTAATGTTGCAGAACCTGGCTTTATCGGTGTTGCACCCGGTAAAGGTGTGATCATTATTCCGCCGGTTTCTGTCTGCCACCAAGTATCAACAATTGGGCATTTTCCCTTACCGACAATATTATAATACCAATTCCATTCCGGTTCTTTGATTGGTTCACCGACAGTACCTAATAAGCGCAAACTGGCCAATTTGTGTTTAGTTACCCAATCATTACCTTCACGCATCAATGCACGCAGGGCTGTTGGTGCAGTGTAAAATATATTAATGTTATGTTTATCTACTACTTCCCAAAATCTTCCAAAGTCAGGAAAGTTTGGTACGCCTTCGAACATTACAGTGGTAGCACGATTAGCAAGTGGGCCGTAAACAATGTATGAGTGTCCGGTTACCCAGCCAATATCTGCAGTACACCAATAAATATCGCCATCATGATAATCAAATACCAATTTATGCGTATATGATGCATAAACTAAATATCCACCAGTTGTATGTAATACACCCTTAGGTTTACCGGTTGAACCGGAAGTGTATAGAATGAATAATGGATCTTCTGCATCCATTTCTTCCGGAGGACAAACATTGGAAGCTTTCGCCATTGCTTCATGCCACCAAATATCGCGACCTGATTCCATTGATACTGCTTCACCTGTTCGCTTTACAACAAATACATGCTCAATTGAAGGAGTATCTTTTAATGCTACGTCAGCATTAACTTTCATAGGAATGTTCAATTTTGTTCCGCGAACTCCGGTATCTTGTGTAATCAGTGCTTTACATGCTGAATCATTGATTCTGTCACGCAGTGCGTCTGAAGAGAAAGCACCAAAAACTATTGAATGTACGGCACCAATACGAGCACAAGCCAACATAGCAATTGTGAGTTGAGGAACCATTTGCATGTAAATACAAACTCTATCACCCTTTTTAATTCCATTTGATTTTAAGTACATTTGCAAATTTTGATACCTCATCCTTTAATTGACTATATGTGAATTTGTTGTCTTCTTTAGGATTGTTACCTTCCCAAATTAAAGCTGTTTGATCTCCGTGGCCATCATCGACATGTCGATCTAAACAATTATAGGCTACGTTTAATTTTCCGCCTTCAAAGAATTTGATATTTCCTTCAACAAAGTCAAATGAGCGAACTTTATCCCATTTCTTTGTCCAGGTAATACGTTCAGCTACTTCAGCCCAAAACTTGTCTGGATTTTTAACTGATTCGTCATACATTTTTTGATACTGACCAAGGTCAGAAATCCATGCATTTTTTGACGATTCCACACTTGGTTTATATACTTTTACAGTCACTTATTCCTCCGAATATTTAGTATAATGGTTAGTTGTTTTCTTTAATTGAAATTTTTGTTAATAATTTATTCTTTAAATTTACAGAGCATATCAATTGACTTCAAGTAAAACGGACTCAAACATCCTATTATTTTAACAATAACAAAAAGGAGTGAAATATTTCACTCCTTTTTTATTAAAAATATTTGAATAAATGATTATTTAGCTAAATATTCCTTAGCCATCCTTTCACCTTCTTTCAAGATCAACTTTGGTTAGAAGGAATCCTCCAATAACAAATAATATCAATATTGATAGGATACCAGTACCTAACGTTACCTGTCATCACTGTAATTGCACCCAGCATGAAAGGACCAATAACAGCAGCAAATTTTCCAAGCATGTTATAAAATCCGTAGAACTCTGCGGATTTTTCCTTAGGAATTAATCTACTGTACAAACTACGACTTAAGGCTTGAATTCCCCCTTGGAAAAGTCCAATCATTCCTGCAAGAACAAAAAAGTGCCAGGTTTGAGTCATAAAATATCCCAAGAATGTTATGACTCCATATCCAACGATACCGGTCATAATGGCATTCTTGATTCCAACCTTGTTTGAATATTTCGCAAATAATAATGTGCAGGGGAAAGCGATAAACTGAACCATCAATAGGGCGATTATCAATGCACTGTCATCAAACCCAAGCGATACACCAATATCAACAGCCATTCTTATTATTGTATCTACTCCATCGATATAGAACCAATAAGCGAATAAAAATATTCCGACTACCTTAAGATGTTTAATATCGCGGATAGTGCCAGCAAGTTGCTGCCAGCCTAAACTTACTGATTTTAAAATTCCAACTTTTTCATAAATTTTTGGTTCCTTAACCCATAATAATATTGGAATTGAAAAGACCGCCCACCATATTGCAACCGATAGAAATGATAATCTAATCGCAGTAGCACCATCGGGTATACCGAACATTTCCGGCATTTGGAACATCATTACATTGACCAAAAACAAAATTCCACCACCGAGATAACCTAAACCGAATCCTAATGAAGAAACATAGTCCACTTTCTTTTTGGATGCCACTCCAGGCAATAATGAAT
Organism: uncultured bacterium; assembly: GCA_963715945.1. Taxonomy (GTDB): domain Bacteria; phylum Fidelibacterota; class Marinisomatia; order Marinisomatales; family JAHJCW01; genus JAHJCW01. The sequence goes on from CAVQSL010000007.1 coordinate 156,641, forward strand.
CATAAAATATATTACTCCCCGAGAATCCTATTGTTGCTAATATATAAAATAATATTGCTATCTGCCACTGCCCTTGAGCAACCATCCACAATCCGCCTGTCATGATTATTCCAAGGAACGCAAAAGTGAATAAAAATTTCTTTTTCGCTGTACCACGATCTGCAATGGCACCCAAAAAGGGAGCAATTGCAGCAACCAGTATTGACGCAATTGAGTTACCTAATCCAAGGTAATAAGTACTTTGCGCCATATTTTCTGGATCAGCCCAATATTTTTTAAAGAATAATGGAAAAAATCCCGCCATCACTGTGGTCGCAAATGCTGAGTTAGCCCAATCATATAAAGCCCAACTACGATACGCTTTTTTAGTGTCAATCATAAATCCTCCGGTTTGGTTTAATTGTATATTCCAAAATATGAAGGAAATTTAATACTGATTTGAGGATATTCAAGATTTAATAAACATCTGCTAATTAAAAATAATTGGTAGATAAAAATGAGGATTTGAAAACGTGGAGCCAGACGGGATCGAACCGACGACCTCTTGAATGCCATTCAAGCGCTCTCCCAACTGAGCTATGGCCCCATTTCTTTATTAAAAAGCGCGCCGAATTTAGTACTTTAGTCGGCTTTTATCAACAACCTGTTATAAATTATCCATAAAATAATTTGTTATTTTTGTCCATAGGTGGAATGTGGCATTTCCACCACGTATTCCATGATTGCGACTCGCATACGATATAAAATCTGCATGTTTGTCTGCTTTTAGGAATTCTTCCATTAATTGTGTAGCATGTTGAAAATGTACATTATCATCCATCGTCCCGTGGACGATTAATAATTTACCCTCTAATTTGTCTGCATATGTAAATATTGATGCATTCTTGTAACCTTCTGCATTTTCATCCAATAGTCCCATGTATCGTTCTGTCCAGATTGTATCGTATAATTTTAGATCATAATTACCGGCTACAGCAACACCAACGTTGAAATTTGGAGCACCTTTGGTCATGCATAGACGCTGTCATGTAACCACCCCCACTCCATCCCCAAATTCCAATTCTGTCACCATCAACATACGGTAACGATTTTAAATATTTGGCTCCTTCCACTTGATCTTTTTCAACATATTTACCAATGTCTAAATATGATAAATATTTAAAATCTGTACCTCGGCCACCTGTTCCACGAGGGTCAATGGAAAAAGTAGATGATAGCCCTCTTGATTCATATACCTACTCCAAGAACCTCCTCTACCATAACTATTGGTCAACGGTTTGGCTGCCAGGTCCTGAGTATCCATATACTATTACAGGATATTTCTTATTTGGGTCAAAATCTCGCGGAAGAGTGATTTGTGCGTTCAGTAATGTTCCATCATCATTGGTAGGTATTTGGATAAATTTTGTCTCTGTAAATCCATAATCCTTAAATTGTTCAACATCCGTTATTGATAGATTTCTTGATCCATTTCCCTTCAGAAGTATACAAACAAATATTTTGTGGATCATTGGCTGTTGAAAAATAATCTATATAGTAGGAATTGGTTGGTGAGAACATTGCTCGATGCCATCCTAAGTTCTCACTTAATATCTTAAAATCCGATCCATCCAAGTTAACAGAGTATATATTGGATTCAATTACTGAATCTTTTTTGCCATTGAAATAAACCTTACCATTCTTTTCGTCTAAAGCAGTAATACCTGAGACTTCCCAATTCTCCTTTAGTAACAGCGTTAATTAACTGCTCCGTCCCTTCCAAAATGATAAATATGCTGATATCCTGAACGTTCCGATAAAGTAATAAAACTACCGTCTTTTAAGAAAAATAAATCATCCGTCAAATCAACCCATGCCTTACTTTCATCTTTCCAAAACAGTTGTCCTTTCCCTTTTTTAACATCGTATCTTACTAATTCTAAACGATTTTGGTGGCGATTGATCTTTGTTACAACCAATTCTTGATTACCACTTTCAGTTTGATTACTATTCAGCCAATTAATCCTAGGATGATACATTTCTTCAGTAGAAGCTAGATCTAACCATTTAGTTCTTCTTTTATTTACATTTACAACTCCAATATTTAATATTGGATTTTTTTCACCGACTTTTGGATAATGATGCCATTTAACTATTGGATAAAAATGTAATTCATCAATCATGGGGAATTGCTTAACTAGTGTTTGATCCTCTCGCACAAATGCGATATACTTGCTATCCGGTGACCAGCGATAAGCATCGAATGAACCAAATTCTTCTTCGTATACCCAACCAAAATGACCATTTAGAATATTAAAAGAACCATCCTTTGTCAATTGTATTTCTTTGTTTGTATCAATATTAAAGACATACAAATTGTTATCAGATTTTATGTATGCAAGTGACATACCATCAGGTGAATATTTAACATTTCGCAAACGATTACCTTTTGCAACTTGGGAAACTTTTTCATTTTTCATATCAAATAAATAATATATGGCAGACTCTTGAGTGGCGCCAAATTCTTTTCTGACCTGTAATAAGAAGCATTTTATTGCTTTTTTGATGTATTTCGTAGTCTGCTAAATGTAAAGCTTTCCCCTGAAATGCCAATTTATCTCCTGGAATATATAAAGTAGTATCACCGGAAACTAAATCATATTTATATAGAGATTTTACAATAATAGAAGTATCCATATTGAAAAATAAATATTCATCGGATTCTGGAACCCACTGCCATTGACCTATAGAAGCTAATTTAAATGGTGGTTTTTTAAAAACATCTTCAAGTGTTAGGTCTTTCCATTGAGCTGTAATTACTGAAACTAAAATAAAAGGTATTAAAAATAATGTCTTTTTCATGTATATCTTCCTTTTTTGATAAAATATCCTATTCAATTCTAAGGTATTTTTATCATATTTTTCAATTCTCATAATCCATTAAAAATCATTTGTAAACAATCACAGTTGCCCTTTGCTTAACAAAAAGCAATTGTCTAAATTCGCTCCCTATATTTAAGTAAAATTTAAAGGTAAACAATGGCTGTAATGACATCAATGCGGACAAAAATGCACATCGTTTTGTGGGCTGTATTAATACTATTTTTATTAAGTATGACGGTCGGTGGGCTCGTAGGCGGTGCTGATATTTTAGATCAATTAATGGGCAGAACCAATCCTGGTGAGGCAATTGGCGTAATAGATGGAGAGAAAATTCCTCCGGACTTTTTTAATCAGTTAGTAAATCAACAATTAGAGCAATATCGTGTAAGTGGACAAACCGTAAGCGATCAGATGCTAGAAGATATTCGCAATCAAGTGTGGAATAATATAATTCGAGAAAACCTTATTGCCTCCGCTATTCTTGATATGGGGATTACCGCAACTGATGAGGAAGTCATATATCATTTGCAAAATAATCCTCCACAGTTTTTGCGCACTATGCCGGCGTTCCAAACTAATGGGCAATTTGATACACAAAAATATCTTACTGCTGTGAATAACCCTGAAGGTAACGAATGGGCACCGGTTGAGCAGATTATGAAAAGCAACGTTATACCAAACTACAAATTACAGAAAATGTTATTTTCATCAATAACCGTATCCGATTCTGAAATTCGCAAAGAACATATTCGAAGAAATGTTGATTTCACTATTGACGCTGTTCATGTTGTTGAGAACAATGTCAATCCAGCCGACATAGACGTATCGGAAAACGAAATCAAGCGTGCTTATAACAACCGTAAAGATGAATTTAATCGTCCGGAATCAAGAAAATTACGGTTTGTGTATTGGCCAAAGGGATCATCTGCTAGTGATACTATTTCAACCTATAATGATGCCCGCGATATAATTGCTCAACTCAATTCTGGAGCAGACTTCGCTGATCTTGCAAATTTATATTCTGAAGACCCCGGCAATAAAACTCCTGAAGGTTCATTTCGGGGCGGTGACTTAGGTTGGTTCGAGCGCGGTCAAATGGTCAAACCTTTTTCTGATGCTGCATTTTCAGCACGAAAAGGCGCTGTTGTAGGACCTATTTTATCACAATTTGGCTATCATGTTATTAAAGTACTTGATAAAAAAACAGTCAATGGTAAGACTCAAGTACATGGTGCACATATCTTATTGAATATTACTGTGGGCGCAGATACACGCGATGCGATACGGCGCGATGCAACCCTATTCAGTTATGATGCGCAAGATTATGGATTCGATGCAGCTTTAGATACACATTCTGTTGTTGCAACAGAAGTCTCTTTGAATGAAGATGGAGTGTTTATTAATCCAATCGGACAATTGCGTTACGCTGCACGATTCGCCTTCAATAGTCCTATTGGAGAAATTTCATCACCCATGGAGAATGATGATTATTACGCTGTTTTCAAATTGGAATCTATTACGCCAAAAGGTCCGGCACCATTAAAGGATGTTGAAAATGCTATAAAAGAAGATATTCGTAAAGATAAAATTGCAGTCACAACCAAGAAACTTGCTTCTGAATTGAGAGCAAGCATAAATAAAGGTACAACTTTTGATGAAATCGTTGCCCAGGATAATGGTTACGAATTAGTAATAGGTGAAACAAATAATCTTAATCGCGGATTTAGCTCTATAGGACGCAGTAACTTTGTTACAGGAGCCTTTTAAATGCAAAGCCCAACAATGTATTGGGACCATTAAAAACTGCTCGTGGTTATGCTATACTATTTGTTAAAAGCATATCAGAAATTGATACTAATGAATTTGAAATTCGTAAGGACATCTTAAGAGAAAATCTTCTAGCAAATAAACAAAGTCAGGTGTTTGAAAAGTGGCTAAAACAGTTGGAAGATAAAGCTGATATTAAAGATTTTCGTAAATATCATTATTAATAGATAATATTTCTAGAATAAAAAAAGGGCTCCAATTAGAGCCCTTTTCATTTATAGAGATGTAAAATTTTTACCTCTCCATAATTAACTATTGTTTTATACTACACAACACCTTGATCTAACATTGAATCGGCAACTTTAATAAAGCCACCAATGTTTGCACCTTTTACGTAGTTAATGAATTTACCTTCTGTTCCGTATTTTACACATGTTGCATGAATATCTTGCATAATTTTGTGTAATCTTTGGTCAACTTCTTCACGTGTCCAGCTTAAACGTAGTGAATTTTGACTCATTTCTAATCCAGATGTGGCAACTCCACCAGCATTTGCCGCTTTTCCAGGACCATAAAGAATCTTATATTTCATATATACATCAATTGCTTCAGGTGTGGATGGCATATTGGCACCTTCAGATACACAGAATACAGCCATTCTTAACTAATGTTGCAGCATCATCACCATTTATTTCATTTTGTGTGGCTGATGGTAATGCAACATCACATTTTACTTCCCAAGGACGTTTTCCTTCAATGTATTTGCAACCATATTTTTCAGCATATTCCTTGATCCGTCCACGTTTTACATTTTTCAGAGTCATTATATATTCAAGTTTTTCACGGTCGATACCTGCAGGATCATAAATATATCCTGATGAATCTGAAACTGTTACCGGTTTCCCACCCAAGTCTAATACTTTTTCAATCGAGTATTGAGCAACATTACCTGAACCGGAAATGGCAACTGTCTTACCTTTAAAACTATCATCACGAGTTTTAAGCATCTCATTTGCAAAATATACGTTGCCATAACCTGTCGCTTCAGGGCGAATAAGACTGCCACCCCAATTCAATCCTTTACCGGTTAATGTACCGGTAAATTCGTTGCGTAAACGTTTGTACTGACCAAACATGAAACCGATTTCACGTCCGCCTACACCGATATCACCGGCAGGAACATCAGTATCGGGACCAATATGACGTTGTAATTCAGTCATGAATGATTGGGTAAAACTCATCACTTCATTATCGGATTTACCTTTTGGATCAAAGTCAGATCCACCTTTACCACCACCCATTGGAAGGGTAGTTAAACTATTTTTTAATACTTGTTCAAATCCAAGAAACTTTAAAATTCCAAGATTTACCGATGGATGGAAACGTAATCCACCTTTATACGGTCCAATTGCTGAATTAAACTCAACGCGGAAACCTTTATTTATTTCTACTTCGCCCCTATCATTACGCCATGGGACTCTGAACAGTATTACACGCTCAGGTTCAACCATACGTTCCAACACCTTAGCTTGCATGTAATGTGGATTATCTTGCAGGAAATCCCACAATGATTCAACAACCTCTAATACTGCTTGATGAAATTCAACCTCACCTGGATTTTTGGACTTAACCATATCCATAAATGATTCAACTGAATTGTACATTTATTGTTTTCTCCTAACTTTTTGTCTTTTATGAAAATGATAGAAATTTAGTGCACAAAGTTACACTTATTGTTCGATACATTTCCAAGTAAATAGGACTCAGAAGTACTATTATTTTATCTAATTATTCCTCACAACTGTCCGCATTTCCTTTATTTATATTCTAATTGTAGAGTAATTTTAGTCTGTATTTTTTTTAAATATTTTTATTAATTAAACAGGTTAGGTAAATGAACAACAAGACTTATAATGCATTCGAAACTGCTCAAAAACAGTTTGACCGTGCTGCCGATTTATTAGAATTAGATCAAGCTACTCGCGATCTATTACGTAATCCTTTGAGAGAATTTCATTTTAGCATTCCAATCCGTATGGACGATGGCACTATGAAAGTATTTAAGGGCTTTAGAGTACAACATAATGATGCAAGAGGTCCTGCAAAAGGAGGAATACGATTTCATCCTCAAGAAACAGTTGATACTGTCCGAGCACTATCAATGTGGATGACATGGAAAACAGCTGTTGCTGATATTCCGTTAGGTGGTGGTAAAGGCGGCGTTATTTGTGATCCACACAATTTAAGTTTAACCGAACAAGAACGCATTTGTCGTGGTTGGGCACGCCAGATTGCAAAAAATGTTGGTTCTCATTCTGATGTTCCTGCTCCAGATGTAATGACCAATGCACAACATATGTTATGGATGTTAGATGAATTTGAAACCATAAAAGGTGCAAAAGATCCTGGCTTTATTACTGGAAAACCGGTTGGAATGGGTGGATCTTTAGGCAGAAAAGAAGCTACTGGATATGGAGTGATGATCACTGTTCGAGAAGCCTTAAAAGTGTTAAATATTAATCCTGAAAAAACCACTGCAAGTTTTCAAGGCTTTGGCAATGTTTCACAATATGCAATTGAACTATATCAACAAATGGGTGGTACAGTAAAATGTGTTTCATGTTGGGATCAAAAAGACAATACTAGCTATTCCTATAAAAAAGAAAGTGGGATTGATTTGAAAGAACTGCTTTCAATTACCGATTCGTTTGGTGGTATTAACAAAACAAAAGCTAAAGAATTGGGATTTGAAATGCTACCTGGAGAAGCTTGGTTAGAACAAGATGTTGATATACTAGTCCCTTCAGCGTTAGAGAATCAAATAACTGGCGAAAATGTTGAAAAGATTAGCGATCAAGTTAAGATTATTGCCGAAGGAGCCAACGGACCAACTACTCCCGAAGCAGATAAAGTGCTTGATGAGAAAGGTATTTTTATTATACCGGATTTTCTGGCAAATGCCGGCGGAGTAACTTGTAGTTATTTTGAACAAGTTCAATGTAATATGAATTATTTCTGGGCAAAAGATGAAGTCCTTGGAAAATTAGATGTTAAAATGACTGCGGCATTTATTGCTGTGAATGATTTCTCCAAATCTAACAATTTGAACATGCGTGATGCCGCTTATGTCATATCAGTTGATAGAGTAGCACAGGCATGTAAAGATAGAGGTTGGGTATAGAATTTTAATAAGGTTTTGAACAAACATACTTGGAGTAGTTCTCTATATTTATTTAATAGTATTACAAAATAATAATGTCTCAAGAACATAGTCAATTTGACCGGAAATTCTTTAGTTCTACAAATCGAGTATCATATATCGGTACTGGGTCAATTGGCGGGAAAGCCCACGGTCTCGAGCTGATTGATAAAATATTAAATTCTAAAGAATTTGATCGAGATAGTTTTCCTCAAATTGATGTTAATATTCCTGTTCTAACAGTCCTTCGCACTGATATATTTGATAAATTTATGCAATTAAATAATCTTTATGATATTGCATATTCAGATGTACCAGATGATAGAATTAGTCATGCTTTTCAAAACGCTGCTCTCCCCTTTGGAATATTGGGTGATCTAAGAGCCCTAATTAGTGAAGTCCATTCTCCTCTAGCAGTTAGGTCTTCAAGTATGTTGGAAGATGCAATGTTTGAACCGTTTGCTGGTATATATGGCACAAAAATGACGCCAAATAACCAACCTGATGCCGATACACGATTTAGTAAATTGGTTGAAGCCATAAAGTTCGTCTACTCTTCAACATATTTCAAACGTGCAAAAGATTACATTAAGGCTACAAAGCACTCAATTGAAGATGAAAAAATGGCTGTCATAATACAAGAAGTCGTAGGTGTTAGACATACAGACAGATTTTATCCGGAATTATCTGGTGTGGCCCGCTCCTATAATTTTTATCCGATGGGTAGAGCAAAACCAGAAGAGGGTGTGGTTAATCTTGCATTGGGATTAGGGAAAACCATTGTCGATGGAGGAATTTCGTGGGCATATTCTCCTGAATACCCAAAAGTTGATCCACCATTTGGATCGGTTGGAGATTTGCTCAAAAATACCCAATTAGACTTTTGGGCTATAAATATGGGCAAACCACCATCATATAATCCTCTTGCTGAAACAGAATACATGATGAAAGGGGACTTAATGACAGCCGAATCGGATGGATCGCTACGATATTTAGCCTCAACTGTAGATTCGAATTCAGGCAGATTGACTATTGGTATCGGAGCTCAAGGACCACGGGCGCTGACATTTGCTCCATTACTTGTATTTGATAATATTCCGTTAAATAACTTAATTAAAAATCTATTAGAGGTATGTGAAAAAGCATTAGATGCCCCCGTGGAAATAGAATTTGCCATGACCTTTTCTAAAAATAGAGATGGAACCGGTAAACACCGTTTTGGTTTTCTTCAAAGTAGACCGATGGTGATCTCAAATGAAAAAATCGATGTCAGATCGGAGGAGTTTGAACTCCGAGAACGTCTTAGTAGCTTCGGAAAATGTCTTAGGAAACGGAGTAATTGATTCCATTAAAGATATTGTTTTCGTAATACCGGAAAAGTTCAACGCCAAAGACACACAAAAAATAGCAAGCGAAATCGAGATTGTTAATAAAAAATTGGTAACAGACAATCGTTCTTACTTGTTAATTGGATTTGGTAGATGGGGCAGTTCAGATCCATGGTTAGGGATTCCAGTCAACTGGGGACAGGTATCAGGAGCGAGCGCTATTGTAGAAGCGATGCTGGAAAATATGAATGTAGATCTAAGTCAGGGTTCTCATTTCTTTCATAATTTAACAAGTTTCAATGTTTGCTATTTCTCAATCCCATATTATAGTAAATTAAAAATAGACTGGGATTGGCTAAGTAAGCAATCAGTTGAGCAAGAAACTACTTTTGTAAAGCATGTTAAGCTAAAATCTCCATTATTTATTAAAGCAGATGGTCGAAACAGTAAAGGTTTGATTTATAAAACAAATAATCAAAATGAATAAAAATAAGTCATTAGATAATATCATTGTAGATCTTAAGGAACGGGCTAAGGAATTAAGCTGTTTATATGAGATACAAGAATTACTTAGCAACATTAATGCTGAGGCTGACGAAATATGCCGTGAAATGGTAAAGGTAATTCCAGCAGGATGGCAATTCCCTGAAATTTGTGTAGTTAAAATCAAATATCGAGGTTCAGAATATTTATCTGAAAATTTCAAAGAAACAAATTGGTATCAAAAAAGTGATATAGTCTTGCAAGATGAGATTGTTGGTAGTATAAATGTTTATTATACAGAAGAAAGACCAAAGTTGGATCAAGGTCCATTTCTAAAAGAAGAAAGGAAGCTAATTAATACTATTGCGGGACAATTTGGATTATTTCTATTGCATAAACGTCTCAAGAATGTTTTTGCTAAAAAAAAGCAAGCAGTTAGTCCCCGAAAGAGCGAATGGGGCATAATACTAGATCTACTAAAGAGGACAGATCCCAAACTACTCATTAGAATTTCCAGGAAAATGCTAAATTTTTTATGTTGGAGTGGAATTAAAAAAGCAGAAGAATTACTCCAACGCGTTAATCCTAATTATTCTAAAAATGGAGAAATATTTAAAGAAGCAAATCAGCCCTATCAAAAAAGTCCCACTGAAGATATATTAAGTCTAAGTTATGAGATATTCACTATTGCAGCTGATAATTTAAATCAAAAGGAAGTACTAAATAATATACAGAAGTGGATTAAAGAAGATCGATCGGGATTTTTAATAAATACACTTGAAGATAGCGGTTCTTCTCTTACAGATATTAGTAACGCCATTGAAAGATTTAATCATTTAGTACCACAGGGATTAGAGCTATCTTCGCCAAGAGAAATCAGCTTTATGGTATCCCTAATCAGACGAGTATTAAGTGACCAACCGGACTATATATCGATAGCTAAAAAATTTATAGATATTAAAGATTTCAATAAACTATTGAACGCCATTATTTTTCCAGTTGGCAGTCATGGCAGATTGGGAGGAAAAAGTTCAGGGTTATTCCTTGCAGAACAAATTATAAAGAGATCATCAAAAGACAATGATTTATTAAAAAGTATAAAGACCCCAAGAGCTTGGTACATTACCTCAGATAGTCTGCTCAATTTTATGAGATACAATAATCTTGAAGATGTTATCGAACAGAAATATAAAGATATTGGTCAAGTCAGACAGGAATATCCATACGTTGTACATGTATTTAAGAATTCTCCTTTTCCTCCAGAGCTAATTAAAGATCTATCTTCAGTAATTGACAATTTTGGTGAAAAACCGCTAATCGTAAGAAGTTCAAGTATATTAGAAGATCGACTGGGAGCAGCATTTGCTGGTAAGTATAAAAGTTTATTTATTGCCAATCAAGGTACTAAAGAAGAACGTCTTATCGATTTAATGGACGCTATTGCTGAAGTATATGCATCAATTTTTGGACCTGACCCAATTGAATATCGAAAAGAACAGGGTTTGCTAGATTACCATGAGGAAATGGGTATTTTGATTCAAGAAGTAGTAGGACAAAAAGTAGGCAATTATTTCTTTCCTTCTTTTGCCGGTGTTGCATTAAGTAATAATGAATTTCGTTGGTCAAACAGAATAAAAATGGAGGATGGACTTGTTCGTATCGTACCCGGCTTAGGCACTAGAGCAGTTGATCGAGTTAGTGATGATTATCCGATTTTGATGGCTCCCGGCGAACCCAACCTCCGCGTTAACGTCACATTGGATGAAATGATACGCTATTCACCTAAATATATTGACGTTATAAACCTTGAAACTTCATCGTTTGAAACATTGGTAATTGATGATTTAATTAAAAACCACGGTAAAGATTATCCTTTTATTAATAATGTTATATCAATACTTAAAGAAAACCATATACAACATCCAAGAGCAATTGGCACAGATTATGCAAAAGACAACTTTATTGTCACTTTTGAAGGATTAATAACCAGAACACCATTTGTAAAACAAATTCACGCATTGATCATTAATTTACGTAATAGTTTTGAACATCCGATTGATATTGAATTTGCTCATGATGGAAAGGATTTCTATTTACTTCAGTGCCGGACTCAGAGCCAGGGTTTAGCAAGTAAGCCGGCAGTAATACCTGATGATATTCCAACCGAAAAAATTATCTTTTCCGCTAATAAGTATGTTTCCAATGGAATTGTATCAAATATTTCGCATATTGTTTATGTAAGTCCACAAAAGTATAGTGAAATAACAGACTATCAACACTTGGTTTCGGTAGGGAGAGCAATTGGGAAGCTAAATAAAATCCTTCCTAAAAGACAATTCATTCTTATGGGACCAGGTCGCTGGGGTAGCCGTGGCGATATAAAACTTGGTGTAAACGTAACCTATTCTGACATCAATAATACTTCGATCCTGATCGAGATAGCCCGAAAACAGAAAGATTACGTACCTGATTTATCATTCGGTACACATTTTTTTCAAGATTTAGTCGAAGCAAATATCCGCTATCTGCCATTATATCCCGATGATAAGGGTAATGTATTTAACGAAGAATTTCTTGAACACTCAAAAAATGTATTCATAGACATGTTACCTGACTTTGAACATATTAAAGATGTTGTAAGAGTCATTGATATCCCTGCCACTGCCGATGGCCAAATCATGCAAATATTAATGAATGCCGAGAATAATAAAGCGGTTAGTGTGCTAACAAAAGATGTACAAGATTTTGCGATTGAATCTGATGAAAAAGATACAATTATAAGTTACGAAAAATCAGAAGTACACTGGAGATGGAGACAGAGGAATATTGAAGGTCTTGCTCGTCAATTGGATCCAAAAAGATTTGGCGTAAAAGGCTTTTATCTACTTGGAAGCACAAAAAATGCTACTGCAGGTCCCGCAAGCGATATTGATATAATAATTCATTTTATAGGCTCAAATGAACAGCGTAAAGATTTAGAAACATGGCTTGATGGCTGGAGCCAAAGTTTAAGCCAAATGAATTTTTTGCGTACCGGCTATGAAACTGATGGTCTTCTGGATGTTCATATCCTTACAGACGAGGATATTAAAAATAAAACTAGTTATGCTGTAAAGATTGGGGCAATTACCGATGCAGCTAGACCGCTTGAGTTTGGAACTAATATAAAAAGTAATAAATAACTATATTAGTTCCCGCATAGTTTTTTCTGGATGATATTTATCAAATCTAATAAGTGCTAATTCCGGACCGTCGTGAGCAGCTGTATATAAATACGTCTCTTCAACTTTATCTTTCCAAGTTCCTTTTAATCTTGCTGATTCATGTACATGACCATGCAAAGTTATCGTCGGTTGATTTTTCTTAATAAATCGCTTTACGGCAATGCTTCCAACATGTATATCTAACGGTACATGGTCAACCATTTTACCATCAAGTGCTGCTCGATCTAAATTAGTTTTGTAGGGTGGCGTATGAAATAGAAATATTGATTTATGTAATTCATTATTTCCAACAAGTGTTTTTAAATCTTTTTCTATCGTGGAGTATCTTAATTCATGTTTTGATACCTTAACTGAATGCCACCCTTCTTCAGGCGAAACACAGCCTGGGTCGGTATAACGTGACACATCATATTTTTCCCAGTCTTTTAATTGAAAGGGTGTTGGTGGTACATAGTTATATCCGTATATTTCAAAATCATCAAATTCTAATTTTCTTATTATGTATATATTCCCATATACCAACTTGCTTATCATCAATAAAGTCTTTTTCATTAATTTTACTATCATCATTACCGAGGATTAGGAAAACATGAGGATACTTCTCTCCCAACTTTATTCTTTAAATTAAGAAATTCAAATATCAGGAAGTCTCTGAATGAAATCATCGACTATTGTTTCGTTACTTGTTAGGGCAAATAAACCGGATGGAAGCAAATCACCACCTAGAAATACAGCTTCGGGTTCTTCAACTAATATTTGGAAGAATAACTTGTTATATCGTTCTATTTTTCCGTGTAAATCGGAAACAAAAAAACAAATACTCATATTATAAATTAGTTATGTTTTATATATTAAGACGTAATCTGTTACTGTGGACTAATAAATGAATCATTTAATTGAATTACCGAATCTTAATGCAGGAACAACTTGATGAAACATGGAAATTCAATTATTTTAAGTTGTTTTTGCGTGAGAATCCCGCTAATTTTGCGCCTCTTTTTAGACGAATGGCGGAGTAGCTCAGTTGGTTAGAGCAGCGGAATCATAATCCGCGTGTCGGGGGTTCAAATCCCTCCTCCGCTACCATAATAAGCCTTTGATTATAACATGATCAAGGGCTTTATTGTTATCAAAATATGTAAATTGTTTAGAAAATACTTATCCAAATATTTTATAATTTTGGAGGTTCTTATTTACAACTTAAAATGATGAAACATCTAAAATACTATCTCGTTCTTATTAATCTTTTTTCAATTTCTTTCAGTGACGATACTTATGATCGTCCAAGGATTGGCCTAGTTCTTTCAGGTGGAGGTGCTTTAGGATTTGCTCATATTGGGATGCTACAAGTCATCGACTCACTAAATATCCCAATCGATTATATAGCAGGAACAAGCATGGGAGGTATTGCGGGTGGATTATATGCTTTAGGTTATAGTGGTAATGATATTGAAATGTTAGTACAAAATATCAATTGGATGGCTATGTTTACAGACATGCCTGAACGGAATTTGCAATCCTACTTTCAAAAAAAGGATGATGGAAAATATCAATTTACATTTGGATTTGAGAAAGGAAATATTTCCATTCCAAGCGGATTGATACATGGTCAAAAAATATCAATGTTGTTATCAAATCTCACATATAAATTTGAACAGATTGAGAATTTTGATGATTTACCAATTCCATATCGATGTGTCGCTGTTGATCTAATTACTGGAAATGAGGTTATTCTAAAAAGCGGTTCAATATCCAAAGCTCTGCGTTCAACTATGTCTATTCCAAGCGTTTTTAATCCGGTTGTTTGGGGAGATTCTTTGCTAATTGACGGAGGCCTTCTAAATAATTTACCGGTTGATGTGGCAAAACAGATGGGTGCTGAATTAGTAATTGCAGTTAATGTTAGCCAGTCCGCGAAATCCTCAACAAATCTCAATTCAGCTTTTGAAATTCTTGATAGATCCATTGCAATACCAGCTATAAAAAGAAGCGAAGAAAACATTAAGAGTGCCGACATTTATATCGAACCGGAACTATCAGATTACCGGAGAACCGATTTTCGAAATAGAGAAAGAAATAGCATAATCGAACAAGGTAAAATTGCTGCAAAAAAAGCTATACCTGAACTTTTACAGTTAATGACAGACAATAATATTCTCTTAAAAAGTGTGCAAGTTATTAGTGACAAAGTCGTAAGGAACATTTACGTTACAGGGAATCATGAATTTTCATCAGATTTTATTCTGAATTTATTAAATATTTCATCGGGCGATAAATTTGACATCTATTCTCTTGAAACACAGATTGCTTCAATGAAATTAAGCCAATACTTTGAAAGTGTTGAATATGAATTAGTCCAACAAGACGGCGAATATGTTGATATATTCCTTAAAATTATTAAGAATATCAGCCCAACAATTTTCCGTGTTTCCGTAAGAGGGAATGAAACTATACCATTTAGTTTTATATATAGATTTCTTGGAATAAATCCTTCTGATACACTAAATATTGATCTTATTAACGAAAGAATTGATGAACTCTACGGCTTAGGCTATTTTGAGACTATTAATTATGAGATTGAGCCCGTCAATGAAAATTCTATTCATCTAATTTTTGTAATAAAAGAAGCCTCCCGCAGTTTGCTTCGATTAGGATTCCATTATGATGAAACTTACAAATTCGTTGGCGCTGTAAATTTGATTAGCACCAAAATACTTATACCAGGATTACGCTTTGAAAGCACTCTACGTTTTTCAGGATTATCAGATTTCAGTTCAAAGTTATATTATCCTATTAGATTTAATAATATGTCAGTATATCCCTACTTACAATCTTACCATAAAAATATTCCAATAAATATTTTTGGGACAACTGGTCGAAATATAGCTCAATATAGCGAAAAATCTACTTCTTGGAGCGCAGGACTAGGATTTATATCAAAGAAGACTTGGGCAACAGAAATTGAATATAATTCAGAATATATTAAGGTAAATCCAGACATATCTTTGCCGGATACTTTACTTTTTCCTTCATGGAATGATAAATTAAATAAACTCCAGATTTCTTCTATAATTGATAGTCGAGATAATGTTTTTATTCCAAAAAAAGGTTTCATGTTTAACGCAACATTCGAAGGTGGCTTAGAGTTTTTAGAATCAGATGTTCATTATAATAAATTTGAAATTAATTATGATTACTATAAAACTTTTTACAAGAGACACACATTTAGACTATTTTCACAACTGGGTTATAGTACAGAAGATCTTCCCATATATAAATGGTTTTATTATGGCGGCCCGAATAGATTAGTGGGGGCGGAAAAAAATGAACTAAGCTATTATAGAATGTCACTTTTTGGAATTGACTATAGATTTATGCTGACTGATAAATTGTATTTAAAAACTATGTTTAATATTGCTCCTAATTATTTGGGAGATTTCTATCCAATAGAAAAAAATGTCATCACCGGTTACGGTTTTGGATTCAAATATCTCACTTACTTGGGACCAATCGAATTAATTTTTAGCAGAGGTGATAAGATCGCAATTGATCCAAATCCGGAACGGAAGAATTTTATATATCTTAATTTTGGTTATTATTTGAAATAAAAAATAAGTAATTAAAAATTTGTTCGATATAAAAAAGGGCTATGAAATCATAGCCCTTTTTTATTTCTAATTACGTAGATAACGCTTCTCCCCTCTTGATTGGCAGAACAAATAATAAGGCAATGACCAATGTAACTGCACCATACATAAATGCAATTCTGTAATCATTTGAGAATATATCAATAATTTTACCGGACAATACCGGTCCAACTATTGCTGAAGCTTGAGATGATAAATAATATAATCCTGTATATGCTCCCAGTCGATCTTGCGGTGCCATATCTATGACCATTGGCAACGAATTAACTAATATCATTGACCAGGCAATTCCACTTAATGGTAGCATAATTTTTACTTGCGAAACAGTAGTTATGGTGTATCCATAGGCGAGCAATATCGCAAATGCGATGATACCAACTATCATTGTACGTTTTCTTCCAACTTTTCCGCCCACATATCCCGCTATCGGAGCAGTAATAATTATGGCTAAGGAAAAATAAGCCAATAAAAAGGTTGCTTCGCCACTATCAACATCAAGTACATTTACCGCAAATGACGTAAAAAACACCTCCAAGGCGTTGTAACCCAAAAACCAGAAGAAAATGGCACCAAGTAGGTATAATGCGGATTTATCGTTGTCTTTTACAATTGTTTTAAAGCTGCCAATCAAGCCCGGCTTACCTTCCACTGGTACAACAGATTTAGGTTTTGGTTCTTTAATGAATAATACTACAACTGCGCATCCAATTAACATTACTATTCCGCCAAAATAAAATGGTGCTCCAACCGATACTTTAAATAAAATTCCACCGACTGCAAATGCGAGCACTCCACCAATTCCACCCATTAAATTTATCATGCCGTTGGCTTGTGAGCGCTTAGGCGATGGGGTTATATCCGGCATCAGCGATACAACCGGTGTACGGAAAATATCCATTGCAAATAAGGTTACGAATATTGCTCCCATGAATAATAATAATGAGCCACCTAAGAACATCGGAATTCCGATGAAACCTACCAGTGCAAGCGGTGCACCAATCATGATGAATGGTTTACGGCGTCCGAACTTTGTCCAAATTCTATCTGAGTATGCTCCTACAAAAGGTAATATGAATAATGCTGCAATATTATCGAGAGTCATAATGAATCCGGTAGTATCCGCCCCCATACCAAACCCGACAACTCCTGCTGTTGAGCTATAATCTGCTCTTCCAGCTTGCAAGAATATTGGTACATATGCATTATATATTCCCCATAATAGGGATACTCCCATAAATCCAAAACCTAACAATAATAATCTTCTATAACTGAACATATTTTCTCCTTGGCTTTATCATATTTCGTAATTCATAATTTAGATAACAATTTACATTATTTCAATTCGGAACTACAATTAATAAGACAATTTCATCATGTTTTATAGTACTTGATATATTTAATAAAATACTTGTATCATTGGACATAATTAATCAACCAAAAAATAAACTGGAGTATTTAAATGAAAAAAATAAGTGCGATATTATTCGTTGTTGCATTTGCCTCATCAATGATTTTTGCGCAAGGTGCATTACCGCAAAAAGGAGATAAATTTGTAGGTGGCAGATTAGGTCTTGGTTCGTATGGTGCCGGCGTTGGATTTGGTGGTGGTTTTGAACTTGTTACACAAAATGATTTCTTGAATTTAGGTGATATCCCTGCAAGTTTGGGATTTGGCGCATCTGTTGGATATTCTACATATAAAACTGGATATTGGGGAGGTCATTGGAAATATACAAATATTGTCATTTTAGGTGATGTATATTATCATGCCGATGTATTAAAAAATGAAAAAATTGACACTTTTGTTAAATTTAGTCTCGGATATAATGCCGGTAAAGTATCATATGACGGAGCCTACGAAGATTGGTATAATGAACCAACTCATGGTGGTATAGTTACAGGTTCTGCAATTGGTGCACGGTATTTCTTTACCCCAGCCCTATCCGCTGTAGCGGAACTTGGTTATGGATTCGGTATTCTAAGACTCGGTCTTGATTTCGCTTTATAAAACGTCCATTTAATGAATAAAAAAGGCTCCAATTGGAGCCTTTTTTATTATAAAAGAGTTGTTGTATCTGCTAATTTAGGAGATCGACTAATGTTGTGTAATTCTTAATCGAATCTTCTAATATTTCAATCTTTTTCATATCATCCGAATCTACTAATGGTACCATCTGATCAATTTTCTTGGCAGCTTTGTGAGTATCGGTATGGACTAACAACAATGGTACATTTTTTTCGGATGCTAAGGCAATAATATTAGGTTGCGGAAGAATATTATTAGTAAGTATTATTCCAACACACTCAGTTTCTATCGCCGCTAAAATCATATCCGACCTGTCACCTGCAGTTATTATCAATTTATTTTTATTCTTAAATTTTTCCACTCGTTGAGCTGCATCGCCTGACATGGCGCCAACAAATACATCTCTTACTACCTGATCCAATGCCTTTTCACCCGATATTACTTTAGCCATCAGCATATCAGATATTAATTGAACTGAAGGGTAAGTTAATTCAGCCTCATATGGTATAACGCCAAGTATATTGATTCCAATTTTATTTAAAATGTCTTCATACACCATTTTAAAATCATCTACATCCTTAACTTTATTAACTACGACTCCGGCAAAATCTATTCCCTTTAGGCTTGTATGTTGTTTGAAATAGAGGAGATCATCGGCAATATCATCACTATCTCCGCTGACTACAACAATTAGTTTTGCGTCTGCGGCTTTAGCAATTGTTAGGGCATCTAAGTTTACAGTCACACCATGCATTATATTTTTACCGCTTTCAATAAACAATACATCGGTATCCGATGGAACTTCGTTTATCGAGGATTTAATTTTCTCTATTATATTGATTTCATCGTACATATATCTCAACTTTGAATGATCAAAACCTAAGGTCATTCCCTCTGGACTTTCTTCGATGTTGAATATCTTTGAGATTACAGCAGCGTCATAGTCCCACAAACGTTTTTTTCGATAAAGTAAACGGTCACCGAATGGCTTTAGATAACCGATCTTCTTGTTTACAATTTTCCCTAAACCTATTATAATACCTGTTTTACCGGCATTTTTGTTTAAAGATGTAAAAATAAATTTTTTCATTATTTTGTTCCTTCACTTTGTGATAACATCACTCTAATATCTACTGCTTTAACTCCATTTTCTTGTTCATAGACCATTAATGGATTAATCTCAATATCTGTAATTCTTGGACAATTTTGCAAGATATAACCAACTCTATAAATAGTATTAATAATTTTTTCAATATCTTTTCGTGGCTCACCACGAACGCCTAATAATAGTGGAAACGACTTAATTTCTTCAACCATTAAGCGCGTTTCACGATAACTTACAGGCAATGCCCTGAAAGAAACATCTTTCATTACTTCTACATAAATTCCACCTAAACCGAACATTATTATTGGTCCGAATGCTTTATCCCTTCTTCCACCAATAATCACTTCCGTACCGGGTTTTACCTGCTCAACAACCTCAATTCCGTCTATAACAGCATTTGATTTGAAAGCTTTGCAATTATGAATAATAGCTTGATAGGCGTCCAAAACTTCTTCTTTATTATCTAGATCCAACAGAACTCCACCCACATCACTTTTATGCAAGATGTCCCGCGACACAACTTTCATTACAACCGGATATCCAATATCCTCAGCAATTTCAACTGCTTGTTTTATATTATGTGCAATTCCACTCTTAGGACCTGATAATCCTGCAATATTTAGTAATTCTTGCCCCTCATCTGCTAACAGAAATTCTCTGCCATCACTCAATGCCTTGTCAACTATTGATGATATTTTGTTTATAGATACTTTTGGTATTCTTTCTTCGCCATCTACAACATGAGCATGACGGAATTGCGTATATGAAACTCCCAAACATGATACAGCATCATATACATCGCGAAAAACAGGTACATTGTCTTTTGAAAGAACAGTAATTACCCTTTCCGTCATTTCTCCTCCAAATATAGAAAAAATGATGGGTTTTTTATTGTTTTCGTATTTTTTATATATAGTTCTGATCATGCTTGTCAGCGACTCAGCATCAATCATCGCCGTTTCACAAAATAACGCTAAAACTGATTTAATCTGTTTATCGCCTAAAGCAACATTTAATGCATGTTCATATTCTGCAGAACTTGCTTCACCAGTTAAATCAATTGGATTTTTCGTCGATCCAAATCCATGTGTAACATCTGAGAATAAATTATTTAAATATTGAGTATCTTCAAATAATCTAATATTGTATTTCTCACAGGCATCTGTCGTTAATACTCCCACACCACCTCCATTAGTTATGATAACAGTATTTTCACCAGTAGGAATTGGAGCTGTAGATAGATATTTACACCAATCAAGAGCTTGTTGGATATTTTCAGCCCGTAAAACTCCACACTGCCTCATAATTGCATCAAATATTTCATCAGCCCCAGCTAAAGAGCCAGTATGGGATGCGGCGGCAATGGCACCACGCTTAGAGCGACCTGATTTAATAACGACAATTGGTTTTTTCTTTGTCGCTTCCTTTAGTACTTTTACTAATCGTTCACCTTTTTGAATACCTTCAATATACATTAAGATGCTTTTTGTATCATCTTGTTCGACTAAATATTCAACTAAATCAGCTTCATCAATATCTGATTTATTACCGACAGAAATAATTGACGATAAACCGATATTTTGTACGGCAGTTTTGCCTATCATGGCAACTCCCAAAGCACCGCTTTGGGTAATAATAGCAACATTTCCTTTGGGGATATTGGTGGGTCCAAAGGTTGCATTTAGTGATACTTTTGCAGAATAATGTCCAAATATATTAGGACCAAGAATTCTAATTCCATGTTCGATTGCAAATGAATGGATTTTTCTCTCTTCTTCTAAATTGCCAACTTCAGAAAATCCAGAACTGATAATTGTGACTACTTTGATATTTTTCTTGGCACAAGCTTTTAAAGCTTCAAAAACTAACTTTGCAGGCAACACAATAGAGGCCATATCAACCTCACCTGGAATATCTTCAAGAGAGGAATAGACTTTTTGACCTAATAGTTCTTCGGCACCAGGGTTGATAGGATATATTTTTCCTAAAAATCCAACCGAAACGATGTTATTTAGAATTTTATAACCAACTTTACTCGGATTTGTGGAAGCACCAATTATTGCAATTGAACGGGGCTCAAAAAGTTTTTTCATAGCTGAATATTTCTTTGTCACTATTATTCCTTAAACAACATCTTTAATTCGTACAATCCTTCAATATTCCTCTTAGTTATATCAAAACCCGCAGTTTCAAACAAGTGCTGCATTGAGAGATTGGTTGCTAATACTTCAGCGGTAAATCCAAGTAGTCCCTGCTTTGTTGCTAAAAGTGTTAAGTAGGATAATAGTTCTCTTCCAATTCCTTGATTTTGTGCACTATCTGAAACAACAAAAGCAACATCAGCCATGTGTGTTCCTTCAATAATTCCATATTGTCCCACACCCATTATTTTTTCTTGGTCATTATCTTGGAGTATGGCAAGGATTACCATTTCTTTTCGGTAATCTATTACCACAAATTCTTGTAATCTCTCATGAGGAATATCTTTTCTGGTAGATATAAATCTTCTATACATGCTATTATCGGAAAGTGAGTAGAAAAATTCTTTTAACGATGGTTCATCACTGATTTTTACCGGTCTCAATTGAATTTTTAATCCAGTTTTTGTGATACGCAATGTTTCTAAATCTGATGGATATTCCCCACCCTTTCCTGCTATATAAGCTTGATCTCTATATATTAAATTACGGGCTTTGGCTTCTTTGATTAATTCTGCTCTAAATTTAGGATGAGCAATTGCAATAAGCTCCATAGCTCTTTCGCGAATATTTTTCCCATGCAAATATGCTATTCCATATTCTGTTACTACATAGTAGATATCGCCACGATTTAGAGTAACTCCAGCTCCTTCTGATAAAAATGGCGCAATGCGTGAAATTTTACCACCTTCTGCAGTGGATGGAATAGTAAGAATAGTTTTACCATTCTCTGCGAGAACTGCACCCCTCATAAAATCGGCTTGGCCGCCAATTCCACTATAAAATATATGCCCCAATGATTCTGCAGAGGCCTGACCAGTGAGATCAATTTCTAAGGCACTATTAATTGCCGTCATATGTTTATGTTGAGCGATAACTAATGGATTATTAGTTATATCAACAGTTCTAAACTCAATAGACGGATTATCATTAATATAATCATAGGTGCTCTTCTTGCCCATACAAAATGTGGCGATGGTTTTTCCACGATCTATTGTTTTTTTTGAGTTATTTACTACTCCGGCTTTCATTAATTCCACTAAACCGTCGCTTATCAATTCTGTGTGTATTCCTAAATCTTTTTTATTTTTCAGACTGGATAAAACTGCATTAGGTATGCTTCCATAACCTACCTGGATAGTATCGCCATCCTCAACCAGCCTTGCAACATACTTTCCAATTTCTAGTGCGATTTCACTATCTGGTTCGTCTTGGTACACAAGTAATGGCTCATCATGATGAACTATATAATCGATATCAGAGATATGGATGAATCCATCGCCATGTACGCGTGGCATATTCTTATTGAATTGAGCAACTACTGTTTTGGTAATTTCTGTTGCAGCTTTAACAATATCTACACTTACACCGAGACTAACATAGCCATGTTCATCGGGCATGGAAGTTTGAATTAATGCAACATCTAAAGAAACCATTCCTTTTCTAAATAAACCTGGAATCTTCGATAAAAATATCGGAGAATAATCGGCTAATCCTTTATTAATCGCATCTCTGGCATTGTTTCCAATAAAAAACGAATTATACCTGAAATTCCTTTTATACTTTTCATCCGCATAAGGTGCGACCCCTAAAGTCCATACATGCATTACTTCGGAATCCATCAATGCTTTTGGATCTTTTTCAACATACTTGACTAATGAATTAACTAAATATTGCGGTTCTCCACAGGCAGTACTGATAAATATTCTATTACCAAAATGTATTTTACCAAATATCTGGTCCACCGATAGAAATTTATCTTTATAAACTGATTTAAATTGTTGAAGTATTTGATTTTGTTCCATTATATATGAAAATCGAATTAGAGTCAAATTTCAAAAAAAACTGTTATATCTCATATATGAAATTACATTGCCTCACATTTATTTAATAAAACTGATTTAAACATTTATAATAATTATTCTTAATTTTTGTTCTAAAATGAAAACAATTATTCACACCATTCTGACAAAATCAGGTAAATCAATCACTTTTACACTGAAACAAAATGTGCTAAACATTTTTGAACAACCTACAAATAACCTGTGGACATTCGACCTTGAAGGTAGATTAATAGGAATGTTTTTTGATGGAGAGAATTATCGCCGTACTTTGAATAATATTTTCTACCATAAATCACGCTACACCGAAAATGTAGAAACATTCCGAGAGATAAATAAAATATCAGAAGAGAAAGCTATCTCACTTTTAAATAAATATCAATTATTACTAAATAATAAATTTGACTTGCCAAAATCATTTCAGCATATTCTTTCTAAAATTAGTAAAATGGATTATCAGGATCTTCAACAGAGTGCTTTGGTATTCGATAATATCTATCTTCCGATTTCTATTCTCCCACCCGATCAGTATATGTCATTAGTAATACAATTGACTGAAGGATGTAATTATAATCAATGTACCTTTTGCAATTTTTATCGTGACCGACCTTTTAAAATAAAATCGATTAAAGAATTAGAAAGTCATCTGAATAAAGTTAAATCATTTATTGGAGATGGAATTAAATTACGTAAATCAATTTTTCTTGCAGACGCTAATGCACTTGCTGTGCCACAAAATCGATTATTAGAAGGTTTAGAATTAATTAATAATCACTTTCCGCAATTCACTAATTATTATTCTTTCATTGATGTATTCACCGGTTTGAAGAAATCTGCAAATGATTTCATACAATTAAATGATCGAGGTATAAAAAGAGTTTATTTAGGTGTTGAGTCAGGAAATAGTGACTTAATGTTGTTTTTGAATAAACATCAATTAAATAAAGATATAATAGAACTAACGCACAATTTAAAAGATGGTGGTGTTAATGTTGGAATAATATTCCTGATTGGTGCAGGGGGAAACTTATATGCCGAAAAACACTTAATAGATTCAATTAAATTGCTAGAACAATTGCCCCTTGGCAAAGGAGATATTATTTATTTATCTGAGCTATACGAAACCAATACAAATTATGAGGAATCAATGCTTGAAGAGAATATTCCATTACCAACAAGACAAGTAATTCGGAAATGGTCTAACGAATTTAAGTCCGAACTAAAAAAACGATACTCAAAAGATGTGCAAATAGCGGTTTACGATATAAATCAATTCTTCTATTAATTAAAAGGTAAACGCTAATTAACAAATTGACCATTTTTGATAACCTTGATAATTGGCAAATCTGTCATATTGTAAGGTATCTCAATTAATTTTTCCAAATCCCAAATTATTAGATCGGCCTTTTTTCCTACTTCAATTGATCCAATCTGTTTTTCAAGATTTAGTGTTTTTGCAGAATTATAAGTGGCGGCCAATAAGGCTTCTTCCACTGTCATTCCTAAGTAAATACACGCTAATGATATAATAAATGGCATAGATTGTATATGGCAGCTTCCCGGATTATAATCAGTCGCTAAAGCGACTTTTACTCCCGCATCAATTAACTTTTTTACAGGAGCATAATTAGTTGAGCCAAGGAAAAATGTTGTTCCGGGGAGTAAAGTTGCCGTTATATTCGCTTCAGCTATTTTCGCAATCCCTTCATCACTAACAGCCATTAAATGATCGGCTGAGACTGCACCTAATTCAGCTGCTAATTCTGCGGCACCCGAATCTTCAAATTCGTCGGCATGCAGTCTTGGAATTAGCCCATATTGTTTTGCTGTTTCGAGTATTCTTCGAGATTGGATTATATTAAAATAGCCATTTTCGCAAAATACATCACAATATTTGGCAATACCTTGCTTAGCAATAGCAGGAATCATTTCATTACACAACAAATCGATATAAGCTTCAGGATTAGTCTTGTATTCGGGAGGAATTGAATGAGCACCTAAAAATGTTGGAATAATATCAATCGTGTGACTTTTATTTACAATATCTAACACTTCTAAAGATTTCAACTCTGATTCAACATCTAAGCCATAACCACTTTTTGCTTCGATTGTTGTCGTTCCCAATTTTAGGAAACGATCCATCCTTTTAGTAACTGCATCAATCAGTTCTTCAACTGGAGCATTCCTGACCCCTTGAATGCTACTATTAATCCCTCCCCCTTTTTCTGCAATTTCTTGATACGAAGCCCCTTGTAACCGTAATCTAAATTCTTCTTCCCTCCCATTTAGAAATACCGGGTGAGTATGTGGATCTACAAACCCGGGAGTTATCAGTTTACCGTTACAATCAAAAGTAGAGTGGTCTCCTGATATGGTCTTATAAATAGTATCAATCTTTTCACCTCTAATCAATAACTTGGTATTTTCTATAATATCAATAGCTTTTAACTTGTGATTATAAGTAGCAATATTGCCAATATTGATTAGTTTTAATGTAGAATTATGCAATTCTATTTCATCATTGGAACATTAACATTCCAATCCTTTGCATTATTAATGGCTTTTTCATAACCAGCGTCTGCGTGGCGTAATATTCCAGTTCCAGGATCGTTAGTTAGTACAGTTTTTAATCGAATTTCCATTTCAGGTGTTCCATCTGCTACAATTACCTGCCCTGCATGAATAGCAAGTCCCATTCCCACACCACCGCCTTGATGAATTGATACCCAGCTTGCCCCACTTGCCACGTTCACCATAGCATTAAGTAATGGCCAATCAGCAACTGCATCGGAGCCGTCTTTCATATCTTCCGTTTCACGATATGGTGAAGCAACAGATCCACAATCTAAATGATCTCTACCAATAACAATTGGCGCACTCAATTCACCTGAAGCAACCATTTGATTTAAGGCAACTCCAAACTTAGCACGCTGCGTATAACCGAGCCAACAAATCCGTGACGGCAATCCCTGAAACTGTACCTTTTCTTTTGCTAATTCGATCCATCTCAATAAGGGTTTATCATCGGGGAATAATTCCTTGACCTTTTCATCAGTTTTGTATATATCTTCAGGATCACCTGATAAGGCAACCCATCGGAATGGTCCTTTTCCGTCACAAAATAATGGTCTAATATATGCTGGTACAAATCCCGGATAGTCAAAGGCATTTTTAACTCCTGCCTTATTGGCCTGTCCACGTAAATTATTACCATAGTCAAAACAAATTGACCCCATTTCTTTCAATTTAAGAATTCCATTCACGTGTTCAGCCATAGAACGAAAACTTTCTTTAACATATTTAGCAGGATTTGATTTTCGTAATGACAAAGCTTCGAGATAGGTCATATTATTTGGTACATAACCATCTAATTCATCATGAGCTGATGTTTGATCAGTTACGATGTCAGGCATTATACCCATCTTTGCTACTTGTGGAACAATATCTGCGGCATTACCTAATAGACCAATTGATAATCCATTCTTCTTTATCATCGCATCACGTGCGATTGATAGTGCTTCTTCTAAATTTTCAGTTGCGATATCTAAATATTTCGTCTCTAAACGACGCTGTATCCTTGTTGGATCAATATCAATATTAATAGATACACCGTTATTCATTGTTACTGATAGTGGTTGAGCACCGCCCATCCCACCTAAACCGGCTGTAAGCACCAATTTACCGGATAAATCGCTGTTATAGTGTGTCCTTGCGGCTTCAGCGAACGTTTCATAGGTACCTTGCAGAATCCCTTGAGTTCCAATATATATCCAACTGCCTGCTGTCATTTGACCATACATCATTAATCCAAGCTTGTCTAACTCATTAAAATGTTCCCAATTTGCCCAATTTGGTACCAAATTTGAATTAGCAATCAATACTCTTGGTGAAGTTTTATGAGTTTTTAATATTCCAACCGGTTTTCCTGACTGAACTAATAATGTTTCATCATCTTCTAGATTTATTAATGAAGATAGTATTGCATTAAAGCTATCCCAATTTCTTGCAGCTTTACCCTTTCCACCATACACAATTAGTTCGCTTGGGTTTTCAGCAACATCAGGATCTAAGTTATTTTGAATCATTCTGAAAGCTGCTTCTTGCTGCCACCCTTTACAGGTTAAAACATTTCCACGTGGTGCTTTTATTATAACATTTTCCATACAATAATCCCTTTTACATCATTATTGATATAAATATTTAAAATCAAAACCACGATATTTTAGAGTTGATTCGTTGTCTTTTAAAAAATCGATTATTTCATCTGTTGAAATTGTATATGTAATGCCGTAATTGATATTATCATACCTCTTAATATGAATATCGCCGTCATACGGATATAAAGTATCGTATTGCTGTGTACTTTTTAGTGGAGAAGGTGTTAATATATATTCATTCTTAGCTGATACGGATTTAGCAATCCCTACAAGCTCAAAATTTGGTACGCCATCGCGAATTGCTAATATTATACCACCGCTGAATCCGCGATTAAATAAAGCATCAATTAAAAATGAGTCACTTTTATCGTCGCGCGTATTGCTTACAATTCCCTTAGTGATCATTTTATGACCCATCGGATAACCAATAATATAAACGAAACTACCCAGTTCTAAATTACTAGACTCGCCGAGCGGATATTTAAACGGTTTGATCTTCTGAAATTGATCATGACTTGCTTTTTTAGTCAGTAATGCTAAATCACGCTTTTTATCACTAACCAACACTTCAAAATCTCCTTCACCAGGTATCTCATTGATAAAATAATGTTCTCTGATCTTAATTGCCATATTTTGTATTATTTTGCTCTTTTGCCCTAAAGTAGATTCATAAAAGGTTAATACAGTATCCGGATAGTCACCGATATGCGCACATGTTAATAATCCAACTTTTTCACCATCATAGAATATTATGGTAGCTGTGCCTGAAACGGTTTCATTAAAATATAGCTCTTCAATAGCTATATCTTTAATTCCCTTTTCCTTATATCTGAATTTATAATTTTTTGATTTTCATTGAAAAGGTATGTTTTATAATAGGCGATATAATTTAACATTTTTACTGAATTTGATATCTCTTCTAAATTTTCTGATGCATTTCTATATGGAAATTCAGAATCATATCTGCCATCTTTAAGAGTTGGATAAACCACGTCATAAATTTTCTCGGTGCAACCTGTTTGAAATATCAATCCCATACCAAGTAATAGTGTAAGAAATAGTATTTTTATCATTATTCTGATCATGGTAATACTTCTAATTTATCCTAAATGATATTATTACAAATAATGGCAATAATATATAATGTAAATTAAAAAGGGCAACTTAAATAAGTTGCCCTTTTTTACAATTATTTTGATGAGGATTAATCGACTTTCTCTTGTTTATCACTTTCTTTCTTTTTTTGCACTTTTTTCTTTTTGGCAGATTTTTCTTCGGCTTCCTTCTCGATCACACCAGCAAAATCAACCAATTCGATTAGTGAAACTTTAGCTCTATCATTATCGCGAAACCCTAATTTGATAATTCTTGTATAACCACCCGGGCGTTCTGAGTACACCGGTGCAATTTCATGAAATAAAGTAGTAACAGTATTTTTTTGATGGAGTCGCTTTAATACTTCACGACGAGCATGTAAACTACCTTTTTTTGCATAAGTAATTAGTGGTTCGATAAACTTGCGCAACTCTTTTGCTCTAGCGTGGGTAGTTTTTATTCTTTTATGTTCGATTAGCGATACAGCTAAATTATTCAGCATCGCTTTCCGCTGACTTGGTGTTCGCCTTCCTAATCGTTTCTTTTTATTTAAATGTCTCATTATATATTAATTATGCTTCTTCTTTAGTATATTGATTTATATCCATTCCAAAGTGCAAACCCATCTCATCTAACTTTTCAACTAATTCCGTCAATGATTTACGCCCAAAATTCTTATATCTGAGCATATCGTTCTCTTCTTTTTGTACTAGGTCAACTATATTTTTAATTCCTGCAGCTTGCAAACAATTATAACTGCGAACGGATAATTCCATCTCATCAATCGTTGAAGCAAGTAATCTACGGATTGTTACAGTTTCTTCATCAACTTGTTCAGTTATCTCTAACACTTCAGGTTGGCTAATAGCTTGAATAAATTTTAAATTATCAATAATAACAGACGCGGAATAGCTTATAACATCTTTAGGCGATATTGATCCATCTGTGGTAATTTTGATCTTTAAGACCTCTAATGATTCTTTTTCCCCTGGTAGAGGTGTAACAGTAAAAGTGACTTTTGTAACCGGATTAAATAAACTATCTAATGCTAAAAAGTCTACCGGTGCATTCACCAATATATTTTCCTCACTATTCGTATATCCTCGACCAATCCCTATACGTAACTCAATGTCCATTTCACCATCTTCATTAATATCAGTAATATAATGATCGGGATTTAATACTTTAAACTGGCTACTAGCATTTTGAATATCTTTGGCAGTAAATGTGCATTTACCTTTCAATTTGATATCAACTTTGTCAGGATTATTATCTTCAAGTTTGAATCTAACGGCTTTTAAATTCATTAAAATATCTGCTACATCCTCACGAACATTATCAATTGTAGAAAATTCGTGCAACACTCCATCAATGCGAACGTTTGTAATTGCAGCTCCTGGAATACTAGTTAGAAGAACTCGTCTCAAAGCATTTCCCAGAGTAATACCATAACCCCTTTCAAGCGGTTGAACATTGAACACACCAAATGTGTCTGTCAATTCTTCAGTTTTAACATTAAGTTTTAAATTAAATTCTTGTGCCATTAAACAAATATCCTGTTTTATGATTATTTTGAGTATAACTCAACAACTTTGCGCTCATCAAAAGTTAAATTCATTTGATCACGATCGGGAACTTCAATAAAAGAACCCTGCATTTTTGCTTTATCTAATTGCAACCATGTAAGTTCCATATCGCCTTTAATGCGCTTCATTGAGTTGAGTATTATATCCATCTTTTTACTTTTATCTTTAACAT
Organism: uncultured bacterium; assembly: GCA_963715945.1. Taxonomy (GTDB): domain Bacteria; phylum Fidelibacterota; class Marinisomatia; order Marinisomatales; family JAHJCW01; genus JAHJCW01. The sequence continues at coordinate 187,331 of CAVQSL010000007.1, forward strand.
TTATCACATCACCGGGTTTAACAGAAAAAGATGGAATATTTACTGCCTTTCCATTTACCAAGAAATGTCCATGATTTACAAGCTGCCTTGCGGCAGGTCTTGTTGGAGCAAAAGCTAAACGATACACAACATTATCAAGACGACGCTCTAACAATTGTAACATAATTGTGCCTGTTTCGCCTTTCATTTTTTCAGCTTTTTGAAAATTTGCTCTAAATTGTCTTTCAAGAAGACCGTACATAAATTTAATTTTTTGTTTTTCTTGTAATTGCAGCCCATAGTTTGACAATCTTCTTCTACGTGTTTGCCCATGTTGTCCTGGAGCATATGCTTTGCGATTTAATAATTTATCAAATTTAGGGTTACCAAATACGTTCTCACCAAAACGTCTAACTAATTTACCTTTTGAGTCTTTAAATTTTGCCATAATATTATTCCTTATACCCGTCTCCGTTTTGGCGGTCGACAACCATTATGTGGTAAAGGTGTTACATCTTTAATAGAGGTAATTTGCATCCCTTCAACAGCTAGAGCACGAATTGCCGATTCACGTCCTGAACCTGGTCCTTTTACTTTAACTTCTACAGTTGTCAACCCCATTGCCATTGCTTCTTTAGCGGCCTTTTGTGCAGCTAATGTGGCAGCGTACGCTGTACTCTTACGAGAACCTTTAAATCCTGAAGTGCCCGCAGTAGACCAAGCGATAACATTCCCATACTGATCGCATAATGTTATATGAGTATTGTTAAATGTAGCTTTGATATTCGCTACACCTAACGCTTCTACTGTACGTTTTTTCTTTTTACGTTTTTTTTCAATTTTAGCAGCCAATTAATAATCCTTATTTTGCAAGTGCTTTTCTTCCTAAACCAACAGTACGTTTTCTTCCCTTTCGAGTACGAGCATTTGTTTTTGTTCGCTGTCCCCGTACTGGCATACCTTTACGATGTCGCAATCCACGATAACTACCGATATCCTTCAATCTTTTGATATTCATCGCTATTTCAGAGCGCAATTCGCCTTCTACTTTTATACCTAATTCTTCAATGGTCTTACGAATACCAATTTCTTGTTCTTCTGTAAGATCCTTTACTCTAATTTCTTGATCAATTCCAACTTTTTCACAAATATTTCGTGCTTTTGATAATCCGATGCCATAAACATACCTTAGTGAAAACGGTACTTTTTTATCTCGTGGGATATCTATTCCTGCAATACGTGCCACTTCTTTCTCCTATCCTTGCCTTTGTTTATGTTTGGGATTCTCGCAAATCACTAAGATCACGCCTTTACGCTTAATTATCTTACACTTTGCACACATTTTTTTTACTGATGGACGAACTTTCATAAGTTACCTATTTTTGTCGATAAGTTATACGACCTCTACTTAAATCATATGGCGACATTTCAAGTGTTACTGTATCACCGGGTAATATTTTTATAAAATGCATACGCATCTTACCGCTTACGTGAGCTAAAACTTCATGTTTATTTTCACCAATTGTTATTTCTACTCTAAACATAGCGCCGGGTAATGTTTCTTTAATAATTCCATCGATAGTTATTGGTTGTTCTTTTGCCATTTCAATTACTTAAACTAAGTATTCTTGCACCATTTTTTGTAATTGCTATAGTATGTTCAAAATGAGCACTTGCTTTACCGTCCTTAGTTTTTACAGTCCAACCGTCTTTTTCAGTGTAAACGTCTTTTGTCCCAGCATTAATCATCGGTTCTATTGCTAAACACATTCCGGCCTTTAGCCGATGTCCTTGCTTGGGTTTTCCGAAATTTGGTACCTGTGGTTCTTCATGCAATTCTGTACCAATGCCATGACCAACCAGATCGCGAACTACTGAATAACCATGCGCTTCAACATAAGTCTGTACTGCATGACCAATATCAGAAACATAGTTGCCTTCTTTTGCAGCATTTATTCCGCGCATTAATGATTCTTTAGTTACATTTATCAAATCTTGTTTTTTAGAATCGATATTTCCTACTGCATAAGTTCTAGCTGAATCACCATAATAACCATTTTTTTCAGCACCACAGTCAATACTTACCAATTGACCTTCCTCTAAAATCTGTCCATTTGGAATACCATGAACAACCTCATCATCAATAGATATACATAATGATGCCGGAAATCCCATATATCCTTTAAAAGCTGGGCGTGCTCCTTTTGAGAGTATAAATTCTTCGGCTAATTTATCTAATGTTCTTGTTTTCATACCCGGCTTAATACTTTCAGCGAGCATGTCAAGTGTCTCAGCAACTATTCTATTACTTTCAGCGATCAGAGCTATTTCTTTTTCTGTACGGATATTAACCACTACATTCTTCTCCGACCACGTATTTTACCTTTTGATAAAAAGCCATCATAGTGTCTCATCATAAGATGTGATTCAACTTGTTGCAATGTATCAAGCGCGACTCCAACAATAATTAACAGACTTGTTCCACCAAAAAATGATGCCAAATCATACCTTAAATCCATTGACTTCATCAAGATATAAGGGAATATAGCAATAAATGCTAAAAAGAATGATCCGGGCAAAGTAACCCGTGTTAGTATATTATCAATATATTCAGCCGTTCTTTTCCCCGGTCTAACGCCTGGTATAAATCCACCTTGTTGCTTAATTGTAGTTGATACTTGAACAGGGTCAAACGCCATAGCAGTATAGAAATATGTAAAAAATACAATCATTGCACCAAATACTAACCAATAAAAAGGATGGTCAAGGGAAAACCATCTCATTATCCCTTGAATAAATTCGCTATTCGGGAAAAAACTACCAACTGTGCTTGGAATAAACATAATTGCCTGAGCAAATATTATTGGCATAACGCCAGCTGTATTTACTCTTAATGGTATATGAGTACTTTGTCCACCATATACTTTACGCCCGACAACTCTTTTCGCGTACTGTACCGGTATTTTTCTAGTTCCCTGTGTTAATAGGACAACAAATGCCACAATAACAAACATTAAACCTAATAAAATTACTTCCCCAAGTAATCCCCTTAATCCTTCACGCACTAAAGTAATTTCAGTTAATACCACGTTTGGCAAAGCTGAAATAATACCAACCATTATTATCAGAGATATACCGTTTCCAATTCCTCTTTCTGTAATACGCTCGCCTAACCACATCAATAACATAACACCCGTTACAACACTTACTATTGTTGTAAATTTAAAAAGTAAACCAGGGAATGGTACAACCGCAACTGTACTACCGCCAAGATTTGCTGACATACTTTCTAATAATATTGCAACACTAAATGCTTGGAGAGTTGCTATAAATACAGTCGCATAGCGTGTTAATTGTGTTAATTTTTTTCTTCCTTCTTCACCTTCTTTCTGTAGTCTTTGGAAATAAGGTACAACCGATCCCATTAACTGTAAAATGATAGAAGCCGAAATGTATGGCATTATTCCTAAAGCAAATAAAGATGCTTTTTGAAATGCACCACCGGCAAATAGATCATACAAACCAAATAATGTATTCTGATTGGTTTGGAAAACAGCACCGAGAGCTTCACCATTAACACCAGGAATCGGAATATGTGCTCCTGTTCGAACTACGATTAATATTCCCAAAGTAAAGAGAATTCTTGTTCTTAATTCAGGTATTAAAAATATATTTTTGATACGGTCTATCACTGAATTATAGCTTTGCCTCCGGCTTTTTCAATTTTTTCTATAGCTGACTTACTAAATGAACTTGCTGTTACTTCGATAGATTTAGATAAATCACCGTCACCTAATATTTTTATTGATGCAAATGCTGATTTCACCACACCTTTTTCAACTAAAATATTTGCATCGATTTTTTTCAGATTAATTAATTCCAATGTTGATAGATTGACAATTTGTGTTTCTTTTCTAAATGGATAATTTGAGAAACCTCTTTTGGGAAGTCTTCTTAGGATAGGCATTTGTCCACCTTCAAACCAGGCACGACTTTTATTACCAGATCTTTGTCCAGCTCCTTTATTGCCACGACCAGCTGTCCTACCCCAACCAGTTCCAGGACCTCTCCCTAACCTTTTAGTATTCTTTGTAGAACCTTTGGCCGGCTTTAATTCATCCAACTTCATTAATTGTCCTCAACTTTAACTAAATACTCAATTTTTTTTATCATACCTCTGATAGCCGGGGTATCCACTTTTTCGACAGTTTGGTTCATCTTTCGTAACCCTAATGCATCTAAAGTTTTCTTAGCTTTTTGTTTATAACCAATACGACTTTTGATCTGAGTTATTCTGATTATACTATTTTTTTCTGCTTTTGCCATGATTAATTAAAAACCTGATTTATTGTGATCCCACGTTTATTGGCCACCTTTACGGCATCCTGCATACCTCTAAGTGCTTCAATTGTTGCATTTACAATATTCAGCGAATTGTTAGATCCCAATACTTTTGTTAAAATATTTGAAACACCAACTTGCTCCATAACTGCTCTAACAGCTCCACCTGCAATTATACCAGTACCTGGTGATGCTGGTTTTAGCATTACACTACTTGCACCATATTTTTGAATAATTTTATGGGGTATGGTACCATTTATTATAGATGCTTTAAAAATATTTTGCTTGGCATTTTCTTTGGCTTTTGTAATAGATGCAAGTACTTCATTCGCTTTACCGTGCCCAACACCAACATGACCTTTTCCATCACCAACTACTACCACAGCAGAAAAACGAAATCGTTTCCCACGTGAGGTAACTTTAGCTATTCGGTTAATTTTTACTACCGTTTCTTCTCTAAGGTCTAATTCAGATGGATTAATAAGTGCCAAAATAATTCTCCAATATTAAAATGAAAGCCCGCCTTCACGAGCAGCTTCTGCTAAGGCCTTAACTCTACCATGATAGTTAAAACCATTTCTATCAAACTTTACTTGTTTGATTTTATTTTTTAATGCACGTTCGGCTAATGTTTTACCAACCAAAATACTTTGCTCTGTCTTTGTACTAGTATTTTTCAATTTAGCCTTTATTTCTTTATCAATTGTAGAAGCAGAGGCAATGGTAACACCTTTTATATCATCAATGATCTGCGCTTCAATATTTTTATTGCTTCGATACACGCACAGACGCGGGCGATCACTTGCAGATTTATACAAAGATTTACTGCGGTTTCTGCGTCGATTAAAACGTGCTTCTATTTTTTTTATTTTACTCATTATTTCTACCCAACACCGCCAACGGTTTTACCTTGTTTGCGACGAACATGTTCGCCCTTATATCTAATCCCTTTACCCTTATAGGGTTCTGGTTTGCGGAATGATCTTATTTTGGCAGATACAGCGCCAACTAATTGTTTATCATGACCGGTTATTGTTATATTATTTTTATTAGCAGCAATCGTAACACCTGTCGGTGGTTCAAATATTATATCATGTGAATACCCAAGCGCTAATAATAGGCGGGTTCCCTGCATATTTGCTTGATAACCCACGCCATTTAATTCTAATTCTTTTGTAAATCCTTCAGATAGCCCTTTAATGGCAGAAGCAATTAATTGTCGGATAGTTCCGTGCATTGCTCTTACTTGACTAGTATCAATTGATCTTTCGACAATAATTTTATTGTCTTCATGAGACACTTTAATCTCCGGAATTAAATTAACTTCTAAAGTGTCCTTTGCATTTTTTATTCTAACAATGCTTTTATTGATATCAAAGGTTATACCTTCAGGAATAATTATTGGATTTTTACCTATTCGCGACATAATTAATTACCACACATTACAAATATGTTCACCGCCAACTTTTAAATCTTTGGCTGTCTTGTTTGAAATAACACCTTTTGATGTCGACAATATCGCGACACCCAAACCATCTAATACACGCGGTATTTGGTTAGAATTTACATAAATCCTACATCCTGGTTTACTTATCCTAACCAGTCCATCGATTACTGCCTTTCCTTGATAATCATATTTCAAGAATATACGTATTGTCTCTTTGTTTCCATCACGTACAAAAATAAAATCTTCTATATAACTTTCTTCTTTAAGTACATAAATTATTCTTTTCTTCATTTGCGAAGATGGAACATCAACCCAGCGCTTTTCTGTAGCTAAAGCGTTTCTAACTCTTGTTAATAAATCAGCAATTGGATCAGTCATTGACATTTATCATAATCTCCTTTTACCAACTGGCCTTTGTGACGCCAGGTATTTCTCCCTTTAATGCCATTTCTCTAAAACAGATACGACATATTCCAAACTTTCTCATAAAACCATGCGGACGACCACAATTAGAACAGCGACTATAACTACGTGAAGAAAACTTTGCTTTATTTCTTGCTTTTATTACTAATGATTTTTTTGCCATTATGCTGCCTCTACCGATTCATTTTTCTTTACTGGCCTATCCCTAAGCGGGAATCCGAATTCTTTCAATAATGCATATGCTTCTTCATCGGTTTTAGCACTTGTCGCAATTGCGATATCTAAACCTCTAATTGCATCTATTTTATCATAATTTATTTCTGTAAATATTATTTGTTCTTTAATACCAAAATTATAATTACCACGGCGATCAAAGGACTTAAAGGACAAACCTGTAAAATCACGGGTTCTAGGTAATGCAACAGAATTTAATCTTTCAAAAAATTCATACATGCGGTTGCCACGAATATTTACTGTACAACCAACAGGAAAACCTTTTCGGATTTTAAAATTAGATACATCTTTTTTAGCTAAGGTCACCACTGCTTTTTGACCAGCTATAGCTGTTAGCTCATTTACCGCACTATCTAGCGCCTTAGAATTGAGCTTAGCATCGCCGACACCCATATTTAAAGTAATTTTCTTTAATTTTGGCACTTCCATTACACTTGAATATTTAAATATTTTTATTAAACTTGGAACAATCTTGGAATTATACAAGTTACGATAAGCAGGCGTATACTTGTCTTTGCCGGTCTCTTTCTTTATAGTTTCAACTTTCGCTGCTTCGGTTTTTTTCACCGATTTAACCGATTCTGCTTTAACCGTTTTTTTGACAACTGGTTTTTTAACAGAATCTTTTTTAGGTGAATCTGCTTTAACAGTTTTTTTCTTTACTGTTTTTTCGTCTACCATGATTAAATCTCTATTTCCTGACCATTAGTCTTTGCAACTCTAACTTTTTTCCCATTACCCAATATTTTATATCCAATGCGAGAATTTTTTCCACCCACAACAACCATAACATTTGAGATATGTATCGATGCCTCTTTCTCACTAAATCCACCACTGGGATTTTGTTGTGTTGGACGAGTTGCTTTTTTAATAAAATTAATACCTTGCACAACAATACGATTAGTTTTTGGATCTACTACAAGTACTTTACCAGATTGACCTTTGTGATTACCGCTGATGACTTGTACCTGCATTCCTTTTCTTATATTTATCATAAAACCTCCGGTGCCATAGAAATAATTTTCATATAACCACCTTCTCTTAATTCGCGAGCGATTGGTCCGAATATTCGAGTGCCCCTTGGCTCCCCCTGCGCTGTCAATAATACAGCAGCATTGTCATCAAAGCGAATATATGATCCATCTTTACGACGAATCTCTTTTTTGGTTCTAACAACCACCGCTCGAGTAACATCGCTTTTTTTGACCATACCATTCGGAATAGCACTTTTTACCGTGACTACAATAACATCACCAATTGAGGCATATCTTCTACCAGTACCGCCTAATACTTTAATACAGAGAACCTCTTTTGCTCCTGTATTATCTGCTACTTTTAATCTACTTTCTTGCTGAATCACTTCAAATTATCCAATTATATTTGCTTCGCGAATTATTTCACTAACCAGCCAACGTTTCTTTCTGCTTATGGGTCGAATTGATGAAATTCGAACTGTATCTCCAAGTTTTGGTTCAATTGTGCCAATATGCGCAAAATGTTTTTTGTAAATTTTTATATATTTTCTGTATAACGGATGTTTAATTTTTCTTGTGACTTTCACAACGACTGTTTTTTCCATTTTTGTACTAACGACTTCTCCCGTCAGTATCTGTCTTTTGCTTTGTTCCGTCATTACTATTTACCCTCTACTAAATCTTTTCTAATACCCAATTCGTATTCACGTAAGACCGTTTTGATCTGGGCTATTTCTTTACGTAAAAAGCGAATCTGTTGAGGATCAGACAATTGTTGCAATGCTTTTTGGAATCGTAAATTTTGTAAAGCATCTTTATTATCCTGAAGCTTGATTTCTAATTCAGTTATTTTTAGTTCGCTTAATTCGCTAATTTTCATTTTCTAAATTTCTCTACGTGTAACCAATTTTGTTTTAATAGATAATTTATGACCGGCATTCTTAAAAGCCATTTCAGCTTCTTCAAATGTCATACCCTCAACTTCAAATAATATTTTCCCCGGCTTAACATTTGCCACCCAATATTCAGGAGCTCCCTTGCCTTTGCCCATTCTAGTTTCAGCAGGTTTTTGAGTTATCGGCTTATCCGGAAATACTCTGATCCACATTCTACCAATTTTTCTTGTAATTCGTGCAATCGTGATACGCGCAGATTCTATTTGACGAGCCGAAACCCACCCAGGTTCCAATGCTTTTAACCCGTATGTTCCAAACGCTACATAATCTCCACGCATAGCCATCCCTCTGCGATTACCGCGATGATGTCTTCTATATTTTGTTTTTTTAGGTTCTAACATGATACTTAACCGCGAATTTCTCCGTTATAAATCCAAACTTTAATACCTATTATGCCATAGGACGTATTTGCCTCAGTTAGTGCATAATCTATATCAGCTCTTAATGTATGCAAGGGTACCTTGCCTTCCATAAATTTTTCACTTCTTGCTATTTCAGCTCCACCTAATCTGCCAGCAATATTAATTCTAATTCCCTCCGCACCCATTCGCATTGTTGACTGTATTGTCTTATTAACAACACGTCGATACGACATTTTTTTAATAAGTTGATGCGAAATATTTGAACCAACTAAAGCAGCATTTAATTCTGGACGCTTTACTTCTTTAATATTTATTTGAACTTCTTTACGGGATAATTGGGAAATTTCATTTTTCAAACGAGCAACTTCTTCACCGCCTCTACCAATAACAATTCCTGGGCGCGCTGTATTTATTGATACTGTCACAACTTTTGAAGTACGAGCAATATCAATCATCGCAACTCCTGCATTTGGTAAACGATGTTTAAGATATTTTCTTATCTGAACATCTTCAGCTAGATTAGCAGTGTATTCACCTTTGCTGGAAAACCAGTTTGAGTGCCAAGCTTTATTAACAATTAATCTAAATCCAACTGGATGTGTTTTTTGCCCCAAAATTCCTCCTAATTATTCTCGTCAGTCACAACAACTGTTAAATGTGCAGATGCTTTTCTTATCAATGAAGCCCTTCCCATAGAAGCAGCGCGGAAACGTTTAGCTTTTGGACCACCGTCCACAAACGCCTCCTTAATAGCCAATTCCTCAGGATTGATATTTGATTTATCTTCATTTGACATCAAATTTGCTACGGCAGAGTGAATAGTTTTTTCAATCACAACTGCGGCTTTTTCTGGTGAAAAATGCAGCATATTTAAAGCAACACCAACCTTTTTACCTCTAACACTATCAAGCGTTTTACGTATTTTTCTTGGTGATTGTTTAATGTACCTAGATATTGCTTTTGCTTCCATTGTTATTTCTTCCGATCTCCCGCATGCATCCTAAATAATCTTGTTGGAGAAAATTCTCCAAGTTTATGCCCTACCATGTTTTCATAAATAAATATTGGTATAAATTTATTACCATTATGAACCGCCATTGTATGACCAACAAACTCAGGTGTTACAACTGATCTGCGCGACCATGTTTTTATCACCTTTTTCTTACCTGATTTATTCATTGCATCAATTTTTTTCAGCAATTTAGATGAAACATAAGGACCCTTTTTTAGAGAGCGAGCCATGCTATTTTCTCCTCTTCACAATTAACGCACTAGATTTCTTTTTCTTTTTACGGGTCTTAAAACCTTTCGACAATACACCGGTTGGGGAAACTGGATGCCGTCCACCTGAAGACTTACCTTCACCACCACCCATAGGATGATCCACGGGATTCATTGCTACACCACGTACCTTAGGTCTTCTACCGAGCCATCTTGTACGTCCTGCCTTACCCGAAACCACTTGATTATGTGTACGATTTCCAACTTGACCTATTGTAGCCAAACATTGCTCAGGTATCATTCGAATTTCGTCAGATGGCAATTTTAAAGTAACAAATCCACCATCCCTAGCCATAATACGAGCAACCGCTCCAGCACTTCTTACTATTTGACCTCCCTTTCCGGGAATCATCTCAACGTTATGAACCATCATTCCTGCTGGAATATTTTGTAAAGTTAGACAATTACCAACCTTTAATTCTACAGCCTCACCTGAGATTAATTCATCTCCAACTTTTACTCCATCAGGAGCAAGAATATATCTTTTTTCTCCGTCTGCATAATGTAACAATGCTATGTAAGCTGATCTGTTCGGATCATACTCAATAGTAGCTACTTTTGACGGAATATTAAATTTATCACGTTTAAAATCAATTATACGATATCTACGCTTATGCCCACCACCGCGACGACGCATAGTTATCCGGCCCTTATTATTACGCCCACCTGATCTACGTAACTCAGTTGTGAGATTTTTCTCTGGTGTATTGGTAGTAATTTCAACGAAATCAGGTCTGGTTGCAAATCGACTTCCGGGAGTAACTGGCTTTAATGATCGAATACCCATAATTATACCTGCGCTTCTCCTTTGAGCATATCAATCTTGAATCCCTCTTGTAAGGTAATGACTGCTCTTTTCCAGCTTGACTGCATACCTTGTGTTCGAATAGCTCTGCCACCGCTTCTAACTGACATTTGCTTGGCTTTACCTTTACGATTCATGGTTGCAACTTTCTCAACTTTTACATCGAATTTATCTTCAATGGCTTGTTTTATTTGAATTTTATTTGCTGCAGTATCAACTTGAAAAGCGTACTTTCTTTGCGTTTCTTCAAGGAAACTCATTTTTTCAGTAAATAAAGGACGAATTAATATTTTACGATAATCCACAATTCTACTTCTTCTGTGCTAATTGTTCATTTAATAGTATTAACCCAGCTTTATCGAACAATAATACTTCTGAGTCTAGTAAATCATAGGCACTTGCGTCAGTTGCCTTAACTACAAATATATTTGAAATATTGCGCGTTGCCAAATCTATTGTATTATCTATAATCGAGGGCAATACAGTTACTTTTAAATCTGATAAATTCAAATTCTTTAACAAATCAATAAAATGTTTAGTTTTTGGTTTCTCAATATTGAATTCTTCGACGATAATCACCTTGCCATTTGCAACTTTATCAGATAAAACACTACGACGTGCCAATTGTCTCATCTTTTTCGGCATTGCTTTTGTATATTTATGAGGTGACGGTGGAAATACAATACCTCCACTACGCCATAAAGGCGATTTTTTATCACCTGCACGCGCCATTCCTCGTCCCTTTTGTTTAAAGGGTTTTTTACCACTTCCCGTAACCATACCGCGGGTCTTGGCTGCATGTGTACCTTGTCTCAAATTTGCTAATTCAGCAACAACGGCTTGATGTACAACTGCTTCGTTGGGCTTTATACCAAATACAGTTTTATCAACTTGTATTTTCGCGCCCTTAGCTCCACTCGTATTTACTATTTGTAATTCCATAATTATTTTACGATATAAACTATACCATTTGGTGCTCCAGGAACAGATCCCTTAAGCATTAATTGATTGTTGTCTTTATCCACTTGTACAACTACTACATTTGGTAAAGTAATTTTTTGGTTACCATGGTGCCCCGCCATTTTCATACCCTTAAATACTCTTGATGGATCCGAAGCTTGCCCAATAGAGCCAGGATGACGTTTTGTGTTCTTAGTACCGTGAGTTGTGGGCTGAGTATTAAATTTATGTCTCTTAATAACACCGGCAAATCCACGACCTTTAGAAGTTCCGCTTACATCAACCACATCTCCAGATTTAAATAAGTGATACTGTAAATTCTTGGCCCATTTTATATTCTAAACCTTCTATCTTACCGAATTCAGCCAGTACGCGCTTAGGTTCAACTTTTGCACGCAAAAAATGTCCTTCCATGGGCTTTATAAGATGTTTTTTCTTCCTTTCACCATATCCTACCTGCACTGCATCATATCCATCTGTCTTTACATTTTTAACTTGAGTTACTAACACATGGACCAGCTTCAACAACAGTCACCGGTGTCATAATTCCCTTGTCATCAAATATTTGGGTCATACCAACTTTTTTACCAATTAATCCACGCATCATTAAACCTTGATCTCGATATCTACCCCGGCTGGTAAATCTAATTTCATTAACGATTCTACAGTTTTAGGGGTTGAATTAAGTATATCAATAAGTCTTTTATGAACTTTTGTTTGAAACTGTTCACGTGATTTTTTATCAACAAAAGGTGAACGCAGTACAGTATATATTGTCCTTTTTGTTGGCAAAGGAATAGGACCGGATATAATAGCACCAGTTGATTTTGCTGTACGAACGATTTTCTCTGTTGATTTATCTAACAAAGTATGATCGTATGCTTTTAAACTTATTCTTATAGTTTGTTTTGACACAAATCCACCTTATTTATTCAATGATCTCAGTAACAACACCGGCACCAACCGTATGACCACCTTCTCTAATTGCAAAACGCAATTCTGTATCCATCGCTATCGGTGTAATTAATTCTATACTCAACTCTACATTATCGCCCGGCATTACCATCTCTGTTCCTTCAGGTAAGGTCGCTACTCCCGTTACATCTGTCGTACGGAAGTAAAACTGCGGTCTATATCCATTAAAAAATGGCGTATGACGACCACCTTCTTCTTTCTTCAATACATAAACATTAGCCTTATACTTGGTGTGAGGTGTAATACTGCCCGGTTTAGCCAAGTACCATACCACGCTTCAATTCTTCTTTATCTACACCACGTAACAATAATCCAGCATTATCTCCTGCTCTACCTTCATCCAATAATTTTCGGAACATCTCTACACCAGTACAGACTGTCTTTTTATGAGCTCCCATTCCGATCATCTCGATCTCATCGCCAACCTTAACTATTCCACGCTCTATTCTACCGGTTCCTACTGTTCCACGACCGGTTATACTAAATACATCTTCTACCGGCATCAAAAATGGCTTATCTATGTCGCGCTTCGGCTCAGGTATAAAACTATCACAAGCCTCTAATAATTCTGTTATACATTTGGTAGCTTCCGGATTAGTAGGATCATTCAAAGCAGCTAAGGCACTACCCATTATAATCGGCGTATCATCACCGGGGAACTTATACTCATTCAACAGATCTCGTAGTTCCATCTCAACTAATTCTAATAACTCAGGATCATCTACTTGATCGGTCTTGTTCATAAATACTACCATACTTGGAACATTGACCTGACGAGCTAATAATACATGCTCTCTCGTCTGAGGCATAGGACCATCCGCTGCACTTACCACCAATATAGCTCCGTCCATCTGAGCAGCACCTGTGATCATGTTCTTGATATAATCAGCGTGTCCAGGGCAATCTACATGCGCATAATGACGGTTCGCTGTCTCATACTCTACGTGAGCTGTCTGAATCGTGATTCCACGCTCACGCTCTTCAGGAGCATTATCGATAGCATCAAATGACATATACTGTGATAACCCCTGTGCTGACTGTGCTAAGGTTATTGCCGCCGTCAACGTGGTCTTACCATGATCAACGTGACCTATCGTGCCTATATTTACATGCGGCTTATTTCTCGAAAACTTTTCCTTTGCCATTTATATCTCCTACTGTTTAGGACGCAGTTCCGTGTACTTGTTCCATAATTTCCGTTTGTATATTTACTGGAACTTGTTGATAATGTGAAAATTCCATATGGAAAACAGCTCGCCCTTGTGTTATTGATCTTAGATCAGTAACATATCCAAACATCTTACCAAGCGGTACACTTCCCTTAACCACTTGAGCATCTTTACGCTGCCCCATACCTTCAATCTTTCCGCGACGTGAATTTATGTCTCCAATCACATCGCCTAAATACTCTTCTGGTGTAACTACTTCAACTGACATTATTGGCTCCATCATAACTGGATTTGCAGCCTTGCATGCCTTTTTAATTGCCATTGAACCGGCAATTCTAAAAGCAATCTCGGACGAATCAACTTCATGATACGATCCAAATACAAGTTCAATGCAGATATCTTCTATCGGATATCCGGCAACTATGCCATTTCTCAATGCTTCTTTCATTCCAGCATCAATTGCGGGAATATATTCTCTTGGTATTACACCACCTACAATTTTATTCTCAAAATTATATCCCTTGCCCGGTTCGTTAGGCTCGACATTTATAACTACATGACCAAATTGACCACGTCCGCCGGATTGTCTTGAGAATTTTACTTCAATTTTTTCAACTCGTTTAGTTATTGCCTCTGTATAAGCAACTTGTGGCTTGCCAACATTTGCGTTTACATTAAATTCACGCTTTAGTCTATCAACCAAAATCTCTAAATGTAATTCTCCCATTCCGGCAATAATTGTTTGCCCAGTATCTTGATTGGAAGAAACCTTAAAGGTTGGATCTTCCTCACTTAATTTATGCAAAGCTTGTGACAGATTTTTTTGATCTGCCTTACTTACCGGTTCTACGGACACTTCCACAACTGGCTCAGGAAAATCCATTGACTCTAATACAATTGGCTTATCAGCATCGCAAATTGTGTGGCCTGTATTTGTTTCCTTCAATCCTACCGCTGCTACTATTTCACCGGCAGTTACAGATTCAAGAGCTTCGCGTTTATTAGCGTGCATTAAAAGCAGTCTACTGATCCGTTCTCTTTTTCCAATGTTTGGATTATAAATATAAGACCCCTTATCCAACCTACCACTATATACTCTTAAGTAGGTTAAACGACCGACATAAGGATCGGTCATAATTTTAAAAACTAGTGCGCTAAATGGTTCATTTTCGTCAGGCTTGCGTTTTAAGACAATTTCTGGAGCATTTGGATCAAATCCTGCTACTTCCCCAACATCTAATGGAGTTGGTAAAAAATCAACAACAGCATCCAATAATCGCTGCACTCCCTTATTCTTGAAAGCTGATCCGCAAAAAGTTGGAATAAATGTGTTATCTATACATCCCTTTCGAATTGCAGTTTTTAATTCTTCAGTACTTATTTCTTCATCTGCTGCATATTTATTCAATAAATTTTCATCGTAAGCTGCAGTTTCTTCGATAAGATGATGACGCCATTTGTCAGCTTCTTCTTTTAGATCTTTAGGAATTTCACCATACTCAAAACGAGCTCCAAGTGAGAATTCATTATATAAGATTGCTTTCATAGAGCAAAGATCAATAATACCTGTAAATAAATCACCTGAACCAATAGGAATTGTCATAGGCAGTGGATTGGCGCCTAATCTTTCTTTCATCATATCTATTACATTATAAAAATCACCACCGGTTCGATCCATTTTATTTACAAAAGCAATTCTAGGCACATTGTACTTATCAGCTTGTCGCCATACAGTTTCACTCTGTGGTTCAACACCACCAACGGCACAAAATACCGCAACGGCCCCATCTAAGACTCTTAACGATCTTTCAACTTCCATTGTAAAATCTACATGTCCGGGGGTATCAATAATATTAATTCGCTTATCATTCCACATACAGGTAGTAGCCGCAGATGTGATTGTGATACCTCGTTCCTTTTCTTGAGCCATCCAATCCATAGTAGCGCCACCTTCATGAACTTCCCCTATTTTATGAGTACGTCCGGTATAATATAATATTCTCTCAGTCAATGTTGTTTTACCAGCATCGATATGAGCCATTATACCTATATTACGCACTTTTTCTAGGGAAATACTTTTCATTATCGTCTAGGTTTTCCAAAATGAGCAAATGCTTTGTTTGCTTCTGCCATACGATGAGTATCATCTTTTTTCTTAATTGCTCCACCTTCTTTATTAGCAGCTGCAATTAATTCAGTTGCAAGTCGTTCAGCCATAGGTTTTCCACCACGACCAACTGCTGCATTAATTAACCAATGAGAAGAAAGATAAAATTGTCGATTTTTTGGAACTTCAATTGGTACTTGGTAAGTAGCTCCACCAATCCGTTTCGATTTCACTTCCAATAATGGGGTTACATTTTTAATTGCATCTTGAAATATTTTTAAACCTTCAATCTTTGTTTTCGTCTTAATCACGTCCATGGCATCATAAAATATCTTTTCTGCAACACCTTTTTTGCCACGCTCCATCACATAATTCACAAACTTAGCAACCGACAGGTCATTATAAACCGGATCGGGCAATATTTCTCTTTTTTCTGGTCTTCTTCTACGCATGATTATTAAGCCTTTGGTTTTTTAGCACCATATCGCGAGCGACTTGTTTTTCTGTCGTTTACTCCGGCAGTGTCAAGTGTTCCACGAACAATATGATACCTTACACCTGGCAGGTCTTTAACCCTACCACCCTCTATCAACACAATAGAATGCTCTTGCAAATTATGCCCTTCTCCAGGAATGTATGCTGCTGCTTCCATTCCGTTGGTCAATCTTACACGAGCAACTTTTCTCAATGCTGAATTAGGTTTTTTGGGTGTTGTTGTATATACACGTACACAAACCCCACGTTTTTGAGGGTTGCGCTGTAGTGCCGGACTTGCATTTTTTTGCAAAATCCGCTTTCTACCTTTCTTTACTAGTTGATTTATCGTCGGCATATCTATTTAAATTAAGCCTATAAAGTTATTCAATATTTGTTAATACAGTCAATTATTTTAACGATCATATTCATTTTTATTTTTACACAATTTGATCATGTGGAATTTCTATGGGTATTTCCATTGGTTCAATGATCTTTTTGTCAATTTCATCAGATTCCAATGAAATGTCCTGCAAAGCAGGATAACCGGTTCCGGCTGGTATTAATCTACCAATTACCACATTTTCTTTTAGTCCTCTAAGGAAATCGGTTTTTCCTGCTGTGGCAGCATCTGTTAGAACTCTTGTAGTCTCTTGGAATGAAGCTGCAGACAGGTAACTTTCAGTATTTAGAGAAGCTTGCGTAATTCCCATCAATAAAGGATCATATGTAGCAGGTTGGGTCTTATGTGTCTTAATAGCCCCCTTTCCTTCTTCTTTCAATTCTTTATTAATATCTCTTAACTCAGTTTTTGATATTAAAGCACCTTTTACCCAATCACTGTCCCCTGGATCAGCAACTACAGCCATATTTGACAAACGTTCGTTTTCTGTTGCGAAATCTGCACGGTCTACTCTCTCGGACTCCAAATACCTTGAATTACCAGCATCAGTCACCACAACTTTTTTCATCATTTGACGTACAATCACTTCGATGTGTTTATCGTTTATACCTACGCCTTGCAAACGATATACTTCTTGTATTTCATTAACAAGATATTCACGAACTGCACCGGGACCAAGAATGCTTAATATGTCCACTGGTGAAATAGCACCTTCACAGAGCGGTGTGCCAGCTGTTATGAAATCACCTTCGTGCACGATAACATGCTTACCATAGGGAATTTTATAGGATCTGCTTTCTCCATCGCGTGACTCAATTAATATTTTACGAATACCGCGAGTTGTTTCACCAAATTTAACTGTTCCATTAATTTCTGTAACGACGGCTGGATTGGAAGGCATCCTAGCTTCAAATAATTCTGCTACTCGAGGCAAACCACCGGTAATGTCACGAGTTTTTCCGATATCTTTTTGTATCTTAACAAGTGTCTGACCACGCTTAACTTCTTGTTTATTAGTTACATTTAACGTGGCATTAACAGGTAAGATTGTTCCTCCAGCCATTACATTTCCATCTTTATCTTGTATTTCAACCTGAGGACTCAAGTTGACGGTTCTTTGATTCAATTACCACCATTTGTTTTTTACCGCCCTCAACAGATTCTATTTGATATGTATCTCCCTCAACAAAATCCGTTAGATTAACAAAACCATCGTGTCTGGCAAGTATTATATCAGTATATGGATCCCATTGTACAAGTGTTGTTCCCGCTTTAATTGCTTCATCATCACTAACGAATACATTTGCTCCATATGGAATATTAAATTCAGCTTTGATTTTTGATCGGTTTTGCTCATCTAATATAAATATCTTTGCATGTCTTGCCATACATCTTGTTATTTCATTTCCAGATTCATCAATTGTATCGGCAAAATTATAATTATCAGAGAACTTAACA
Organism: uncultured bacterium; assembly: GCA_963715945.1. Lineage (GTDB taxonomy): Bacteria > Fidelibacterota > Marinisomatia > Marinisomatales > JAHJCW01 > JAHJCW01. The sequence goes on from CAVQSL010000007.1 coordinate 205,679, forward strand.
ACACCACTATATCTGCTTTGCATATCAGATTTCTCAATAATACGTGTTGCTGTTCCACCAATATGAAATGTCCGCAACGTTAGCTGTGTACCTGGTTCTCCAATACTTTGTGCAGCTATAATTCCAACAGCACTTCCCATATTAGCTATGCGGTGCCTTGCTAGATCCCAACCATAGCATTTTCCACAAACACCTCTCTTAGATTCACAAGTTAACACTGATCTGATTCGAATACTTTGTATTTCGCTATTAGCGATAATATCAGCTTCGTGCTCAGTAATGATTGATCCAGCTTTAATCATAACTTTTCCGTCGATTATCAAATCGTCCAAAACTGTTCTTCCTAAAACACGATCAGCCAATGGTTCAATTATATCTTCGCCTTCTTTTAAATCACTCGTAACCATACCATTAATTGTTCCGCAGTCATCTTCAGAAATAACAACATCTTGAGCTACATCTACTAATCGGCGAGTTAAATAACCGGCGTCGGCTGTTTTTAGGGCAGTATCAGCCAGTCCCTTTCGGGCACCGTGGGTGGATATAAAATATTCCATTACCGATAGCCCTTCTTTAAAATTGGAGATAATGGGTGATTCAATAATCTCACCTTGACCACCAGTCATAGATTTTGTTGGTTTTGCCATTAATCCACGCATTCCGGCCAACTGTTTAATCTGATCCTGACTACCTCTCGCTCCAGAATCTGCCATCATATAGACTGGATTAAATCCCTGACGATCACTTTTCAATCCTTTCATCATGGCCTGTGCTACATAGTTAGTGGCATGTGTCCAAACATCAATTACTTTATTATATCTTTCTCCATCGGTTAAAATGTGATTGACAAAATTCTGCTGTATTCCATCAACTTCTATTTCAGCTTTTTTAATAATCGCATCTTTATCAACGGGAATTAAAATATCACTAATAGAAATTGAAGTCCCACTGCTTGTTGCAGTAGAGAATCCTAGATCTTTTAATTTATCTAAAAATTCAACGGTTTTATAATTTCCTGCCACTAAATATGATTGATTAACAACCTTACTAAGTGTTTTCTTGGAAATCAATTCATCAAAATAATCCAACTCAATAGGCATTATTGAATTAAAGATAGCCCTACCAACTGTAGTTTTCTTTTGCCATGTGCCCTTATGGCGCACATCAATTATAGCGTGTAATCCCACAGCTTTATTTTCATAAGCCATTAAAACTTCATCTAAAGAACCAAATATTTTTCCTTCACCCTTGTCGCCAGTTTTTGGCCTGGTTAAATAATGACAACCAAGTACCATGTCTTGGGAAGGAATTGTAACTGGTTTTCCGTTAGCTGGATGTAAAATATTATGACTGGAAAGCATCAACATGCGGGCTTCCATTTGAGCCTGGACAGAAATGGGCACATGTACAGCCATCTGGTCACCATCAAAGTCAGCATTAAATGCTGTACAAACTAGCGGGTGAATTCTAATTGCCTTACCGTCAACTAATACAGGTTGGAAGGCTTGAATACCCAATCTATGCAATGTTGGTGCACGATTCAATAAAATAGGATGATCTTTAACTACATATTCAAGAACTTTATAAACAATTGGATCGCGCTCCTCAACCATTAATTTTGCACCACGAGGAGTCTGTGCGTAACCTCGCTCAATAAGTGCATTTATCATGTGGGGTTTGAATAGCTCAAGACCCATATCTTTTGGTAATCCACATTCATGCAACTTGAGCTCTGGGCCAACTACAATAACTGATCTACCGGAATAGTCAACACGTTTACCAAGTAAATTTTGTCTAAAACGTCCAGATTTTCCACGTAACATATCTGATAAGGATTTAAGTGGTCGGCGCGTGCCACTTCTAATCGCAGTTTTCCTGCGACTATTATCGAATAAAGCATCAACCGACTCTTGAAGCATGCGTTTTTCATTCCGCAAAATCACATCGGGTGCTTTAATTTCCATCAAATTCTTTAAGCGATTGTTTCGAATTATTATTCTTCGATATAAATCATTGAGATCACTAGCAGCAAATCGACCACCTTCCAATGGTACTAAAGGTCTTAATTCGGGTGGAATTACCGGCAGAACCGATATTACCATCCATTCGGGCTTATTCACTTTTTTATGAATTGAATCAATCATGAACTCTTTAGCAACTTTCAATCTTTTTAATGCATCATGCTTTTTCTGTTTAGAGTTTGTTGTGGCAATGACTTCTTCTAATTCATCTTTGAGAGTAGTCAAATTGATTTTTGCAAGCGCATCTTTAATAGCTTCTCCACCCATCAATGCAACAAAATAACTTTCCTCGTCACGTTCTTCTTCTGAAGCTGCGTAAAATCCATAATCCCTTTCAAGTTCCATCCAGGTTTCTTCATCTATTAACTCAAATTGAGCTCTTCCACTTTTACCTGGTTCGATTATCATATATAATTCATAGTAGATGACACGTTCTAACTCTTTAGTACTATGACCAATCAAATAGCTCAGTTTACTTGGGATTGATTTTAAATACCAAATATGTACAACAGGGACAGCCAATGTAATATGTCCCATTCTCTCTCTACGAACTTTTTTCCGCGTTACTTCTACGCCACAACGGTCACAAATTATTCCACGATATCGAATTCCTTTGTACTTTCCACAATGACATTCATAATCCTTTACTGGACCAAATATCTTTTCGCAGAACAAGCCATCTTTTTCGGGCTTGTAAGACCGATAATTGATTGTTTCTGGTTTTAGTATTTCACCATAGGATTTAGCGAGAATATTTTCTGGGGATGCTAAACCAATTGTGATACTTGAATACTTTTTTGTTGTGTCAATTTTATTTGATTGAATGTATGTCAAAATTATACCTTTTAATCTAATTCAATGTCTATTCCAAGACCTTGTAATTCTTTAATAAGAACATTAAATGATTCTGGAGAACCATATGCAGGAACGTCTTCACCCTTTACAATAGCATTGTACATTTTTGACCGACCTTCAACATCATCTGATTTAGCTGTAAGAATTTCCTGTAATGTATGTGCTGCACCATAAGCTTCAAGTGCCCAAACTTCCATTTCTCCGAATCTTTGGCCACCGAATTGTGCTTTACCACCCAAGGGCTGCTGAGTTACTAACGAGTATGGTCCTGTTGAACGAGCATGCATTTTATCATCAACCATATGGCTAAGTTTCATCATATAAATATTACCGACGGTCACCTCGTTATCATAGTATTCGCCAGTACGACCATCTATAAGTCGTGTCTTTCCATGAGTTGGTAAGTTTGCCTTTATAAGCTCAGCTTCAACTTCATCGGGTGTCGCGCCATTAAAAACTGGTGTGTCATATTTGACTCCAAGGACACTTCCTGCCCAACCAAGCATTGTTTCGTATAATTGTCCCAAATTCATTCTTGAAGGGACACCTAGTGGATTTAATACAATATCTACAGGAGTTCCATCCTCTAAAAACGGCATATTTTCTTCAGGGACGATTGCAGCAACGACACCCTTATTACCGTGCCGTCCGGCCATTTTATCTCCGATTGATACTTTCCTTTTATTTGCAACAAATACTTTGGCCAATTTCAAGATACCAGGTTGCAACTCATCTCCAACACGCAGTTTAAAAGTTTCACTCTCTAAGAAATTCTCAATACGATTCCATTCTTTTCTAAAAGAATTCCACACCAACTTGATTTTTTTCCAAGCGGCATTACTTTCTACCCAAGCTGCATCTTGTGCAAACCGCTCAAAATCAAACTCCTTGAGTCGTTTTTCAGTAAGCTTAGTGCCTTTCTTAATAAGTGTTTTATCGGAAGCTGCATCACGAATACCACCTGAGGTTTCATCAGTAAGTAAACGTAAAAGTATCCTATCTCTTGACTGCTTTAAATTTTGTTTTTGATTACGAGTTAATTCTTGAAGTTCAAGAATTTTTTTTCGGTCAAGAACCTTTGAATTTCTGGCACGTTTCTCAAACAAAGTCGTACTAATTACAGTACCTTTTATTCCGGGGGATGCACGCTTAGATGCATCTTTTACATCACCAGCTTTTTCTCCGAATATAGCTCGTAATAATTTTTCTTCCGGTGTTGGGTCTGTTTCTCCTTTGGGGGTAACTTTTCCAATTATTATATCACCCTCTTTTACCCTAGCTCCGATTCGTATTATTCCATTATCATCAATATCCTTTGTAGCTTCTTCACTGACATTAGGAATTTCAGGTGTTAATTCTTCCTCACCTCGTTTAGTATCACGCACTTCAAGTTCAATTTCATTTATGTGAACTGATGTGAAAACATCTTCCTTTACAAGTCTCTCGCTTAAAACAATAGCATCTTCATAATTGAATCCGCGCCAAGGCATAAATGCAACAATAACATTTCTACCTAAAGCTAATTCACCATTATTCGTAGATGCGCCATCAGCTAAAACATCACCAATATTTACTTTTTGACCAATACGAACTAAGGGTCTTTGATTATAACAAGTATTTTGATTTGATCTGCGATTTTTTTCGAGTTTAATAACAACCTTATTATCACCTTCTACTAAACTTAGATCTTCTGGTATTTGATCAATTTTAATTTCAATTTTTTTGGCATCAACATTAATTACTGTACCACTAACAGGGCTTGTCACACAAGCTCCGGAATCCGTAGCTACTTTTCCCTCCATACCGGTTCCAACTATGGGAGATCTTGGATTCATAAGCGGTACTGCCTGACGCTGCATATTAGAACCCATTAAAGCACGGTTTGCATCGTCATGCTCTACGAATGGAATTAAAGCAGCAGCCACACTGAGTATTTGATTAGGAGCAACATCCATATATTCAACCCGAGTCGGAGCAACCATTGGAAAGTCACCTTTTATACGAACTCGTAATGACTCATCCATAATTTTATTGGATGGATCAATTTGGGTACTTGACTGTGCAATCAATACTCTATCTTCATCATCTGCAGAAAGATATTCGATTTCATTTGTCGTGTAGGCATTATTCCCCTTTATTTTAACCTTTCGATAAGGAGCTTCAATAAAACCATGCCAATTAATATTTGCCATTAGTGCTAAGGAAGATATAAGACCAATATTTGGTCCCTCAGGAGTTTCAATAGGACACAACCTTCCATAATGTGTATAGTGTACGTCACGTACTTCAAATCCAGCTCTTTCTCGAGTTAATCCACCTGGACCCAATGCTGAAATACGGCGTTTGTGGGTAATCTCTGCCAATGGATTTGTTTGGTCTCCAAATTGAGATAATTGGCTTGTACCGAAAAATGTGTTTATAACAGTAGTTACAACTCTTGCGTTGATTAAATCTTGTGGCGTAATCGATTCAGCTTCACGAAGATTCATTCTATCGTGAATTGTTCTAATCATTCGACTAAGGGCAGTTGCAAATTGACTCTTAAGTTGCTCACCAACTGTTCTGACACGGCGGTTTCCTAAATGGTCAATATCATCAGTACCACGCTCACCTTTTCTCATGTCTACCAAATATTGGATAACCTTAATAATATCTTCCATAGTTAATATTGTATCTTCAACATTAACTTTTAAATCGAATTGTTTATTTAACCGATATCTTCCAACTTGTCCTAAATCGTATTTTTTGGGACTGAAAAACATTCTTTCAATAAATTTTTGAGCAGTTTCCAAATTGGGTGGCTCACTTGAACGGATCAATTGATATACTACTTCAAGTGCTTCCTCTGTATTCTGCGTTGGATCTTTCTCAATAGTATTTAGAAGCATCATAGCTTGAAAATCTTTATTTCCATCAACAACTTTGATAGATTTTACTTTAGCATCTTTTAGTACTTTTATTACTTCGGTTGTTAATTCAGTACCGTGCTCAAAATAAATTTCACCTGTTGCTGTGTCAACAATATCTTCAACAATAGTCGCTCCAATTACATTGCTAACATCTTTTGCGCTAACGTCTACTGTTTTGATACATTTCATTGCTTCGAATAGATCTGCATCTGTTGAATACCCAAGCGCACGCAATAACATTGTCGCAGGGAATTTTCTGCGACGATCAATTATAACAAATAAACAGTCATTAATATCGGTGGTAAAATCAACCCAGGAACCGCGAATAGGAATAATTCTTGCTTGATATAATTTTGTGCCATTGGGATGTATAGTTTGGTCAAAAAATACACCAGGAGAACGTTGCAGTTGTGATACTATTACTCTCTCAGCTCCATTAATTATAAAAGTGCCTTTTTCGGTCATATATGGTATATTACCGAAATACACATCCTGCTCGATTGACTGTGCATATTTACTGCGGTCTTCTTCGTCAGTTATATTTAGAACTAATTTAACTTTTAGTGGTGCAGAATATGTCACCCCCCTCTCAATACATTCTTCTGGAGAATATTTTGGCGGGGCGAGATAATAATTTTTATATTCTAAAATATAATTGCGGTGCGAATCTTCGATAGGAAATACGTTTTGAAAAACTTCTTCCAGTCCGATGCGCTTACGTTCATCTTCAAGTGTATCCTCTTGCAAAAACATGCGGTAAGAATCACGCTGCAAACCAAGCAAATTAGGCATGTCAACAACTGATCGGATTTTCTGAAAGGAAATACGATCAGTTGCGTATATATCATTGGCTCCCAAGAAAGCCTCCTATTTTTTTATTAAAACAGAAAATTGAAAAAAAGATAATAGATTTATCTATTTTACTTTAATTCAACAGTTGCACCGGCTTCTTCCAACGCTTTTTTAATTTCATCGGCTTCGGCTTGAGGTACATTTTCTTTTATAGCTTTAGGGGCTGCATCAACTAATTCTTTAGCTTCTTTTAATCCTAGGCTAGTGATCGCTCTAACTGCTTTAATTACACTAATCTTTGCTTGTCCAGCTGATGTTAAAATCACATCAAAATCAGTTTTTTCTTCGGCTGCTTCTGCTGCTGCTGCTGGAGCGGCGGCAACTGCAACCGGTGCGGCTGCACTTACACCAAATTTCTCTTCAATGTCTTTAACTAATTCGGATATTTCTACAATATTTGCTTTCTCTATATAAGACAAAACATCTGCTCTTGTAACGGCCATTAACTAACTCCTTTATTCATTTTTATATCTATTATTTCTTTTCTTTTAAACTATTTAATACATTAACAAAGCTAGACATAGTAGCATTTAATGCTCCCGCAAGTTTGACTAACGGACTTTGAAGTGTGCTTGCTAATGTAGCAATTAGTTGCCCCCTCGAAGGCATATCTGCGATACTTGCGAATTTCGATCCATCAAGCACAGTTCCGTCGAATAATATACCTTTGACAGTGGGTTTTTCAAATTTTTTGGAAAATTCCTTAATGATTTTTGCTGGTGTTGTTGGCTCATCATAGGAAATTGCTATGGCGGTCGGACCTGATAAATACTTATCTAATCCTACTATTTTATTATTATCTGCAGCAATTTTTAATAATGTGTTTTTTGCAACATAGTATTCAACTGAATTATTAAAAAATTCTGATCGTAATTGCGTTATCTTTCCGACATCCAAGCCAATATAATCTGTAAAGTATATTGCCTTAGCCTTTTCCAGTTTTTTGGTTAATTCTTCAACCTGTTGTATATTTTTTTTATTTGGCATAATATTACCTTAGACCTGCATAATCAATTTTTATTCCGGGTCCCATTGTGGAGGATATTGTCATTTTCTTCAAATAGCGACCCTTTACAGATGCCGGTTTTGCTTTAATTATTGTGTTATATATAGCTTGAATATTTTCATATAAAGCTTTTTCCTCGAACGATACTTTACCACATGAGGCGTGAATTATACCGGTTTTATCAACTCTTAATTCAATCTTACCGGCTTTTAATTCCCTAACAGCAGTCCCAACATCCATAGTTACTGTTCCACTCTTAGGATTAGGCATCAAACCTTTGGGACCTAGTATTTTACCTAATTTACCTAATTCAGGCATTGCATCGGGGGTTGCGACAATCTTATCGACATCAGCCCACCCGGCTTTTATTTTATCGATGTACTCATCGAAACCAACATAGTCCGCACCTGCATCTTTTGCTTCTTTTTCTTTAGCTCCAGACGTAATTACTAATACTTTAACACCTTTTCCAGTGCCATTTGGCAAACCGGTTGTGATACGGATATTTTGATCAGCATGTCTAGGATCTACTCCTAAATTAATTGATATTTCAACTGTTTCGTCAAATTTTACAAATGACAATTGTTTAACCAACTTAACTGCTTCGTCTAAAGAATATTCTTTAGTGCGATCAAATTTGTCTAAAGCTATTTTTCTATTTTTTGAATTTTTCATTATTGATCCTAATCAATCACTTCTACGCCCATGCTTCTGGCAGTACCCTTAATCATATTAACGGCGTTTTCAATAGTATTGGCATTTAAATCTTTCATTTTTATAGCGGCAATATTTTCTAAGATCTTTTTGATTTATTTTGCCCACCTTCTCTTTATTTGGCACAGCGGAACCCTTGCTGATTTTTGCTGCTTTAATGATTAATGTTGCTGCAGGAGGTGTTTTTGTAATATATGTAAAACTTCTATCTGCATAAACTGTAATCTCAACTGGAGTTATCATGCCAGCCTGATCTTGAGTAGCAGCATTAAAAGCTTTACAAAATTCCATAATATTGACGCCATGTTGTCCCAATGCAGGTCCAACCGGTGGCGCTGGATTCGCTTGTCCTGCGGGAATTTGAAGCTTGATAAATCCAATTTGTTTTTTCGCCATAATAATAACCTATTTTTCTAATTCAACCTGTAGATAATCTAATTCTATTGGTGTTGGTCTTCCAAAAATACTTACTGATACCTTTAATTTTTGTTTATCTGTATTAACTTCCTGAACAAATCCAGAGAAATCCAAAAACGGTCCATCAATTACCTTAACTGCATCTCCTGTTTTAAACGGATGGGCAGAAACTTCAACATTTTTACTCCCCTCAACAGCACCAATGATTCTGCTCACTTCTTCCGGTTTCAAAGGTTGCGGCTCCCCACCGGATCCGATAAAATTTATTACACCATTAATGTTTTCTACTAAAAATTTTGATTCTTTGGATATATCCATTTTAATTAAAATATATCCTGGGAAAAAAACTCGTTCACGTATCTTCTTTTTCCCTTCCTTCATTTCAATAATATTTTCAGTTGGGACTAAAACATCTTTTATCATCTCCGAGTACTCACTATGAGAAACCCCAAATAAGATTGCTTCCTTAGTTTGTTTCTCTTTTCCAGAGATTACTCTTAATGAATACCATTCCATAATTTTATAGGATAATGCTCAATATTTTGTTTAAAATTAAATCTACTAAAAACAGGAACACAGCTACCAATACTGAGAATGATAAGACTACATAGGTTGAACCTCTCAGCTCATCCCAAGTAGGCCATGATACCTTTTTCATTTCAAATTGTACTTCTTGAAAAAAATTTCTTATTTTTTTAATCATTTCTGTAAAATCCTTAAGCAGTCACCATTGATATTGGCAGCAGAACTACCAAATTACAATACTTGCAGGAGTGGCAGGAATTGAACCCGCAACCCCCGGTTTTGGAGACCGGTGCTCTGCCAATTGAGCTACACTCCTATTTTTAATCATACCCAATGTTTATTTGGTTTCTTTAAAGATAACGTACTTCCGAATAATAGGATCATACTTCTTATATTCAAGTCTTTCCGGATGTAACCTTTTACTCTTAGTAATAGTGTACCTATATCCCGTACCGGCAGTACTTTCTAACCTTACTATTGCTCTTTTACTGTTACCAGCCATAATTATCCACCTTATTTATTCAATGATCTCAGTAACAACACCGGCACCAACCGTATGACCACCTTCTCTAATTGCAAAACGCAATTCTGTATCCATCGCTATCGGTGTAATTAATTCTATACTCAACTCTACATTATCGCCCGGCATTACCATCTCTGTTCCTTCAGGTAAGGTCGCTACTCCCGTCACATCTGTTGTACGGAAGTAAAACTGCGGTCTATAGCCATTAAAAAATGGCGTATGACGACCACCTTCTTCTTTCTTCAATACATAAACATTAGCTTTAAACTTTGTGTGAGGTGTAATACTGCCCGGTTTAGCAAGTACCATACCACGCTTCAATTCTTCTTTATCTACACCACGTAACAATAATCCAGCATTATCTCCTGCTCTACCTTCATCCAATAATCTTACGGAACATCTCTACACCAGTACAGACTGTCTTTTTATGAGCTCCCATTCCGATCATCTCGATCTCATCGCCAACCTTAACTATTCCACGCTCTATTCTACCGGTTCCTACTGTTCCACGACCGGTTATACTAAATACATCTTCTACCGGCATCAAAAATGGCTTATCTATGTCGCGCTTCGGCTCAGGTATAAAACTATCACAAGCCTCTAATAATTCTGTTATACACTTGGTAGCTTCCGGATTAGTAGGATCATTCAAAGCAGCTAAGGCGCTACCCATTATAATCGGCGTATCATCACCGGGAAACTTATACTCATTCAACAGATCTCGTAGTTCCATCTCAACTAGTTCTAATAACTCAGGATCATCTACTTGATCGGTCTTGTTCATAAATACTACCATACTTGGAACATTGACCTGACGAGCTAATAATACATGCTCTCTCGTCTGAGGCATAGGACCATCCGCTGCACTTACCACCAATATAGCTCCGTCCATCTGAGCAGCACCTGTGATCATGTTCTTGATATAATCAGCGTGTCCAGGACAATCTACATGCGCATAATGACGGTTTGCTGTCTCATACTCTACGTGAGCTGTCTGAATCGTGATTCCACGTTCACGCTCTTCAGGAGCATTATCGATAGCATCAAATGACATATACTGTGATAACCCCTGTGCTGACTGTGCTAAGGTTATTGCCGCCGTCAACGTGGTCTTACCATGATCAACGTGACCTATCGTGCCTATATTTACATGCGGCTTATTTCTCGAAAACTTTTCCTTTGCCATTTATATCTCCTACTGTTTTTTTGTCAAATCTATTAAAGAGCCTACGATCGGATTTGAACCGATGACCCCGTCCTTACCAAGGACGTGCTCTACCGACTGAGCTACGCAGGCACGTCATACTTAAATAATTTTTCTGAAATATCTAATCTCACACCTATTTGAGCGGGTGATGAGGATCGAACTCACATATCCAGCTTGGAAGGCTGGTGTTCTACCATTGAACTACACCCGCAAGTTTGTGGGGAGAGGAGGATTCGAACCTCCGTAGGCGTACGCCGGCAGATTTACAGTCTGCTGCCATTGACCGCTCGGCCATCTCCCCTAATTTAAATTCACAAATTTAAAATTTAAATGCGAGAATAGCTTAAAAGTCTTTGCATATCATTGAGCCGGCGAAGGGATTCGAACCCCCGACCTGCTGATTACAAATCAGCTGCTCTACCAACTGAGCTACACCGGCATGTCGGGAATTACCCAATTCTAAAATGTATGTCGGGACTATTTCAGAAAAACCAATTGTCAAATAGACGTACTTATCTTGCAGAATAAAGCCGAGAAATTTAGTTCACTTCAAATAAAACTATCAATAATTATTTTGAATTAATTTTAGAAAAGTAGGTGGGAATACCTTTTGAGTTTTATTTTTTAGGTAACAGATTTTATCTTCATCTTATTCCAATTCGTCTATATCATTGAATATTTGCATTTGAACCGGAATTGATGCACTAAAATTGATACCATAGCGTTTAGTCACTATCCTATCATCCAATACAATAAATATTCCTTCATCGGTCATTGTACGTATCAGACGTCCAAATCCTTGCCGAAACCTAATCACCGATTCCGGCACTGCAAAATTGATGAATGAATTATCGCCCGTCATTTCAAGCATGTCAGAATATGCTTTTATTGTTGGTTCTGTTGGCACATCAAACGGAAGTTTTGTTATAATTAGAATTTGCAAAAGATCTCCCGGCAGATCAACTCCTTCCCAAAATGCTGATGTTCCTAATAATACGCCATTTGGCGTTCTTTTCATGCCATCAATTAATGATTGTCTTGATGTATTAAATATCTGTGCAAAGATAGGAATATCTCTTCCTATCGGCCGGTTTTTCAATTCATTATAAACATTGGTAAGTGTATTCCGAGCAGTAAAAAGTACCATTATGCGTTGGTTATACTTTTGACTTACCAATTCAATAATTCTAGCGATCGCAACTGGATCAGATGTGATACTTGTACGATTGCCATATTGCAAATAAGTAACTTGATCTTCGTAGTAAAAAGGACTCGGGAAATAATCTGTTTTTACCACTTTTTCAATGATTCTATCAAGTCCTGTTCGGCGGAAAAAATAATCGAATCCGCTATTAACTCTAAGTGTTGCAGATGTTAAAACGCAATGTTGAATGTTTTTAAAAAATAACGAACTTAGTTTATCAGATACATCAATAGGTGATGCATGTAATGATAACATCAATTCAGACTTTCCGTTTCTTTCTTTAAAATCTCCTTCTTTCCAATAAATATTTTCAGGACTCTGCTCTATTGTCAATGAGACTACATTCTTTATTAAACCACCCAAAATTTCTTTATGTTGAGCTAATATTTGATGTAATTCATCAAAATCTTTGCGCTCAGGGTCTTTTTCTAATAATGTTTTAGAAGTTTTTTCAATCGTGTTATGCAATCTTTTTAATGCATCAATCAGCTGTTCAAGCTCGTCGGCGCCGATATATACTCTTCTTCCAATTTGTTAATTATTATTTTTTGAATATATACTGAATTTCTGTTGAATTCTGAATCGACATTTTTACTGTACTTTTCAAAAAATGCTATTAAATATTCTATAGCACAAAACTACCTCTTCGCTCATCGCTTTTTGCAAAGCGATAAACTCCGGATGTAAACCTCCTACTGCACTTAAAATATTATTCCAACGCGTATTTCCTCGATATTTTGGATCAATACTCTGAAGATAGGATACGTATCCAATTTGATCCATTTCGTGGCTTAGCTGATTGTAAGCGACCGGGACTAAATTATGAGCTTCATCAATTATGACTGTGTTAAACATCGGCAGAAATCCCGGCATCAGTGATTTCTGACAATAATAGTGCATGATTGACGATTATTATCGATGCCTCCATTAAATCGCGTCTAATCCTTCCAAAATAGCATCCATGGTGGCGAGCACATAATTTTGTTGTACAAAAACCAGGTTCACTCTGCACTAAAAAAGCAATTTTACCGGGTCGCGAATTCCAAAATCCATTACATTCGGATAGATCACCGGTATTTGTCCACTCCAACCAAACCAACAATGGTAGGATCTTTTCAATTTCTCTTTCCGAAAGTGTTTTTGCTGCGTCCGCAATTAGCCAATTTAATCGCGTTAAGCAGATGTAGTTATTTCTACCTTTTAATTTTACCGCCTTAACCGGAATGCCTAATGACTCAGCAACAATCGGTAAATCTTTATAAAATAACTGATCTTGTAAATTCTTTGTATGGCAAGATATTACTACAGGACCATTTTCAATAAATTGTTCTGTTCGCTTTCAAAGCAGGGAATAAATATGCAAAAGATTTACCCAATCCGGTTCCTGCTTCTACTACGCCTATTTTTTCTTCACCGTTAATAATTTCATCTACAAAATTAGAATACTCAATCTGCTGAGAGTCGTTTTTCGTACCCATCTAATACTTTATTAAGGATTCCGCCTTCGCCAAACATTTCTTCAGCACGAACATTGCTGATCGAGTTTTCTCCGTTATGGAAATAAATATTATCATAGATAGTATGTGTCTCTATGGATTTTGTCAATCCTTTCTTTAAGGTCACCCACCTTAGTCAATTCATTCGCAATGTTGACAAAGAGCATTTTATTTGGCAATTCAGTACTTTTGATAAAGTGCCAATATTTTTGAAATAACGTGCAAAGGATAACTTGCCGCTTCTTCTACGAGATTTAGAAATACAATGCCACAGTTTTCTGTATCTTTTTCCGCACGATGCGATCCTTCAGCTGATAATCCATAATATTCAGACACTACGCCCAAATTAAAAGCCGATAAATGATATAAAAATGTTCGTGCTAATGGCAAGGAGTCATATAAATCCGGTTCAATAAATTTAATATAGTGTCGCTTTGCCAATTCTTTAAGAAAGGCAATATCAAATGGTGTGTTATGGGCTATAATAGGTGATGCATCGATGAATTTGAATAAATCCTTGACAATATCTTCTTCAGGCGGAGCGTCTTTGACCATTTCATTTGAGATATTCGTAATATTTGTAATAAAATCAGGGATTTCTCGACCGGGATTAACTAATCTGACAAATTTATCGGATGCTTTACCGTTAATAAATCTTATTGCAGCCACTTCGATGATTCTATCATTGGCAGAATCAATACCAGTGGTTTCAAAATCTAAGGCTACAAAATCAGATAGATTTATTGTTTTTAAAAGGCTATTTAGATTCATTAATAACCCATGAAAACTTTAGCTATATCAATTAATAGAGAAGGTTTTTGTGGAATACATGCTCTAAATATTCGTGCGATACTCTGTTTTTCAACAGGCAGTTTATTTACTTTTTCAGTGATTTTATTCAAATCATTATCTGTCAATTTATCTATTGCTTTTTTTATTCTATATATCCTATTTATTTGTTTACCTTCGTTTTCCATCCACTTTATTTGATATTCCATTAAATTTTCTTCCGAAGGTTCAAGCTCACTTTTTAGTACTTTAATTGCAACTTTAGCAGCCTGAACCGCACTCTTCATACCTAAAATTATTCCTCCACCTGATAAAGGATTCACAGTTCGTGCAGCATCGCCTATTAACATAACACTGTCAGAAACCATTTTATTAATTGGTTTTGAAAGCGGAATACCACCAACGGCAATTGATTCTACTTTATGGTTAGTATATTTGGAATTGATAAACTTATCCAATCGGTATTTTGAAGATCCTCCATTTATAGAAGCTTTCCCCGAAATTCCTATTCCAATATTAGCTGAATATTTACTTTTGGGGAAAATCCATATATATCCTCCTGGTGCCA
>CAVQSL010000008.1:0-125032 GCA_963715945.1 uncultured bacterium
TTTCCATCGCCGCTCTACTAACTTGTCATAATCGCAAGGAAAAAACTCTTTCTTGTTTAAATAATTTGGCTAATCAGGTCGATATCAATAATGTAGATTTACATATTTATTTGGTGGATGATGGCAGTACTGATGGCACAAGTGAGTCAATTAGAGCAAAAATTCCCACAAGTAAACCTATTACTTGGTGATGGTGCTCTTTATTGGAATGGTGGAATGCGGTTCGCTTTTTCAGAAGCGATGAAAAACGATCACGATTATTATTTATGGTTGAATGATGACACGCTACTCGATTATGATGCTGTAAAAATACTATTGGAAACATCAAAAAATATAACAAGTGAATTGGGCAAAGACGTGATTGTTTCTGGAACCATTCAAGATAGTGATACTGAGGAAATCAATTATGGCGGAAGGTTGCAAAAAAGTAAACTTCAACCGCTAAAATTTATCCTACTGCAAAATAAATCTAAACCACAAAGATGTGATACTTTTAACGGTAATGTAGTCTTGATCCCAAAATCAGTTGTGGAAAAGATTGGGAATATCAGTATTGAATTCAGTAAACAACATGGCGGTGATTTTGACTACGGATTACGCGCTAAATATGTCGGAATTGAATCATGGGTAGCACCGGGTATTATCGCTGAATGTCCTTCAAATACTATTGATGGTACAATATTTGATAAGTCACTATCACTTAAAGATAGAAGTAGGCAGATGAAATCACCTAAAGGAGTTTCGCCAGCTAAAGAATGGATGATATTTACAAAACGTCATGGAGGTTTTCTATGGCCATATTTTTGGTTTAGGACAGCTATACGTGTATTATTTCCATGGACTTATCTATTATTCAGAAGACCACAGAAAAACTAATTTTTTTTATATTAAGTATAATTTAAAATTTCCCAATTATTAATTTCTGCTACTTTCTTCAGTTTATTAGTCGGAGAAACCGCTGTAGGATTACCCACCAATTTTAACATAGGAATATCAGCTTCGTTATTTCCATAGCCAAATGAATTCGGTAAATCTATATTTAATTTAGAAACTAATTTCAGAGTGAGTTCCTTTTTATAATTGCCAATGCACACCTGGCCAATCGGCTTACCGGTAAGTAATCCATCTATTCCAATTTCTAAGTCTGTACAAACGATATGGTCAAAACCCAGATCATCAGCGGCGGGTTCTAGGTAATATCGGATGGATCCTGACACAATAACTAGAGTATGTCCTTTCTTCCGATGAAACTCTAATCTTTCCATAATTTTTGGAGCTAAATGCGGTTTTAACAATTCATGATAGAATTCAGTGGCGCGTTCCGCAAAATAGGAGAGCTTTTTCCCTTTATAAAAAGCAATCATACCATCTGCCATACGTTTTTCTGAAATTAAATTTATTTCGAATAGAAAACCGATAATGACTACTTTAAGAACGTACCATTTCGAAAGCATTTTATTTTCGTATAGCCATTTAAATCCAACCTTACTACTATTGATATCAATAATAGTTTCATCAAAGTCGAAAAATGCTGCAATACTTGATTTTGTCTGCATAATGAACGCTAAATTTAAATTAAACTGTTATTGCTAATTAAGCTATTTATTTGGATTACTCACATTTATATTAATTTGTGAATGTTCGTGCAATTCGCAGTTATTCTTTTTGTATTAATTATTATTTTATTTTTGTGGTCTCGGTGGCAAATTCCTCACCTTAATTATGTCATATTTTATTGTCAATACAACAGTTGCTAATGTTTATCGAGAACCATCTCATAAGTCTGAAATTATCACCCAAGCGTTGATGGGTGAATCTTGTAACATAATTGACAATAATGATAAATGGTACCTTGTTAAGCAATGGGATGGTTATGAAGGATGGATTTATCATTTCCATGGGATTGAAAGTAATACAAAGTATGAAGCAAAACTGATTTTGCAGGATATGTTTGGTGTGATGTTATCGCCTGGAAAAGATAGGATTATTAGTAATTTGGTGTTTGGCTGTAATGTTCAAGCGGAAGTAGAACAATCAGGATATAAAATTACATTACCGGATGGACGTACTGGATTTAGTTTTAATAATATTGGTAATAGATATAAATATGTAAGTCGTGAAGAAATAGTAGAAACTGCGCTGCGATTTTTAGGTATACCGTACCTTTGGGGTGGGAAAACACCTTATGGTATAGATTGCTCAGGTCTTGTACAAACTGTATTCAAATCGTGTGGAATTAATTTACCGCGCGATGGATATCAACAAGCGGAGTTTTTCTCAAACAGTTTGATTCGGATAGATAAAATTGAACATGGAGATTTGCTATTTTTTGGAGAGAAAAATGCAGTAAGTCATGTTGCAATATCAACAGGAGAACTTAATTTCATCAATGCGCGCGGATATGTTCAAGAGGAAAGTATTGATAAGAATAATCCCCTATTCAATTGTAATTTAAACGACTTATTTTTATATGTTGTAAGCATTAAAAATGTTATAAATAAAAAATGAGCGCACATAATATATCTAAAAACGGTAGTTTACTAAATATGGCAGTGTTAGTATTGAACACTAATTATGCTCCATTAGAAATTTGCTCTGCCCGTCGAGCGATTTGCCTATATTATTTGGAAAAAGTTGATATATTGATAAAATATAGTGATGAGATTCACTCACCATCTATAACATTAAATATTCCGAGCGTCGTAAAATTAAAAGATTTTATCCGTCATAATAGTATGGAAATGGTCCTAAGCCGGAGAAATATCTTCCATAGAGACAATTATACTTGTCAATATTGTGGAAATAAAACCGGACCTCACACCATCGATCATATCATTCCTAAAGTACACAATGGGGGAGATACTTGGGAGAATTTGGTTACTGCCTGTGCCCATTGTAACATTGTTAAAGGTAATCGGACCCCGGAAGAAATCGATTTATCATTAATTAAAAAACCGGTGCGCCCTAACCGCATACATTATTTCCAACAATATGTTGGACAAAAACAAACAGAATGGCGACCATTTCTATTTATGGAGTCATTCAATTAGCTTGAGATATTTATGAAACGTGTATTAAGTGGAATTCAACCTTCAGGGCAGCTTCATATTGGAAATTATTTTGGCATGATGTCTCGCATGATCCAATATCAGGAACAAAATGAACTATATTGTTTTATCGTCGATTATCATGCTCTAACTACAATCAATGACCGTAAGCGGTTAGAATCAAATACGCTGAATGCAGCGATGGATTTTTTAGCATTAGGATTAGATCCGAAGAAGTCAATTTTTTGGATTCAAAGTGATGTGCCACAAGTAACTGAATTAACTTGGCTTCTTTCAACTGTTACCGGCATGGGTTTATTGGAGCGAGCCACATCATATAAAGATAAAACTGCTCGCGGAATTTCTCCAAATGTGGGACTATTTAGTTATCCAATTTTGATGGCAGCTGATATTTTGTGTTTTGGTGGAGATTTAGTACCGGTGGGCAAAGACCAAAAACAGCATTTGGAAATGACTAGAGATATTGCACAACGATTCAATTTGATTTATGGAGATGTCTTCGTTGTGCCAAAAGCGGACATTAATAAATCCTCTCAACTCATTCCGGGTATTGATGGACAGAAAATGAGTAAATCTTATGGAAATGACATCCCAATTTTCGCCGATGAGAAATTTATTCGCAAGAAAGTTATGTCAATTACAACCGATTCCACTCCAATTGATGAGCCAAAGGATAAAAATACTCCAATTTTTCAAATTTATTATTTATTCCTTGATAAGAAAGAGCAAAAAGAATTGGAATCTCGATTTGACAATCCCGGTTTGAGATATGGTGACTTAAAGAAAGACTTAGCAGATAAGATTGTTGAATTCTTCCAGCCATATCGCGAGAAAAGGAAATATCTAGAAAATCATAAAGATTATGTTTTAACAACACTCAAAGAAGGTGCTCAAAAGGCATCGCTGCAAGCAGACAAATATTTGAATAAGGTACGAACTGCAATGGGACTCAATTACGCAAAATAAATGTATAAGATTCACCTTGAAAATTTTGATGGTCCTCTAGATTTACTTCTATTCTTTATAAGACGCGATGAAATCGATATTTATGACATTCCAATTTCGCATATAACTAAGGAATATCTTGACACACTAGACCAAATGCAACAGATCAATATTGGGGTAGCCGGAGAATTTATTGATATGGCTGCTACATTGATGAGAATTAAGTCTAAAATGTTACTGCCACGTCCGGAAATTGACAATGAGAATGAAGATCCACGCTCACCATTGGTTAGACAATTAATTGAATATAAACGATATAAAGAACTTGCTAAGCAATTAGAGGATTTAGCAGAGGAACGCAGCCATTATTTTGCGCGCGGATATGAATCGCCAATCCCTGATGGTGATGAAGATCCAGGAGTTTATTTGCGTCAGGTAACATTATATGATATTGCACACTATTTTAAAGTGGCAATGGAGAACAAACCGATCATTTCCCGTTACGAATTACATCGGGAAGACATTAGCCTAGATGACCAAAAAGCAATTATCTTGGCTAACTTAGATGATAAGGGTTATTTAAAATTTTCAGTACTAATTACAAAATTGGATACTAAGCTTGAAGTAATAGTTACTTTCTTAGCTATTTTAGAAATGATCAGAAATGAAGAGATAAATATTGTTCAACGTGTATTATTCGGTGAGCTTGAAATTCAAATTAGAGGTAAAAAAGAGTAATAATGAATCCAAAGGAAATTAATCAGATAGTGGAAGCTTTACTTTTTGCCTCACCTGAGCCACTAACCCAAATACAATTAAATTCAATATTTGAAATGGATTTGGTTGATAATGCTTCACTCAACTTAGAAAGTATCGTTGATGAATTAAATCAACTATATATTAATAATGATAATGCATTTGCAATTGTAAAAGTTGCCGGTGGATATCAGCTTGTATCAAAATCAGAATTCGAGATCTACATTAGGAGAATGTTAAAGAAAAGTGGTCGTTTGGCATTGACCGGAGCATCATTAGAAACTCTTGCTATTGTTGCCTATCGCCAACCGGTAAACCGGTTCGAAATCGAATCAATCCGAGGCGTTGATTCAAGCGGGGTACTTAAAACATTGTTATCCAAAAATTTAATTAAAATTAAAGGTAGGGATTCAGGTCCGGGTCGTCCTTTACTTTATAATACGACCGAAAAATATCTTGAATATTTTGGATTAAGTAACATTTCTGATATGCCAAAGATTTCCGAGATATCTGATTTAGAACAATCAGACTCACAACAGGATACACAGACCGATGCGTTTGAATAAATATTTAGCACAAGCCGGTGTGGCTTCTAGACGTGAATCCGACCGCTTGATCCAAGAAGGTACAGTTACAGTTAACGGACGATTATTGATTGATCCAGCGTACCAAGTGCAAGAAAATGACGAAGTGGCTTTCGATGGTAAAGTTCTTGCTCTGCAAGAAAGTACTGTAGTTTACATGCTTAATAAACCCAAGAATGTAATTACCACTGCTCGAGATACTCATGGCAGAAGAACTGTAATGGATTTAATTCCATCAAATAGAAGATTATTCCCAATTGGAAGATTAGATAAAGATACAACCGGATTAATTTTAATCACCGATAATGGTGAATTAGCGAATTTTTTAATGCATCCTAAAAATCGAATTTCACGATTTTACGAAGTTGAAATTGAAGGAAACTTAAGCCCTAAAGAAATTGCCAAGATTAAAAAAGGTGTGTTCATTGGTGATGGCGAATTTGGCAGAGGTGAGATAGTCAAACTAATGACACATAAAACCCGTTCGATAATAACAATCCGCTTGCAAGAGGGAAAGAAAAGGGAAGTACGTCGTATTTTTTATTCACTTGGCAAAAAAGTATTTTCTTTACATAGGTTTCAATATGGGACTATGGTATTGGGGGACTTGCAACCTGGACAATGGCGTGGATTGAGCAAAAAAGAAGTCGAATTATTAACAAAGTAAATGACATCCATTCATATTTTGGTTATTATAAACAAATTGTTAATATCTGTTTTAAAACTTAACTTTGCAGGCTAATTGAGAAGTGAAATCAATGATTATTGCAATAGATGGTCCCGCTGCTAGCGGAAAAAGCACAACTGCCAAAAGTGTCGCTAAAGCGATGGGTTTTGCCTATTTTGATACCGGCGCGATGTATAGAGCTGTTACTTTGGCTGTAATTAGAAATAAAATAGATATTGAAAATGAAGCTGAACTTGTCGATCTATTAGGAAAATTAGAACTTAATATTGAGCACAAAGATGGTAAAACAATATTAAAGATGGATGGCAAAAATATCGCAAAAGCGATAAGGTCAGAAGAAGTTACATCTAAGGTGAGTGCAGTTAGTGCCATTCCAATGGTGCGAGAAAAGATGGTAAAAATTCAGCAACAGTTAGGTAAAAATACTGATTGCGTGATGGAAGGAAGAGATATTGGTACAGTCGTTTTCCCTAAAGCGGATGCAAAGTATTTTATTACTGCTGACTATCATTCACGTGCCGAACGTAGGCAAAGGGACTTGCAATCAATTGGCGAAGATAAATCTATAGAGGATTTAATCGCTGATTTGAAATTGCGTGATGAAAAAGATTCAACTAGAGCAAAATCTCCGCTAAAAAAAGCTGATGATGCAATTGAAATAGACACTTCAAATTTGACAGTTGAAGAACAAGTTAAGATCATTGTTGATCAAATAAATAAAATAACAACTAAAAAGGAAGGATTAATGCCCGAAACAATTATTACAGAACCTGTAACTGAAGAGGCTAACGTAGAGTTAGAACAAACTACTGAAGTCAGTGCAGAGCCGGTACAGCCGGATTCTGAACCTGTTGCCGAAATAAAACCAATTATTAATTATTTAGATAATAAATTATTTGCCGGTGTTAAGGTAGTCAATCAGACAGAATTAGATGCAAATATTGTAATAGAAGAAATACCTGAAGATCTACAAAAACAGTATTTAGACACTATTTCTGATATATCAGCAAATACTGTTATATCCGGTCGTGTAATCGGTATGAATGAAAAGGAAGTTTTAGTAGATATCGGATTTAAATCTGAAGGAATTATAACTAGAGAAGAATTTGAAAATAATAAGCTTCCTGAAATTGGTGAAAAAATTAATGTATATCTTGAAAAATTAGAAGATCGCAAAGGGAATACAATCCTTTCTAAAATTAAAGCTGATTTTATGCATCGTTGGGCTGAGTTGCATGAAATATATGAAAAAAGCGAGATATTAAAAGGTACAATAATTCGTCGAATCAAAGGCGGAATGGTGGTAGACGTTGGTGTTGTGCAGGCTTTTTTACCGGGTTCGCAAATTGATGTGAGACCGATTAAAGATTTTGATCAATATGTGGATCAAGAAATGGATTTCCAAATTGTAAAAATCAACGAAGCGCGTAAAAATGTTGTTATATCCCATAAAATACTTATGGAAGAAACCATGAAAGAACAGCGTGCTGAATTGTTTTCTAATATTCAAGTAGGTGAAATATTGGAAGGTAGAGTAAAAAATATTACTGATTTTGGTGTATTTATTGATCTAGGTGGAGTTGATGGTTTATTACACATTACAGATCTATCATGGGGTAGGGTTAATCATCCATCGGAAATTGTAAAAATGGATGAAACCATTACTGTCAAAGTCATTGATTTTGACGAAGAAAAGAAACGTGTATCGCTTGGCTTGAAACAACTTTCATCGCATCCATGGGAAGAGGTGGAAGAGAAATATGCTGTTGGAACCGTTATCAATGGTAAGGTTGTTAGCATGACAAATTATGGTGTATTCATTGAGCTTGAGCCGGGTGTTGAAGGATTGATACATGTATCCGAAATGTCATGGACACGCCATGTCAAAAATCCTTCAGAATTATATTCGATGGGCGATGAAGTAGAAGCCCAAGTTCTATCAATTGATAGAGAAGAAAGGAAAATCAGCATGGGTGTGAAACAGTTAGCACCAGATCCATGGGATAAAATAGAAGAAAAGTTTATGGTTGGGACAGTTCATAAAGGCAAGGTTATAAATCTAACTCAGTTTGGTGCATTTGTGGAATTGGTAGAAGGAATTGATGGTTTGATTCATGTGTCTGATCTTTCTTGGACCAAAATTGTAAGGCATCCCAAAGAAGTTCTAGAAAAAGGCGAAAAAGTTGAAGTTCGTGTATTAGAGGTATCTCGTGAGAATCGTAGAATTTCTTTAGGTCTTAAACAGGTTGAAGAAGATCCGTGGCCAACTTTAGTGAAATTCTTTGAAACTGGTAAAAAAATTAAAGGCGAAATAATTCGAGTACTTGACAGAGGTATAATCGTTCAATTAGAAAAAGATGTAGAGGGAATTATTCCTTTTAGTGCACAATCTAAAAAAGAACGTAAATCGCTTGGTAGCAATTACGAGGCTGGCTCGATTATTGAATCGATTGTTATGGAAGTCAAACCTGAGGAGAAAAAAGTAGTTCTATTTATTGATGAACTTGGTGTACCTAAGAAGAAGAAGGTTTCCAAAAATCCAGTAAAAGAATATTTAGATAATCAGGAAGGTCCGGCAACTGAGAAGATAGAAATTCCTGATGAATTACGTGAACTTAGCAAAGACGATACTGCATAATTTGTTCTAATTGATTGGATAATCTTTATCGAATTATAGGTATAGCTCACAATTTAATTAAAATATAAAAATGAAATTTTCCGACATTATTGAATCAATTGCTAGTCGGAAAATTGGATTACGATTGGGTGCATTTGGATTAGCTATATTACTTTGGGTGTTTATCGTCAGTAGTGAAATGTACGAAATGGTAATGACGGTACCGGTTGAAGTAAGAAATCTAAGCGCCCAAAAAGCGTTGAGGGAAGAAGTTCCGGAACAGGTACATGTCAGATTTGAAGGTACCGGACGGACACTATTTAAAACCTTACTATTAAAAAAGTTTTACAAGGATTTTAAATTAGTATTGGATTTAGATAGAATAGCTGATGAATACCAATTTGTTTTAAATGATTACTTTCGATTGTATCCTCAGAAAATAGTAATACCCAACGAATTTGAAATCCGCTATATCGAAGTCGAGTCTCCTCGTGAAATTAATATTAGTTTGGGTGATTACTCTGTAAAGACAGTACCAATAGTATCTAATATTGTAGTTGAAACAGCTCCCGGATATGTAGTGGTTGGTGATGTGAAAATTGATCCAAAAGAAATAGAAATTGCAGGTCCAAAAGATATTGTTGAAAGCATATCCGCAATTAGTACAGTATTCGATACAATCAATGGCGTAAACAATAATATTTCCCAATATTTTAACTTTGAGTTGCCGCATCAACAGATACAATTATCACAACCTACTGTATTTGTATCAATTAATATTCAAGCATTAAGTGAAAGAATTATAAGTGAAGTCCCTGTTTCAGTTTTCAATGTTTCCAAGGGATATAGAGTGTTTGTAAGCCCACATACAGTATCTCTTACAATTGTTGGCGGAGTCGATCTATTGCAAGATATTTTACCAGAAGATATTAAGCTGACAATTGATTTTAAAAAACAGTGGAATCCTAATAAACAGTTTTTTGAACCAAAAGTTGAACTTCCGAACGGTATCATAGATTGGCAAGATCTATCTCCACCTAATGTTGAATTGATTGTAACACAGAGTTCAAATTGATTGTCCTTGGTATTGAGACATCATGCGATGAAACAGCCGCTTCAATTTGCATAGATGGTAAAATAGTTTCCAGTATTATAAGCTCCCAGGAAATTCATGCCGAATATGGTGGAGTTGTTCCAGAATTGGCTTCGCGTGAACATGAATATTCGTTAAATACAATTGTCAATAAATCGCTTACAAAAGCAAATTTAGACATTAAAGATATTGAGGGTGTTGCCGTCACACAAGGTCCAGGATTGTCTGGTACATTGCTAACAGGTATTTGCTTTGCGAAAGGTTTGTCGCAGGGACTTTCGATTCCAATTATAGGGGTCAACCATCTGGAAGCACATATTTTTGCCAACTTTATTGCTGATCCGGAATTAGAATTCCCGTTTATTTGTTTATTAGTATCTGGAGGCCATACACAACTTTGGTTAATTAAGAATATTGGTCGGTATCAATTATTGGGTGAAACATTGGATGATGCTGCCGGTGAAGCTTTTGACAAAGGTGCTAGAATATTGAATCTAGGTTATCCTGGCGGACCGGCTATTGAAAAAGCAACAGAAGGTGGAAATCCTGATTCTATCAAATTCCCGCGCGGTTTAATCAAGCAGGATACTTATAATTTTAGTTTTAGTGGGCTAAAAACATCTTTATTATACTATATGGATGATTATAGTAATACTAAAACCGACATTAAATTGAATGACATCGCAGCTAGTTATCAAGAGGCAATTATTGATGTTTTAAGTGTTAAATTAATTAGGGCTATCAAAAAATATAATATCAATACTTGTGTGATTGCAGGAGGTGTGGCTGCAAATAAAAGATTAAGACAAAAAATTAATAGCTTATTAATTAACAAAAAAGTTATTTTCCCAGAATTAAAATTATGTACTGATAATGCGGCAATGATCGCCTATTTGGGCGAACTTAAATTAAAAAATGGTGAACAATCGGGGATTAATTTTGGTGTATTACCAAATTTAAAAATGAAAACGTTTTAATTTTTATTATAGAAGATAATTAGTACTTTTATATCTTAATTAAGATTATAAAAAATGAAGAATATTACAGTAATAGGCGCAGGATATGTTGGTTTGGTAAGCGGAGCCGGATTATCTGATTTTGGCAATAAGGTTATTTGTGCTGATATTGATGAATCAAAAATTAGATCACTTAAATCAGGTATTATTCCAATTTATGAACCGGGTTTAAAAGAAGTTGTTGATAGAAATGTTAAAAGTAGTAGACTATCTTTTACAACCGATGTATCAAAAGCTGTAAGAGAATCAGAGGTAATATTTATCGGGGTAGGAACTCCCGAAGGTAAAAATGGTGAAGCAGATCTATCAGCTGTTTATTCAGTTGCAGAAATGATAGGTAATAATCTAAATGATTATAAAATTATCTGCACAAAAAGTACGGTACCCATTGGTACTGGAGAAAAAATCACTTCTATTATCAATAATTGTAAAAATAAAGATGTAGGATTTGATTATGTATCAAATCCTGAATTCTTAAGAGAAGGAGCAGCTGTTCAGGACTTTTTAATGCCCAACAGGATTGTTTTAGGTGTTACTAGCCAGAAGGCACTTCAAATAATGCAAGATGTCTATCGTCCGTTATATATTAATGAAACTCCAATCGTTTATACAAATGTTCCAACTGCGGAAATGATAAAATATGCAAGCAATGCCTTTTTAGCACTAAAAATAAGTTATATAAATGAAATCGCTAATCTGTGCGAAGCTGTAGGTGCCGATGTACATGTAGTCGCAAAAGCGATGGGAAGCGATGGCAGAATCAGTCCAAAGTTTTTACATCCGGGACCGGGATTTGGTGGTTCTTGCTTTCCAAAAGATACTAAAGCTCTTTTATCGATATCAAAAGAGTTGAACGAACCCATGAATACTGTTGCGGCCGCTATCGCAACAAATGATAAACAAAAAGAACGAATGACTGATAAATTATTTAATCTATTGGAAAATGATATCGAAGGTAAAACAGTAGCGGTTTTAGGATTAAGTTTTAAACATGGCACTGACGATGTAAGAGAATCAGCTTCTATTGTGATGATTCGTAAAATTTTAGATCAAAAAGGAATAATTAAGGCTTACGATCCTGTTGCAAAAGAAAACATGAAAGAGCTTTTCCCGGATATTGAATATAGGAATAGTTGGCAAGATGCCGTTAAAAATACAGATGCCGTTGTGATTATGACTGAGTGGCATGAGTTCCGTGGATTAGACTTAGTTAAATTAAAACAGTTAGTAAAAACACCTATTATATTAGATACGCGAAATATATTAAATATTAAAGATTTATCTAGCTTAGGATTTATATTTGATAATGTTGGAAGGAGATCTAAGAATTGAATATAGATAATATCAAAGAATCCACAATAAAGGACGTTAAGATAATAACACCACCTATTCATACTGATTCGCGTGGATATTTTTTTGAAAGTTTTAATAGCAAAGATTTTATAAATTTAGGATTACCGGTTAATTTTGTGCAGGATAATCAAGCTTTCTCGAAAAAGGGTACGTTAAGAGGATTGCACTACCAATTGAAATATCCACAAGGTAAACTTGTACGCGTAATTCAGGGTGAAGTTTTTGATGTTGCCGTAGATATTAGACTTGGTTCACCTTCATTTGGAAAACATGTGGGGCTTCATTTATCCGACAAAAACAATATAATCATGTATATACCTGAAGGGTTCGCACATGGCTATTTAGTATTGTCAGAAACAGCAATATTCCAGTATAAATGCACCGATATTTATCATCCTGAAGACGAATATGGCTTATTATGGAGTGATAAAGAAATTAATATACAATGGCCAATTAAAGATCCAATTTTATCAGCAAAGGATAAGAGTTTGCCCACATTGCAGTTGGTTGAGAAGAAACATTTACCAAAAATATAGGCATTATTTATGAAGAAATATTTTATTACAGGAGGTTGTGGTTTCATAGGTTCAAATTTTGTACGCTATATTATTGATCATGATGATACCGCTATTATTATTAATTTGGATAAACTTACCTATGCCGGTAACCCAAAGAATCTTGCCGATTTAGATGACAGTGAAAGATATATATTTTACCATGGCGATATTTGTGATTCAAAAATCGTAAAAGAGATATTTCAAAAACATAAACCTAACTATCTTATTAATTTTGCTGCGGAAAGTCATGTTGATCGTTCAATCGGTGCACCTGATGCTTTTATACAAACAGATATATTTGGTACGTTTTCATTATTAGAGGCAGCAAGAGAGTATGGTATTGAGCGATTTATACAAATAAGTACGGATGAAGTTTATGGAAGCATTGAAAAAGGAAGTTTTTCAGAAACTGATGCTTTAATGCCAAGGAATCCTTATTCTGCTAGCAAAGCTGGCGCGGATAGATTGGCATATTCCTATTTTACAACTTACAATATGCCTGTTATAATCACTAGAGCCAGCAATAATTATGGTCCTTATCAATTCCCTGAAAAATTAATTCCACTATTTGTTACAAATGCTATTGAAGATAAAAAACTACCTGTCTATGGTGATGGTAAAAATGTGCGTGACTGGTTATATGTTGAAGATCATTGTTCTGCAATTCAACACATAATCAACAATGGTTTAGTTGGTGAAATATACAATATTGGTGGAGGAAACGAATTAACAAATATTGAGATCACAAATCTAATTCTCAAAGAAACCAACAAACCTGAATCTCTAAAACAATTTATTCAAGATCGATTAGGGCATGATAGACGCTATTCATTAAATTGCAAAAAACTTGCAGATATCGGATGGCGACCAAAACATGAATTCCACAAAGCTATGAAGTATACTATCGAATGGTACATACAAAATGGCGAATGGTGGATGCCATTAAAATCAGGAGAATATCTAGAGTATTATAAAAAGCATTACAAGGAATTATAATGAAAAAAATATTTATTATATTATCGGTATTATCATTTTCTTATGCTCAAAACATTGGGAATTTATTTTCTCAAGAATCTAGTAATTTTGATAAAAATAAAATTCTATTAAATGGGAATGTCGATTTTACAACTTTAGAAAATTTAACATATACACCAATTGAGATATCAATTGACCCTGAAACGTATATTTTAGGGCCCGGTGATCTACTTGGGGTAAATATAATATCTGCCGTTAATACATCTTTACCAATTAGAATAAATCCTGCTGGTGAAATAATGATCCCATCTGTGGGTATATTAAATGTTAACGGAATCTCTCTTTCTGAAGCAAAAATCAAAATTAGTGATTATATTGTAGATACTGCACTTAGAAATAGTGTTGTAAATGTTACATTAATGGATATCAGAAGATTTAAAATACAAGTTTTAGGAGCAATTCATTCACCGGGGTACATATATATAACTCCGGCTGATAAGGTGTTTGATGCCATTGAAAAGAGTGGTGGAGTTCAAAAGTTTGCACATCCTGATATTATTAGAGTTATACGAGATGAGAAAACGATTGAAGTTAAGTTAAAAGAATATCTTTTAGGAATTGACCCATCACAAAATATCTCGTTAAAAGATGGTGATGTTATCTTTGTCCCGTTTAGTGATTATGCAAAATCGATGGATATATTTTCAGGAGCATATAATAATCATCAGGTGATTGTTTATGGGTTCGTTAATAGAGGTAATACTGGAAATTCATTTACATATTTTCCCGGTTATACAGCTCGTGATTATATCGCGTTGGCGGGTGGCACAAAAGAGCAAGGCGCAAGCTTTAGAACGGGAAACCTTAACAAAACAATTATTTACCGTTCAAATGGAGAAAAAATCAGACGCGCGATAGATGAAATTATCCTGCCGGGAGATATGATTGAAGTCCCACCTAATTTGATATATCAAATCGTTGGAAATGACGGAATAATCAGAACTTTAGGAGCGGTTGTGTCATCAGCATATTTGATATATAGATATGTTGAAGATCGAAAAAATTAATTTATATATCTATTCCATCAGGAGAATTCATGGATCAAAAAGAGATTGATATACAAGATTTAAGTAAAACGATTTGGAAATGGAAAACAAAAATAGTTTTGTTTGTATTTATTGTTACATCATTATCAATAGGAATAAGTTTATTATTACCTAAATGGTATAAAGCTCAGGCAGTAGTCTTATCACCTGGTGCGAGCGATACAGCCATTAGTCCAATGACAAATATACTGGGAAATTTAGGATTAGGTGGTGTGATGGGTGGTGATGGCAATGTATTCAGGTATCTTGCGATAATTAAAAGTAGATCATTAAGAGAATCTGTTATTAGAAAATTTGACTTGGTGAAACATTACAAAAGCAAGAACGAGGAGCTGGCACTTAAGAAATTTGATAAGTATATTTACTATGAAGTTGGAGATGAAAACCAAGTAGTTATTTCAATTATTGATAAAGATCAAGATTTAGTTGCCGATCTAACGAATTACATGATTTATTGTCTTGATTCGTTAAATATTGAATTAAGTGTTTCAAATGCTAGAAATAATAGAATATTTATGGAGACGCGAGTAAATAGTATAATGGATAGTTTAGAATTCATAAGCCAAAATCTTGCTGATTTTATGAAATCAAAAGGAATTCTAAGCATAAAAGATCAGGTAACGGCCGGAGTTGAACAAGCTGCATTTTTGAAGAGTGCAATTATACAAAAGGAAGTTGAACTAGAAGTTGCCCAAAAATCGTTTGGCCCTAATAATCCAACAGTGAATTTGTTGAAATTTGAATTACAAAGTTTGAGGAGCAAATATAAAGAATTCACCAGCCAAAACAATGTAGAATCGTTAATGCCAAATTTTTCAGAAGTACCTGACTTGCAACTAAAATTGTTAAAAATGCAAAGACAAATCGAATATTATACCCGGTTGATTGAATATTTAGGACCAATGTACGAGCAACAGAAATTTGAAGAAGCAAAAAACATACCTACATTGCAAGTACTGGATAAAGCTATTAGACCCGAATTAAAAGCTAAACCTAAGAGAGCAACAATCGTTATACTGGTCTTTTTATTATCGTCAATATTTGCAGTTACCTATGCAATCATTAAAGAATCAGCCAATCAAAAATAGTTCTCAAAATACATCATGATTGCAAAATTCGGTAATGTCCGAATAGCTAGTTTCACACTTCCCTCATTAAGTGAATCACTGCTTTTATTATATCTTAATTTCAGTTATTTTAATATCAATGACACCTGGTGGTAATTTGGTGTCAAAATTGGTTGGACTGATACTTTTGTATTTCTTTGCGCTGTCCGTAATTAAAACAAAAAGAAAAGTATTAATAAGCCGTGAAATATACTTTGCAATTGGATGGTTAGTGATTAGTTTAATTTCAGGATTTGTAGCCACAGATATTAATCTGGTTTACGTTAAGGTATTTACAATTATACAATTACTGATCTTTTTTATCGTTGGCTATTCTATTATCAATCAAAGTGCTATCAATATAAAAACTATTTTTTATGTATTTATCATATCGGTGGTTATAGCTTTTTTATATGGTTTATTGACACAAGGTAATGCCGCTGTAGTTGTTACTCGCAATCGCATTGTTGGGACTGCGGGTGACCCCAATCAAATTGCTGTTTTCGGTGCTTTTGCTGTTTTATTCTCAATATACCTGATTATAATTGAGGAATAAATATATTTATAAACTCCTTAATATCGCTTTCATAGCGATTTTACTTTTAGGGATTATTAAAACACAATCTAGACAGGGAATGTTAATAATTCTTGTTAGTGCGATTGTGTTATTGATTCTAAACTATTTTTCAGAATATAAAAAGTCCGATAATAAAAGTAGAATAATTATTAGGTCATCACTGATATTGCTATTCTCAATTGTAATCATTGGCATTGTTGTCTACTATTTCAGACAAAGTGATTATTATTATAGAGTGCAGGCATTAATCACATTTGTGAAAATTAGTCTGGGCTCCACTAGTGATAATATTACAAAAATGATCGATTACAGTGCCTATGAACGAAAAAAATTAATTTCGTTCGGAATAAGAATGTGGTTGGATCATCCTTTGATTGGCATTGGATTGGATAATTTCAGAGTTGTAATAAAAGATTATTGGCCTATTTCAAACAGATTATATTCACATAATAATTATATTGAATTATTGTCGACAATTGGGACCGTTGGTACGATAGTTTATTACAGTATTTATTATTCAATATTTAAAAAAATAACTCAGGTTAGTAAAAAATCAGAATATTTTGCTAATAACCATAATATTAAATTGATTCATATTTTTATTACGGCTATGGTCTGCCTGATGGTGTTGGAGCTTGTAACAGTTACTTATTACTCCAAATTCACATGGATACTTTTAATGATAATACTGGGGTATATAGATAAACTATCAAATACTAAACAAGTAGAAGAATGAATTGACTAAGTACTTAAAAAATAAAAACAGTTTCCTTTTCAATGTAATTACCCTTGTTTCGGGTACGGCAATATCTCAAGGGATCCTTTTAACCGCGACACCATTTTTGACTAGGTTTTATTCTCCGGAGGAATTTGGTGTATTTGCACTATATGTAGCTATTGTTGGTATAATTTCCGTCGTGGCTTCTTGGAAATATGAAATGGCGATTTTATTACCGAAAGAAGAATCTGATGCCCAAGCCCTTTTATTCCTTTCAATAATTATCACTTTTGTCACTGCATTTGTTGTTTTTACTCTGATTGTAATATTTAACGGTGTAATAGTACGTCACACTACAAACTTCGCTTTATTTAGGTGGTTAGTGCCAATTGGAGTATTGGTAACAGGATTATTACAAGTATTTACAGCATGGGGTACTCGAAAGGAATATTTTAATGATATATCTGCTTCTAGGATTACTCAATCGGGGACAACAGTATTAGGTCAATTATCACTAAAAACCACTAAAAACATTTCACATGGATTGATATGGGGACATCTACTTGGGACAGTAATATCTTTATTTGTCATTGTTGTCCTCTCTATTAAAAAGCATTCTATTAAATTGAGAGGAATTCAAAAAGATAAAATCAAATCTAATATGCATAAATATAGTAATTTCCCCAAATATCAAAGTTTTGCTGTATTAACTAATTCTCTCTCACAAAATTTGCCTGTTTTACTTCTGACTCTTTTTTATCAACCAGCAATAGCCGGATTTTACTCTTTGACTCATCGAGCGTTAAGTACTCCAATACGGTTGATTGGTGGATCTGTAAGACAAGTGTTTTATCAAAGTGCTGCAAAAACTTATAGTAATAATCATAGTATTAAAAACATTTTTTTAAAGACAACTTTCAGCTTGGTAAAAGTGTCGATCATTCCGTACTTAATACTTGCTATTTTCGCTCCAGCGATATTTAAATTTATTTTTGGGAATGAGTGGCTGATCTCAGGAATATATGCACAAATATTAGTACTATTTTTTTTCTTAATGACCATCAATCCTCCTGCTGTCGTCTCGATCCAAATATTAGAACTGCAGAGGTTAAATTTGATATATGAGATACTATTGGCCATATTTAGTTTTGTAGCAATTTATATTGGATTTATTACATATAATAATCATTTTTATTCAATTGGATTATTTTCAATTGTCGGCGTGCTTTTCAATGGTTGGCTGATATATTATATATATATGAGGATTAATAAATTAGAAATAGGAATTAAATAAATTTGTGAAAACTCCTCTTTTTAAAAAAACTAAATTAAAAATATTATTCACGATTCCGACTTTAAACGGTGGAGGAGCAGAAAGGGTTTTTGTTAATTATATTAGATCGTTAGATAAAAATAAATACGATATTTCACTTTTGTTAATTAATAAAACAGGAGAGTTTTTAAGCTTTGTTCCTAATTATGTTAGAATTATCGATCTTGGGAAGAGCAAAACGAGATACGGATTCTTCAGATTGCTTAAACAAATAAAAAAAATAGATGCAGAATTAATTGTAGCAACAACAAACCGTCTGAATATTTTAGTTTTATTGGCATCTCTGTTTATCTCAAGAAAAATAAAAATATGTTTATATGAGCCATCTATGCCTAGTGCTCAATTTGATAATAATTATCTTCCAAGATATTATTTATTATTAATGAAATTATTATATAGGTTTGCAGATTATATAATAGCTCAAACAGCTGAGATGAAAAATGAAATAGTGGATTATTATTTGGTTAAGAGTGAAAAAATTTTGGTTACTAGTAACCCAATTGATACAAAATTAATTGATTGCAGCTTACGTGGACAAGGCAATCCATACGATAATAAATTTATTAATATTGTAGCTTCAGGACGAATTAGGGAAGAAAAGGGGTATGAATTTTTATTGAATACATTCTTAAAAGTTGTAAATGACAACCAAAAGTATAAGCTAAACATTCTAGGGAATGTCGGTGACAAGCTTTATATGGAAAAATTAAGCGAGATCATTAATGAAAATAATTTAAATGATTTTGTACATTTTTTAGGTTTCCAAACTAATCCGTTTCCATATTATAAATATGCAGATTTATTTGTTTTGTCTTCACGGTGGGAAGGATTACCGAATGTTGTATTAGAAGCATTATATTTAAAAACACCGGTGATTACAACTGACTGTATTCCTCATTTCCGTAAAATTATACAAGATGGCAAGAATGGTTATATTGTTGATTTTGGCGATGAAATAAATCTATCGCAAAAAATTCAAAAATATTCCGAATTGAAAGTTGAATCTGATATCCTTGAATTACCGGACTATAATAAAATATTTTATAATATGGTAAATGATTTGTCATAAATGAGTAAAAATATAAATATATTATTAATAGGTAGTTATCCTCCACCATATGGTGGGATATCAGTGCATATAGAACGGCTCTATCATTATTTAATTAAAAAAGGAGATATTTGTAAAATTTTGCACACTGGATCAAATAATCCTCAGTTAACAAATAATAAAGACATCTTTAAAATATTTGATTTATTTAAATTAATTAAGATAAAAAAGACAAATCCAATTATTCATATCCATGTTTCCGCATTACGAAATTTGTTAAAAGTATTTGTTTTATCTAAGGTTTTTAATGGACAAATAAAAATAATTACTATTCACAGCGGTACATTTAGCCAACAAAATAAGAACAGATTAATTTTCAAAAATGTTTTATTGAAAAATGTTTTAAAAAGTTTTACGTATATCATAACCGTAAATGCTCAGCAAAAAACTATGTTAGTTGACGAACTAAAAATTAATACTGATAAAATATTTGTAATTCCTGCCTTTATACCTCCGATAGCTTCTTTAAAAGAATTTAACAAAGAAGATATTTCGTTGATTAAAAAAGCAAATAAAATCAAGATTGTAATGAGTGGTTATTTACTGGATTTCTACGGATACGAATTAGTTTTAGATTATTTAGAAAACAACGATCGGTATATAGGTTTTTTTATATTTTATGGCGCCAATAATGACGAGTATAAAAATAGAATTATTAATAGAATAATAAATATGAAAAATGCCTATTACTATTTTGATCTAACGCCTGCAGGATTTAATTGGTTATTAAAGAATTCTGATATTTATGTGCGCAACACCGATAGGGACGGAGATGCTGTGGCAATTAGGGAGGCATTTTATTGGGGATTATCAGTTTGTGCTTCTAATGTTGTAGAAAGACCGGAAGGAACTAGTTTGTTCACTTATAATAATAAAACTGAATTGAAAAGGGCAATTCAGAATATGGATGAGCAGCAAGGAACTAATCAAAATGCAATAAATATCAACTATGCTGAAAATATTTACACTTTATATAAAAGTTAAGGTAATATTTGTTGTTCTATTTTAGTCCTATGAAATAATTATATATATGAACACATTAGAACGATACATCTATAATAAAATTCGATTTTCTCCAAAATTCAAGAAATCAGTTACAAATATTTACCAAAGATTATTCTCTTTAATTCCAGTAAAAAAAATACGGTCAGATTATAACATTGTTACACGAGAAGGTTATTTTTTTGGATTCCACGATAAATGTCCATGGTCACATGATAATAAATTTTTGTTAGCTCATAAATACGAAAATGATTTGAAAATGCCAAGTGAAAACGATAGTGTGGAGATCGGATATTTTGTTGGTGATAATCAAATTGATTTTATATCATTGGGTTCAACTCGAACCTGGAATTGGCAAATGGGATCTATGTTGCAGTGGGTCGGCACTACAAATAATATTATTTACAATGATTTTGACAGAGGTAATCATGTTGCAAAAGTAATTGACCTTAATGGCAAATTATTAAAAATATTCCAACAACCTGTTGCAGCGATAAGTCCTGATGGGAGCTTTGCTCTGAGCCATAGTTTCGCCCGTCTGAGAAAAGCTGCCCCAGCTTACGGTTATTCTAATTCTTATGTAAAATCGTCCTCCGGCAATATCCCAAATGATGACGGTATATATTTACTTGAACTTAGACAGTGGTGATTCTAAAATGCTATTTTCGATTTCTGATATTGCAGAAATCACACCAAAAAAATACTTAAATAATTCATATCATTATTTTACACATTGCCTATTTTCTCCTAATGGAAAACGCTTTGCTTTTTATCATAGATGGTTGGAAAATAATCATCAAACTTGGACAAGATTATTGACATGCAACATTGACGGTACCGATATTTATAAATTTGATTTTTCCGGTGTGGTTACACACTTAGCTTGGCAAGATGACAAACATTTATTAGCATATGGTTATAAAAAACAAGTTGGTGATCATTATTATTTATTAGAGGATAAAACAAATAATTTTAATTTAATTGGAGAAAACATTTTCAGTTCTGATGGACATCCTCAATTCGCACCTAATCGAAAACAATTTATTACAGATACATACCCGGACAGATTGCGTAGACAATATTTAGTTAGCTATAATATTCAATCGGAACAGCGAGAAAATATCGCAGTTATGAGATCACCATTATCCTATGTAGGGGATATTAGATGCGATTTACATCCAAGATGGGATAGAACTGGCAAATCTATTGCATTTGATTCATCTCATACTGGAAAACGTGCACTTTGTACCGTTAGATTGCACTAGCTAAAATGGCAAATCATAACAAAATTCGAATATTATTTTTATCACATTTTTATCCACCGGAAATGGGCGGAGCAGCTTCAAGAATTAGTGGACTGTCAAAATGGTTGGTCAAATTCGGACATGAGGTTACTGTTATTACTGGTTATCCTAATTATCCAACCGGCAAGATTTATCCTGAATATAAGAATAAAAAAAATAAAGTAGAATTTATAGATGGTGTAAAAATATTAAGAGTTAGGGTGTTTGCTGCCTCCTATCAATCGGTTGTTGTAAGATTATTAAATTACTTCACACTTTTAATTAGTGCTTTTTGGATTGGAATTAGTGAGAAAAATAAATACGATATAATTATTGCCAGCTCACCACCATTAACAATTGGAATACTTGGACGATTTCTATCTAAAATCCACAAGATTCCTTGGATTTTTGACATTAGAGATATATGGCCCGATGTGGCGGTGGAAGCGGGAATGCTAAAAGAAAATGGAGTGATACACAGGTTAAGTGATTATTTAGCAAAATATCTATATCGAAAAGCCACTTACATCACACCAGTGACAGATCATAAAATAATTAAGATAGAGACATCGGGGATTCCATTGAACAAAATGTCGTTAGTATCAAATGGTGTAGATTTTGATTTAATCGACAATGCTAGAAATATAAACTGGCGTTTGGAATTAGATCTAAATGATAAATTTATTGTTGTTTATGCCGGATTGATCGGAATTGCGCAAGGTGTCAATGTCATTTTAGAGACAGCAATCAAATTAAAGGATAATACAGATATTCATTTTCTGATTGTTGGCGAGGGAGTTGAAAAACTAAAATTACAAAATCGAGTAAAAAAATTAAAATTACGCAACATTACATTTTTGTCGAATCAACCAAAAGAATTAATTTCATCTTTATTAAATATTTCGGATATTGCTCTAATTCCATTAGTATCCGACAAATTGCTAGATGCAGTCCCTTCAAAACTGCTTGAGGCATGGGCCTGTAAATTGCCTGTAATATTAGTTGCTGGAGGTGAGGCAGCTGATATTGTAACCAAAACTCAAGGTGGAATAGCCTTAAATTCCGGTGATGTCAATGGAATCAAAAAAGCAATTATCGATTTACAAGATTCGCCTGAGTTAAGGAATAAATACATATTGAATGGTTTTAAATATGTTTCAAAATCTTTTAATAGAGAATCATTGGCACGTGAAATGGAAAAAGTCATTTACAAAATATTAGAGTGAAAATATTATGAAATTAATACATGTTGTCGGTGCTCGTCCGAACTTTATGAAAGCAGCACCCGTTTGGAAGGCGATAGGCAGAATGACTGACTTTAACCAGATACTGGTTCATACAGGTCAACATTATGATAATTTAATGTCGGATATTTTCTTCAAAGAATTACAAATTCAGGAACCGGATTACAATCTGAATATTGGTTCTGATACCCATGCCCGTCAAACTGCGGCAATCATGATTAAATTCGAAGAACTAATAATAGATCAGCATCCTGATTTAGTTCTTGTATATGGAGATGTAAACTCTACCGCTGCAGCAGCCATGGTTTGTAGTAAATTGCTAATTCCATTTGCCCATGTAGAAGCAGGTCTTCGTTCTTTTGATAGAAAAATGCCGGAAGAAATCAATCGAATAATTACTGATCAGTTGGCTACCATTCTATTTACACCATCAAAAGATGGAAATGTTAATCTCGCAAAAGAAGGTATTCACAAGAAGCAAGATTCACTTTGTTGGCAATGTCATGATTGATACACTCGTTGAGCTCTTGCCCAGAGCTCACAAACCCATAATATTTAATAATTTTAAGCAATATATATTAACTACTTTACATAGGCCATCGAATGTCGATGAACCCGAGTCTTTAAGATCGATTATTCAGAATTTGAATGAAATTAGTAACTCGATTCCTGTTTTATTCCCGGTACATCCGCGTACAAAAAATATGATCACAATAAATAATTTGGATTTCGAAAAAAATGATAATTTACATTTAATCGATCCATTGGGGTATCTTGATTTTCTTGGGCTTATGAAAAATTCTACCGCAGTTATAACAGACTCGGGTGGTATTCAAGAAGAGACCACTTATTTAGGTATTCCCTGTATAACTGTGAGAGAGAATACCGAGCGTCCAATTACAATAACTTTGGGAACTAATCAATTAATCGGGAAAGAATATCATAAAATTCCAGTGTTGATCAATAATATGATTAATGGTAAAAAACTTAAAAGAACTAGTACCCCCCTTGTGGGATGGAAAAGCTTCTGAAAGAATTGCTGAGGTGTTAATAACCTATAGCAAAGATCAACACTAATATTTATTAAAAAAGCCACTTTTTTTGCATTAATAAATCCTGTAATTTTAACTTTAATGTACTAAAATATATTTATGACAGTAAGCGGGACTTTAATTTTTGATTATTAAGAAATTATTTCAACATTATAGAATACGCATTCCTAAATGGATTGTATCCTGGACAATTGTTATTAGTGATTTTGTATCGGGTTTCATTGCATATTCAGTAGTTTTACAGGCAGTTGTAGCTAAGACATTCCCAAATTATTTCGAACAAATATTAATTTGGATAGTATTTCAGATTCTATGGAGTATCTTGTTTTTAATAAATGGATTATATAAAGGAGAATATATTGTTTCAAGGATGTTTGAAATTGAGACAATGCTTAAGATAACTTTTACAATGGTGGTGTTGTACGTCTTTATTGATGGTTTGCAATTTGTTGATTTTCCAATAAATGCCCGTGGTATGGCTCGCTATTGGTTGGTATTTATGTCGATTGCATTATCAATGCGATTCTTGATAAGAACTTCTCAGAAATTTTTACTACGGAACGGTGTTGGACGGGAAAAAACCATAATTCTGGGAATGAACAGGCGTGGATTAAATGCAGCCGATTATTTGTTTCACCACGAAGACCAAGGATATGATATAGTTGGATATATTAAAGCTAGTGATGATCCAAATGATGAGATTAATACTGGAGAAATACCATTTTTAGGAGAAGAAAAAGATATAGGTTTAATAATTCGAGATAACGAGGTTTCTGATATTGTTTTAGCTCTAGAAAAACCTGACCATACTAGGATACTTGCTATTATGGGACAGATTAATGGATTCCCCGGTCACAGTAAAAATTGTACCTGATCTGTACGATGTAATGAGTGGATTAGTGCGAACTCAACAAATTGCCGGTATGCCCTTAATTGCAATTAATCTTGAATATACAAATTGGTATCAGAAAGGACTTAAAAGGATTGTTGACTTGGCCCTTACTATACCAATTTTATTATTTTTCAGTCCGGTTGCCTTGCTAATCGCAATTGCGATTAAAGTAGAGAGCAAGGGTCCGATTATTTACAAACAGATTAGAGTAGGAAAAGATTTCCGCAAATTTAAAACCATTAAGTTCCGATCTATGTTTCAGAATGCAGAAGATGAGACTGGTCCGATGTGGGCAGAGCACAACGATCCGCGTGTAACAAAAATTGGAAGATTGATACGCAGATTTAGATTGGATGAGGTCCCGCAGTTTGTGAATGTGCTACTTGGAGATATGAGCATAATTGGACCACGACCCGAAAGACCATATTTTGTTGATAAATTGAGTAAAGAATTCCCACTTTATCATAGGCGGTTATCAGTGTTACCCGGTATATCTGGATGGTCTCAAATCAAGAATACTTATGATCAGGATATTGAAGATATTCGGCAAAAATTAAAATACGATTTTTATTATATTGAGAACCTCAGTTTTGGGCTTGATTTAAAAATTATGATTAGTACTATTTGGGTAATGTTCTCTGGTCAAGGTAGATAAGTAACTACCCAACAAGATGCTACCAATTAATTTAATTAGAGAAAATGCTGATTTAGTTAAAAAGGGCATTGCTGCCAAGCGTGAAAAAGTTGATTTAGAGTATATTCTAAGTATAGATAAAGAACAAAGGCTGTTACTGAGCGAGTTGAATGAAAAAAGGGCGCAAAGAAACTCCGTTTCCGAAAAAATTGGAATAGCTAAGGCAAAGGGAGAAGATGCAAATATTGCCATTGCAGAAATGCAGAAACTCTCTAAGAACATAAAGGAAATTGAATCAAATCATTCAGATACAACTCATCAGTTAGAATCATTATTATACAATATACCAAATTTACCACATGACTCTGTACCGGTTGGTTCCAGAACCGCAGATAATAAAGTAATTCGCAAATGGGGAGATAAACCAAAAGCAAATTTTAAATATAAAGACCATTTAGAACTTGGAGAAATATTAAAATTATTCGATTTTAAAAAAGGAGCTGCAATCGCCGGAAGCGGTTTTCCGTTATACATGGGACAAGGTGCAAAACTCGAAAGAGCGCTTATTAATTATATGTTAGATTTCCATGTCAATAATTATAAATGTAAAGAGGTAATCCCTCCTTTTGTATCCAGAATGGAGTCTATGCGGAATACTGCCCAAATTCCTAAATTGC
Source organism: uncultured bacterium (assembly GCA_963715945.1). Taxonomy (GTDB): domain Bacteria; phylum Fidelibacterota; class Marinisomatia; order Marinisomatales; family JAHJCW01; genus JAHJCW01. Next base: position 26,385 of record CAVQSL010000008.1, read on the forward strand.
AAGATGATATGTACTTCATCGAACGCGATGAACTTTATTTAATTCCAACTGCCGAAGTCCCCGTTACAAATATCCATCAAAATGAAATAATCGATGAGAAAGAATTACCAATAAATTATGTTGCTTATTCGGCCTGTTTCCGTCGTGAGGCAGGTTCATATGGAAAAGATACACGTGGTTTTACACGGTTACATCAATTTAATAAAGTAGAAATTGTTAAATTCGTAAAACCGGATAGATCTTATGATGAATTAGAATCGCTAACATTACAAGCGGAAGCAATCTTGCAAGCTCTAGGATTGCATTATCGAGTTTTAGCACTTTGTACAGGTGATCTGAGTTTTGCTTCGGCTAAATCGTATGATATTGAAGTATGGGCTCCGGGTGAGGAAAGATGGCTAGAGGTTTCTACCTGCAGCAATTTCGAAGCATTTCAAGCTCGAAGAGGTAAAATTAGATATCGTAGGGAAGAGGACAACAAGGTTGATTTTGTTCATACCTTGAACGGTTCAGGTTTAGCTACGCCGCGACTATTAATTGCACTTTTAGAAACATACCAACAAGCAGACGGTAGGATATCTTTACCAGAGCCGCTACAATCATATTTTGGAGCAAAGGAAATATTGTAAATGAGATCAGCTTGGGTAATATTTAATGTGGTTTTGTGGACAATAGTATTAGGCGGAGGAGGTACAATTCTCTCTATTTTTGAATGGCGTGGAAAAATTCTGGGTAAAGTAGCACAAATTTGGTCAAAATTTATACTTGCTTCAGCTGGCATAAAATACAATGTTTATGGATTGGAGCATCTTGATTCAAAGCAAAATTACATTTTTGCTGGCAATCATGAATCATCTTTTGATATACCGTTAGCATTTGCTGGGATTAGGCATCATATGGTATCAATTTCAAAAATTGAATATAAATGGATTCCGATTTTCGGCTGGGCAATGCAAGCAGCAAAGCACATATTTATTGACCGACACAATCATACCAAAGCTATCAAATCGATTAATAAAGCGGTTTTAAGCTTAAAAAATAATCCTAGATCCATTTTGCTTTTCCCGGAGGGAACACGCTCTAAAGATGGGGAAATACATAAATTCAAAAAAGGCGGGTTGCTTTTAGCGATCGAGACACAAATTCCGGTTGTTCCAATGGCTTTGTGTGGAACGGGCACTGCAGCAAATAAAAAATCTTTGAAGATAAAATCAGTACCAATCGCATTACGAATCGGTAAACCGATTGATACAAAAGGATTGACATACGATGATCGTGATATCTTGACTAAAAGAGTTTACGATGAAGTAGTTCGGCTAAAAACCGAATGTAAAAAGATTTTATAATCCACTCTTATTTTAAATGGAATATTTAATACCAAATATTTCTTTTCGAAACTATGTTTCTGAAAGTGTAATCCAATTTGAAAGTGATTTGGTCAAAGATTGGTTTAACTTATTGCCTGGGACAACTATTTTTACAACAGATTGCAATGAAGTAACGTTGTTAAATGCAGGAGAACGCAATAGACATGAAGGTCCTGAAATTGAAAACGTATTATTAATTATTAATGATAAAGTAATACAAGGACAAGTAGAATGCCATGTTATTGCATCTGATTGGTTTAAGCATGGCCACCAAAATAATATAGCTTATCAAAAAGTAATATTGCATGTTGTTAGAAGAATTAATGATAAAAAAAAATCACCCTCGATACCTACAATAATATTAAAACCGGGTATCCGATATAATTCTGAATGTTCCATAAATAATAGTAATCAGAGTTCAGATTCAATTAAAACAATTCAATATTATAGTCACAATAGATGGCTTGATAAGATTAATGGCTATAATGGAAGTCATCATAATCATAAAAAACTTATTAAACTTTTAATAAATAATAGTTTTCGAATTATTGGTGCAGGCGGTAATGGAAAACAGTTTTTAACTTTAGCTAATAATATCGACTTTGGTAAATTCCAAAATCTTCTTCCTTTCGAAATTGAAAAATATTTGTGGGAGTTAAGCTCTCAATTAAAAATAAAATGGGTTAAGCGAGGAATTCGACCGGCTCAACAACCGCAAAAGCGCATGAAACTTGCGGCTGAATTATTGTATTTGTTCAACAATTTAGATTTAGATAAAGTGCAAAGTTACAGTTTTTTAGATACATTATTATCTAAAGAATGTCCACATTCACAAGGGAAGGGGATTAAGACCGAATTATTAGGAAATATATTTATTCCATTCTTTGCTGCAAGAGCATTGCATTTTTATATGATTGAAGACTATCAGAATTATTATAAAATGTGGAAAGGTTTAAAGTTGCCACATAGCTATCAAAAGTTTAAAAATCGATATCGAAATATTTTAAATGAAAATCAGCTAAAATCTTTTTCAATTCTACAGGGACTGATAGCAATTGATAATGATTGGTGCAGAAAGAAATTGTGTTACATATGTCCAATAAAAGTTAAAAAAGATGTCAATAGTAACTAGTACAGAAGCAAAAATTTTAATTAGCAATTGGCGGAAAAAGTCGAAAAAGATAATTTTCACAAATGGCTGCTTCGATATAATTCATCGTGGTCACATCGAATATTTAAAACAAGCAAAGTTATTGGGAGATTTTCTGATTGTAGGACTAAATAGTGATACCTCCGTCAAACTTATAAAAGGCAAACAAAGACCATATCAAACTGAGCAGGATCGCGCCGCGATTCTGGATGCGATGGAAATGGTTGATTTAGTAATAATTTTTGCTGAAGACACACCACTTAATTTAATTTGTGAACTTAAACCGGATGTGTTAGTAAAAGGCGGAGATTACGACCATCGCTCGATAGTAGGTGCCAAAGAAGTTGAAGGCTGGGGAGGTCGTGTAATTATAATACCATTTTTAAAAGGATACGGAACATCTAAATTAGTTGAAAAAATACTGGCAGGATAAGGTACTTTAATCTTGTTTAACCTTATCCACTCACTTAACTTTGCTGCTGCTGTTCCGCTAAATATCTTATGATTAGACTACTTACAGGATTTATTATATTAACATTTTCTTTAGTTAACCTAAAGGCGCAAGACCATCTAACTGATGATGTTCCTGCAAAATTAAATAATAGCTATTGAACTAAATGGAAACGGCTATTCAACATCGGTGGATCGTTTACCTCAATTATTAAGAGATGTTAAAGTATATTTAGCTGACGCAATAATTGCCAATGTATATCAAGATACCAATGAAGTTATCTATAACCTTGACCGGATATTTGAATTATTAACTGAAGCGGATCAATTTGGTGAGATGAATGTAGATGACCAAGACGAATTCGAAAGGTTTGAAGCCACACTTGTTGATGTTTATACTAAGCGATTTAATACTTTAGCGGCATCCGATGTTTCAATTACAGCTGAAAGATTGCGATATGAGGTTACCGCACTTATGGAACCAATTGAAGTTGAAATTGGAAATTCTAAATATACGGTTTTAGATGATCGGCCAGGACATATTCCGCTTATCACAAATAGTAAAGTTGAACAATATATTCAATATTTTCAAACCAAAGGAAAAAAACAATTTGAGATATATCTTGATCGCTATGGCGAGTACAATGAAATGATCCAAGATATTCTAAAACAATATTCAGTTCCAGAAGAACTAATATACCTGGCGATGATAGAATCGGGACTAAATCCGAAAGCACATTCCCGTGCAGCGGCATCCGGTATGTGGCAATTTATGTATGGTACTGGTATCCGTTTCGATCTAAATCGAGATTGGTATATTGATGAACGGAGAGATATTGAAAAATCCACGCATGCTGCCTGCAAATATCTAATTGAACTGAAGGGACAATTTGATCATTGGTATTTGGCACTTGCGGCTTATAATGCTGGGGGCGGTAGAATTTCGAGAGCACAAAAACTTGCACCAAACTTCTGATTTTTGGCAATTACATTCATTGCCACGTGAAACTCGAAATTATATTCCGTTCTTTCTTGCTGCTGCAATAATCGGTAAAAATCCTGAAAAATATGGGTTTAATCCACCAAAGAACAATCCATGGAAATATGATATAGCTAAAATTGAAAAGAGTGCCGACCTATCGATTTTAGCGCAATCAGCTGGTATATCTCTAAGTACTTTACAGAAGTATAATCCGGAGTTGAGACAATCGGCAACACCGGGTTCAAGCTACAATTTAAAGTTGCCGATTGGTAAAAAAGAAATTTTTGAAAATAATTATAAAGCTTTGCCTGAATCTAAAAAATTCGCTCCGCAATACGTATCTCATAGGGTCCGCAGTGGTGAGAATTTAGGTACTATATCAAAAAAATATAATGTATCAATCCATGATATCGCTTCGGTTAATAAAATTAGGAATCGGCATAATATAAAAGCAGGACAGCTCTTAACGATACCTGTCAGAGGTGGAACAAATGTAAGTTATAGTAGTGGTACAACCCAAGCTCCCTCAGGTGCTGTCAAGGAAATTTACACAGTAAAAAAAGGTGATACACTTGGGCAAATTGCAGGAAATTTTAGAGTACAAGCCCGGGAAATAAGAAATTGGAATGGAATTAAGTACGGTGAATACATTCATCCCGGTCAAAAATTAACGCTTTGGGTAAAGAGAAGTTGAAACGGTTGTCCAAACAAGGTTCACCAAATCGATGGATTTGGTTCAGTATTGGTTTAATAATTATATTATTTTTTTTATTTCGTATATTTAGTACGACCACCTCCAGTGCTGGTATATTAAGTGGTGACAAAATTGCTATTGTCCGTTTAGAAGGGTTGATTATATCATCTGAACAGGTTAATGAACAATTGGACGATTACTCGAAAAGGGCTGATATTAAAGCTATTGTATTACGAATCAATAGCGGAGGCGGAGTTGTTGGTGCCTCGCAAGAAATATACGAAAAAGTTAAAGATTTAAAGGGTAAAGTACCTATTATTGTTTCGGTTGATAATGCTGCTGCATCAGGAGCATATTATGCAGCACTTGAAAGTGAAATGATTGTAGCCAATCATGGTTCGATTATTGGTAGCATTGGAGTAATCTTGGACTATCCTGTATTTGCAGGATTGTTTGATAAAATTGGTTTACACGTAGAAACAGTAAAAAGTGGTGAATTAAAAGACTCGGGTTCTCCATCCAGACCAGTAAGCAAAGCGGATCGTGAATATTTTCAAGCTGTTATCGATGATCAACATGCGCAATTTATTCAAGCTGTTGCTGAAGGAAGAAATATATCAATAGCGGAAATCCGCAAAATTGCGGATGGCAGAATATTTACTGGAAATCAAGCTTTAGAGTTAGCTTTGATAGACACAATAGGTACTTTCGAAGATGCCATCGCTATAGCGGGACAAATTGGTGGTATAAAAGGTGCACCTAAAAAAGTTGAAATTAGGGAAAGACGTAAATCGATATTCGATTTATTCTTTAGTAAAATACAACAAAATCTTGGAAGCCGAACTGGAGTTGGACCGGCATATATTTGGCGATAGGAGTAGAAAATGACCAAACAAGAAATAGTAGATAGCGTTTCTAACGCTACTGGATTGACCAAGGTTGAGACTGAGACGGTAATGAATGGTATAATGGAGATAATAATTGACGCATTATCAAAAAACGAGCGAGTGGAATTGCGTGGTTTTGGTACATTTGCAGTTAAGCACCGTTTACCTAAAAAAGCGCGCAATCCAGGAACAGGTGAAACTATTTATTTAGAGGAGCGTCATGTTCCAACTTTTAAACCTGCAAAAAAAATGCGACTTAAAGTATTAAATAATTTGAAATGATTAAGGAGAATGAATGCCTAGCGGTAAAAAACGCAAAAAGCGCAAAATGAATACACATAAACGTAAAAAACGTTTACGCGCTAATCGTCATAAGAAGAACAAATAGGAGTTGAAATATGCGGCGAATTGCCGTCCATATAATTATTATCCAATTAACTTTTACAGTATCTCAACTGTTTGGTTGGGGATATGATGTTCATCGCCGAATTTCCCGAGCTGCTGTTCAGGCTGTACCCGGTGAATTCGGCGAATTCCTAAATAAAAACGTTGATAGTGTGTCGTACCACGCTGCTGATCCTGATTTTTGGAAAACAGTTGACCCAAATGAGGGCTATCGTCATTTTATGGATGCGGACCTATACGATGAGTATCCTTTTGAAAATATTCCTAGAAACATTGATAGCTTGAATTCTAAATATGGTGAAGAAAATATCAAGCATTTTGGAATTGCTCCATGGAATATTGATGATTATTGCAATCGGCTGACGGAATTATTTAGAGATGGACAGTGGGAAGAATCAATATTCACCATGGCTGCGTTAAGCCATTATGTTGCAGATATCCACATGCCGTTGCATACTTGCGCAAATTATAATGGTCAATTATCCGGAAACGATGGAATACATTTTCGGTGGGAAACTCCGATGGTACAACGATATGTAACATACATTGAACCACTAAATGAAGCAGAATTTATCAATGATCCAATGGAAATGTCCTTTACCGCAGTAAAGGAATCTTTCATAGTGCACAAACAATTACTTCACGCAGATTCGGTCGCCCGCGCTTCATTAACTAAAATTCAAGCTGATAGTCTTAATACATATGAAAATCTATCTTTTGAAGATGAATATTTATCAGTTTTGTATTCTTTGACAGCAGAAGTTGTTCATGACAGATTGAATAAATCAGCTGAAAGAATAGCTTCTTATTGGTATACATGCTGGGTTAATGCCGGTTCGCCTGTTGTACCAAAAAAATAACAAACTCATTAGTGCACATATTCTAATTTATATTAATAGATGTCTGATTCAAATAATTCGATATCAGTTAGTCAATTAACAACTCAAATAAAGAATATTCTCGAAGGGGAATTTGAAAGCATTTGGGTATCCGGAGAGATTTCAAATTTTAAACATCATTATTCCGGTCATATGTATTTTACTTTAAAAGATGATTCAGCGGAAATAAAAGCTGTGATGTTTAAAGGATTTAATCAATATTTACGATTCAAACCTGAAGATGGAATGCAGGTCTTTGCGAACGGTAGGATATCGGTTTATGAGCAACGAGGACAGTATCAAATAATTCTGAAACAATTGGAACCATCAGGAATTGGAACTCTATATTTAGCGTTTGAAGCTTTAAAAAAACAATTGTCAGAAGAAGGTTTATTCGATATTGAAAGAAAAAAGGAAATCCCTAAATATCCCAATTCAATTGGGATTATTACAAGTCAATCCGGGGCGGCGGTTCAAGATATATTTCAAATATTGAAAAGACGAGCACCTTTTGTTGATATCGTATTGCGACCTACAAAAGTACAGGGAGACGGTGCTGCATCAGACATTGCACAAGCAATTATAGAATTCAATAATTATAATAAAGTTGATGTTATTATTGTAGGACGTGGCGGTGGATCATTAGAAGATCTATGGCCATTTAACGAGGAGATTGTCGCAAGAGCTATTAGCGCTTCCACCATTCCGATAATATCTGCTGTGGGTCATGAAACAGACTATTCAATTTCGGATATGGTTGCTGATTTGCGTGCACCAACACCATCGGCCGCTGCCGAAATTGTAAGTCCATCAAGTTCGGATATCCAAGACAATATTAACAGATATACAATAAGAATTGAATCTTTTCTTAAAAATTTGATTGAACGAAAATGGCAAAATATTGATGAATTAATTAATCGCCATTCTCGACAGCAACCACAAAATATTATTGAATTGCAGAGGAAAGAATTATCAAAAATATCAACGCGATTCATTAATTCAATAATACAAAATCAAAAATATTGGGGAATGAGTATAAATCCTATAACTGAAAAATTATTGGCTTTAAGTCCACAAGCAATATTGGAGCGGGGTTATTCTGTTGCTTACACATTACCAAACAGATCAATAATAAGAAATTCAGATGATGTTGATGCAGGTCATGAATTTGAACTCATGACTTCCAAAGGTTCATTTACCGCAGCAAAAATAAGGGATTTAAAAAATAAACAATGAATTGATCAATTATTGTAATTTAGATTATGACGAATAAGAAAAAAGACATTGCATTTGAAGAGGTATTTAAAAAATTAGAAGGAATAGTTAACCAGCTTGAATCGGGGCAAGAGACCCTAGAAAAAAGTTTAGAACTATTTGAGGAAGGTATCAAGTTAAGTGAGGTTTGTAGGACAAAGTTGGATGCTGCAGATCAAAAAATTAAAGAATTAATCAAAAATGCCGACAGTTCATTTGAATTAAAAGATATAAAATGAAAAAATCTAACAAATTTGCAATTTGGGGTAACACGGAAAAACCAAGATTTTGGGATACACTGCCCGGTATTCTTGATTGGGCAAAAAATCACGAATTAACACCTTATCTAACAACCAGAATATCGAAGCAATTTAATAAAACCGAATATCCAATTATAAATAGTGCAGATGACTTTATTGGTATGGACTTTATCCTTACTTTGGGTGGTGATGGTACAATTTTATCAACTGCCCGTGCCGTAGAGCATCGCAACACTCCGATTTTAGGAATACATTTAGGTGATTTAGGATTCTTAGCCAAAGTCACCCTACCTGATTTATATCATAGACTTGATCAGGTATTAGCAGGAGATTTTTCAATAAGCGAGCATATGGTTCTTGAAGCCGAGATGTCGGCTAATGGCAAAACAATTACATCACATGTTTTAAATGATGTTGTAGTTGATAATGGTAAAACGCACAGAATGGTTACCTGCATGGTGGAAGCAGATAATGGATTTATTGGAAAATATAAAGCTGATGGAATAATTGTAGCAACGCCAACTGGTTCAACTGCTTATTCGCTTTCAGCCGGTGGGCCGATTGTTGAACCAACCGTTAAATCAATTATTGTAACTCCCATCTGTCCGCATTCACTTACCTCAAGACCATTGGTTGTACCTGATACATCAGAAATAAAAATTACGTTTCCTAATGAACCGGCAGAAGATATTGGAGTTACTTTAGATGGACAAATATTTCATGACTTTAAATATGATGCAATCCTGAAAGTTCGGAAAGGCAATTACACAATAAAATTTATAGACTTTGAAGATTGCAGTTATTACGAAACATTGCGGAATAAAATGAACTGGGGAATCCGCGGAGACGAATAATTAGTTAATTATATTTCGCAGTGCGGTGCGTAATCTGAATTACCAACTGCTTTATGCTGTCTCAGCATACAATCATCCATCACAACTAATAATCCGGCATCCTCGGCTAATTTTGCTGCCTCTTCATTAATTACACCATCCTGAAACCAAATGGCTTTAGCGCCAATCTTAATTGCTGCTTCGGTAATTGGTAAAACGTGCTCAGGTTTACGGAAGACATCAACTACATCAACCTTAATGGGTATATCTCTTAAAGTCGGATACGATTTTTCACCAAGTATTTCAGGATGTCCGGGATTAACCGGAATTATAGTATATCCAACACTTTGCAGATATCGGGCGACGCCATAACTTGGGCGAATTTCTTTGGGTGACAATCCTACAACAGCGATGGTCTTCATGGCTAATATTATTTGGATTGTTTCTTTCTCATTCATTAGTTAATTCCATTCTTAATTATTGGTTTGATGTTTATTTCTTAAACATGTTACCCAATACGTACCACATAATATTGGGATTTTCTTTAAGTCTACGTATTGAATAATCAAACCATGCTTCACCAAATGGAACATAATTACGAACTTTATAACCTTTATTCAATAATTCCTGCAGTTTGTTTCCCATCGGAACACCGTATAAAACTTGGAATTCAAAACGTTTCTTGGAAATATTTTTATCTGTGATCCAATTATCAATTTTATCGATCAGGGGGATGTCGTGCGTTGCTATGGCTACATACCCTTTTCCGTTGAGAATGGCCTTAGCATCTTCAAAGAGTCGTTCGCGAATGTCTTCCTTTTTCTGAAATGCAATTTTTTCGGATTCGCGATAAATACCTTTACAGATTCGGCAATTAAATTTTTCAGAATCAAGAATATCTATATCACTTGCTGTGCGGTGTAAGTAGGATTGTAAAACCATCCCTACCTTATCATATGTAGCTAGACATTTCTGATAAATATGTATTGTAGCATCTGTATATGGAGAATTTTCCATATCGATTCGCATAAAATTATTGTGTTCTTTTGCTTTCTGTAATATGCTCAACAGATTACTTTCGGCTAAAGACGGATTAATCTCCAGGCCTAAATGAGTAGGTTTCAGTGATATATTGGCATCTAATTTCTCTTTAGCGATACTATCATAAAGTGCACAATAATCATCTTTAATTTTATACGATTCTTCTTTAGAATGGACATGCTCACCAAGTATATCGATTGTTGCGACAAATCCTTTTTCATTGAGTGCCTTAACGGTTTTGACAGCATCACCAACACTAACGCCGGCAACATAAGGTGAAGCAAAAGGTTTAACGATCCATTTTGGTAAATGCGATAATATTTTTACAAGAATTGAATTTATTAATTTCATAGTACAGGGAATTTATCGAGTTATGAGCGTTCGAAACAAAATCAAATTTGATTTTTTATGATATAATTTCTTAAAAACCTAACTTTGCCTTGACTGCTGAAAATACTAAGCTCTAAATTCGCAACTTCAATGGCGAAACCAGACAATGTATAGAGACTTCGGAACTATATTTTTATTTGTAATAATCGGAGCGGTATTACTCACCGTTGCGCTCTTATTAGCAAAGATTCTATCTCCAGCCCGTCCATCAAAAAATAAATTATCAACTTATGAATGTGGAGAGGAAGTCGAAGGTTCATCTTGGGTTCAGTTTAATATTCGTTATTACGTGATTGCATTGATTTTTATCATATTTGATGTTGAAGTTTTATTCCTTTTCCCGTGGGCAGTAGTGTACAAAGACTTAGGTTGGCTTGCTTTTATTGAAATGGCGATATTCTTACTTATCCTCATTGTTGGTTTGATTTACGTATGGAAAAAGGGCGATTTGGATTGGGTGAAATATAAAGTTAAGTACGGAAAAGGACGATATCAAAAATTGACAAAAGAGGAAACTTAGGAGTAGATGGGTTTTTTAGAAGAAAGATTCGAAGATAATATCATTACAGCTAAAGTTGATCAATTGCTTAGTTGGGCAAGATCTACCTCTGCTTGGTATTTTCAATTTGGATTAGCATGCTGCGCAATCGAAATGATGGCAACTGCCGCAAGTCGACATGACCTCGAACGCATTGGAATGATGCCGCGTTCTTCACCTCGCCAAGCCGATGTAATGATAGTTGCGGGTACTGTAACATTGAAAATGGCATCACGAGTTAAATTATTATATGATCAAATGGCAGATCCTAAATACGTTATTTCAATGGGGAGTTGCGCAAATAGTGGTGGTCCCTATTCTAGACAAGGCTATCATGTGTTAAAAGGTGTAGACCAAATAATCCCTGTTGATGTTTATGTGCCCGGTTGTCCACCAAGACCCGAATCTCTGATAGAAGGTTTATTAAAGCTTCAAGAAAAAATTAGACACGAAAGACCTCTTACCAAGAAAAAATGATTATAAATCAAAAAGTCAGTGATTTAATTGAAGTGAATTTCCCCGGTACTGTTATAGTATCAGAGGAACCGCACAATGATTATATTAAAATTCATCCTGAAAAATGGAATGAAATAGCAAAATTTATTAAAACTGATTCTGAGCTGAAATTTGATGCTTGTCAGTGCATTACTGGGATAGATTTAGGGATGCAGGAAGGTTTAGAAGTACGGTATAATTTCCATTCCATGAAATTAAAACATAAGATCGAAATCCGCATCGCAACAGAGCGTAAAAAACCAAGTCTCCCATCGGTTGAGCAAGTTTGGCGAGGCGCAGACTGGCTTGAGCGGGAAGTTTATGATATGTATGGTATCCGCTTTAAAGGGCATCGCGATTTGCGCAGAATGTTGTTACCGGATGATTGGAAAGGTTGGCCGTTGCGTAAAGACTACAAAACACCAAATATTTATAATGGAATGAAAGTTCCAAAAGTGAGAAAAGGATGGGATTAGTTCACGCCGAAGAAATGACTCTAAATATTGGACCTCAACATCCAAGTACGCATGGTGTTTTACGTTTAAAAGTTAAAACAGATGGTGAAATTATATCTGAGATAACTCCGGTTATTGGATATTTACATCGTTGTTTCGAAAAACATTGTGAAATTTTAAGTTACGAACAAGTAATTCCATTTACCGACCGTTGTGATTATATAGCTGCAATGAATAATAGTTTTGGATATGTGCTGGCTGTCGAAAAAATGATGGAAATACAAGTGCCGGAACGTGTCGAATATATCCGAGTAATTATGGCTGAATATAATCGGATTGCGAGTCATTTATTGGCATTGGGGACCTTTGGATTAGATGTTGGCGCCTACACACCATTTTTATATATGTTTCGTGATCGTGAACGCATTTTAGATCTATTTGAACTCACTTGTGGGGCACGGTTACTATATAATTATATGTGGATAGGCGGCGTTTCACACGACCTGCCGGTTGGATTTATGGAAGCATCCTATCGTTTCTTGGATGAATTTGAAAAGAACATAAACGAATACCATAATATATTATCATATAATAAAATATTCATTGAAAGAAGTGCCGATGTTGGCACAATACCAAAAGAAGTTGCAATAGATTACGGCGTAACCGGTCCAAATTTGCGTGGTTCGGGTGTTAAGTGGGATCTGCGCAAGGACGAACCATATTCTATTTATGATAGATTTAAATTTAACGTGCCGGTTGGCAAAGGTTTGATGGGTTCAGTAGGAGATTGTTGGGATAGGTATTGGGTGCGTGCTGAGGAGATGAAGGAAAGTGTTAAGATTATTCATCAGGCTTTAGACAAGATGCCTCGAAAAGGTGATGTACATGAAGCATTACCAAAAAAAGTACGTCCGCCAAAGGGATCAATTTATTTTAGGACTGAGTCACCAAGAGGTGATTTAGGATATTATATCATTAGTGATGGAACGTCAACACCGCTAAGAGTTAAAATGCGTTCCCCGGCATTTACAGCGTTAAGTGCCTTGAGCGAAATTGCAACAGGTTGGATGCTTTCAGATGTATTAGTAATTCTAGGCAGTTTGGATATTGTTTTAGGCGAGATAGACCGATGACAATTGATAATTTAATTATATGGTTTCAGTCTTGGCTGCCTTTTAATGTCAATATTATAGTATTGTTTATTACAGCGGTATTAATAACATCTTTAGTTATTTTTGCTATTATGGCTGTCAATGCCTTAGTAGCTGTGTATGCGGAAAGAAAAATATCAGCATTTATGCAAGATAGGGTCGGTCCAATGGGTCAGGGACCCGGACTGCATGCAGGTAAATGGGGTTTATTACAAACTGTTGCTGATACAATTAAGCTAATCCTAAAAGAAGATATTATTCCCAAAGCGGCCGATAAAAAACTATTTATAATCGCACCTTTCATTATTTTCTTAGGTGCATTTATCGCATTGGCTGCCATGCCGTTTGGACCGTACTTAATTGCCGCCGATATGAACATTGGCATATTTTATATTCTTGCGGTCAGTTCATTTGGCGTTATAGGAATAATATTAGCTGCTTGGTCATCCGACAATAAATGGTCATTGTATGGTGGAATGCGATCGGCCGCACAAATTATCAGTTACGAAATTCCAGCTGCGCTATCTTTAATTACAGTATTATTACTTGCAGGGACTTTAAGCATGCAAGGCATAATCGAGAGTCAAGCAGGAACAATATGGGGATTTTTACCTAATTGGAATATTTTTAATAATCCTTTTTCACTTTTAGCATTCTTTATTTATTTCATTGCCGGTGTTGCCGAAACCAATAGAACACCATTTGATATTCCCGAAGCGGAATCGGAACTTGTTGCTGGATTCCACACAGAATATTCCGGTATGCGATGGGCCTTCTTCTTTTTGAGTGAATATGGCAATATGTTAGTGGTCAGCGGAATTACAGTGGTGGCATTTCTTGGTGGCTGGCAAAGTCCCATTCAAGGTGCAATGGAAGGAGCTTGGTGGGGACTATTTTGGTTCCTGACCAAAATGACCGCAGTAATTTTTGTAATGATATGGTTCCGTTGGACATTCCCAAGATTACGTGTTGATCAATTAATGACCGTAGCGTGGAAAATATTGTTACCAATTGCTTTATTTAATTTATTTGGCGTTGCGATTTGGACATTAATAGTCGGATAAAATGAAAGAATATTTTAAAAATATATGGCAGACAGTTAATACCCTCTTAACCGGATTGGGAATTACTTTAAAGCATATGTTTAAAGCTCGAAAGGGCAATGTAACTTTACAGTATCCAGAAGAAAAATGGCCAAGGCCTGAACGGAATATTGGATTTGATCTTAAGAACTATAATCTCATTCGTTCAAAACTGCATGTTGATATTGATGATTGTATCGGATGTCGTAAATGTGAAAGAGCCTGTCCCGTAGGTTGTATTAAAATCGATACATTGAAGGTTCCGAAAGATACTGACCTGGGGTTAACATCCGGTGGAACTTCAAAAAGGTTACTCGTTTCTCGTTTTGATATTGACATGACTGAATGCATGTTCTGTAATCTTTGCGTATATCCCTGCCCTGAAGATTGCATTTTTATGACGGGTGGCCCGAATTCAGAAAAACAACCGCTTGATTATGAATATTCACAATATGATCGAAATAAATTAATATTCAAATTCTCAAATGTCAGTAATAAAGATATCAAAAGACTTACAACTCCTCCACCTGATCAGCAGGAGATTTTAACAAAATGATTAATATTGTATTTTGGTTTTTTGTTGTAATGACTATTGCTGCGGCATTCGTGGTAGTTTTATCTAAAAATTTAGTATATGCCGCTGTTGCATTATTAGTAACATTATTAGGTGTTGCCACTATGTACATATTCTTATGGGCTGATTTTATGGCAGGTACACAGATAATGATTTATATCGGTGGAATTCTAATATTATTATTATTTGGAATTATGCTTACGCATAGAATTACTTCTGTTCAAATATCCCATACTAATGTCCAAAGAGGTGTCGGAGCCCTGATCGTTCTCGTATTATTTGTGGGATTAGCTTGGATGATAAATATTACACCATGGTTGGAATTTGCATCGGAAGAGCCTGTACAGACAGTTCACAGTATTGGTACGCTATTGATGACTGATTTTCTATTACCATTTGAAGTCGCTTCTGTTTTATTACTTGGTGCTCTTATTGGTGCGGCAGTTTTAGCGAGGAAGGAAAGCTGATGGATTCCTTGCAAATTTATTTGACATTAGCAGCTATACTGTTTTCCTTAGGGATGTTTGCGGTAATGACTAGACGCAACGCAATAGCAATTTTAATGGGAATTGAACTTATTTTAAATGCTGCAAATCTGAATTTCATCGCTTTTGCGCGATTTGGAGGAATGAATTTAACCGGTCATATTTTTGCAATATTTGTAATTATATTGGCTGCAGCTGAAGTGGCAGTTGCATTGGCGATCATTATTAATCTATATCAAAATTTCAAATCTATCAATGTGGACGAAGCTCAGCAAATGAAACAATGAATATTTTCTTACAATATACTTTATTGATTTATTTTTTACCGCTGATTGCCTTTGGTGTACAAATATTTATTGGTAAGCGGTTACCCCGCCAAGGCGATTGGGTATCAATAAGCGCCGTGCTCGCAACATTGGTTTTGTCAATAGCTTTATTTGCCGGAATGTTATTGGATTACAATCCTGACTTCAAACAGAATTTCTCATTCACTTGGCTCGAAACTGCAAATTTCAAAATATCGATGGGTTTTTTAGTCGATAATATCACAATAACAATGCTCTTGGTAGTTTCGATTGTCTCTTCTGCAAGTCATATTTTCTCATTGAAATATATGGAAGGCGATCCGCGCTATTCTCGATTTTATGCCTATCTATCATTATTCACTTTTAGTATGAACGGAATCGTTTTAGCTAATAGCTTAATGTTACTGTATATGAGTTGGGAATTGGTTGGATTAAGTTCATATTTATTGATCGGATTTTGGTTTGAAAAAGATTCGGCAGCCAATGCAGGAAAGAAAGCCTTTCTTACAAATCGAGTTGGAGATATCGGGTTTTTTATTGGAATTATGTTATTGTTTACTGCGATTGGTTCATTCTCCTATGCTGATATTTTTGCCGGAGTTGCTGCAGGAAAAATTACAGGTACACTACTTACCTTAGCTGGTATTGGTTTATTTATGGGAGCAGTCGGTAAGTCTGCTCAATTCCCATTGCATATTTGGTTACCGGACGCTATGGAAGGTCCAACTCCTGTATCGGCATTGATACATGCGGCAACTATGGTTGCAGCCGGTGTATTTATGATGGTAAGAGTATTCCCATTATTAACGCCTGATGCATTGATTTTAATTGCTTATATTGGTGGATTTACAGCATTCTTCGCAGCTTCAATAGCGATTACTCGCACTGATATTAAGCAAGTATTGGCGTACTCAACGCTTAGCCAACTTGGCTATATGATCATGGCAATTGGAACCGGAGCTTATACAGCGGCATTTTTTCATCTTGTTATTCATGCTATGTTTAAAGCCAATCTTTTTTATGGTGCAGGCAGTGTAATTCATGGAATGCATCATTCTATATATAAGTTGAATGATCATAAAACAGATTCGCAAGATATGCGCAATATGGGCGGATTACGTACAAAAATGCCAGTTACCTATTGGGCAATGCTAATTTCTTCGTTAGCCATTTCCGGTGTCCCCTTATTTTCAGGCTTCCTATCCAAGGATGCAATATTGGCCGGTACTTTAGCATTGGTTGAAAGGACACACTCACACCACATTTTGCTATTCTTTGGATTTGGTGCAGCGCTGATTACAGCGTTCTATATGTTTAGAATGATATTCTTAACATTCCATAATGAACCAAAAAAGCCAAAAATATTCGAACACATTAAGGAATCGCCTACTGCAATGCTTATTCCATTAGTTGTTTTAAGTTTCTTAAGCATATTTATTTTTTATACATTACCAAACGTAAATCCTTTATCAGACCAAGGATGGTTCTCTCATTTGATTGAACCGCAGGAATCTCTGGTTCTTGGAAATGTTAATCCTTCCGTTCATGAGATTGAAGAAAGTTTACACCACAGTCATATCCCTGCAATGATAACATCGCTAATTGTAGCGGGTTTAGGATTATTGCTGGCATGGTTGATGTATTTTAAAAAGTTTCTTTCTGCGGATGTGTGGGCAAAACGATTAAGGCCACTGTACAATCTATCTTTTAATAAATATTTTATTGATGAATTGTACGACAAAATTTTATATAAACCGTTCTTGAAGTTAGCTGATTGGGTAGCATATTTAGATTGGGATGTTTATGATAAATATGTGATAAATGGATTGGGAAGAGTTACCGAATGGTTTGCTAAAATTGTTGGAATAGCGGATTATGATGGGCTTGACCAGGGAATAGTTGATAGTTTTGGAAGGAATACTCAAAGAATGGGTAATTCATTAAGAAAATTACAAACCGGAAAGATTCAAAATTATGTGTTGTTTGCCGCTTTAGCGGTAGTCATATTATTAATAATACAAATGTTATGATAAGATATAAAATCAAGATTTTAGAGGAAATATTATGGATTTAAATATTTTAAGTCTACTTGTTTGGATACCAATAATAGGAATGCTCGGCATTGCTTTTGTTCCAAGGGATAAGGTCGATGTAATTAAAATAATTGCCGCAGTTGCTACTGGAATGCAATTATTCCTTGCAATTTTATTGTGGATGCAATTCGATAAAACAAGTGGTGGAATCCAATTTATGGAACGATATTATTGGATTCCGTCGTTTAATATATTTTATACATTAGGTGTTGATGGTTTGAGTTTACCAATGGTAGTGTTAACTCCGTTATTATCATTTTTATCGGTATTCGTAAGTTGGAATACCAAAAAAGCTGTTAAGGGATTCTTTGCCCTATTTTTACTATTAGATACTGGAATGATGGGAGTGTTTCTATCCTTAGACTTCTTTTTATTTTATGTTTTTTGGGAAGTAATGTTGCTGCCGATGTATTTCTTGATAGGTATGTGGGGTGGCCCGCAACGTGTTTATGCGGCAATTAAATTTTTCTTATTCACTTTAGTCGGTTCAGTTTTAATGCTGATTGCAATTTTAGCATTGTACTTTACATGCGGTCAGACTTTTGACATGCTTACATTAATGCAGACAGCTCCGGAAGCGTTAAATGGTGTTTTGTGGTGGGGAATGAGTGCCATCAAAGTAATTTGGATTTTATTATTTGTCGGATTTGCTATCAAAGTTCCTGTATTTCCTTTCCACACTTGGTTGCCACTAGCGCATGTTGAAGCACCGACAGCAATCTCAGTTATACTTGCTGGTGTATTGTTGAAAATGGGACTTTACGGTATGCTACGAGTTAATTACGGCATGCTACCTGAGGCTGTTTGGTGGTTTGCCGGTGCTTTAGCGGTACTGGGAGTTATAAATGTTATTTGGGGTGGTTTGGCTGCTTTGGCACAAAAAGATTTGAAAAAGATGGTGGCGTATTCAAGTATTAATCATTTAGGATATGCCTTAATGGGTATGGCAGCAGTAGTCGCCGCTGGTGCTGCAAATGGTAACAATTACTCCGCCGCCGAAGCAGGGATGAGTGGCGCAATTTTCCAAATGTTTAATCATGGTACAATATCGGCTATGTTGTTTATAATTGCCGGTGTGGTTTATGATAGGGCGCATCATCGTGAAATAGCAGGTTTTGGTGGTTTGGCAAAGCAAATGCCAATTTATGCCGGAGTAGCTGCAATAGCATTCTTTGCAGGGCTTGGTTTGCCGGCATTGTCGGGATTTATAAGTGAATTTATGTGCTTTGTTGGTGCCTTCCCTGTCTTCCGCACAATTGTAATAATTGGTACAGTGGGTATATTAATTAATGCTGCCTATTTTCTACGTGCCTATCAAAAAATATTCTTTGGACCATTAAACGAAAAATATAAAGATATGCCCGAAATTACCAGCAGAGAATTATTCACACTTATTCCGTTGGCAGTTATCACATTTATATTAGGTGTATATCCAGCTCCTTTTTTGAACGTAATTAGTGCAACTGTTTCGAGAATTATTGAGCATGTTGTTAATCTCGGTGGAACAGTAGGAATTTTCTAGTATTGTGGACATAATGAACAATTTAAATAGTATAAAACTGTTTGTACCTGAAATCATAATCGTAGTCACGATATTAGTCGGAATAATAGCTGACCTCTTCTATTCCAAGAAAAGATCGTATTTAACTGGATATTGGGTTTTGAGTGGTTTGATTTTATCACTAATAACTATTTTATTTCATAATCCTCAAAATGTAACCACACTATTTAATGACATGGTTACACGAGATCCGTTTGCGATATACTTCAAATTAATAATTCTGATGGCATCAATCCTTGTGGTGATTATCAGTAGATATAATAAAGAATTTAAAGATTATCGTGTAGGTGAATATTTTGTTTTACTAACTATTATGGTATTCGGGATGTTTTTAATGGTTTCCGCCGTTGATATCATTCTACTATACTTGGCAATTGAGATAGTGTCTATAATGTCTTTTATCTTAGCAGGATATCTTAAATCTGAGCGACGTTCAAATGAGTCGGCTTTAAAATATGTGATTTATGGAGCATTTTCATCAGGCTTGATGCTTTTTGGATTTAGCATTTTATTTGGGTTGACAGGTTCTACTAAGTTGTGTTTTATTGGACATAGCCTTGCTGCATTAGACGGTGGTGCTGATTTTGCCTTAATCATTTCATTTGTACTTATCCTTGCAGGCTTTGCGTATAAGATATCCGTAGTACCATTTCATTTTTGGACACCCGATGTTTATGAAGGTGCTCCAACAACAATTACGGCATTTTTATCAGTTGCACCAAAAGCTGCCGGTTTTGCAGTCGTAATACGATTTTTTCACATTGTATTTGGTGATTCGGCAGCACTGAATGCTGGGATCTGGTTAACCCAAACAGACCTACCGTGGGCTCAAATATTAGCACTTCTTGCTGTACTGACTATGACGCTTGGGAATATGGTTGCTATTCAACAAGATAATATTAAAAGGATGCTCGCCTATTCCAGCATCGCCCATGCGGGATACATGTTAATGGTATTACCAGTTTTATCAACCGAAAGCATTTTTGCTGTAATGTTTTATCTGTTTGTATATATTTTAATGAACCTCGGTGCGTTCTTCATAATAATAACCGTTAAAAATATTACCGGTGGTGAATCATTTAATGATTTTAAAGGGCTAGGTTGGAAAATGCCAATTGTTGGATTAACAATGACGGTCTTCATGTTCTCTCTTACTGGATTACCGCCAACCGCAGGATTTATTGGAAAATTTTATCTTTTTGCAGCATTGATCAAAGGTGGTACTCAATTTTACTGGTTGGCATTTGTTGGTGCAATAAATAGTGTAATATCTTTGTATTATTATATGCGAGTTGTGAAGGTGATGTATTTTGATGGTGAGCGTCAGGAAACTATTACCAAGCCAATTATGCCTTTTGTATTAATTTTAATAATTTTAGCAATTTCTACAATAATATTTGGAATTTACTGGTCTCCTATAGCAGATTGGGTGAGAAATTCACTAATATTTTATGTTTCAAGTTTGTAATTTTATCAACGGAAAATCCAATTAATATATGACACAGATTAAAATACGAAAAGGGCACTCTATTAGAATTGCCGGTATTCCTAAAAATGAAATACTTACAAATTTGTCTACAGTTGAAGTCGGACTAAGTCCGATTGAATACAAATATGTAAAACCTAAATTACTTGTAAAAGAAGGTGACCATGTTGATATAGGTACACCTTTGTTTTTTAATAAAGGAAATCTGGATCAAAAATGGGGCTCACCAGGTTCAGGTGCAATTTGTAAGATACAATACGGGCCAAGACGAGTTATTGAGAAAATTGTAATTAAACTTGATAAACCTGAAAAAGGATTTACTCAGAAAGCAATTGGTCTGAATGATATCAGCAAATTAAAACGTAAAGATATAAAATCTGTTTTATCTGACTCAAATTTGTGGCATTTAATTAGACAAAGACCATTTAATCAAGTTGCAAATCCCGCAGATGAATCGCGAGATGTTTTTATTTCTGCAATAAACACGGCTCCATTATCACCAAATTTAAAATTAATACTTAATGGTCAAAAAGATGTGCTTCAAGCTGGTATTAATGTTCTGAAAGGCCTAACCGATGGGAAAGTAAATATTGGTATTTCATTGAATGAAACAATCGAAGAATTAACCGGATTAGAAAATTGTACTTTACATCAAATCAGCGGACCACATCCGGCAGGAAATGTTGGAATACAAATTCATCATATTGCTCCTTTGAAACCAGATGAAATTGTTTGGACTGTAAATATTCAGCATGTGATTATTTTGGGAAAATTATTTTTAAAAGGTGAAGTTGATCCTTCAATTATAGTATCAATTGGTGGTCCGGGTGCTGTGAATCCAATTCATGTAAAAACTAGGATTGGCGCTAAAATAGATACTTTAATAAATGGTCAATTGAAAGCTGGTGAATATAGAATCATTAGCGGAGATGTTCTGACAGGTAAAAAAGTTGAAAAAGATGACTATCTTGGATTTTATGATACAATAATTTCAGTTTTGCCGGTTGATTTCTCAAGACCATTATTGGGATGGCTTCAGCTTGGATCATCCAAGAAATCTTATAGTTTATCAAATTCATTTTTCTCCTTCGGTAGAAAATTATTCAACTTTACTACTAAACAGAATGGAAGTAAAAGGGCTTTGGTTCCAATTAATGCTTGGGAAGATGTATTACCGATGGACATTCTGCCAAATCCACTTTACCGCAGTATTATGGCGGCCGATATTGAAGAAATGACACAACTCGGTATTTTAGAATGTGATGAAGAAGATTTTGCATTATGCAGCTTTGCCTGTCCGAGTAAAATTGATGTTGGTGCAGCAGTTCGTAAGGGTTTAGATATTATGAGAACGGAAGGTTAGGATGCAATTTTTAAGAAATATTTATAAAAAAGCTCATCCACATTTTGCCGAAGGCGGCAAGTTAAGTAGATATTTCCCATTTTTTGAGGCAGTTGATACACTAACTTTTTGGACCGATGAGCAAACTAAATCAGGTCCTCATATTCGCGATAGTTTAGATCTAAAGCGAACTATGATTATTGTACTTATTGCTTTGATACCGACAACAATATTCGGAATTGTAAATACTGGTTATCAACAAGCACTAGCTTTGGGAATATCTCAAGGTTGGTTAGCTAATTTTTGGGTTGGACTACAATCATATTTGCCGATAATGATAGTAGGTTATGCAACCGGATTCTTTTGGGAGCTATTGTTCCCAATAATACGGAAACAGGAAGTCGATGAAGGGTTTTTTGTAACAGGTTGGTTGATCCCGTTAATTCTTCCTCCAACGATTCCGTTATGGCAGGTTGTTGTTGCTACAAGTTTTGGTATGGTAATCGGTAAGATGATTTTTGGTGGTACAGGTAAGAATATATTTAATCCGGCATTAGTGACAAGAGCATTTTTATTCTTTGCTTACCCTGGTAATATATCAGGTGATGAAGTATGGATAAAGACCGCTGATGGTTTTTCCGGTGCTACACCCTTATCGGTGCCAGCGGCTCAAGTCGGTGGTGATGCTGTAAGTTTATTGAATGGTTTTACACAGTTTGACTATTCTTGGTTAAACATGTTTATTGGATGGATACCTGGCTCAGTAGGAGAAACATCAGCTTTAGCGATATTGATTGGTGCAGCAATATTGATTTATACTAAAATTGGCTCGTGGCGTATAATTACCGGATCAATAATTGGATTGGTTATTACAGCTATTGTTACAAATTTATTAGCAGGTAATTCCACAAATACAATGTTAACATTGCCTCCACATTATCATTTGGTTATGGGCGGATTTTTATTCGGAGCGGTATTTATGGCAACCGACCCGGTTTCTGCTTCTTATACTAATAGTGGTCGGTGGATTTATGGTTTTATGATTGGATTCTTAACTGTAATTATCCGTTCTATGAATCCAGCTTATCCTGAAGGTACGATGTTGGCAATTCTATTGATGAATGCTTTTGCACCACTTATTGATTACTTTGTTGTAAAGGGAAATATTAAGAAGAGGATGGCCCGCTATGCGAAGTAATCTATATGTATTATCGTTTATGGCGGGAATTACAATAGTTTTGGGATTCTTATTATCTTTCGCCGCAGCATCGTTGAAAGATAAACAAGATTTCAACATTGAAATTGACATAAAAAAGAATATTTTAAGTTCATTAAATATTCCTGGTGATCAATCTCAAGCACTTTCTCAAAGCGACATTCAAAAACTTTATGATGATGAAATAACAACTTTAAAAATTGATTCTTTAGGTATGAAATCTGATAATGGCGCATTGAACGTTTATATTGCAACAGATGGAGAACAGCCGACTGGATACTCCATTCCGATCTCAGGGAAAGGGCTTTGGTCAACGATTTACGGTTATATTGCCTTAGAGCCTGATGGCAATACTGTGAAGGGAATAACTTTTTATCAGCATGGAGAAACACCTGGGCTTGGCGGAGAATTAGAAAAAGAATGGTTTACTTCTAACTATAGAGGAAAACATATTTATAATGATGAAGGTAAATTAGTCAGTATCGAGATTGTTAAAGGTAAAGTTAATCAAAATGATATAAATGCAATTCATCAAGTAGATGGTATATCTGGATCTACGCTAACAGGAAGAGGGATGAATATATTTATTGCTAACGACTTAAATATTTATAAACCATTCCTTGATAGAGTTAAAGCAGGCGAGGATATTATAGAATGAGTATATTAAGTAAAAAATCAAAGCTTGCATTGACTGATCCAATGATCAGCAATAACCCAATCTCTGCTCAAGTCTTGGGAATTTGTTCAGCTTTAGCTGTTACAGTAAAAATGGAAACAGCAATTGTTATGACGTTAGCTGTAATATTTGTTCTTACTATGTCAAATACGACTATTGCGGCTTTACGAAAGTTCATTCCTAATCGAGTTAGAATTATTGTTATGCTTACCATAATTGCATCGCTTGTAATATTGACCGATCAAATATTAAAGGCATATCTCTACGATATCAGTAAACAATTATCAGTATTTGTGGGGCTGATTATTACAAATTGTATTGTTATGGGTCGAGCCGAGGCATTTGCAATGCAAAATAAACCGGGGAAAGCATTTTTAGATGGTCTAGGCAATGCAACTGGTTATGGTATGTATTTAATTGCAGTAGCATTTTTCCGCGAATTATTTGGTAGCGGTACAATCTTAAACATGCAAATTATACCACAATCATTTTATGATGCAGGTTACCTGAATGTTGGTTTATTTGTTTTATCACCAGGTGCATTTGTTATCCTGGGATTGATCATCTGGTTCCAACGTTCATTAACTAAATACGAAGAGGCATAAGGTGTTAGAGCATTATTTATCACTATTAGTTAAGTCGATTTTTGTAGAGAACATATTATTAGCTTATTTTTTGGGAATGTGTTCATTCCTTGCAATATCAAAAAAAGTCGACACTTCAATTGGATTGGGATTAGCAGTAGTATTTGTTTTAACGATAACCGCACCAGTTAACTGGGCACTTCATCATTACTTTTTAGAAGAAGGTGCTTTAGCTTGGGCAGGATTACCAAACGTTGATTTGAGTTATCTCAATTTCATCGCATTTATTGCGGTAATTGCTGCAATGGTCCAATTAGTTGAAATGGTTATGGACAGATTTTTACCTGGTTTATATCTTAGTCTCGGAATCTTTTTACCATTAATCGCTGTTAATTGCGCCATTTTAGGCGGCTCGCTTTTCCTGGTTGAGAGGCAATATACTCTGGGAGAGTCGACAGTTTTTGGTATCGGATCCGGCTTAGGATTCTTTTTAGCAATTGCCTCAATGGCTGCAATTCGGCATAAACTGCGGTACGCAGATGTTCCTAAAGGTTTGCGAGGTTTAGGTATTACAATGCTACTTACGGGATTATTATCAATGGCTTTCATGGCATTTTCCGGTATCGATTTATAGGGAATGAATAAATGATGGCAACTGCACTAATTGGAGTAATATTTTTCACAGCATTGATTCTGTTATTAGTAATTTTACTAAATTTTGCCGGAAGCAAATTATTACCACAAGGTGATGTACAAATTGAAATCAATAGTGACAAGGAAAAATCTATTACTGTTCGCCCGGGTTCCACTTTATTGGGTGCTCTATCAGGGCAGGAAATATTTTTGCCATCGGCATGTGGTGGTCAGGGGACTTGTGCTCAATGTAAATGTCAGGTAATTGATGGTGGTGGTGATATATTGCCAACCGAAACAGGCAGCATTGGTCGAAAAGAAGCTGCTGATCATTGGCGATTAGCCTGTCAAGTAAAAATTAAGCAGGATATGACAATCATTGTACCTGATGAAATATTTAATATTAAGAAATACACTTGTAAAGTTATTTCTAATAATAATGTTGCTACCTTCATAAAGGAATTAATTATCGAGTTACCAGCTGGTGCTGAGATGGATTATCGTGCTGGTGGATATATTCAGATCGACGTTCCATCCTATAAATTAAAATATACTGATTTTACTGTAGAAAAAGAATATCGTGAAGATTGGGATAAATATGATTTGTGGCGGTATAATGCAGTTAATGATGAAGATGTGACTCGCGCATATTCAATGGCGAGCTATCCAGCCGAAGGTAATAAAATAATGCTGAATGTTCGAATTGCATCACCTCCGCCGTGGGCTCCGGATGCACCTCCTGGAATAGCATCATCATATATATTTAATTTAAAACCAGGTGACGGTGTCGAAATATCAGGTCCTTACGGTGAATTCTTTACCAAGGACACTAAAAAAGAAATGGTATTTATTGGCGGAGGTGCAGGTATGGCACCTATGCGTAGCCATTTATATGATCTGTTAAAAACAAATAAATCCGACAGAAAAATATCATTTTGGTATGGGGCGCGATCGTTACGTGAAATGTTTTATGACGATGAATTCAAAGCATTGCAAGAGCAGTTCCCTAATTTCTCATATTCGGTAGGACTTTCAGAGCCAATGGAAGAAGATAATTGGAAGGGTCCGGTGGGATTTATTCATCAAATTCTATATGATAATATGTTAAAAAATCATGATGATCCGACCGAAATTGAATACTACATGTGCGGACCACCACCAATGATCGATGCTGTAGATAAGATGTTGTATGATCTTGGTGTAGAACCAGACATGATCGCTTATGATAAGTTTGGTTAAAAAGAACAATTTATTAGTAATAAAAAAAGCTCAGCTTTGGTTGGGCTTTTTTGTACTAATTATACTTTTTAGTGGATGTAAAAAGCAGAATCTCACTGTTACGATCAATGGTAATACGATGGGAACAACATATTCCATTAAAATAATTGATCAATTAACATCAACTATTGATATAAATAATGTTAAGAGCAAAATCGATTCGGTACTACAGTTTATTAATCAGCAGATGTCAGCTTATATCCCTGATAGTGAAATTAGTCGTTTTAATCGTTTAAATAATAATGAGTGGTTTACAATATCAACTGAATTTTATGATGTAATCGTAATAGCGCAGGAAATATCACGCTTAACTAACGGTGCATTTGATATTACTGTTGGACCAATTATGGACTTGTGGGGATTCGGTGGGGAGGTGGCTCAAACTAATTGGAAACCGCCATCTGATCAAAAAATAGAAGAAATTAAAAAATCCATTGGATTTAATAATATTGTAGTTGGAGAAAATTCCGTAAAAAAGAAAAATACTGACACCAAAATTGATTTAAATGCAATTGCCAAAGGATATGGAGTAGATGTAGTATTTGAATTATTAAGAGATTTGGGTTATACTGATATATTGGTTGAAGTTGGTGGAGAAGTTCGTTGCAACGGATTTAATCAAGACGGTAATTATTGGAAAATTGGAATTGATAAACCTTTATTAGACGTGTTGCCAGGCACGGAATTACAAACGATTATATCCTTAAATAATAATGCTTTAGCAACTTCCGGAGATTACAGAAATTACTTTGAATATAATGGAGAATTATATTCACACACTGTTGACCCGGTTACAGGCTACTCAACACACAATAATGTGGCATCAGCATCGGTTATGGCGCCAAATTGTATAACAGCTGATGCTTTAGCTACTGCATTGATGGTTATGGGAGAAAAAGGTATCGAATTAATTAATTCGATGGACAGCGTTGAGGCGATGATAATTATAAGAACAGATGATAATAAATATATTAGAGTTGAAAGTTTTGGATGGGTAACAAATAGATTCTAGATTACTCTGAATTAATTATTCTCGCATTTATCAGTATCACCGCCACAAACTGAGCAAGACGCTTCGCCACTACAAGTAGTGTTAAGTTCCTTACCTCCTAAAATGGTGCCAATCGCTAATATTAAAATGACGACTACAATAGCGATGATTCCTACTATAATATTCATGAGTAATATTACGAGAATTAAAGTACAATAATCTATAATAATAAGAATGATTTTTATATAAAAAGTCTAATAATAAATGTAATTTTCATCTTATATATTTTAGTAATTAGTGTTGAAAAATTGTCGGATAAATAATGAAAATATTTAGAACTAGCCTGATATCTATAATTGTATTCGTTGCAAATATTATTTTTGCTTCAGGAGGGAACGATGTTAATTCCATTCCTCATTTAGATGGAGCTGAATTAACAATATTATGGGCAATTCCATTCATTGGTATTTTACTTTCTATTGCAGTAATGCCATTAGTGGCAGCACATTTTTGGCATAATAATTTCGGAAAAGTATCATTATTTTGGGCATTGGCATTTCTTGTCCCATTCCTTATTGTAGAGGGATATTCAGTAGCTCTTTATGAGTTCCTTCATATCATTTTGTTAGACTATATTCCGTTTATAATATTATTACTCGCGCTTTTTACCATTTCAGGTGGAATTAGATTAAAAGGAACTTTAGTTGGCACACCAATACTGAATACAATTATTATTTTAATCGGTACAATATTGGCAAGTTGGATGGGTACTACTGGCGCCGCTATGCTTTTAATACGTCCTTTAATTAGGGCAAATCAACATCGAGAACATAAAGTTCATATAATCGTATTTTTTATCTTCTTAGTGGCCAATATTGGAGGTTCTCTTACCCCACTTGGAGATCCTCCATTATTTTTGGGTTTTTTAAAGGGCGTTGATTTTTTTTGGACTACAACTGCAATGTTTAAACCTATGCTTTTTATGGTGATTACGCTATTGTTAATCTTCTATTATATTGATAGTAGATTCTACGGTTTGGAAGATAAATCAAGAATACCTGTTTCTGAGGTGAAAGAAAAATTCGGTATTGATGGTTCAATCAATTTCTTATTTTTAATTGGAGTGATTGCCTCAGTATTAATGAGTGGAATTTGGAAACCACATATTTCATTCAACATATACAATGTTGAACTTTCATTGCCAAATTTATTTAGAGATATTTTTTTATTGATTTTGACATACTTAAGTTGGATTTTTACTTCAAAACCAGTCAGAGAAGCAAATCAATTTACATGGTTCCCAATACAGGAAGTCGCTAAATTGTTTGCCGGTATTTTTATTACCATAATTCCCGCAATCGCAATTTTACGTGCCGGTGCTGATGGTGCACTTTCAGCTGTAATTAATTCGGTGTCTTCTAATGGTGAACCAATAAATTATATGTATTTTTGGGCAACCGGAATATTATCAAGTTTCTTAGACAATGCTCCAACTTATTTAGTATTTTTTAACACAGCAGGTGGCAATGCCCTTGAATTGATGGGACCTCTACATCATACATTATTAGCAATTTCAGCAGGAGCTGTTTTCATGGGGGCAAACACTTATATAGGGAATGCTCCAAATTTCATGGTTAAATCAATTGCTGAAGAACAGAATATATCCATGCCAAGCTTCTTTGGATATATGCTCAAATATTCAATTCCTATTTTAATCCCATTGTATATATTGGCTACGTTTATATTTTTAGTATGAGGATTACAAAAGTAACAACTAAAACTGGAGATAATGGAACAACATCGCTTGGCGATGGTACTAAAGTGTCTAAATCTGATTTAAGAATTATTTGTATTGGCGATGTTGATGAACTGAATTCATTTATTGGTTACGCAAAAGTTGCTACTTCCAATTGTACAATTGTTAAAGAATTGATTATAGTCCAAAATAATTTATTGAATTTAGGGGGTGAACTCTCTATTCCTAAGAATAAATTAGAACTTCTGAGAGAGGAGTCAATTTCTCACTTGGAAGCAAATATTGAAACCATGAATCAAAAACTGCCTCCATTAAAAGAATTTTTATTACCAGGTGGAGATGAATTATCTGCGAGATTACACATCGCAAGGTCTGTTTGCCGACGAGTGGAACGATCTATCGTAGATTTAATTGAACAAGAGAATGGAAGCAGTAATTGGATAAAGTATCTCAATAGGCTGTCTGATTATTTATTTGTTTTAAGCCGATATCATTTGAATAAAAAAAATATTTATGAGGAACAATGGAGTAAACTATAATTTGCGAATTTCATAGAATAATTATTATTGGTATCGTAAATTGAATGTTTTACAAAAGTAATAAATGACTGATTGGAATAAAATATATCATGAAATAGAAAAGGCTGATTCTATCATGTTAACAACACATGAGAATCCCGATGGTGATGGTATTGGTTCTATTGTGGCGTTATACCACCACTTATTAACAAAAGATAAAACATGCCGAATAATTCTTACTTCGAAATTACCTGAAGAATATCGTTTTTTAGATCCTGATAATAAATTTGAATATTTTGATGATACAATACATTACGAATGGTTGAGCAATGTTGACCTTTCTATATTGCTGGATATTGGTAATTATACAAGAACAGGGCAAATGTGGAATGTAATTAAAAAAAATGGAACTTCTGTTGTCAATATAGATCATCATCCATATCCGAATGGTCATCCATTTACTATCAATGTTTCCGATATAAATGCATCGGCTACCGGTGAATTAATTTACAATTATCTAAAAACTGTTGATCCAAATTGTTTATCAAAGGTTGTCTATGAAGCTATATATGTGGCGATAATGACTGATACGGGGTCTTTCAGTTACAATAATACCAATGTGTTATGTCATGAAATTGCCGCAAACGCGATTACAGCCGGAGTGGATACTGCAAAGATTCATCAAAACATATACGGTTCAAGCTCACGATCAAGAATTAAATTATTAGCTTCTATTGCCGATAATTTACAATTTACATATGATGAAAAGTTAGTATGGTTTATAATTACAAAAGAAATGATGGAAAAAGCTAATGCTATCAAAGATGATGTTGACGGTTTTACAGATTTTGCACGAGCGATTAAAGGTGTGGAAGTTTCTTTAATGATTTTTGAAAATGAAGATGACTCTTGCAGGATAAATTTTAGATCAAAAGGCAGTTATACAATTAATAAAATTGCTCAATATTTTGATGGTGGCGGACATTTATTTGCCGCTGGAGCTAAGGTTATAGGTAATGTCACAAATGTTGCACAAATGGTGGTTGCTAAGACTATTGAAATAATGCAAGAGCAGGAAAAGGATATCCATTGAAGATAATCGTAGCAAAAGATGCCGGTTATTGTTTTGGAGTTAGACATGCAGTTGATCAGGCTTATAAAACTGCCAAAGAGCATGGTGATGTATATATGCTAGGCCATATTGTACATAATGAAAATGTAGTTAATGATCTTGAAAGATCTGGTGCAAAAGTAGTCGATTCTTTGGAGCAAGTACCAGCTGGAAAACCCTTATTATTTAGAGCTCATGGAACCGAACCGAACGTTTGGGAACATGCACATAAAAAAAAGCTAAATATTATTGATGCTACCTGCCCGCTTGTTACAGAAATCCATCAAGAAGTTCGCAAATTAGAACAAGAAGGGCGGCAAATCATTATAATCGGAGACCATGGTCACGACGAAATTATTGGTATCGCAACACAAGTAAAGAATCCGATTATAATTTCGGATGCTAAAGAAGCTGAAGAATTACGGAAAATGAAACGTATTGGGGTTGTAAGTCAATCAACGCAAATGATTGAAAATATACAAGATATAATTAGTATATTATTAACAAAAACTAGTGATATTCATTTTGTAAATACAATTTGTTTTCCTACAAAGCGAAACCATGAGCAAATAAAAAAATTAGCCCAAATTGCTGATGTCATGATAATAATTGGATCATTCACGAGTGCAAACTCAAAACGATTAACACAATTAGCTTTGGAACGGAATCCAAATTCATATCAAGTTACAAATGTTGAATATATTAAAGATGAATGGTTTATTAATGCAGGAACCGTAGGAATATCTGCCGGTGCTTCAACGCCCGACAATATTATACAAGATGTGATACAACATGTTAAAAAAATTGGAAAAGTTATCGACGAGGAAATTATTTATGAGTAAAGATACATATAAAATAAAAGTAGGCTTAGCGGAGATGTTAAAAGGTGGAGTAATAATGGATGTTACAACACCTGATCAAGCGAAGATTGCCGAAGATGCCGGAGCTGTGGCAGTTATGGCTCTTGAGAGGATACCTGCTGAAATTCGGAAAGATGGGGGAATTGCTCGGATGAGTAACCCAGAAATGATTATAGGTATTCAGAAGATAGTCTCTATTCCTGTTATGGCTAAATGCAGGATTGGACATTTCGCTGAAGCGCAAATATTAGAAGCACTTGAAGTGGATTTCATCGATGAAAGCGAGGTTTTAACTCCTGCTGATGAAAAAAACCATATTTGGAAAGAGGACTTTACGATACCTTTTGTTTGCGGTGCTCGTGATTTAGGTGAAGCACTGCGTAGAATTGGCGAAGGCGCAGCAATGATTCGCACAAAAGGAGAAGCGGGTAGTGGCAATATTGTTGAAGCTGTCCGACATATGCGTACAATACAGGCCCAAATGAAAAGATTAACTGTAATGGATCAAGCAGAATTAATGGCGACTGCGAAAGAATTGGGAGCTCCCTTTGCATTAATCAAAATTGTTGCAAAGTATGGTAAATTACCCGTTCCAAATTTTGCCGCAGGAGGCATAGCAACTCCAGCTGATGCATCACTAATGATGCAATTAGGTGCTGAATCAGTATTTGTGGGTTCTGGTATATTTATGAGTGACGATCCGGCTGACCGTGCTAAAGCTATTGTTGATGCAGTTACGTATTACGATGATGCAAAGAAAATGTCAGAGATTTCTAGTGGACTAAAATCCGCAATGAAAGGACTTGATATTTCAGAAATTCCCGAGGGACAAAAATTACAAGAACGAGGCTGGTAGTGAAAATAGGGGTGTTGGCTTTCCAAGGCAATTATGAAATGCATTGTAATTTACTGGAAAGAATTGGTATTAGCCCTGTAAAGGTTAGATATCCAAATCAACTAGATACTGTAGAAGGGTTAGTAATCCCTGGCGGAGAGTCGACGACCATGTCTAATTTAATGAAAAGAGTGGGATTTTATAAACCGTTAATATCGTTTGCTAACGATTATCCTGTTCTGGGTACTTGTGCAGGTTTAATTTTAATGTCTAATAAAGTAATTGATGCAGAATTTGAACCACTCGGATTGTTAGATGTTCAAGTTAAACGAAATGGATATGGAAGGCAAATAAAATCAAGTACCAATAATATTGACTTAAAATTGAATAATAATAGTTATAGCATACCTGGTTCATTTATTCGTGCACCAAAGATTGTCTCATATGAAACTTCAATTACAGTTTTAGCGAAGTTTGATAATGCTCCAATAATCGTGAAAGATGGTATGCATATGGGAATTTCGTTTCATCCTGAATTAGATAATGTCTCAATTTTGCATGAGAATATTTTTATGGGTGATAAAAGACAAAAAATAACAAAATGACAGAGAAATTATTAAATAAGATAAATTATCCTGCGGATATAAAAAATTTATCAATTGGTGATTTAAAAAAACTTGCCGAGGAAATACGAGAATATACTATTTCTACTGTTGAAAAAACAGGCGGTCATTTAGCATCAACATTAGGAGCAGTAGAACTAACAATTGCTCTACATTATGTTTTTGATACTCCGAAAGATAAACTTGTATGGGATGTAGGACATCAGGGTTATGCACATAAAATTTTAACCGGACGTAAAGAAAAATTAAATACCATTCGCCAATTTGGTGGATTATGTGGTTTTCTCACTCCAAGCGAAAGTGAATATGATACATTTGGTGCTGGCCATGCATCTACTTCCATTTCTGCAGCATTTGGTGTTGCATCAGCACGAAATTATAAAAAAGAAAAATATAAAGTAGTGGCAATAATTGGCGATGGAGCTATGACAGGCGGTTTAGCATTTGAGGGATTGAATAACGCTGGTAATTCACGAAAACAATTATTAGTTATCCTGAATGACAATACTATGTCAATTAGTCCGAATGTTGGCGCAATGCGTAGCTATTTAACTAAAATAGTGACCAATCCAATTTATAATCGTGTTAGAGATGAAATTTGGAAAACAACAAATGCGTTGCCAACTGGAAAAGGGGTTACGCAAAAATTATTAAGAAAAGTTGAAGAAAGTTTGAAAGTATTCATGGCTCCAGGTATAATATTTGAAGAATTTGGTTTCCGTTATTTCGGTCCAATTGATGGAAATGATATTGATCTGATGGTTAGTACTTTAGAAAATATAAAAGACATCAATACACCTGTAATGCTTCACATTGTTACAAAAAAGGGCAAGGGAATGGATTCAGCTGAATCTGACCCAATCAAGTTCCACGGTATATCTCCAAGTAATGGTAATAACGAAAAACAAGCTAAAGGAACCGAAATAGCACCATCCTTTCAGAATACATTTGGAGAGATAGTTTGCGAATTTGGTCGCACCCGCGAAGATACAGTTTGTATCACTGCCGCTATGAAAGAGGGAACTGGGCTTGTCCAATATGCACAAGATTTTCCACAGCGATTTTATGATGTAGGCATCGCAGAAGGCCATGCAGTGACTTTTGCCGCCGGAATGGCGATGCAAGGTCTGAGGCCTATAGTCGCGATTTATTCAACATTTTTACAAAGGGCCTACGATCATATTATTCATGATGTGGCATTACAAAATTTGCCTGTTATTTTTTGTTTGGATCGTGCGGGTTTAGTCGGTGAGGATGGTGCCACGCATCATGGTGCACTTGATATTGCATATTCAAGATGTATACCAAATCTAATCGTGTCTGCCCCAAAAGATGGCAACGAATTAAGAAATTTAATGTATACGGCTCTCAATCATACTAAAAATCCATTTATGATTAGATATCCTAGATCATCTTCATTTAATTTTGACAAAGATGGACAGGCAGAGATTGTTCCAATTGGGAGCTGGACAACAGTAGCTAACGGAAAAGATATCGCAATATTGGCGGTTGGTTCAATGGTAACACAATCATTAGAGGTTATAACTGAATTAGCTAAAGATAAAATATCGTGTGAAGTTGTGAATTGTCGGTTTATACAACCGATGGATGAAACATATCTAAAATCCATAATTAAGAGATTTACCAAAATTATCACAGTTGAAGAAGGTGTACTTAATGGAGGATTTGGAAGTGGTGTAACTGAATGGCTAGCGGATAATAATTATCAGGGGAGAATAAAAAGGATAGGAATTCCGAATGAGTTTGTTACTCATGGTGACAGAGATCTTCTACTTAAAAGAAATTGGTTTAGATAAAATAGGAATTCTAAAAAAGATTAAAGAATTTATAAAAAATGATGGTATTAAGTAACAAACATGAGCAATTTTAATAAGCAAAAAAAACAATGGCAATCTGATTCAGAAAATGCAACCAATCGTGATTATGATTTTCGAACGGTCAGCGGTTTAATAGTTGATCCATTGTATTTGCCAGAAGCTGAATCTGATGATTTTTTAAAAGAAATTGGTTTTCCTGGCCAATATCCATTTACACGTGGGGTTCATACAAATATGTACAGAGGAAAATTATGGACCATGCGACAATTTGCCGGATTTGGTACTCCCAAAGAGACAAACAAACGGTATCATTTACTCTTATCTCAGGGGCAAACTGGACTTTCGGTAGCTTTTGATATGCCAACTTTAATGGGTTACGATCCAGGACATGACTTTGCATTAGGAGAGGTTGGAAAATGTGGAGTTAATGTTGCTTCGCTAAAAGACATGGAAATCTTGTTTGATAAAATTAACTTAGGTGAGATATCTGTTTCACAAACAATAAATGGTCCTGCAGTCATATTATTAGCATTTTATATTGCTGTTGCTGATAATCAAAAAGTTCCTTTAAAAAAATTAAGGGGTACTTTGCAAAATGATATTTTAAAAGAATTCATTGCACAAAAAGAATGGATATTTCCGCCAAAGGAATCAATGCGAATTATTACCGATATGATGCAGTATTGTGCGGAACATTTACCACAATATAACACGATATCAATTTCAGGGTATCATATCCGAGAAGCTGGTTCTACAGCCGCACAAGAACTTGCATTCACACTTGCAGATGGATTCGCATATGTTGAACATGCTATCGCAGCTGGAATGGAAATAGATTCATTTGCACCGCGACTATCATTTTTCTTCAATGCACACTTGGACTTTTTTGAAGAAATTGCTAAATATAGAGCTGCGAGACGTATTTGGGCAAAGCGTATGAAGAATCAATATCATGCAAAAAGTGAGCGATCATGGAAGCTGAGATTTCATACCCAAACAGCGGGTTGCTCCTTAACTGCCCAACAGCCTGAAATCAATATAGCCCGCACATCTTTTCAGGCATTATCTGGTGTTTTGGGTGGTACTCAATCATTACATACCAATTCAATGGATGAAACTTTAGCATTACCCTCAGAAAAAGCAGCCGAAATCGCATTGCGAACTCAACAGCTTATTGCATATGAAACCGGTGTAGCAAATGTAATTGATCCGCTAGGGGGATCGTGGTACATTGAATCGCTAACGAATAAATTGGAAGAAGAGGCTGAATCATATTTCAGACAAATAGAGGAATTAGGCGGAGTGATTCCAGCCATAGAAATGGGATTTTTTCAACGTGAAATCGCAAAAGCTGCTTCTGAATATCAACAATTAGTTGATGAAAAAAGACGCCTAGTTGTTGGTGTAAATGATTTTATAAAAGAAGATGAAAAAATTGATATTCCTCTACTTGAAATTGGGAAAGAAGCTGAAGAAACGCAATTAAATGCAATTAATAGTTTAAGAAAAAGTCGTAACGCTGAAGCAGTGACAGTTGCTCTTGATGATATTAGAGAGGCATGTAAAAATAAATCAAATATTATGCCGCCTATTATTAATGCTGCTAAAGCTTATGCAACATTAGGAGAAATTGTGGATGCCATGAAAGATATTTTCGGTGAATGGCAGGAGTCCTCAATTTTATAAAGATGATAATAAAAATATCTTAAAGGAGGAATCAAATGTCTCGTAAAATAGTACATGTAGTGGGAACTGGAACAATTGGAGAACCTTTGATTGGCTTATTAGCCGATTATCGCGACCAATTAGGAATTGATGAGGTCACATTTAATAAAAATTCAGCTGCAAAAGGTGATTATTCAAAAATAAATGGATTACTCCGAAGAGGCGCTAGATTATCAGTTGATGAAACAAAAATAAAAGATTTTAAAGATTTAGGGGTTGATGCTGATTTTGAAACAGAGGAAGCCATAAAAAGAGCTTCTATTGTAATAGATTGCACTCCGAGTGGGGTTGGTCATAAAAATAAAGAAAAGTACTATAAAAAATTTGCAAAATCTGTAAAAGGATTCATGGCTCAGGGTAGTGAACATGGTTTTGGAAAACAATATGCTCGAGGCATCAACGATAAAGCTTTAACTCCTGACAATCAGTTTATTCAAATCGTAAGTTGTAATACACATAATTTATCATGTATTGTAAATACTTTGGGATTGAACGGAAAACTCGATAATTTAATTGAAGGACGCTTTGTATGTGTTCGCCGTGCTAACGATATTAGCCAACCTGGCAAATTTATTCCTGCACCGCAGGTAAATGTTCACCTTACAAATAAATATGGTTCACATCATGCTCAAGATGCCGCAGAATTATTCCAAACATTGAGCATTGACCTGAATCTATTTTCCTCTGCTATGAAAGTAAATAGTCAATATATGCATGTACTATGGTTCAATTTAAAAGTTGAGGATCCAATTAAATTAGATGATGTTAAAGATTTGCTTAATAAGAATCCTTTGGTTGCGATGACAAATAAAGACACAACAAGTACAGTATTCTCTTTTGGTAGAGATCAAGGCCATTACGGTAGAATTCTTAATCAAACGGTAGTTGTCGAACAAACTTTAACTGTGCGCAATGATCATGAAATTTCAGGATTTTGTTTTACACCGCAAGATGGTAATTCGATATTAAGTAGTATTGCTGCAACAGAATGGTTTTTATATCCTCATTCATATGAAGACAAAATCATGTGTTTGTCAGACCTTTTCTTCGACTATATTTGAAAATAATAATCCATAAGATTACTGCCGGTCCGTTTCAAGAGAATGGATATATTGTGCATAATGCGGACAGTTCAAATTGCATTATCATTGATCCAGGTGATATGGCAGACTCTTACATAAATAAAATTGATAAGAATAATTTAAATCCTGTAGGAATTCTGAATACGCATGGACATATCGATCATATCCATGCGGTTCAACCAATTAAAAATCATTACTCCATACCTTTTTATATCCATATTAATGAGAAAATGATGATCGATCACTATCCTCAAGGTTGCGTAATGTATGGAATGATTCCAAATGATAAGCCAATAGTTGATAATTGGTTGACTGATGAAAGCAGTATAACCATAGGAGATATGAAAATAAAAATAATTCATACTCCCGGACATACACCGGGTGGTGTGTGTTATCAATTAAATGGAGATATATTCACTGGAGATACTATATTTCAGGGATCGATTGGTCGCACAGATTTCCCAGGAGGAAGTTATAATACGTTAATGGACTCTCTTAAGTTATTGATAGAAAAAGTCCCCGGTAATACAAAAGTTCATTCTGGCCATGGATTTAGTACAACTATTGAAAATGAGATACTCAGTAATCCTTTTCTAGCTGATTTGAAATGAAGTAATAATGAAAGTAACTGATTATTTTAAAGAATCGACTAAAACACTGTTTAGTTACGAAATAATTCCCCCCAAACGTGGCAGAAGTATTGATAGTGTGTTTGAATTAATTGAGCAACTACTTCCTTACAATCCACCATTTATTGACTTAACAAGTCGTTCAGCAGAAGTGTATTACGAAGAGTTAGATGATGGTTCTTTACGTAGACACGCAAAACGCAAACGTCCAGGTACGATCGGGTTAAGTGCTGCTATTAAAAATAGATATAATATCGAAACTGTGCCTCATATCCTTTGTAAAGGATTTACAAAAGAAGAAACTGAAGATGCATTAATAGAATTAAATTTTTTGGGAATCAATAATATATTGGCAGTACAGGGAGATGAATTACGATTGATGTCATCTGATAAATCAGGTAAAACCCATAACTTCTTCGCTTCTGATTTGGTAAAACAAATTAAAAATATGAATTCAGGGAATTACTTGGAAGAATTGAGTGGTGCATCACAGACTGATTTTTGCATTGGTATAGCTGGATATCCCGAAAAACATCTTGAAGCTCCAAACCTCGAAAGTGACTTTAAATACTTAAAAAATAAGGTGGATGCCGGAGCAGACTATATTGTTACGCAAATGTGCTTTGATAATAATAAATATTTTAATTATGTAGAACGTTGTCGTGCTATTGGTATTGCTATTCCCATTATACCGGGGATTAAGATTATAACCCGTGAAAATCATTTAAAAACTATTCCAAGAACATTTCATATCGATATTCCAAGTGATCTATCTGAAAATATTGAGGGTAGTTCAAAAGAAAAAATATATCATACAGGTGTAGATTGGGCTATTAAACAATGTCAAGAATTAATTGATGCAAAAGTCCCATGTATACATTTTTACATTATGAATACTGCACAAGAAGTTGCAGAAGTTGTTTCAACAATAAGTTAAACAAAATAGTATTGTTGTGAAAAATCGAGTATCAACCTCTGGTATCGTCAATTATTTAATCGATTCTAATCTAATTAAACCAAATGATAAAATTATTGTTGCTGTTTCTGGCGGTATGGATTCAATGTTTTTACTATATATGTTAATTGAATTGTGGAAATCATTAAACCTAAAACTGACCATCAGTCATATTAATCACAATATTCGCAATAATTCAAATAGAGATGAACAATTTGTAGTTGAGCAAGGGCATACATTAGGAATTCCGGTTGTAGTCAAACACTTAGATTATAGTAGGAAAAAACTTGGAAACAGTACCGAAGCTTGGGCTAGAAAAAATCGTTATTACGAACTTGAATCTATCCGTAAAGAATTGAACTATGATAAAATAGCTACAGGTCATCACAGTAATGACCAAATAGAGACTATATTACAAAGAATTAGTGAAAAATCAGGTATTGGTGGATTGAGGGGGATACATAAAGAATATGATAGAATTATTCGTCCAATATTAACAATCCTCAAAATTGAAATTGAAAAAGTTGTAAGTGATTTAAACATACCATATGTTGAAGATGAAACGAATAATAATTTAGGAAATCCTAGAAATTATTTTCGTCATAAAATAATCCCACAGTGGGAATCATTTTATCCAGATTTAGGAAAATCAATTCAAGAGATTTGCGAATCTGCAAAGGTAAATCAATCTATAATGGAATATTTTATTCAAAAGTTAGTTGATGAAATGGTTAGGGAAGAGAATGATTCAAATACAAATAATAGAATTAAAAAAATAAATTTAAACAGTTTTCAAAAACTGCCTGACAAAGTTAAAATATCATTTTTTGCATATATTTTAGATTCATCGCTGTGGCGTAAACATAAATGGAATGAAATTGAAAATATAATAAAATCAGCAAAAATAGGGAAAATATATAATTGGGATGAATTTGAAATATTAAAAGACAGACAAGATTGGATTATTCGTCATAAATTTAGTGTTAATCTTGAACCTATATTTATTCAATTAGATGTACCAGTGACCCACGGAAAGATTATATTTTTAGCAAAAAGGGTAAGTAAATATTCCGATAATGACAATTCGATGGTTGAAATAATTGATGCAGATTTAATTGTCAATAAAAACTTAGTCTTAAGAACATGGGAAGAAGGAGATGTGTTTCAACCGTTAGGTATGAACGGCAACAAAAAACTCAGTGATTTTTTAACTGATGAGAAGGTAAATCGATTTAATAAATTAGAACAATTGGTATTGACCGCGAACGATGAAATAATATGGGTTTGTGGATATAGAATAAGCGAAACTGTTAAAATTAATAAAGATACAAAGCATTATTTGGAACTTTCAATTAAGAGAAATGTAGGCTGAATATGATTAAATATGGCTATAAGTTGTCAACTTTGATTTCTGAGGATCGGATACAGTCTAGGATTAAGGAAATAGCAGTAGGTATTTCGAATCGATTTAAAGACGAATTACCGATATTTATAGGTGTTTTGAATGGTAGTTTTATATTTATTTCTGATCTTATGCGAATGCTGACAATAGACTGTGAAATGGATTTTATCAAGATGTCTTCCTATGCCGGTAAGGAATCGGTAGGAACTGTTACATTACGAAAAGATATTTCCGCAAATATAACTGGACGACATGTAATTGTCGTAGAAGATATTATTGATTCAGGACTAACCATAAAGTTTTTACGTGATAGGTTGTTGGGAGCATTGCCTAAATCTGTCACAATAGTAACATTATTATTAAAACCGGATATCGCAAAATTAGATTTTAAAATTGATTATATTGGATTCGAAATTCCTCCGGAGTTCGTGGTAGGATATGGATTGGATTACGATCAAAAATTGCGACACCTACCGGAAATCTATCGTTTAGAAGAGTAACTATGGTAAATAAAAAAGATAATACAAAAATAGATAAAACAAAAAATACGAAACCTAATATACCTGGCAAGAAACCAATTGATCCAAAAACAAGCTTTCAGTGGAAACGAGCCGGGAAAACATCGATGGTATGGTTATTAATAGTTGTTGGTGCAATAATAATATCTGGGATTTTTACTAATTCGAGCAAAAAAGAAATTGAAATTAATTATTTCCAATATCAAGAATTTTTAAAAAATGATCAAATCGCTAAAGGTACAATCATTGAGAATAAATTTCATGGTGAGTTTAAAATCCCTCAAGATGTTGATACTGAATATGGCAAAATTGAAAAAGCAGAGCGATTTTTTGTTTCATTACCTTTAATGGATCGTGAAACGATGGCGGAGTGGGACAATTATAATTTGGAATATAATTTTAAGGAAAAGACCACTAATTGGACCAGTTATTTGATCAATATGCTTCCATGGATTGTACTCATTGGATTCTGGATATTTATCATGAGGAGAATGCAGGGTGGCGCAGGTGGTGGCATGAAAAATGTATTCAATTTTGGGAAAAGTAGAGCTACGGCACAAACAACCAATCTACCAAAGGTTACATTTTCCGATGTTGCAGGATGCGTTGAGGCGAAGGAAGAATTAAATGAGATAATTGATTTTTTAAAACATCCAAAACGTATTCAAAGATTAGGCGCTTCAATTCCTAAAGGTGTTTTATTGCTTGGCGCTCCCGGTACTGGGAAAACATTACTTGCCCGTGCTGTCGCCGGGGAAGCAGGGGTACCATTCTTCAGTTTAAGTGGAGCTGACTTTGTAGAAATGTTTGTTGGCGTAGGTGCTTCACGAGTAAGAGATTTATTCGAGCAGGGTAAAAAACAAGCTCCGTGTATAATATTTATTGATGAATTAGATGCTGTAGGGCGTCAAAGGGGTGCAGGATTAGGTGGCGGTCATGACGAACGAGAACAAACCTTAAACGCATTATTGGTTGAATTGGATGGATTTGAAAAGAATGCTAACGTAATCGTTATGGCTGCTACAAACCGCCCAGATGTGTTAGATAAAGCATTATTACGTCCTGGTAGATTTGATAGACAGGTTGTTGTCGACGTTCCTGATTTTAGGGGAAGGTTAGGGATACTAGAAGTACATGCTAAAAAGATTATTTTAAATAAACGGAAAGTTGATTTAAAAGCACTTGCGAAAGGAACACCTGGTTTAGTAGGAGCAGACCTTGCAAATATAATTAATGAAGCTGCTCTTTTAGCTGCCCGGAAAAAGAAAAAAGCTGTAGATATGGACGACCTTGAGGATGCAAGAGATAAAGTTATGATGGGCATTCAACGGAAAAGTTTAATATTATCCGATGAAGAAAAGAAATTAACTGCCTATCATGAAGCTGGTCATGCGTTAGTTGCTTCAAAAATAGTAGGCGCCGATCCGGTACATAAAGTAACAATTATTCCGCGCGGCCAAGCTTTAGGAAGCACAATGCAGTTACCTCTTGATGAAAAACATGGTTATGCAAAAAAATATATAGAGGGACGATTAGCAATCCTTCTAGCCGGAAGGGCTGCAGAAAGAAAAATATTTAATGAGTTAACAACTGGCGCCGGTAGCGATATTGAACAAGCAACAACTATCGCCAAGAAAATGGTATGCGAATGGGGTATGAGTGATTTGCTTGGTCCAATGACTTTTGGCAAGAAAAATGAAGAAATATTTCTTGGCAGAGAGATTCAATCACATCGCGATTATAGTGAAGCGACCTCGAGAATGATTGATGAAGAAATTGTTAAGATTATTCGTACTGCTCAGAAAAATGCTCATGATATACTCAATAAAAACGAGAAATATTTACATTTAATGGCAGAAGAATTGATAAAATACGAAACTATTGATGGTGATGATATAAGACGAATATTAGAAGGTAAAAAGGTTGTTCGGCGTAGAAATAACGTATCAAAAACTGCTGACAAAATAAAACCTACGAAGACTGTTAAAAATCCTTCACCAAGTAAAGTAATTCAGCCAAAAGTTAGAAAAAGTAAACCTAAATCACCAATATCCGAAAAGAAATAATATTCTAATGATGATTCAGTAAATATGCAACTTGATAAGCTTAATGCTTGGTTAAGTAATAATAACAGGAGACCGCTGATAATGGGTATCCTAAATATTACACCTGATTCCTTTAGTGACGGGAGAAAATTTACTAATCCTAGCAAAGCAATTGAATATGCATTGCAAATGGAAGCTGATGGCGCTGATATAATTGATATTGGTGGAGAGTCAACACGACCAGGAGCTAAACCTATTAGTTTCGAAGAAGAAACAAATAGAGTAATCCCTGTAATCTCAGGAATTCGGAAAAGGTCAAATATTGTTATATCTATAGATACCTATAAATCCGGTGTGGCAAATGAAGCAATAACCGCTGGAGCAAATATTATCAATGATATAAGCGGAATGCGATTTGATATTAATATGGTTCAATTGGCAAGCGAATTCCAAATTCCGGTTGTCATTATGCATATGTTAGGAAATCCACAGAATATGCAAGATAACCCTGTATACAACGATCTAATGAAGAATTTAGTATTATTCTTTCAGGAAAGAATAAGTTTTCTTAAAGCCAATGGAATTAAGAAAACAAATATAATTTTAGATCCGGGGATTGGGTTTGGCAAAACAGTTGATCATAATTTTACTATCATACGCGAATTAAAACAACTTGCTGACATAGGTTTCCCTATTTTAGTTGGACCTTCACGCAAATCATTTATTGGTAATACATTAAATTTGCCACCGGAAGAAAGAATTGAGGGAACCGCCGCAGCTGTAACAGCTGCGATTATGAATGGTTCACGTATCGTTCGAATCCATGATGTGAAAGAAATGTTAAGGGTCGTTAAGATGACAGAAAAAATCTGTGGTATCACTTAAAATTTATGAGTTTGGAATTACGAATATATTTAAGTAAAATAACAATTTAGAGATTAATCAATAAATTATAATTATCAGATTTATGGAATTATTTAAAATAGGATTTTTAACGGTAACGCTTGTAGATATAATTGACTTACTGCTGGTTAGTTGGCTGTTCTACAAAGTTTACCAATATTTTAAAGGTACACGAGCCGGCCAAATGTTGGTTGGTTTAATAATCCTCTTGATTTCATCATTTGTATTTAATTCTTTTGGTTTTTCTGCAACCTCGTGGCTCGTAAATCAATTTGAAACGGTTTGGGTAGTTGCAT
Organism: uncultured bacterium; assembly: GCA_963715945.1. Lineage (GTDB taxonomy): Bacteria > Fidelibacterota > Marinisomatia > Marinisomatales > JAHJCW01 > JAHJCW01. The sequence continues at coordinate 71,017 of CAVQSL010000008.1, forward strand.
TTGTAATATTGTTTCAACCGGAAATTCGCCGAATGCTAATATACGTTGGTCAGAATCGATTTTTCCGTACAATATTTAGAGTTGATTCACCACAATCTATTGAAGCTATAGTTGAAGCAACTAACCAAATTATTGATCGTGGTTGGGGAGCATTGATTGTATTCCAAAGAGAAGTTGGTCTCAGGATGTACAAAGAGGCCGGAATGTCATTAAAGGCTGAAGTAACAGCTCCACTCGTAATTTCTATTTTTAATCCAACTTCACCAATGCATGATGGCGCAATTATTATTCAGAATGAAATTATTGAAGCCGCAGCATGTATTTTACCACTAACTGAAAGTACTATGGTTGACCCAGAAATGGGAACTCGACATCGAGCAGCATTAGGATTGTCAGAAGAAACTGACGCATTGGTTGTTGTTGTATCTGAGGAGACCCATCGCATATCTGTCGCTGAGAATGGCCGTCTAGTCAATCTTGGTCAAGATGAAATGGCTCTGCGACGTTTCTTAAATGAACGTTTATTTATTTCATCCGGTGATTAGGTAATGTAATAAAAACTAAAATAGTAATTTATTACATACATGAAGTAGAAATTATTGTAAAGATAGAAAGATTGTATAGCTAAAGTAAAATGAAAATATTCATCTCCACATTAATGATTCTTTTTTCTATCCTTTTTAGCCAAAATACCAGCTACGGAGACGCATTTTTAAACATCGGTGTCTATTCCTGCTCAGTAGGTTTAGGAAGATCTGTTGTAGCGTTACCTCAAAATACCGGAGGTTATTTAGTTAATCCAGCCGCTACAGCATTTATATCAAATACTACCTTTTCTGTATGTACGTGAATCAATTTGACTTAGCAGAATTTTATACTTTAGGATACTCTCATCCAACGAAAAATGGTTATCAATGGGGTGTGTATGGTTTGAATTTATATGTAAATGATATATTTGAACGGCCTGATGTACAATTAATTACTGATTTGGAAGCAAGGCGCGATTCGATTAGAGCTTTAGTTGCACGTGTATTTAATACATTTAACACCCGGGAGTCCGCTTTAATAATCAATTTATCTAAAAATATTGAATATAATCTTGACCTCGGATGGATATTTGCCGATATCCCATTAAAAATCCCATTTGGAATAAATGTAAAATTGTTACAAAAAGATCTTTATCAAGTTGAAGGTAGTGGGATTGGTGTTGATTTGGGAGGAATGGCATTGGTTGGTTAGATGAATTTGCAATCGGCTTATCACTTAACAATATTTTTAATACTAGGATATATTGGAGTTCAGAGAATAGAGATGATATTCCTATGCAGTTATTTGCAGGAATTGGGTATTTTCAAACATTTGATCGTCTTCCAATAAAATTCACACTACTTTGAAAAAAAAATCACTTTACAACGGTGATTATCAATATGGAAGCGAATTGACACTATTTGATGTAATAAGTGTTAGAGGAGGTATTAATTACGGATATTTACAGGGTGAGATTGGGCTAACATTTAATAATTTACAATTTCCATTTGGTGTTGACTATAGTTTTTCTAACCATGACTTAGGTAATGCACATAGGATTGGAGGGTGGATTAGTTTTTAGGGATAGGTTAATAATAAAACGATATGTTTTACCTGAATACAGAGAATTACTCAAAACATTTCCACTAATATTTCTTAATTTTCACTAATGAATATAAACGAATTAAAAGATATATTTAATAAGACCGAGTTAAAGTATAATGATTTACGGAGGCATCTTTGACTTTGGTCTAAAGGAATCCAATTTAGATAAATTACGCAAAGAGTCAACAGTATCAAATTTTTGGGACGACAGTCAAAAAGCTTCAACTATTCTAAAAAAAATATCACTTATTGAAAAAGAATTAGAAACATGGCAAAGTTTAGAACGTCAGCATAGTGATTTAGAAGTATTATTTGAATTTGCAGAATCTGATGTAGCAGCTGAATTGGACATTGTTAAAGAACTCTCAATATTTGAATCCGGCATAGATGAAATCGAATTAAAACTAAAACTTAGCGGTAAGCAGGATACATCCAATGCAATATTAACTATTCATCCGGGTGCTGGTGGTACAGAAAGCCAGGATTGGGCAGACATGCTATATCGATTATATTCGCGATGGATTGAGCGGAAAGATTTCAAAAAAATAATTATTGATTATCAGCCGGGGGATGAGGCTGGCATCAAAGATATAACACTAGAAGTCCATGGTGAATATGCTTATGGATTATTAAAATCAGAAGCCGGTGTACATCGCTTAGTGCGTATTTCCCCATTTGATGCAAATAGTAGAAGGCATACATCGTTTGCATCAGTATTCATATATCCTCTCTCAGATGAAGAAATTGAAATTGATATGAATCCATCTGATTTGAGAATAGATACTTATCGCGCTAGCGGAGCGGGTGGACAACACGTGAATCGTACAGACTCTGCCGTTCGCATTACACACATACCTACAGGTACAGTAGCTCAATGTCAAAATGAACGCTCTCAACACAAAAATAAAGCTCAAGCCATGAAAGTGTTAAAAGCGCGCTTATTACAACTTGAGATCGACAAGGAAACTGAAGCAAATCAGGTAATTGAAGATCAAAAAATGGATATTAGCTGGGGAAGTCAGATTAGATCTTACGTTTTTCATCCATATAACATGGTAAAGGATCATCGAACAAAAGTTGAATCGGGAAACGTGCAAGCAGTAATGGATGGTGAAATTGACCAATTTATACAAGCTTGGTTGATACAACAAATCGATAATAAATGATTTATAAGGAATTTAAATGACTGAAGAGCATAGCAGTTTAAAACAAATAATTGATTTTAGATTAGAAAAATTGGGGAAACTTCGTGAAAATGGGGTTAATCCATATCCATATTCATATTCAGTTTCTCACAAAAGTATTGAAATTTTAAATAATGCAAATGATTTGGATGGAAAAACTGTTTCAGTTGCTGGTAGGATTATGTCACTGAGAAAAATGGGCAAAGCTGCATTTTGTCATTTGCAAGATGGCAAAGGTAGAATTCAAATATATGTCAAACGTGACGATATCGGTACTGATTCCTACGATAATTTTAAACTGTTAGATATTGGGGATTTTCTAGGAGTTGAGGGATATGTTTTTAAAACTAAAACCGGTGAGACATCAATTCATGCCAACAATACTACAATTTTATCTAAGAGCATCCGACCTATTCCAATTGTAAAGGAAAAAGAGGGTGAAGAATTTGATTCATTTGTAGATAAGGAGCAGCGCTATAGAAATCGGCATTTGGATTTAGTTGTTAATTATGAGGTAAAAGAGACATTTATTAAACGAGCTAAGATTATATCATCAATCAGAAAATTCCTTGACGATGATGGCTTTATAGAAGTCGAAACACCAATACTTCAACCACTTTATGGCGGTGCTAACGCACGTCCTTTCTTGACACATCATAACACTTTAGATCAAGAATTATATTTACGGATAGCCGATGAATTATATCTGAAAAGATTGATTATCGGTGGCATTGACAAAGTCTATGAGCTTGCAAAAAATTTCCGAAACGAAGGGATTGACCGAAGTCATAATCCTGAATATACATCTTTGGAATTCTATCAAGCATATGTCGATTATAAATATATGATGGATTTTGTAGAGAAACTTGTGTGCGATGTAGCATCTAAAGTGGGTGAATTGAATGTTGCTTGGGGAGACTTGAATATTGATTTATCTAAACCATTTGTTCGTAAACCTATCTTTGAATTATTAAGCAACGCGACAGGGACTGATGTTTCAAAATTAAATGATAAAGAACTAATTATTATTTGCAATAAGTTCAAAATTGATACACCTCCCAACTTAAATTATGGACAAATATTGGATCTATTAATGAGTAAACTTGTAGAACCAAATTTAATTAATCCAACATTCATTATTGATTATCCAAAAGCAATATCTCCTTTGGCTAAAAAACATCGCGATGGTAATCCGGAGTTGGTAGAGCGATTTGAATTATTTATTGGTGGAATGGAATTTGCAAATGCTTTCTCGGAACTTAACGATCCGGTAGATCAAAGAGAGAGGTTAGAAAATCAGGACAAACTTGGAAAAGCAGGAGATGAAGAAGCTCAACCGGTGGATGAAAACTTCCTGCAAGCTGTTGAAAGCGGGATGCCACCAACTGGCGGAGTAGGAATCGGAATTGACCGTCTAGTAATGCTATTGACAAACAATAGATGGATTAAGGATGTGATACTGTTTCCAACTCTGCGAGCATACCGCTAGAGAGTATTTGATATTTTGCTCTCAGACCATATTGTGAGCTTATTTTAATAGTGAAATATTAATTTGAAATTAGTAAGACAGATTGCTTTCCGTCATTTAAAAGCTCCACAAAAAGGCAGTTTCACTACATTTGCGGCTATTTTAGCAATTCTAGGCTTAGGATTAGGAATAGCGGCATTAGTGTTGACATTTGGCATTTTAGAAGGGTTTGAATCGACGATCTCGGAAAAAATTGCTCGATTTGATGGTCATATCCGAATTGAACATTTTATGAATCGAACTCTTAATGAGCATAATGCGGAATTGGACGGTGTTCTACAAAATAGTCCGGTAAATTATTCGATTTCATCTTATGTACAAAGTCCTGCATTGCTTCGTAAGGGATCAAATGCTGAAGGAGTAATCACCATTGGATTAAGTAAAATTGGCAGATATACTCTATTATCTTCGGTAGTCACAAATGGTTCTTCCGAGCTACAATCACATTCAATTATTATTGGAAAAAGGTTGGCAGAAGATTTAAGTGTTGTTATAGGTGATAAGATTGTTTTATTCGATTTACAATCAATCGGCAAGATCTCTAGCAGCAACCGATTTCGGCAATTTACAGTAACAGGGCTTTTTCATTCCGGCTTATTAGAATATGATAAAACAGTTGTCTATATTGATATGGAAGATGCCCAATATATATTTAACTCCGAAGATAGAGTAAGCGGATATATGCTATTTACAAATGAATTAGATGATGTTAAACCATTATATCGTCATTTGGAAACCGAATTAGGATATCCTTACTTTGTACTTACATGGATAGAGAAACATAGGATATTATTTGATTGGATAAATCTGCAAAAATGGCCCATTCTGATAATCTTTGGGATGATATCAGTCGTTGGAATTGTAAATATTATTTCTTCTTTATCAATGATAATTTTTGAGAAAGTACGTGAAATAGGAACTTTGATTTCACTTGGATTGAACAAAAAGCAAATTCGCAGGATATTTTTATTAGAAGGGCTAATGATTGGTCTGTTGGGTTCACTAATTGGACTCTTAATCGCAGTTGGATTAGCGATAATACAAATAAAATATCAAATATTCACATTACCGGAAGACATATATTTTATGGATCATATACCAATAAAGATCAATTGGTTTAGTACGATGATAATTATTTCAATTGGAATCTTATCATCGGTTATTGCATCACTTTGGCCGGTGTATCGGGCAAGCAAAATTAATCCGGCAGAAGCTTTAAGGTACGAATGAAATTTTCTACTTATATAGCAAAAAGGTTTATGCTTGGAGGAAGGGGGGCAGGCACGAGCAGATTTACAGGATGGATTGCCATTATTGGGATGGCAATTGGTTGTTTTGCACTTATTATTTCGATTGCAGTGCTAAATGGTTTTGAATTGCAAGTCGCAGAAAAGATAATCGGATTTGAAGGTGATCTGCGAATTTCAAAAATTAATCCGGGAGAAGACCAAGAAGCTTATAGTTATTTAAAAAGTAATATAAATATATCTCAAGTAGTACCATTCATGGAACGTAAAGGAGTAGTTCTAACAAAGGATAATAACGTAAGAATGGTATCTTTTAAAGCCGTGCCATTTGATCAAATTAATGAATTCTATAATCTTGGTCTTGATTCAATTGTGCTGAACAATAATATTCCACAAATCTTTATTGGCTCTCTGCTTGCAGAGCGACTAAATGTAATAGTTGGTGATAAAATAAAAATAATGAGTCCGATCGATAGTCCGATACAAATCGGTTTACCGCGCATTATAAATGCCGAGATTGCAGGAATATTTCAAATAGATGTACTCGACTATGACGATAGAATCGTATTTATTCCTTTAAAATATGGCAAACAATTATTTTTAAGGAAAAAAACTGTAGATGGATATGACACAAGACTTATTAATAGAAATAATATTGAAGATTTAAAGGAAGAATTACTTACACAACTTGGAAAAGAAGCAAGAATCGAGAGTTGGGAAAATATTCATCAGGGATTATTCAATGCTATGCGAATGGAGCGGATTGGAGCAATAATTGTTTTAAGTTTAATTATTTTAGTAGCCGCATTCAATTTAACTTCAACATTAGTATTGGTAACCTATCAAAAAATAAGGGAAATTGGAATATTAAGAACATTGGGCACCTCCGCAATTGAGATAAAAAAAATAATAATTAAACAAGGGATCATAATTGGCGGAATTGGTGCTGTTGTGGGTCTCGTTTTAAGCATTGGAATTGTGATTTTGCAAAATTATTTTGGGTTTGTACTTCTTCCACAAAATATTTACGCTTTTAATAAATTACCGATGCTCCTAACAATTTGGGATATTATCCTTGTTCCGTTTATCGCATTTTTATTGATAATATTAGCCTCTTTTATTGCTGCTAAAAGAGCAATGTTAATAGAGCCAAAGGAAGCGGTACATTTAGAAAAATGATATTAGAAGCCAAAAATATTTACAAATCATATATCAATGGTGAAAAAAAGTTATCAGTACTTACCGATTTAAGTATTAGCGTAAAAAAGCAAGAAAATATAACAATTATGGGACCTTCCGGCTCAGGTAAATCCACTCTTTTACATATATTAGGCACCTTAGATAAGCCCGATTCAGGAACATTAATAATCAACGGTTCCGATGTTAACAAAATAAAAGAAGATAAACTTGCGTTTTTGCGAGGTCAAGAAATTGGTTTCATATTCCAATTTCATCATTTATTGCCGGAATTTACTGCATTTGAAAATGTGCTTATACCCACAAAAATTATCGGTAAAACCGATGGTAAAACCAAATATGCTGAGGAATTGTTTGATTACATTGGGTTAAAAGAACGTAAAGAACATTACCCTTCGCAACTATCTGGTGGTGAGCGTTTAAGAGTAGCCGTTTTGCGAGCATTGATTAATAATCCGTCTATAATATTCGCTGATGAGCCAACCGGCAATCTTGATGTGGAGAATGCCAATAAGTTATTACAATTATTTAAAAATATAAGTAAAGATTTTGAACAATCATTAGTAATCACAACTCATAATGAAGAAGTCGCTTCCATAGGTGAAAGGCAATATATCTTAGATCATGGTGTCCTTACAAATAGAACTTAGAGACTAATAAACCGTTTTCAGTATGTGAAATATAGAGTTTCGCGTTAGAAATTCATAATAGCCAAGTCACAAAATTCTCTAATTAGTCTGCCAAAAATAAACGTACATTAATCAACTCTGCCATATTGTTAGACAAATCTTTTTGGCACATTAATTGTGATAAATATTATGATTTATAAAATTTATTTAGGAGTATTTTAATAATGTCAAAAATTATAGGTATAGATTTAGGAACAACCAATTCTTGTGTAGCGGTAATGGAAGGTGGAGAACCAACAATTATCACAAGTCCTGAAGGGGGGCGAACTACGCCATCAGTTGTAGCTTTTACGAAAAAAGAAGAAAGGTTAGTAGGGCAACCTGCTAAACGTCAAGCGGTAACAAACCCCGAGAACACTGTTTTTTCAATTAAAAGATTTATGGGACGTATGTTCAACGAAGTTGGAACAGAAATTACGGAAGTACCATATAAAGTTGGAAAAACGAAATCAGGCGCAGTTACTGTAGAAGCCGGTGGAAAAGAATATACACCTCCGGAAATTAGTGCCATGGTTTTACAAAAACTTAAGCAAATGGCAGAGGATCATCTCGGTACAAAAATTACCGAAGCTGTTATTACAGTTCCGGCATATTTTAATGATTCACAACGTCAAGCAACCAAAGATGCCGGGAAAATAGCCGGTCTGAATGTACGTAGAATTATAAACGAGCCAACAGCAGCAGCTTTAGCATATGGCTTGGATAGGAAAAAAGATGAAAAAATAGCTGTTTTTGATTTAGGTGGAGGTACATTTGATATTTCAGTTCTAGAATTAGGCGATGGAGTTTTTGAAGTTAAATCGACTAATGGCGATACCCACTTAGGTGGAGATGATTTTGATCAGAAATTGATTGAATGGATAGCTGCTGAATTTAAGAAAAGTGATGGGATTGATCTGCGTAAAGATCCAATGGCATTACAGCGCTTAAAGGAAGCTGCCGAAAGTGCAAAAATGGAACTATCTTCATCTAAGCAAACGGAGATTAATTTGCCGTTTGTAACCGCTGATTCTTCAGGACCAAGGCATTTGAATATGTCGTTGACTCGTGCAAAATTTGAAGAGCTTACCAAAGATCTGCTGAATAGAACAATTGAGCCATGTAAAAAAGCTTTAAAAGATGCAAAATTATCGGCTTCTGATATTGATGAAGTTATTTTAGTTGGTGGTTCAACACGTATTCCAAGGATTCAAGAAATTGTTAAAGAAATTTTTGGTCAAGAGCCAAACCGAAGTGTTAACCCCGATGAAGTAGTTGCATTAGGCGCGGCAATTCAAGGTGGTGTTTTAGCCGGGGATGTTGATGATATACTTCTGTTAGACGTTACACCATTATCACTTGGTATAGAAACATTAGGGAATGTATCCACTATCTTGATCGAGAGAAACTCAACAATTCCTACAAAAAAATCGCAAGTTTTCAGCACAGCAGCTGACAGTCAAACAACTGTAGAAATTCATGTTTTACAAGGTGAACGTCAGATGGCCGTTGATAACAAAACTATCGGAAGATTCCATTTAGATGGAATACCTCCGGCACCGCGTGGAATTCCACAAATCGAAGTAACCTTCGATATCGATGCCAACGGTATTCTTAATGTTAATGCAAAAGATAAAGCAACGAGCAAGGAACAAAGCATTCGTATTGAGGCGTCAAGTGGTTTATCTGATGCCGAAGTCGAAAAGATGATAAATGATTCCAAAAAGCATGAATCTGAAGATAAAAAGAAACGCGAAGAGATAGATTTACGTAATCAAGCTGAACAATTAGTTTATCAAACTGAAAAAAATATAAAAGAATATGATGATAAACTCGATGATGCTGACAAAAAAATCTTATCGGATGCAGTTGACAAATTAAAGACAGCCAACGGTGGATCTAATATTGATGATATAAAAACTGAAACGGAAAACTTGAATAAGGTATGGTCAGGTTTAGCAACAAAAATGTATGATACTGCCAAAACGGCTGAAGAGCCACAATCTGCAAGTTCTGAACCGAAGAAATCCGGAAAAGGTAAAAAAAACGAAGATGAAATTGAAGATGCGGATTTTGAAGTAGTGGATTAGCACAGCAATAATAATAAATAAAAAGCGTTCATGTCCTCATGAGCGCTTTTTTTTGTATATGGAACTACGGTACTTGAATGTTGTAAACTTAGATACTACTATAACTGATAATGAAGACCATAATTAAGATCATTTTATTGATTCTAATCCCACTGCTAGGAGTATTTATTCTTTCCTACCCAGGTGTGTGGAAATATAGAGTTGAGAATATATTAAATAGGAAAATATTAAAAGAGAGCGGATGGCATATATCAATTGGTGAACTAAGTGGACACCTATTTAAACAAATCGACAGTAAAAATATCGAAATAACTCATGATGATGGGAATCGAATATTTATACCGGATTTAAGCACAAAGATTAATGTAAGGCAATCTTTAGCAGGCAATTTATATTTAAAAGAATTGAATATTTACGATTTTAACTATCAGGATAGGGCCAAAAAGAATAAAGAAAAAAAACCATTTGAAATTCCAGATCTAAACTATCGAAGATTTCCATTGAGGATTGACAAATTGAGTTTTGACGGTACTTTATCCGTTGATTTAGCAGATTCTACTCATTTGATCGATCTAGATATTTTATCCGCAATTTATCCTAATAATAATGGTTTAAATATTGATATTGATACGTTATTTATAAAACACCACGATATTGATTATCCCATAAATATTAGTAAAACTAAAATAAATATTAATAATAGAGTAGTTGAAGTAAATCCAATTAATTGTTCAGTAGCGGATGTTTTAATAAACGGACAAATATCTTTTATTCAGGAAGAGAATCAACAGCTAAAAGGGAACATCAATGTAAATAATATTATCATTCCGGATAAATTATTTGAAAACATGCCAATCCAAATAAATTTTTCTAAAATTAATTCAAATTGGAGGTTTGATACAGATTTTAATAATTATTCCGGAAATGTATCTCTAAAAAATGAACAGGGTTTATCCATGACTGGTGATTTTAATATTTCTAAATTGCAGGATCGATGGTTAGTCCAGAAAATATTTTTACAAAGTGATAGTGCTAGTATGTTTATTAATGGTGAGTATATAAATACCAAGGATATAAATGCGAATTTAGAACTTAAACAATTAGACTTAAGTAAATGGCTTGCACAACAAACTATTACAAACATATCCGGTACTGCAGGTTTTAAAACAAATTTCGAAAATGGTATTATTAAATCCATCGCATTGAACTTGAAAACTCAAGAGACGGCATTATTTGAAGATGACACTATAACAGTCAATGGAGCATTTGTTTACGAAAACAATTTAATAAAGTTTGCAGAGCCTTTCACTGTCACTCTTGGCTCAAGCTCTATTACCTCTGTAGGGGAAATTGACTTTACAGAAGAATCTATAGATCTAAGTTTAATATTAACAGACGCAGATGTATTTATTATAAATAATTTCTGGAGTGATTCATTAGAGAATGGTACAATATCGGGAAATATTGAAGCTTCGGGGAAATTTAATGATCCTATTGTTACTGGTTCTATATTTGGGAAAAATATTCAATACAAAGATTTTTATATAAGTGAATTTGAATTTGAAGGGCAAAGGAAAAAAAATAATGAAGATTTAGGATATGCCCAATTGCGATTAGGAAATGGTCATTGGAATGATATTGAATTTGAGAAAGGTAATATGGATGTGGTATTCAAAAAGAAAGAAACCCATTTTACTAATGTTAATATTGTCAATAAGGATGAATATTTAATTGGTTCAGGATGGATTGACAGTAAAAATACGTTTCACATTAATAATGTTAGAACATTTTATCAGGATCATTATTTCGTTAATTCAGACCCATTTGAAATTAGTTATATTGACAAAATTCTCCGAATCAGTCCATTTATAGCAAATTTGGATGATGGCATAATAGAAGGCGAAATATCTTTTAATAAAGTTTTATATGGAAATATCAAATTCTCAAATATAGATGCTAAAATATTACATCCATTTATTGATAATGATAGATATGAATTTACTGGATTAATGTTTGGGAACATTAATTTTGAAGAAATTGATGGGAATCAAAGTTATTCTATTGACGCATCTGTGAAAAACGGATCTTTTTCAGATATGCAATTTCAGCAAATAAATACCTCGATGGATTATAAAAATCATGTATTATACATTAAAGAACTTGTATTAAAGGAAACTGATAAATACCATGTAGCTATTAATGGAATGATTCCTTTTGGGGAACCAAACAAATCGGAAAAAATATCGCTTCAATCAAGATTTCATGATACGAACGTAAAAACAATCACACAATTTTTACCGGATTGGTATGAGTTCAGCGGAATCATTAATGGTGAACTAAACCTTAGTGGAACTCGTGAAAATTTGATCAGTAATTTTAGTGCAATTGTAAAAAATACAATCTTTGATAAAATTTCACTTGGCACTGTTCAAGGAAGAGGAACCTACGATGGTAAAAAGATTAACTTAGATTCATTTTCTGCTGATAATAAGTACAATCACTTTACCGGTTATGGTTATTTACCAATAGATCTAAATATAAAATCTGAAATGTTTGGCAATATGGGAGGAGATGATTCTTTGTTTATTTTTGTAGAAGGTAAATCGAAAGATTTAGACTTTATTACAAAATATTTTGAGGAAGTAGATGATGCTCCGGGCGATTATATATTAGCGTTAGAAGTGAGCGGAACATGGGATAATATGATTCGCAATGGACGTATCAATGCTAGTAATGCTACGATATTTACTCCGTATTTAGATGATCCAATTGAAAAGTTACACGGTTTTGTACGAATCGAGAACAATCAATTAATAATTGATGATTTAACTGGGAAAATGTATCGTGATGCAAAACGTAGCACAAAAAAAGATGACAATGTATCACTCTCTGGCGGAATGGATATGACCAGTTTCTTTGACCCATATATTAATATAAATGCCGTTGGTAAGGATGTATATTTCCGATCATTGATATATGAGATGGAAGGGACAACGGATTTTAATATTAATGTTACAGGTCGTGATACAGTGTTGATTTCTGGAATAGTTGCACCACTAGATATTGAAATGTTTCAATCGTTTACGACAAGCGAGTTGGGCATACTTCCGACTGAAGAGGGGAGCACAATTATTCATTATAAGATTGATATCCCAATTAAGGGAAAAGTAACATTAACAAATGATCAATTTGACGCAGTCCTAATAGGTGACATAAGTATCAATCAGTTCGGTGACAGAGAGATGGACTTTGCCGGAGAAATAATAATAGAAGAGGGTAAATTTTATTATTATGGTGATATTTTTAAAATTACTGATGGATATTTTACATTTGATAATCATGGTTTCAATCCATATTTGGATATTTCGGCCAACACCACAATTGATGGTGAGCGAATATACATATCGATTGCTGGAACGATAGACAATCCACAATTAACATTTACATCGGAAAGCGGTTTTTCGCAAAGCGATATATTAGAGATACTCACATTACGAAAGCGATTTGAAGAACAGGATCTGTCCTCTACTGGGATTGGTTATCAGGCATCAGATATGGTATTTTCGTGGTTCGGAAGTCAATTAGATAAAAATATACTAAAGTTATCTGGGCTGAACCGCTTAAGTATTTTAGAAAATGTGGATGTCCATGGTACTACGGGTTTATTGACCGCTGGAAAGGATTTCTCAATATCTACTCCATTGACTGAAAACGTATCAATTAATTATGCTTATAGAAGATCTTTTGGCGTGCTGGATTCGTACCATTCTTTGGGAGTTGAATTGCGTATAAATAGAAATTTGTCATTAATTGGTAATATAGATAGAAGCGGGTATATGCATTTAAAATATAGGCTTCGATACGCTTACTAAATAATGAACAAGCTGATAAAAATATTATTACTCATTACATTTATTAATGTTGGGCTTTCTCAAAATAATTCTAAGAGAAAAATAAATAATGTAAATCTTATTGGAGTTGAAAGTTTTAATGATAAACAAATTAGCAATGTGTTACGTATTCATCAGGCAGGATTTCTATCAAAAATGGATTTTGACAGAAGGTTGGTAAAATTGGATGCTATCAATATTAAAACTTTCTATGTATCAGAAGGATTTCTTGGGGTAAATGTTAAAGATTCTATAAATTTTATCAACGACTTAGTAGATGTGCATTTTATTATTAGCGAGGGGAAACGATATTTTATCAGATCATTAAATATTGCAGGTAATCAATCGCTTAGTGAAAAAACAATTTATAATTTACTGGGTCTAGAAAATGGGGACGCATATAATCCGGTTAGAACTAATACCAAATATCATTTGTTAGAAGATCAATATCGAAAAAATGGTAAGCTATTTGCTAGTATCGATATATCCGATGCAATTCAGGATTCTGTCGATATAAATATATCGATAAATGAAGGTCCTGATATTTATATAAATAATATATTTATTACTGGGCTTGGGATTGTTGATTCTGCGGTAGTCAAGCGTGAATTATTGTTTAAAAAAGGTGATAAATATAACCAAAATGACATTAATAATAGTCAAAAACAAATCCTACAAACCGGTATATTTTCAGTAGCAAATATAACGCCTGTCCGACTTGCAATAAGTGATTCTTTGGTAAATTTATTAGTTGAATTACGACAATTCAAAAAATATGAGTGGTTGTCGGAGGGTGGTTATTATCCAATTGAATACTATGAAGGAACTGAGCCTGTACCTGGAGCAGGTGTATTAGTTGAATGGCGAAATAGAGGGTTGAAGCAATCGGGAACAAGTCTATCATTAAAATTAAGTAGTCAGACATTAATCAGTAATAATACCTTTAACCCAAAACTGCGATTCGACGTAAGTCTCACGAATCCTTGGTTATATAAATTAAGAATTCCAACTAGAACTCAACTTTATTTAGAATCATTTAAAGATTACATTTCCTTAGGCGCGCCTTATGTTACTCGTTACGGAATTGAATTGATAAACACCTATTTTTTAGATCAAATTGATCGAAGATCATACATCGAGACTCGTTTGTTCCTTGATCGATTCTCCCGAAAAGACTATTTATATCCCGAAACTAATTTAGCTACAGACGGAACTATCAGAATTGAAAGTAGTCGAAAAATTAAAGTTGAAAAACATTCTTTCGAGATAAATTTTAGATTAGATAAGTCTGATAATGTTTTATATCCAACAAAAGGATTTATCTATCTTGGACAGTTAAATAGAACTGGTGGAATTTTGGGTGGGAATCGCGATTTTTTAAAGCTCGATTTTGGTATACGTGGATATCAACCCATTTATAAAGATATTATATTTGCAGGACGTGTCAAATATGGAATGATTGTTGGATGGAACGATGATTATCACGATTATTTGTACGATAAATTCTATCTTGGTGGCAGTAATAGTCTGCGCGGATGGGATATGCTAAGGTATAGAGCAGATGATAATAATCTACCTGTGGGAGACATCATCCGCATCCTGAATAATTGGGAAATACGTTTTCCATTGTTTTGGTTATTAGGAGGAGAAGTATTTATTGACGGAGGGCATATCTATGATAGTTATGATAATATTTCATTCAAGGAACTTAGTTGGAATAGCGGTTTCGGAGTAACAATAGCTACGCCCCTTGGACCAATCCGATTAGATTTTGCTCACCCATTAGAAAAAAATACTAGTTGGCAAGTGCAATTGGGTGTTCAATACATATTCTGATTTTATTAAATATTGAAATAATTTAATACAATCATATAAATTTTTGACCAATTATATAGGAAATATTGATAAAAATGAAAAAATCTATAATACTAATTTTAAGCAGTCTATTATTTTTTAATTGTAGCAACTCGCCTGTGAAACTATTAGAAAAAGGTGATCAATATATTAATGATTTGGAATTTAATAATGCTGTTCAAACTTATCAAAAAATTGTTGATCAGTTTCCCAATGATTCATTGGCTCAAACCGCACAGTATAATATTGCCTGGATCGCTCTAAATACATATTATAATTATACGAATGGGTATGCAATTTTAAGGGACTTAGCAGAAAAACATCCAAATACTTTAATCGGAAAATCAGCAAGTAAGGATATTCAAGATTTCCCCAAATGGATAATGATAAAAACTACTGAGTTTAGAGCAGATACCGCCTTAACAGATGCAATGAAAGCAATTGATTATCTTACCAACAATTTTAAGGAAAATGAAATAATTCCCGAAGCATTGTATTTAAAAGGTAATATATATTTGAACGATTTAAAGGACTATTATCGTGCACTTAATACCTATCAGGAAATTATTCATAAATACGGAAAATCAAACTTTGGCCCAATGTCTCAATTCATGATTGGCTATATTCACGCCAATGTTCAGGCAAATTTACCAAAAGCAAAACTTGCCTATGAATATTTTTTACAAAATTATCCGGAACATGAGTTAGCTCCATCAGTACAATTTGAATTAGAATATCTTGGAAAACAAATAAACAATATTGATGACTTATCATCAAGGACTCAATCAAATTAAAAAAAAGTAAAATGAATAACTTTAGTCTAACTGAAATAAACGAAAGAATATTAAAAGAATCGGCATTTATAGATGACCTACAAAAAGCTTTAGCCAAAAAAATTGTCGGTCAAGAAGAAACTGTAAATAAAATATTTATAGGATTGTTGGCAAATGGACACGTTTTATTAGAAGGTGTTCCAGGTCTTGCGAAAACACTAATTGCTAATACAATTTCTCAATTAATAAATGTAGACTTTCAACGCATTCAATTCACACCCGATATGTTACCAGCAGATTTGATAGGTACTCTGATATTTAATCAGAAAAAGAGCGAATTTGAAACACGCAAAGGACCAATATTTTCAAATCTAATATTAGCTGATGAGATAAATCGAGCCCCGGCAAAGGTTCAAAGCGCTTTGCTAGAAGCGATGCAGGAGCGACAGGTAACAATTGGTAAATCAACTTTTCCACTGGAACCACCTTTTTTAGTTATCGCAACGCAGAATCCGATTGAGCAGGAGGGTACTTATCCATTACCCGAAGCGCAAGTTGACAGATTTATGTTGAAATTAAAGGTGGATTATCCCAATAAAGAGGAAGAACGGTTAATAATTAGACAAGAAGCAAAAACAATCACTACGCAACCATTAAAACCGGTAGTTACAAAGCAAAAAATATTTACCGCTCAAAAAACCATTAATGATATTTATATTGATGAAAAAGTGGAAGAGTATATCTTAAATTTAGTTTTTGCTACGCGTAATCCTGAAAAATACCACTTAAATGATCTTGTTAACCTAATTGAATTTGGAGCTTCTCCACGAGCTTCAATCAACTTAGTATTGGCTTCCAAAGCGCGGGCATTTTTGGAGCATCGCGGATACATAACTCCGGAAGATGTGCGATATATCGGATCTGACATATTACGTCATCGAATCATACTTACCTACGAAGCCGAAGCAGAGGAGATTACATCTGACGACATCGTGCAGCGATTATTCGATACTATAGAAGTACCCTAAATTCAATATAATATGATTCCCAAAGAAATCCTTCGTAAAGTACGACACATTGAAATTCGTACACGTGGATTAGTTAACGATCTATTTGGTGGAGAGTATCATTCTGCATTTAAGGGAAGAGGGATGACTTTCTCAGAGGTGCGCGAATACCAGCCGGGAGATGATATTCGATTAATTGATTGGAATGTTACCGCCCGCTCCAATGAGCCTTACATAAAAGTTTTTGAGGAAGAGCGAGAACTTACTGTTTATTTAGTTGTGGATATAAGTT
The DNA here is from genome assembly GCA_963715945.1 of uncultured bacterium. Lineage (GTDB taxonomy): Bacteria > Fidelibacterota > Marinisomatia > Marinisomatales > JAHJCW01 > JAHJCW01. Next base: position 88,379 of record CAVQSL010000008.1, read on the forward strand.
CATCAGGGATGTTTGGAACGGTCGATAAATTTAAGAAAGAAATTGGCACTGAAATAGCTGCCGTACTGGGTTTCTCCGCAATAAAAAATAAAGATAGGGTCGGTGTAATTTTATTTTCTAATGAGGTAGAAAAATACATTCCACCCCAAAAGGGTAGATCGCACATATTGCGAGTAATTAGGGAATTATTATATCACAATCCAAAAAACCCAGGTACAAACATATCATCTGTTTTAGAATTTTTATTAAAAGTAGCCAAAAGACGTAGTGTCGTATTTATTATTTCTGACTTTTTGGATGAAGAGTTTTGGAAGCAATTAAGAATGGTCAATAAAAAGCATGATGCAATTGGTATACGAATATTTGATCAAGCTGAAATAGATCTTCCCGATATAGGGCATCAAAAAATACATGATCCAGAGACTGGGGAATCTTTTTGGATAGACACAAAAAAATTGAATGAGCGTATTGCATATAAACAACAAATATCGCAACAATTAAAAGATATTAAAAAAGAATGTGACCGAATACAATTTGATCTAATTGATATTTCTACAAATGAAGATTTTGTTGAACCACTCATGCGATATTTTAAATTACGAGAACACCGGTTTTAACGAATGCTACGCATATTATTATTACTTATATTGATCATAGTTGGATGTGAATCTGATAATGATTCATCATTTTTAAATGTTCAGTCTGATATTGATACTACGATAGCAAGTATTGGAGATGTGATTAATTTATCTTTCAACGCTAATAATACACGTGACAGGTCTATCATATTTCCGGATATTCAGGAAACTGAATCAATGGAAATCCGTAAAAAAACAATCTTAAAAAAACAGAACACTCCCTACCAAGTGAATTTTGAGATAGTATTTTGGGATACCGGTAGTTTTACTATTCCTGAATATCCCGTGGAAATTTTGACAGCTGATTCCACTAAAGAAATAATTATTACTGCTGATTCAATCAATATTAAGATTATATCAATGTTGACAGGTGCCAATGATACAAATTTACGTCCTATTAAAGATCCAATTGCGCTAAGAAGACCAATCAATTGGTATAGATTAATTTTGGCTATAGCCTTGGTCGCACTACTCCTCTTATTATTTAGTTTATGGAGAAAAAGAATTCATAAAAAACCATTAGAAAAAATTAATGTGTCTAAATATCAATCTGCTAAGGATATTGCATCAGAAAGACTAAAAGAGTTGGAGAAAATACTTAACGTAAATAATAAAATATTTTACACGCAATTGTCTTTCACAATGCGAGAATTCCTAGAAAATCAATTTTATATAAGAGCATTGGAAATGACAACGCCTGAGATTAAAGAGTTTGAGTCTGATTATAAGTTGTCAAAAAATGATTTTGATAATATAATTAAGTTATTAGACCGCGCTGATTTAGCAAAATTTGCCAAAATTGAATTCTCTGTTCAACATCGCGAAGCCGATTACGAATGGATGCGAAGTTTTATTTCAAATATTGCAGAATAAATAACTTAACAATTGAATACGGTATTAATCGTATTTTAATGATTTTTGTAGGGATTCCACACTTTCCATACATTTCCAACTAAATCCGGACCGGGCTTTAAAGTCTTTTTGCCTGGCTACCATCCTATAAATCTTGCATCAGCGCCTTTTACAGCCCTAACATGCTGAAAAGTATTTATGCAGTTGATATATTTAACATTTGACAGCACCTATTTAAATTGATAATATTAATCAAAAATTTGAACTCTTAATACATTATTGTAAATTTTATGCTCTAAAATAAGGAATATATATGGCAACAACTGCAGATATCAAAAATGGTATTGTAATGCTGCATAAAAATAGACGAATGAAAGTAATCGACTTTCAGCATGTAAAACCAGGTAAGGGTGGGGCTTTTGTTCGTACCAAGTTGAAGGATTTACTAACCGGTAAAATAATTGATCACACATTTAATGCCGGAGCACGTGTTGAATATGTTCGCATTGAAGCGAAAAAGATGCAGTTCTTATATAATGATGGTGAGTTATTTTATTTTATGGATAACGATACATTTGAACAGCTTGCTGTAGGTGAAGCAGTTGTGTCTGATGCAAAGAATTTTATGACGGCAGGAATTGAAGTTGAATTGGTATTTGATGATAAAGAAGTATTAGATATTAGAATACCTCCTCATGTAAATTTGAAAGTAGTCGAAACCGAACCGGGATTTAGGGGGAATACAGCTACAGGAGCAACTAAACCGGCTAGCGTTGAAACTGGCTTTATAGTGCAGGTACCATTATTTATTGAGATTGATAATATATTGAGGATAGATACTCGCACTGGAGAATATGTTGAAAGAGTTAAATCTTAATTATTTTGAGGCCATTTATGTGGAAAGATAAACTAAAAGAATTAATATATTTATTAGAAAATAGCAACGTTAATGAAATAGAAGCATCTTTTTGGGGAAGAAAATATCGAGTTGTTAAGAAACCTACGATAGTGACGAGCGAAGATGTTCCTAATATTATAGATGATCAGGTTAATATTGATGTTTCAGATTCACAAAAGCCATTACATGCGAAAGCTATAATTGAATCAAATAATCACGATAAGATATTATCGCCAATGCCGGGTACGTTTTATATGGCATCATCGCCCGATAGTCCAAATTTTGTCAATATTGGGGATACAGTTTCCAAGGGAGATACTCTTTGCATAATCGAAGCAATGAAAATCATGAATGAGATTGAAGCTGAAAAAGATGGGACTATAAAATCTATTTTCGTAGATAGTGGTCAATCGGTTGAGTACAATCAGCCACTTTTTGAACTAGAATAAAAATTATTTATGTTCAAGAAAATACTAATCGCAAATCGCGGTGAGATTGCATTACGGATAATCCGTGCCTGTCATGAATTAGGGATCAAAGCAGTAGCTGTCTATTCAACTGCCGATGAGTATTCATTACATGTAAAATTTGCTGATGAAGCGGTATGCATAGGACCTGGACCAAGTAACGAAAGTTACTTAAATATTCCCCGTATTATTACTGCAGGAGAAATTACAAATGCAGATGCAATTCACCCGGGGTATGGGTTTTTAGCAGAAGATGCTAACTTTTCGCATGTATGCTCACAAAACAATTTTACATTCATCGGGCCGTCAGCAGATATTATTAATTCTATGGGAAATAAATCCAAAGCTAAATCAACTATGAGATCAGCGAAGATTCCAGTGATACCAGGTAGTGACGATGTGATTTCTGATTCAAAAATGGCTGCAGAAGTAGCCTCAAAGATTGGATTCCCAGTTATGTTTAAAGCATCGGCCGGGGGTGGTGGAAAAGGTATGCGATTTGTAAAAAATCATAGTGAAGTTGAAAAGGCATTTCAAAATGCTCAAGCTGAAGCAATTGCAAGTTTTGGGAATGGTGATATATATATTGAAAAATTTATCGAGAATCCTCGTCACATTGAACTGCAAATACTGGCTGATAGCCACGGTAATGCTATCCACTTGGGTGAACGAGAATGCTCTGTGCAAAGACGTCATCAAAAATTGGTAGAAGAATCACCCTCTGCAGCTGTAGATAAAAAACTACGCAAAAAATTAGGTCAAGCTGCCGTAATCGCGGTCAAATCAGTTGGTTATGTTGGTGTAGGAACAATAGAATTTCTTTTAGATAAAAATAAGAAATTCTATTTCATGGAAATGAACACTAGAATCCAAGTTGAACATCCAATTACTGAAATGGTAACCGGAGTAGATTTGATAAAACAGCAAATCAAGATGCATGCCGGTGAAAAAGTTCCCGATCATTTAAAGCGAATTGAATTAAATGGTCATTCGATTGAATGTCGAATTAATGCTGAAGACCCGGAAAATAATTTTACACCATCGCCAATGCTAATAACAAGTTTCCATATGCCCGGTGGTAAAGGTGTGAGAGTTGATACGCATGCTTATGCCGGTTATAAAATACCTACCTATTATGATTCGATGATAGGTAAATTAATCGTTCATGCATCGACAAGGGAAAGAGCGATAACAAGGATGAGGCAAGCTTTATCGGAGTGCGTAATTGAGGGACCTAAGACAACTGTTCCTTACCATAAGCAAATAATGGATGATGAAAGATTTATTAGCGGTAAATATGACACAAGTTTTTTAGAAACTTTTAAATTTAATGCAGATAAATATAATTAATAATTTTAAGGAGAAATCTTAATGAACGTTCCGAAAGATTTAATGTACACTATCGACCATGAATGGGCTAAGTTTGATGATAATATAGTTACTATTGGAGTGACAGATTTTGCTCAGAGTGAATTAGGAGATATCATTTTTGTAGAATTGCCAGAGATTGGAAAAGAAATCGAAAAAGATGAACCTTTTGGAAATATTGAAGCGGTTAAAACAGTGACCGATCTTTTATCACCAGTTACCGGGAGAATAATTGAAATTAACATTGAAATTGAAGATTCACCTGAATCTATTAATGAGGACTGCTATGGTAGGGGATGGTTGGTAAAAATTGAAATTGATGATCTAAGTGAAAAGGATCAACTATTAAGTGCTGAGGATTACCGAGGAATAATCGAATAATTAATCTTATGAAAACAAAAATCTATCAATATTTGCTTGATGTCATAAAGGAAAAAGGAGCAGGCTATTTTGTCCTAATTGATCCTGATAAAAAAAACCATTTAAATATTGAAGATATTGTTAAAACAGCAAATGAATCTGCAGTTGATGCATTACTAGTTGGTGGTAGTTTAATGATGGATGCGGGGAACCATGATAGAGTTGCAAAGATAAAAAAGAATGCTAAAATGCCCATTATTTTTTTCCCTGGTGGAGTAACTCAATTAAATGGGCATTATGATGCCATGTTTTTTATGTCGATTTTATCAGGACGCAATCCACATTATTTAATTGGTGAGCAAGCAATTGCAGCTCCAATTGTCAAAGATATTGGCATAGAAACAATTCCAATGGGCTATTTACTTTTAGAAGGTGGAACCACGTCAACGGTGGAATTCATGAGCGGCACAAAACCAATTCCGATGAATCGACCGGAGATTACGGTTGCCCATGCTTTGGCAGCTCAATACCTAGGTAAAAAGTTTGTCTATTTGGAAGCCGGCAGTGGAGCAAAAATCCCTGTTTCGGTGGAAACCATTAAAGCAGTTCGCAGTCAAATTGAAATTCCAATAATTGTAGGTGGCGGAATAAAAACTCCGGAAGAAGCGCGGGAAAGGATAAATGCCGGGGCAAGTTTTATTGTAACAGGGACAGTTACGGAGAAATCTAAGGATGCATCTCTTATGAAAGAAATCTCCAATGCGATTCATAGAAAATAATTTTACTTACAAATTATATTATTTAATAAATTGTTTTGAATACACTTCTTAAAAATTATATCACTTTTTTGCGAATTGAGAAAAATCTTTCTCCTAACACAATTGAAGCGTACGAAAGAGATTTAAAAAGGTATTTGCACTTCCTCGAGAAAGAGGAAAGTATAACAGACCTAAATAAAATTAGACAAAAACACATTCGAAAATATATTCGGATTCTAAGCGATGTTCATCTTTCGGTAACAAGCATTAACCGTGCATTTTCTTCAATCCGGTCATTTCATAATTATTTATCAGGTGAAGAGATAATAAAATCAAATCCTGTATTACTATTAGACACTCCTAAGACTCCTCGTAAACTACCAATGGTATTATCTCCGCAGGAAATTGAGACTATTCTAAATGTGGTAGATGTTTCCAATGATTTAGGCATACGCGATTTAGCAGTATTGGAAATTTTATATTCGGGAGGATTGCGAGTATCAGAGCTTTGTGATTTAAAATTGACAGATTTACTGCTCGATGCCGAAATGTTGCGCGTTACAGGAAAAGGAAATAAACAAAGACTAGTACCGTTGGGCCCACGTGCAATAAAATGTCTTGATGAGTACTTTACCAGCGTTAGGCCTTCAATAGCAAGAAAAAATAAAAATCAAGGAAGAATATTTTTAAGCAGGAATGGCAGACCATTGACGCGAATGATGGTTTGGTTGATAATTAAAAAATATGTAGCATTAACAAATATTAAAAAAGATATTAGTCCGCATACATTCAGACATTCTTTTGCAACTCATCTCCTAGAAGGTGGTGCTGATTTACGAGCTGTGCAGGAAATGCTTGGTCATACTGACATTTCCACAACACAGATTTATACACATTTAGATAAAGAATATCTAAAAGAAGTTCACAGAACATTTCATCCAAGGTGGTAATATGGGAATTATTTCATTAGATCCAGCTGTACAAGTAATATTGATTCCGGTAATAATATTTGCTCTTTCATTCCATGAGTTTTCGCATGGTTGGATGGCACATAGATATGGAGACCCAACAGCAAAAAACGCCGGGAGACTTACATTAAATCCAATGGCTCATCTTGATATCTTTGGTTCATTGGCACTCTATTTTATGGGGTTTGGCTGGGCAAAACCGGTGCCGGTTGATCCACGATATTTAGCTAATCCAAAAAAGGACATGATGCGGATTGCACTTGCTGGTCCCGTATCAAATTTGATTTTAGCATTTATAAGCGGAATATTGCTTAGCATATTGCTTAGATTTGGAATTATTGGCAGCCAATCACCGATGATAATGGTTTTGATAATGAGTTTGCAAATAAATCTAGTCTTGGCAATTTTTAATTTTATACCAATTCCACCGCTTGATGGTTCTCGTATCCTCGAGGGAATGGTACCCAATAAGTATTATAACGAATTAGCAAAATTCGAGTATTATGGTCCGCGAGTTCTATTCGGTCTTATTTTGATAAGTATGTTTACGAGATTTAATATATTTTCGGTAATAATTTCTCCAATTATGTCGATTTTTCTCAAACTATTTACATTTGGCATTTATTAATGGATAGAGAGAGATATTTTAGAAGATTAATACCGCGCCGCCAACCACGGCGATCATTTTTGTGGTTATTGATAATGCTAATAGCAATTACATTGCTGATAATTTATTTACAACGTGTAGTTATTTGAAGATAAAGGTAAACAAATGCAAAAATTAATCGAGTGTGTTCCAAATTTTAGTGAAGGACGTGATTTAGACTAAAATCAACCAAATCACTGATTCAATAAAAAAGGTTGAGGGTGTAACGCTACTTGACGTAGATCCCGGACAAGATACTAATCGCACTGTGGTCACACTTGTAGGAGCTCCAGATGCAATAGCAGAAGCTGCTTTTCAAGCGATAAAAACTGCTAGTCAAGTGATTGATATGCGACATCAAAAAGGTACGCACCCACGAATGGGTGCCACCGATGTTTGTCCTTTTATTCCAGTAAGTGGCGTAACAATGGATGAATGTGTTGAGCTATCAAAACAAGTTGGTAAGCGCGTCGGAGACGAACTTGGTATACCGGTTTATCTTTATGAATATTCCGCTCAAAAAAAGGATAGAAAAAACTTACCAACAATAAGAGCGGGTGAGTACGAAGGACTTTCTGATAAATTAAAAGACCCACATTGGAAACCGGATTTTGGTCCAGCTAAATTTAATCCACAATCTGGTGCAACGGTTATGGGCGGACGTGAATTTTTAATTGCATACAATATAAATTTAAACACTCTTGATAAACGAATTGCTGATGATATTGCATTTGAATTGCGGGAGAAAGGCAGATCTACACGTATTCCAAATCCACTTTCTAAAAATCTACTGGACGGAGAAATTTTACGATATGCTGCAAATAGCTTTCCATGTTTTGATTGTGACCAATCATTCACAACAGTTGAAAAATTAAAAAACCATTGTGTTGAAAAACACAGTTGCAACATTACTGACATTTGGAAGGGCAATGGATACTCTGAAGAAAAATTAGCAGGAAAACCCGTTAAGAAACCGGGAATATTTAAAGATGTGAAAGCAATTGGTTGGTACATTGATACATTCAAAAGAGCTCAGATTTCAATTAATTTCACAAAGTATAAAACCTCAACAATTCATGATGTCTTTGATAAAGCTTGTGAACTGGCAACCGAACGTGGTATTCGCGTTACAGGTAGCGAGTTAGTTGGTCTTATACCTTTAGATGCAATTTTAATGGCAGGCAAACATTATCTTAAGAAACAAGACCATACAATCGGAGTAACAGAAGCAATATTGATCGAATCAGCGGTTCAATCATTAGGATTAAATGATGTTACACCATTTAATCCTAATGATAAGATAATCGATTTTGCAGTTAAGCAAAAAGAAAGCAAACTAATTGATATGTCAGTAAAAGGATTTATCAACGAATTATCTTCAAATAGTCCTGCTCCGGGCGGCGGAAGTGTTGCGGCGTTAGCAGGAAGTCTTGGAGCGGCATTGACATCAATGGTAGCGGCTTTATCACACGAGAAAAAAATTTATAGAAAAACGTGATATGATGGAAGCTGTAGGTAAAAAGACACAGAAAATAAAAGACCAATTGGCATTTTTAATAGATGAAGATACTAATGCATTCAATAATGTAATGGCTGCTAATCGCATTTCTGCGACAACTCCAGAAGAAATTAAAGAAAAAGGAATAACAGTACTAAATGCCAATAAGTACGCTGCAGAAATTCCGCTCGAAGTAGCAAAGACATCATTTAATATATTTGAATTGGCTGAACTAATGGTAAACGAAGGTAATCCAAATTCGGTTAGTGATGTGGGTGTAGCCGGAGAAGCAGCTTACACCGCTGTTCGTGGTGCATGCTTGAATGTTCTTATCAATCTAGATGGAGTGGCTTCAGATAAAATATTTGTTGATGATATGAAAAAGCAAGTTGAAAAATTATTAGACGAATCAGAAAAATATCATAAGAAGATATTTTCCAGAACATTAGAGATAATCAGCAAATAATGTCTATTAAAATTCTACCGCTATCGGAGGATTTGCGGAATAAAATTTCTGCAGGTGAAGTGGTAGAAAGACCGGCTTCTGTCATCAAGGAGTTATTAGAAAACAGCATCGATGCTAAAGCAAGTAAAATTGATATCGTTGTACAAAATGCTGGTCAACAATTAATACAGATCACTGATAATGGTCATGGGATTTCAATCGATGAATTGCCGAAAGCTTGTGAGCGTTATAATACCAGTAAAATTGCCACAATCGACGATCTGTTCAAAATTCAATCTCTGGGCTTTAGGGGAGAAGCATTAGCAAGTATCACATCTATCGCAGAAGTTGAAATTGAATCTGCAGTAAATGCTCAAGAAGGTGGAAAAATTAAATATATTGATGGAACAGCATCAAAGATTATTCCATCACCGGGAATAGTTGGCACTCAAATAACTGTTAGAAATTTATTTCATAATACACCGGCTCGTAGAAAATTCTTGAAGTCGCACAGAGTGGAATTGCGACATATTATTCAAATGGTACGCAGATTTGCATTAGCTTTTCCCAAAATTGGATTCACACTTAAGTCTGATGATAAATCAATTTTTAACTTTCAACCCGAATCATTATCAGATCGTATTTCAGCAACATTTGACCCTACTTATAGTAAAAATTTATTAGCAGTTAACTTTGAAAAAGGCGATTATAAAATTATCGGATTTGTTGGCAATTTAAACTTAGTAAGATCCCGGCCGGGTGAACAATATTTATATTTGAACGATCGTTTCATTCAAGATAGATTATTAAATTCCGCAATTTATAGTGCATATCAGTCCTTGGTGAATAGGGGAGAATATCCATTTTTTGTATTAAATCTTGAAATGCCGGTTGATCAGGTTGATGTGAATGTGCATCCTACAAAAATTCAAGTAAGATTTAAAGATGAGTGGCGTATTCATCATGTATTAAAATCGAGTATTATAGAAGCATTAAGTTCACTGCTAGAAACAATTCCGGATTTTGAAAAGCCATCTTATGAAAGCAGCTATTATTTTAGAAATAGCAGCAAATCGCAAAATAATCCTAATCAAGATACTCTAAATTTTAGAGTACAGAACCAAAATCAGGACCAGTCAACGCATTCGGATGGGTTGGAGCGAGCTAAAACATATATTTCTACACTAAGTGATACTCAGGTCGAAAAAAGGGTTATTGATACAGATAATTTTTGGCAAATTCATTCAAAGTTTATTTTAGCGCAAATAAGCAGTGGATTGGTTATAATAGACCAACATGTTGCACATGAGCGAATCTTATTTGAAGAAGCAATTTCCGCATTCAAAAAAAATCCGATGTCTTCACAAACTTTATTGTTCCCGGAAGAAATGCAGTTCGCTCCCGACGAATTTTCAGTTTTATTAGAAATTCTACCTTATCTCGAAAAAATTGGATTTAGAATGAAACAATCAGGGAAAGATACTGTGCTTATTGAATCTATTCCTTCGGAAATGACCTGGGGCAGGGAGAAGGAAATTATTAGAGATATCATTGACAATTTTGAATTGTCCCATAAAAAATATAGCTCCTTACAGGAGAATATCGCCGCTTCGTTTGCATGCCATGCCGCTATTAAGGCCGGTGATAAATTGACCAACGAAGAGATGCGTGAATTGGTTGATAGACTTTTTGGGACTAAACATCCCTATTATTGTCCGCATGGACGTCCTATTATTGTTCAATTATCTTTAGAGGAATTGGATAAAAGATTCGAGCGGTAACAGTTCTTTCTAATTAAGCATGGTGCAAAACAGCGCGATGTAGCGTTGTTTTATTATAAGTTTACTGTCTACTGTCCGCTAAGAGGTGTACCAAAGATGCCGACTGCAAGTTCTGCCCAAATTAGCATTAGGACAACCAAAAGAGCTGCACAGATAGCAATTCTGTACTTTATTATTTTTATCTTCCTAAATACAAGCTCACATATAAGACCTGTGCCGAGTAATAGTGCTCCCGCTATAATAAAATCTGGCAAGGTCCAGTTTACTTCATTTGTGAACTGCATCGCTATTAGTGGTATTAGCAATAGAATTGCTGTAGTGAACATGATTATGGTAAATCTTTTTTTCTTCATAATAATTTATATTTAAACTGATACTATTTGTTCCTTAATATTTTAGAGTACAAATCCTACTATACTGTACGCTAATAAATTAGCTATTGCGTGAGAAATCCAACCAGGAATAATGCTTCCGTTTGCAATGATTTCATTTAAATAAACAGATACATAAGCTCCAATTGATGGTGAAAGAAAAATTAAAAATAAGAATAAAGGATTACTTGTTGTCATTGAAAATAATATCGCGTGAATAATCCCAAATATTGCCGCTTGGACAAGATTTCCTTTTCTATATTCTAGAACACTTATAAGTCTTTTTGCAACAAATCCTCTAAATAGTAATTCTTCGGCAAATGACGTTTTAAAAACTGCTATTACAATCAGTATAGATGCTGAACTGACACCAAAGTTTAACTGTCGAAATTTTCCTGTAATGCTGTTTGGACCAAACATAATTTCCTTAAAGTCGGAGTTGATTAATGTTAATAACAACATTGGAGCTGCAAACAGTAAAGAAGCAAAAATAGCAATAAAGTTTGCTTTTTTTGTAGATTTTGTTAATCCAACATATTTAAAAAATCCTTTTACCGTTCCATTTTTAATTCGGTAAACTATAAATGGTATAAGTGAGAATGCTAAAATTTGCAGTAATGTACTAATTACTTCATTTATCATATGATAATTCTCTTATTTGTTTATCAAGAATTGTTGTTTGCAAATAGGAATTGATCATACATTTTTCATTATATTTAATTCTTAAGGCAAATTAAGAAACATGAAAAACATTTAGACTATTAACAAACCGCGGAAACCCCTGGCAGCATAGTAGGATTCTGCTCCATTGTGATAGACAAAGACGGTATTGTAGCGCCTATCACAAAATATGGCACCACCAAGTTTTCTAATGTCAGTGGGAGTTTTTACCCAGCTCGATGTTTTTGTATCAAATTTTCCAAGTTTCTGCAACTCGCGATATTGTTCTTCAGTTAAAATTTCAATGCCAATGTCACCAGCCACATCAAGTGCATTATTTTTAGGTTTATATTCTTTTCTTGACTCCAGAGCTTCACGGTCGTAACAAAGACTTCTACGGTCTTTAGGGCTTTCTGCTGAACAATCATAAAAAATGTATTCGTCCGTCTTTTTATCATAACCAACAATATCCGGTTCACCGCCGGTTCTTTCCATTTCGTTGAGCGACCACAGTTTTTCAGGTTTTGCTTCTAGCTTTGCCAGTATCTTTGCCCATTCAAGACCCATATGGCGGTTCATATTATTCTCAAAACGGGCTTTTAATGTCCCTGTTAGTTCTTTATGTTGTTCAGGTGATAATTTCATTTAAAAAGATTACCAATGTATTAGGAATATTATTCCAATAAATCCGTCAATTTTACCAATACTTATAGACGGGTACCAGCTTACCGCCATTCTCTACTACATACACTTCGTAAAAATTGGCGGTGCTAATGCGTACAAGTGCTTTATCCGTATTATTAAATTTTAAAGGTTCTTCCTGTGCCATTGTAATTTTATCGCCTACCGCTACATTTGGGAAACCCATTTTCTGCAATACCTCCGGTTGTGAAACTGTGCCATTCACTTTGCTAAAACCAACACCATTATTGGGCGGATTGGTAAAGGTAATCCCGATGTTTGTACTCCAGGAGGGCATCCAGCCGTTGCCATTTGGTGGTTTAGCATTTTTATCGCCAAGGGCGAGAGCCTTAACAGCATTGCCACTCCGCTGTGGCGAAACTACCACGTATTGACTGCCTACTGTGATTTTAATAATTGCAGGATTAAACTTTTTTCCGCTTTCCGTAACCGTGAACCCGGCTTGATAGAATGGCGTTACAACTGCCTTACTGTTCTTGGTAATTCCGGTAAGTCCCAATCCGGTAAGAATAGCAGGGTTGGAAACCACGCCGTTCACGCGGGCAAAATCCTGCCCCGCACTCGGCGGATTAGTAAAGGTAATCCCGATGTTTGTAGTATAGGAGGGCATCCAGCCGCTGCCACCAGATGGAGGTAGTAAGGGGTTAGCAAACAGAGTGGTAATTGCAATTAGTAATGTTATAATTATCTTCATTTTAATTTGGTCTAATTAAGTTTTTAGTAAGAAAATTCTCCGGGTATATTCATTGATTTAAAGACAGCATCCATCGTCCGTTCTGAAAGTTTGGCGTATCTTTCCTGCTGTTTTACATTCCATTTATCAACATTTTGGAGTTCTTTAATATCCTCTTCCATATCCATCAATATTTTATTCATTTCATCGGAATCTGCTTCCGAGAACTCACCGTCAGCTATTTTCTCTTCCCATTTTACCACTACTTTCTCGTAATCATCAAGAAAATTATCTACTTTATTTTTATCGGCGCTGCCGCATCCAATGATTAGAATCACCATTAATAATATTGAACCTTTTAGTATATTTTTCATATTGATACTCCTATGATATTTTATTTAGTTGATGTCAATTTTAGTAAGCATTGAAATAATTCCTGCTATATTTTTTAGCTGTAAAGAACTACTTGATTTTATTAATCGGATTTTATCACCATCATGCAATTCAACTATTAATTCAGATTTTTGTGACTTTATTGCTTTTATATCAGCAAATGCTGTTACTAATCTATTATTCTGCATGATTATGCCACGTTTCCCGTTAATATAATATTTTTCCTTATTCAGCACCTTGCTACCTAATCTATATAGCAGTGGAAGTAATATTACTAACGGAACAAGGAAGAATATTAATAGAGGCGGTTCCTCAGAAATAATTTTATATATACGGGTAATTAGATTTGGATCGCTGTGACCCGTTGCTGACATTAACCCGTAGTACCACAGAATAAAGAAACCAAATACCATTATAAATGGTAACAAGGATTCTTTCCAAGATTTATAAAATATTAGTTCTTCGGAGCTTGGTTGGGAAACAGTATAACCACTTAATTTTATATTATTTACTTGTGGATTGTAAATCATGAATAATTTTTAATAATTTAACGATATAATCGATTTTGGGTGTGAGTGGCAAAATATCTTTGCCAGCTGCACACCACAATTAAATCGATATTAGTCTTCTAGTAGGAAGGTAATTTTCAAAGTGACACGATATTCACTTACATTACCTTTGTTAACTGTAACTTGTTGATTCGCCACCCAGGCGCTTTTAATTCCGTTCAGGGTTTTATCGGCACGTTTTAATCCGGTTTTGATTGCATCATCAAAACTTATTTTTGAGGACGCTATGATCTCGGTTACTTTTGCTACTGACATTATTGTCTCCTTTTTATTATTCATTTTTCAATACAAAAAGTTATTGAATATTGTTTTAATAAACAAACCGTTATGATGATTTTAAGTATTTGTTATTATTAATCTTTTGGTATATAAATTAAGACAGTTGCCACTCCGGCTATAATTAGCTCAATTGTACTGTAAATTGTTATTTAGTGTAAACTGATGGTGCTTTAAAGAGTTTTGTGGTAATTAACTCGGTTAATAATCCATAAACACCTCCCATTACCATTGTACCAATCGCGATTGCAGTTTGATCTAAAACTGGAAAGGTCATCACAATACTTCCGATTAAACCAATCACGATTCCATGTAGCCACCAATTCAGTCTAATTGCGCTAATACCGATTGTAAAACCCATCAATCCACGGCTAAATATAATTATCATTTTTGTGGTATTATCAACAGGGTCAGGTCCAGAACTTGCTAAGTATGTACAGAATAAACCAAAAATAAATCCGCTTATAGTTGCGATTATTACACGTTTGGCTGTTAACATAATATCCTCCTTATTTTATTAACGTATAAATGTCTCTGGTGAAATAATAGCCGTGTCGAGTTCCACCATTAAATGTTGTTCGATACGAATCGGATATTGTACCGAGGCTGCCACGATCGTCCCGCTGTTTTCATCAAAGCCCAAAGCGTCAACACGAATATTTTGCAGAGTATCTATTATACTCGATGCAGTCGTTACACGCCAGGTCAGGGGCGCTATCCAGCGGCACAATATCATCGGGTGTTGAAAAACCTGGCGGCAGGATAATGGTTGCAATCGCATTGCTTACATTGAGACTGTCTACGACAATGCCAAAGTTAAAAGGCTGACTCGTTGATACCGTTTGAGGATTTGCTGTGCTGGCACTCAGTTGAATGCTGCCCTGATTTTCAATAGTGACATCAGATTCAGTGTATCAACCAGCGATGCCGCAGGTTGATTCGTATTTTCATCGTCGGGTGTATTCAGCAGTCTGATGCGGATTGAATCGTTCACATCATTAGTCACCGGTAGGTCACCCATCGAATACAGTTGGTTCAGCAGATCTTGCGTCTTCTCAATCTGAATCACAGACTGGCGTCTTCCACTCTCCGCGGCGTCACGAAGACTGCGCAGCAGGGTGCGGATATCCATGCTTGTCGTTTTGCCTGGTATGGATCAACATCAAGTGTCCAGCGGATCCGATCACCCGGCCTGTAGTTCTTGATATCCGTTTCTCCAGCTGACAAGGTAAACAGAGCGGGAAGATCGATGGTCACCTGACCGCTGTCACCACTGGTAATTCCAGCCGTACCTTGTTTTGTTATTGCTGCCTCGATCGTAAAGGTCTGACCGGCTGATAACTGTTCCGTCAACCGCACCTTCGGGAGCAATAATCCTGGCCGATGCGATATTCACAACGGGTCGTGTGACGACGCTTATTGCGAGCGGGCCGGACGTGCTGGTAAATAACCCGCCGCTATTTCCATCACGGGCGGTGGTGTTTACTCTAATTTCCGCAGGAAGCAGTGTTGCCGAATCAGGGGCAACAAGTTGCCAGGTGACAAAACCGGATGAGACACTATCCGCTAATTGCTTAACCGAACTCGTGGCAACTGCAAATCCTTCAGGTAAAAGAATTTCAGCACTCCGGCCGGTATCTGCAATGCTGTTTATAAAATTAACATCGGCACGTACAGTAAAGAATTGTTGTGTAGAAACGACTGAATCCACGGCTCCGGCAGGTGCGGTTATACTCAATAAGATATTTGCAGCGGCAGCCGGCTCAGTGACGACAGTTACCTGCTGGTCAAAACTGTTGACCGGGGCGTTCTCCCGTGTATTTACATCCATTGCGCTGTCAATAAGCGCGAGTTGTAATGTATCCGGGGCACCTGTTGTCAATGCCGTCGCACGAATCTGCCAGGTCGCCGTGCCTGTTGGTGAAAAGAGCCGGTCGGTTAATCCACCGATAATCTGATAATTCGCTGGTACAGTGAGACGTAACTGCCCGTTATCATATGCAGCCTCTCCCGAATTTGTTACTGTTGTGCGCAAATTAAAGGTCTGCCCGACTGATACTGTACCATCTATTGCGCCTACTGGCGATATAATCGCGCTGACTAATTGCAGATTTGCCGGCGTCTGGACAATTATTGTTTCAACCGGATCAACGGATTCACCCACATCCACGAGAGATCCCGTCGTTACATCAAATGCGGAATCAATCCGGAATCGGTAGATATATTGCGCAGCGGAGGCTATCGACCATGTTGTATCAAAATTAAATGTCGAAAAAGGTGCCAGGTTTCCGCGGTTAAATGTAGCCACAACCAGCGAATCCTGTAACAGACTGAAATAAATTGACGCTACCGTATCCGCACCTGTATTAGAGACAACAAAGCGTAAGGTGAATTCCTGATTTTCGTTCACTCGCGGTGAATTCGGAGCGATTAGACGCAGGCTGTCCACTCTCACAAAAGCCGGCTGGATGACCTCGACACTGTCAAAATTTATACTGCTTGTAAACTGATCTGTAAACGCCTGTGTGTGCAGATCACTGTAACGCAGATCGGGCCGTGGGAAGACGGTTCCGCTCGTCGCTTGTGATGTAAGTACGTAACTGGCATTGTATGTTCGGGATAATCCGGCCGTCAGTGTATCGGGGAGCTCTGGTGCTATCGTTGACAATACCCATTCGGTGCTGACTTCAGTGATATCTCGCCAGAAATGCGGCACCAGTGTGCGGAATAGTGCATCGGATTGACCATTATTTTGAACTGTGTAATTGACACGGATATCAGTCTGGCCCCAGCGTACACGATCCTGGGTAATCTGAATATCACTCACAGTGAGCGTGGCCGGTATCAATACATCCAGCGGATCAAGCGCAAGGGTGTCAATCAGTGTATCGCCATTCACCTGTCGGCCATAAAGACGTATTATTACTGAATAACTTGTATCAACCGGTGTCAAAGCCGGAACAGTAAAAGACAGAAAATCAACACTGCTCGAGGTGTCAGCCGGAAGTATGAAATTGCCGGTCAGGAATCCACGGCGCTGCTGTGGAAAATCAACTTCCAGATAAGTTGAATCTGGAATGAGTGTTAAACTCGAAGTTCCCGTATTATCCAGATTTACGCGTAGGCTGACGGTCTGGCGCGGAACTACTTGTTGTATTGGTAACGGTGATATAAAAGATATTTCTGCACTGCTGAAGACAGTAAAGACTGGCCAGCGGTAGAGACGTTCTTACAAGGGTACCGTTATCCAGACTGATGCGTCCAAGAATATCATAATCACCTAAACGGTTGACCGGAAAATCAGCCGGAATATCGAATTCATATTCCAATCGGCTGATCAAATTTGACCGCAGCGTGTCCAGACCGTCAATTCTTCTTAATGGTGGTTGTTCCGGTGGGATGAGCGTATCACCGCTCATCCGATGTACAAAGAGAATCGTCGTACCATAGAATCGATAGTCAATGATGACCCACCGCTGTTTCCGACAAGAATAGTCGCCAGAATATCTGTATCTCCACGAAGTATTTCATCTTGTGTAACGCTGCCACCGGCGAAGAAGATATCTCCACCTACCGTTACCTGTCCAGCAGAAATTGTGACTGAATACGGATATCCCGTGCTGATGCCACCCAATTGAACCAGAACTGCATAATCATCCGGATCGACAACAGGAATTATCACTTCGCGGAAAATTAATTCTGTTGTATCTCCATTGCCGGTTATGGTTTGAGCGGATGCAGCGGATAAAGGAATCGTATCCACATCAGCAAGAATGAGAAAAGTCTGTGTAGAGTCAAGGTCAATGCGCGCAGTACCTTCATTTCTAATTGATACACGGAACTGAACGGTATCACCCACATCCGTGACAGCCGGAAAGGTTCTGCCAGCCCAGCGCGGATCTGCAGGACTTTGCAGAAAGAATGTTGTAAAAGCATTGTCAGAAACAGCTGCTTGCGAGTTATTATCCACTCCGGATACATTTGCTGTCAGTGTTACATCTGTATTATCAAGGAATTGTTCCTCTGCAATTGTAATATTAAATAGCAGGGTATCTGTTGTGTATCCTGGTAAAATGAATGGGGTTGTTCGGTTTTGCAGAAATCTCTCAAATAAGGCATCTGAGATACTGAATGATAAGGTCGCATTATTCACCGTTATCAATGAAGCTCCAAAATTTTGTATAACAGCGGTGGCATAGACATCATCCTGCCCAAGGCTCAGCGTATCCGCAGCGATGGTGAATTCATTTATACTCAGACCAGCTGCGGTCTGCACAATCAGGGTATCGCTCTGTGTTCCTGCCGTCAGAATTTCATACGCCGAATTATCATTAATATCCGTATACGAAATATAGCCATCTACTTCATAGAGTGTATCGAGTGCAGTGACATCAACATTCACATTAAAACTTGTAACGATATCCTGACCGGCAGGCAAATTAAAAGGAATTACCGGGTTGGGTTGACGAACAATTACAAAATTGGTATCCGCATTTCCGCCATTGATCAGGAAATTCAGATCCACGCCTGAAATGCGTGCAGTGGCGGTCGGTAATCCGCTGGTATCCAGATTAGCTGTCGAGATCCGTGCAATGACACCGGTTTGGCCTGTGCTGACGATTGCCGGTGTTATGGTGATATCATCAATAACGAGGTTTGGTCGGCTTTCAACAGTCCAGCTGTCTCTCGTGTCTGCTGTATTCACTATAACAGGCAATCCGCTTAATACCACCTGGCCATTTAATTGTGCATCCAGAGAATCCAGACCGGTCACGGCTGTATCCGTAACTGCAACGAGGTAATTAATAATGGCTGCGCTGCCTGCATCCAGGAACAGCGGTAAAGGTGTAACCAGGGTGCTGTTATAGTAGGTGTAACCGCTTGACTGTTCCGAGTTAAACATAAGTTGTGCAGCGTCGATCCGCGCACGGGCGTCGCCCTGATTTTGTACATTAACCCGTACAGATATACCCGTCTGCCCCCGGCTGACACGTTCCGGAGTTGTTGTTACTGAGAGTATCCGAACATTTGAACTTGATTCTACATCCCAGATCCATTGTGTCGGACTGGTAAAGTTTTGTGTATCACCGGAGATGGTGTTCGTAAAAGCGACCGATGCGGTCAGGGTATCACTACCCGTCGCCGAGTTCGCCGCCACCGATATTGTATCCACCAGCGTCACACTGCTGTTTCCACCTAATATCACCGGCAGGGACGGACTGCGGTGGGCATACAAACCGATACGATCATTGATTGTCAATGATGTGATCTCAACCGGCGTCTGACCGCTGTTAACCAGACGCACATTCAGCAGAATGCCGCTCTGGCCCAATACCACAACACTGTCTGAATAGAGTGAATCTACGGCGATCAAAGGCGAACTTAAGACCACCCAGTCCGCGCTGACACTTTCGGTCGTGTCTAACACGGTAAGCCCGCTGTTCGCATCACGACCCTGTGTGCGGGCTGTCATTGTTATCTGGCCCGTATCCGCTAATGCAGGGATATTTACCCGTGAAACAAATCCCTGTGAAGATCCGCCGGCAAGACTGAACGGTATTGCCGGATTCAGCGACAGCGGTTCGCCATAGGGTGAAACCGTCACACTGTCAACGAATACATCCGCTTCACCCGTATTCGATACATAAACCGTCACAAGCGTATCCATACTCTGGGTCACCGTATCCGCTGATGCAACCAGACTATCGATTACCAGCGCACCCGCACTCTCCACCAGAAGATCTGTCAGCGTAAACACACGGTCGTAGGATGAGCCATTTTCTACTCCGACCACACGCAACTGATACGGATAAAGTCCCGGAGCGCTCAACACACTGTCCGTGGCAAATACCAGCGTATCCAAACTGTTGCCGGCCAATAGCAGCACATCCGTCAAACTGCGCGGCACACCGCCAACCTGCAGACGTGTCTGTGATGTGTCGACTACCAGACGGGCATCGCCGGTATTGCGCAGGCGCACCTGCGGGCTGATCACCTGACCCTGCGATACTTCTACCGGGCTGACTGCGATCATGGCAAGTGTCACCGCACGCTGAATCAACCACGTATCCGTCGTATCCGAATTCACATCCGATACATCGCTGTTATCAAAACTATCACGCCCGTAGACCCGGGCATTTAATATCTCGATGCCGGTCGGCGAAAGCGAATCAATCGTTACATAAAAATCATACAGCGCCGTCGACGCACTGTCTAATACCGTTCCCGGTGTTAATATCAATGTACTGTCGACATACAGACCGCGAATCATCGCCAGACGCAGTGAATCAACGATCACCGAATTATTGCCTGAATTGCCTACGCGAACCTGAACAAAAATGCTGTCCTGACCCGTGCTCACCGAGTCAAAGGCCGACTGCACGCTTAATACATTGATGCCGCCTGAACCAAATACCTGCCACGACGACAGATAGGATGATGTATCCCGGACACTCAGACTGCGGTTTAACTCAACATATTGTACCCGCCCACGCAGGGAATCTACGCCTAACGGTGCCGAGGACAGCACGTCTACTTCATAAATAACTGTGTCCACCCCGCCGCCGGCCAGCATTACCGGAAATGTAACCGGACTGAGCAACTCACGGTTATACCACGTATTTCCGCGCTGAAAATCTAACAGAACATTGTTGACCTGCGCTGAGGCCGTGCCGAAGTTACGCACAATCAGCGTATCCAGTATATTATCTTCGCCCTGCGTCACACTCGCCGGATTCGTTATCGATACAACACGCACATCCGCCGGCGTCTGCAGCAGTACCGAATCCGTCTGCGCCGCACCCAAGGTACTTACGAATACCGATGTGATCTGATCCGTGCCGAAAGCCTGCATATCCAGCGTAATATAACCGCTGTCCCGCGGCGCCGACGCTGCTGATATATTGAATGACGACACAAAACTCTGACCCGCATTCAATACCGATGGCAATACCGGTGACGTGCGCACACCCGACATCACCGGATGATTCACCAGACCGTCGAATGTCAGACGCAGTGAATCAACGCGCACTGCCGCATCACCGCCGTTACGCACCACGGCATTGACTAAAACTCCGCTCTGACCCAGACTCAGCGTCGGTACGTTTGTATAAACACTGTCAACCACCAGTGCGCCCTCCGTGCCAACCTGCCAGCGGTGCGTGTTCACCGCAAAACTGTCCACAAAAGCACGCGTCGTATCATTACCATCACGGTAACGGACAAAACCGTCTATATCCAGACTGCCGGTAAATAGGGCCGATACATCAACATCAAACACAACCGTATCCCGCAGTCCGCCCAGCAGCGAATCAAGCGCTGCGACAAGACTGTCGGTGATGAATCCCGAAGGTGTCGTAAATAAACCGACACTATCGATCACTGCCGTCGCGCCGCCTGCATTGCGCAGACGCATCTCAACTAAAAGATCTTCCTGACCGCTGTTTACCTGCGATAAAGTATTAAATATCGAATTGATCACAATCGACGGCAGCGTCTGGACCTGCCAGCCTGCGCCGTAGGAACCTGTTGAAGACGTTACTGCACCGGAACGTACATTACGACCGATGACAAAGCCGCGCATCGAATCGATACCGGTCGCCGCCGTTGGGCTGATGTCGACTGTAAATGTATAGGTCTGGGTCGATAAACCACTGACCGTGTCCGGTAAAAACGGTGTACTTAATGTCACCGTATTACCATTATTATTTAAAAACTGTAAACCGACACTGTCGGATGTCGTTACGACCGCCGCTACAGCCCCCGTGTTCTCTATATCTATCTCCACCGCCAGATTATTCTGACCCTGGCTCACGCGACCCGCCGAGTTACGCACAGCCGTAACCAACAGACGTGAACGGCTCTGAACATCCCACGCAGCATAAACACCGGCATCCGAAGCCGAACTGTCAACACCGCTGTTTACATCTTCATAGGCCACGCGGGCACGCAACGTATCGCTGCCGGTCGGGGCTGTCGCCGAAACAGTCACAGTATAGATCAGCGTCGATGTATCACCACCGCTGATCGTCAGTGGAAAACTCTGACCCGAGGACAGATTCAGTGTGTAAACCGAGTTATAAGACCACATAATGCTGTCGGCTGACGTGATGCGCGCCGCGGCGGTTCCCGTGTTGGTCACGGATAAACTCACCGTCTGACCGCTCTCACCCTGGCTCACTACTGTATCACTCAGCGTTAGCGAAGCAAGCGTCAGAATACCCGGATTTTGGACAAACATTGAATCGCTGAGTACAAGATCTGTTAAATATATATCATTATTTTCCTGTCTGCCTTCCACGTGCAGGGTAATCTCGTATGCACCCGGTGTGACAGAGCCGGGAATAAGTAGCGGTTCAAATGTTACAGTCGACGTATCCTGTGCAGGAAGGATATAATTGCCCGAAAGATAAGTTCTTTGCGGAACCGGAAAATCGATCTCGAGATATGTAGAGTCCGGATTCAGAATGATATCAGAGGTACCGCTGTCAGCTAAGGCCAATGTCAACAGGGTCGTCTGTCCGGGTACGACAAGGTTGCCGGTTATTGAATTATCAACATAGGCGGCATTTCCTGCGCTTAACACGTTAAAAGTGATGTAATCCTGAATAGACAGGCGAATTAAATTCCCACCGTCCAGGCTGACCCGAGCCTGGATATCAATGGCTCCTGTCGAAAAATCTGCAGGAACGTTAAAAATATAACGGAACGTATTGTTCGGTATGGTTTGCAGAAGCGTGAGTGTATCAATTCGCGTCAGGGAAGGCACGAGAACCTCAGTTGCCGATTCATCACGAAAGATGAGTGTGGTTCCTGATGTGTCGATTCCTAGCGGGATGCCATTGTTACCCAGTTGAAATGTGACAAGAATTGAATCCTGGCCCTGAAGTGCAATCGATGGATTAATCGCCGCCGGTCCGAAAAAGACCTGACCACCCACGGAAACCTGGCCGGCCTGAAACGTGCGGGAGAAATTGCTGCCAGATGCTGATCCTGCCAGATTAACTTCGATTCCGTAATCAACGCCCGACGGTATACCTGTTATTTCTGTCGGACGGAAAACCAGGATGGTAGTATCTCCCGGGCCACTTATCGTCTGATCGGATGTATCCGACAAGAAAATGATAATCGGTGTATTTTCTAAAATTAGCGAAGTTCGCGTGGAATCCAGATCGATTCGTGTTTCACCGGTATTAACGACTGATATAACAAACTGGACTGTATCACCGATATCCAAAGTTGCGGGCTGGGTTGAGCCTGCCCATGCCGGTGCCGCCGGGGTTTGAACATGAAGCAGTGTTTGTGCTGTGTCAGAAACAGAAGTTTGAGATATGCTGTCAAGACCGGATATAATTGCTGTAACCGAAATATCACCTAAAACATTACTGCTGCCGATAACAAAATATTCAAGAGTATCAGTGGCATTTCCTTCCAGCATGAAAGGCGTTGATCGGTTATTGAGCAAAAATCGCTGAAATTCGTTGTTACCCGGAGCAAAATTCAGTGTAGAACTTTCAATTCGCAATGGACTATTGTCTGTATTGCGGAATATAACCGTAGTAACAATACTATCCTGACCCTGGCTTACAGTATCCGGTACAATACTTAAATCAGTGATTAACAAGCCGGAGACTGCTCTGACATCGAGTGTATCTGCTAATAAGGCTGAGGGAATGGAAAAACCCGTGCCATCATTAATATCAGTAAACTCAGCATAACCATCTATCGTATAGATTGTATCCAGAGCATCAATATTTATATCCACGTCAAAATTAACCACCGAACTTTGTCCGGGGCTCAATGTAAACGGTAGAACAGGTGTTGCTAATTTTCTTATTGAAAAATTTGTATCCGCATTTGCGGCATCTATAAGAAAATTCAAATCAACGCTGTCGATACGCGCTGTTGCCCGGAAAGGAGCACTCGGATTGCGCAGATACAGACTTCCAATCAAATTATTTTGACCCACTCCGGCTAGTGAAGGCGTTATTCTGACACTATCGATAATTGCAGCCGGACGCTGTTGGACGGTCCACTCATCGGTACTCAGGGCATTGAATAGACTATCCCTGCGGTTTGTGCTTATTTCCGTAAAATAACCCCGGGCATTTATTGTATCAGGTCCGAGATTAGCGGCAGGAGTGATATTGACGAGGTAATTAAAATCCAGACTTGCACCTGCATTAATTACAGCCGGTATGGCAGGTATTGGCGCTCCAATTGTATAATTGAAATTACCACTTGTATATTCAAGAAACAGACTGTCAATCCGTGTCTGAGCAAAACCGGCATTTCGCAATCTTAAACGAACCGGTATTGCGTTTTGACCTTGACTGACAAATACAGGTGAGGTCGTTACAGATACAATATCAATTAACGATGAAGATTCGATCGTCCAGATCCATTGTGTCGGACTGGTAAAGTTTTGTGTATCACCGGAGATGGTGTTCGTAAAAGCGACCGATGCGGTCAGGGTATCACTACCCGTCGCCGAGTTCGCCGCCACCGATATTGTATCCACCAGCGTCACACTGCTGTTTCCACCTAATATCACCGGCAGGGACGGACTGCGGTGGGCATACAAACCGATACGATCATTGATTGTCAATGATGTGATCTCAACCGGCGTCTGACCGCTGTTAACCAGGCGCACATTCAGCAGAATGCCGCTCTGGCCCAATACCACAACACTGTCTGAATAGAGTGAATCTACGGCGATCAAAGGCGAACTCAAGACGACCCAGTTCGCGCTGACACTTTCGGTCGTGTCTAACACGGTAAGCCCGCTGTTCGCATCACGACCCTGTGTACGTGCTGTCATTGTTATCTGGCCCGTATCCGCTAATGCAGGGATATTTACCCGTGAAATAAA
The DNA here is from genome assembly GCA_963715945.1 of uncultured bacterium. Lineage (GTDB taxonomy): Bacteria > Fidelibacterota > Marinisomatia > Marinisomatales > JAHJCW01 > JAHJCW01. Next base: position 113,572 of record CAVQSL010000008.1, read on the forward strand.
TCCCTGTGAAGATCCGCCGGCAAGACTGAACGGTATTGCCGGATTCAGCGACAGCGGTTCGCCATAGGGTGAAACCGTCACACTGTCAACGAATACATCCGCTTCACCCGTATTCGATACATAAACCGTCACAAGCGTATCCATACTCTGGGTCACCGTATCCGCTGATGCAACCAGACTATCGATTACCAGCGCACCCGCACTCTCCACCAGAAGATCTGTCAGCGTAAACACACGGTCGTAGGATGAGCCATTTTCTACTCCGACCACACGCAACTGATACGGATAAAGTCCCGGAGCGCTCAACACACTGTCCGTGGCAAATACCAGCGTATCCAAACTGTTGCCGGCCAATAGCAGCACATCCGTCAAACTGCGCGGTACCCCGCCAACCTGCAGACGTGTCTGTGATGTGTCGACTACCAGACGGGCATCGCCGGTATTGCGCAGGCGCACCTGCGGGCTGATCACCTGACCCTGCGATACTTCTACCGGGCTGACTGCGATCATGGCAAGCGTCACCGCACGCTGAATCAACCACGTATCCGTCGTATCCGAATTCACATCCGATACATCGCTGTTATCAAAACTGTCGCGGCCGTAGACCCGGGCATTTAATATCTCGATGCCGGTCGGCGAAAGCGAATCAATCGTTACATAAAAATCATACAGCGCCGTCGACGCACTGTCTAATACCGTTCCCGGTGTTAATATCAATGTACTGTCGACATACAGACCGCGAATCATCGCCAGACGCAGTGAATCAACGATCACCGAATTATTGCCTGAATTGCCTACGCGAACCTGAACAAAAATGCTGTCCTGACCCGTGCTCACCGAGTCAAAGGCCGACTGCACGCTTAATACATTGATGCCGCCTGAACCAAATACCTGCCACGACGACAGATAGGATGATGTATCCCGGACACTCAGACTGCGGTTTAACTCAACATATTGTACCCGCCCACGCAGGGAATCTACGCCTAACGGTGCCGAGGACAGCACGTCTACTTCATAAATAACTGTATCCACCCCGCCGCCGGCCAGCATTACCGGAAATGTAACCGGACTGAGCAACTCACGGTTATACCACGTATTTCCGCGCTGAAAATCTAACAGAACATTGTTGACCTGCGCTGAGGCCGTGCCGAAGTTACGCACAATCAGCGTATCCAGTATATTATCTTCGCCCTGCGTCACACTCGCCGGATTGGTTATCGATACAACACGCACATCCGCCGGCGTCTGCAGCAGTACCGAATCCGTCTGCGCCGCACCCAAGGTACTTACGAATACCGATGTGATCTGATCCGTGCCGAAAGCCTGCATATCCAGCGTAATATAACCGCTGTCCCGCGGGGCCGACGCTGCTGATATATTGAATGACGACACAAAACTCTGACCCGCATTCAATACCGATGGCAATACCGGGGACGTACGCACGCCCGACATCACCGGATGATTCACCAGACCGTCGAATGTCAGACGCAGTGAATCAACGCGCACTGCCGCATCACCGCCGTTACGCACCACGGCATTGACTAAAACGCCGCCCTGACCCAGACTCAGCGTCGGCACGTTTGTATAAACACTGTCAACCACCAGTGCGCCCTCCGTGCCAACCTGCCAGCGGTGCGTGTTCACCGCAAAACTGTCCACAAAAGCACGCGTCGTATCATTACCATCACGGTAACGGACAAAACCGTCTATATCCAGACTGCCGGTAAATAGGGCCGATACATCAACATCAAACACAACCGTATCCCGCAGTCCGCCCAGCAGCGAATCAAGCGCTGCGACAAGACTGTCGGTGATGAATCCCGAAGGTGTCGTAAATAAACCGACACTATCGATCACTGCCGTCGCGCCGCCTGCATTGCGCAGACGCATCTCAACTAAAAGATCTTCCTGACCACTGTTTACCTGCGATAAAGTATTAAATATCGAATTGATCACAATCGACGGCGGCGTCTGGACCTGCCAGCCTGCGCCGTAGGAACCTGTTGAAGACGTTACTGCACCGGAACGTACATTACGACCGATGACAAAGCCGCGCATCGAATCGATACCGGTCGCCGCCGTTGGGCTGATGTCGACTGTAAATGTATAGGTCTGGGTCGATAAACCACTGACCGTGTCCGGTAAAAACGGTGTACTTAATGTCACCGTATTACCATTATTATTTAAAAACTGTAAACCGACACTGTCGGATGTCGTTACGACCGCCGCTACAGCCCCCGTGTTCTCTATATCTATCTCCACCGCCAGATTATTCTGACCCTGGCTCACGCGACCCGCCGAGTTACGCACAGCCGTAACCAACAGACGTGAACGGCTCTGAACATCCCACGCAGCATAAACACCGGCATCCGAAGCCGAACTGTCAACACCGCTGTTTACATCTTCATAGGCCACGCGGGCACGCAACGTATCGCTGCCGGTCGGGGCTGTCGCCGAAACAGTCACAGTATAGATCAGCGTCGATGTATCACCACCGCTGATCGTCAGTGGAAAACTCTGACCCGAGGACAGATTCAGTGTGTAAACCGAGTTATAAGACCACATAATGCTGTCGGCTGACGTGATGCGCGCCGCGGCGGTTCCCGTGTTGGTCACGGATAAACTCACCGTCTGACCGCTCTCACCCTGGCTCACTACTGTATCACTCAGCGTTAGCGAAGCAAGCGTCAGAATACCCGACGATTGAACCACAAGGCTGTCTGCTGCACCAGTTAATAAGGTATCACGGAAAGAAGCACCATTCTCTGTGCCAGCAAGAATCAGTGTTCCTTCATATGTGCCGACACCCAACGATACAGCTGCATCGGTAAATTGTAAGGTTGAATTGGAGGTCGAGGAAATAACCTGATTACCGTCGAGATTAAACGTCTGTCCGCCAAATTCAAATGTCGTTTGAGACTGATTCAATAACACATTCGCTGCACCACTGTTGTTGAGTACGACATCAAAACCTACCGATTGTCCTGTTGAAACTGTTGTCGGAGTGAAGCTCACCAGCGTGATATTTGCTCCTGAAACTACTGTGAACGAATCTGTTTGAGCAGATTCATTGTCAAAAACAAAATTGTTGCCCGGAACGGTAATCCCGCTGATATAACCGTCAATTGAATAGGCTCCCAATGCACCGACCGGGATAACAACAGCATAACGAAATGTGGCCTGCTCACCCGGAAGTATCGAATCCGGATTAGTTACCGATGGGATACGTACAAAATTCTCCGCCGGTGAAATTATTAAGCTATCCGTGAGAGTTCGAATGGTATAGGGACTGTTGTTTTGGACGAGCATCTGAACGGTCGGTATTGTATCGCCGGCACTGATTGTATTCCCCGGCAGACCGATTATGGCAATTGAACGGATTGAAATCGGTTGTACGGAAAACTCCCCGACATTTGCCGATAAAGTTCCGGTAACCGGATCACCGCCGGAAGTTGCACTGAATGTCATCTCAGGAGTATAGTTTCCCATTGAAAAAGCGCTATCGAGAATTGCTCCGGCAAATCTCAGGGTAACTGGCGCTGTGCGTGGAATCAGGAAAAGAGGAGAATCCAGTTGTGCCGTTGTTATATAGGTTCCGTCACTAAAACTTAAGGTTGTCTGGGATGTATCCAGAAATACTGAATCAATGCCCGGATTTGATACATGGACGTAAAAATTAAGCGTATCTCCCGGTTCTGCAACATCCGGTGACAATGAATTTGCAATATAACGCACGGCGAAGATCTTGAACCGTGCTGTATCCGCTGGTGATTCGATAAAAGCTATCGCTGTACTTGAATCTAGATTTGCCGGTGCGGTATAAGTACTTGAGGAAATACCGCTCGCGTTCGTCGTGGTTATTGGATTTGAAACACGCGATGTCGGCGCAAAGCGTACGGTCACGTCGGGCACAGCGTTATTATATTGATCAAACACCTGGGCCCGGAGAACGCGCCCGCCCCCCGCAAAGGTTGTTGTGTTGTTACCACTGAAAATTGAAATTGAATCTGCTATATCGGGAAGAACATTCGCCGTAAATTGAGTCGATGCCGCCCCGGCACTGGTTGCCAACGTATCTGCACCTGACTGTGTTCGTAGAATCCATTGCGTTTCTGCAATACCAACCGAGTCTGATAATACTGAGGCATCGGTGGTTTGCCCATCTGAAGTTGGACTCCAGGTTACATTCTGTCCGGAAACAGGATTCAAATATTGATCCTACAACCCGCACACGTGCGAATAGACTCAACGTATCACCCGCGGTTCCGGTCTGCTGATTTCCCGAGACAATAATAAGGCTGTCTGCAACATCCGCTGTTGCCGTTGCTGTAAATATGACGGGATCGCCAATGAGGCCAGAAACACCACCACGGGCTTCGATTGTATAGGTACCTATTTTTGAGCCAAGCGTAAAAAGAATTGAAGCGAAACCACTGCTACCGGTGGTAACAGCAGAATTCGGGAAAAATGAGAAATCGCCACCACCGGCCGGAAATGTACTTGCATTGAAGACGATTGAAACGCCGTTAACCGGATTCCCCAGACTATCCTCCACAAACACTCGAAACTGCACCGGAAGCTGTGTTCCTGACAGTATCGGATTGATTATTTCCGGCATTCAGCGAAATTCTGTTTGCCGCTGAAGATAATACGTTCGCTCTGAACACAATTGAATCGGAGATACTAGCCACACGTGCAATTGCAGAATCAGGTCCGACTGAACTCTTTAATTGCCAGGTGGCAGAAACGCGCCCAAGAGAATTTGTGTTTGGAGATTGCCGGTGTGAGATTTCCACCGGTGTCAGTGAACCAGACAACAGGTACATTCGGTACAGGATTGTTAAAGGCGTCTAAAATTTCAATTTCAGGATCATCGGATACAACCGCATTTGCCTCACCGCTGAAAAATGTTGCTGAAACTGCTCGCACACTGTCTGGTGCACCGGCAGCAACATCAATTATACCTGAATTATCCGACAACTGTCCGCTGTTTATACGGAATAGGGCAAAATTGACAGTCGTAAACCTGAAAATATTCGAAGAGCCTGAATCAACATCAAAAAATCCGATTGTGTCACCTTCAACGAGCCAGGCAACATTTTGATCTCCGAGATAATTATCTTCGACATCGTACCCGGCAGAATAGAGAGCAATTGTATCGCCCGCGGCAAATATTGAATCAGCAAGTTCTTCACCACCGTTATTCGGTCCGGTTCTAATCGCAATTCGACGCAGCGTCCCGCTCTGAACAGTGATTGTTCCAGTAGAGTCATCTGTCCATGCTGAACCGTTTTCGGTATAGATGATTCCGCTTCCCGGTCGCATGGGGAATAAGGTCAGATTATCAATCGTCGTTGTATCACTGAACCCGGAAAGATTGCCTGTATGCCGCCAATCAACATTTACATCCGCGACATAGTTCGAATCTGCATCATAGCCGGCTGAATAAAACCGCAGCATACTTCCGATCGTAATTGTCGCGCCACCGAATTCATTTCCTCCGCCATCCGGAGCATCACGAACTAAAAGGTAAGAAACAGCGCCCGGATTTACGGTAATTAAACCGCTGAAATCAACAATATTCGGACTTCCGACACGCATTGCACGAATTAATCCAGATGCAGCTCGTTGTTGCATCAAAAATTATACTATCCTGACCGTCGGTTGTTATAAATTGACCGATATTGTTTGTAATGCTCCAATTCGCGGCGAATTCACCAAGGTAATTACCTTGAATATCATAACCTGCTGCATAAACAATAAGAGAATCATCCGTCGTAATCGTTGTATCCGTCAAGATACCCTGATTTGATCCCCGTGCTGTCTGAATTCGTAGCTGCGCCAGGTTACCGGTAATAACCGTTATCAATCCAGTCGAATCTGCTGAAACACCGGGGACTGCACTCTGAGCGAGAATTCGCCCTGCATCCGGAGCGATGACCGGAGTAAAATTATAAAATGTGCCATTTCCACTGACCGGGTTTGTCAAACCGGATCCGCTCCAGTCGACAATTACGTCCGAACGATAGTTCGTATAAACATCGTAACCCGCGGCAAATAAAGTAGTGGTCGTATTCGCGCTTACGGTTGTATCCCCGAAGGCCTCTCCACCATTATTCGCCGCAGTGCGGATCACAACATAATCTAAATCGCTTGGTACAATATTCAGTAAGCCGCTTTGTCCGGAGATGTTCGAGTTCAGTGTATTTACGACACGTATAAAGAATTCACCCGTCACGGTATCCGTAACAGAAAAATTGAGAAAACTGCTGTCGGCAAAACTGAAAGAACCGGCAATAATTTCTGCTGTGCTGCTACCCACAGTTGTTATTAAAACAGTCCCATTATTTTCTGTGGCATTACCGAACTGATCCCGACTGTAACAATGTAATCTAACGTATCTCCGGCAGCAAATGTGCTGTCCGCAGCGGGTATAAGTGTATAATAAACAACCGCACCCGTACGCAAGGGCAGACCAAAAAGACTGTCAACCAGAACGCCTATCTGCGTGCGGATGCTGTCGGTCATAAAACTGATATTATCACTCGCCGTATAAAGTGCCGCCGCCACACCATTCGCATCCGTGGTCACTACCGTATCCGCATTGCCCGGCGTAATAAAATAGCCTGTGCCGCTTGTCGTCCGCGTAAACGTCACACTGCTGCCGGATATACGGTTCGTATAAACATCTTCTAAAGCAACCTGAAGTAAACGGGTACTGCCAACCGTGATCGAATCCGTAACGCCGCTGAATAACACAATATGATCCGCCGCCGCCGGAGTCACCGTCACCAGACCGCTCTGACCGATAACCGCCTGGTTGCCCGTGTTCTCAACACGAACACTAAATGCGCCCGATACCGTATCGGTCACATTAAAATTAACTGTCGCTGTGCCGCCAAATAATAGCGGACTGCCTTCGACGATCTCGGCCGTTGTGCTACCCGGCGTCAATATATTGATCCCGCCGTTCGTCGCAATCGCATTGCCATACTGATCTCGCGCCGTCACCGCATAGGCGATCGTATCGCCCGCCGTGATCGTGCTGTCACCTACCGGCACCAGCGTATAGTAATGCTCACCAGATCGAGCGCAAGGGCAGTACTAAACGTGCTGTCTAAGGCTACGCAACTCCACGCGCAGGCTGTCACTGCCATAAATTATACTATCACTCGCCGTGTATAACGCCGAGGCAACACCATTCGCATCCGTGGTCACTACCGTATCCGCATTGCCCACACTCACAAAATAACCGTTACCACGATAGCGCGTAAACGTCACACTGCTGTCCGCTAAGCGGTTTGTGTAAACATCCTCTAAGGCAACCTGCAGCAAACGCTCACCACCAACATTGATCGAATCTAAACTTGAAGCGAAAAATACAAAATGATCCGCATTACCCGGCACATACGTCACCACACCGCTCTGGGCCGGAAATATTACTGTTCACGCTGCTTTCCGCTCGCACACGGGAAACTCTCCGCTACCGTGTCCGTCAGCGTAAAGTTTAACACACTGTCTGTGGTAAAACTGTAAACCGGACCGCCGACATAATCCACACTGCCCAAACCACCGGCCGCGTCACAGACACACTGCCGTTATTCACCACACCGTTACCATATAAATCCCGCGCCGTCAGCGTGTAGGTCAGCGAATCGCCAACCGTTAAACCCTGCGCACCGGCAGGACTGAAGGTATAATAACTCACCGCACCCGTACGCAAGGGCAGACCAAAAAGACTGTCAACCAGAACGCCTATCTGCGTGCGGATGCTGTCGGTCATAAAACTGATATTATCACTCGCCGTATAAAGTGCCGCCGCCACACCATTCGCATCCGTGGTCACTACCGTATCCGCATTGCCCGGCGTAATAAAATAGCCTGTGCCGCTTGTCGTCCGCGTAAACGTCACACTGCTGCCGGATATACGGTTCGTATAAACATCTTCTAAAGCAACCTGAAGTAAACGGGTACTGCCAACCGTGATCGAATCCGTAACGCCGCTGAATAGCACAATATGATCCGCCGCCGCCGGAGTCACCGTCACCAGACCGCTCTGACCGATAACCGCCTGGTTGCCCGTGTTCTCAACACGAACACTAAATGCGCCCGATACCGTATCGGTCACATTAAAATTAACTGTCGCTGTGCCGCCAAATAATAGCGGACTGCCTTCGACGATCTCGGCCGTTGTGCTACCCGGCGTCAATATATTGATCCCGCCGTTCGTCGCAATCGCATTGCCATACTGATCTCGCGCCGTCACCGCATAGGCGATCGTATCGCCCGCCGTGATCGTGCTGTCACCTACCGGCACCAGCGTATAATAACTCACCAGACTCGAGCGCAAGGGCAGGCCAAACGTGCTGTCTAAGGCTACGTCAAACTCCACGCGCAGGCTGTCACTGCCATAAATTATACTATCACTCGCCGTGTATAACGCCGAGGCAACACCATTCGCATCCGTGGTCACTACCGTATCCGCATTGCCCACACTCACAAAATAACCGTTACCACGATAGCGCGTAAACGTCACACTGCTGTCCGCTAAGCGGTTTGTGTAAACATCCTCCAAGGCAACCTGCAGCAAACGCTCACCACCAACATTGATCGAATCTAAACTTGAAGCGAAAAATACAAAATGATCCGCATTACCCGGCACATACGTCACCACACCGCTCTGGCCGGAAATATTACTGTTCACGCTGCTTTCCGCTCGCACACGGAAACTCTCCGCTACCGTGTCCGTCAGCGTAAAGTTTAACACACTGTCTGTGGTAAAACTGTAAACCGGACCGCCGACATAATCCACACTGCCCAAACCACCGGCCGTGCTCACAGACACACTGCCGTTATTCACCACACCGTTACCATATAAATCCCGCGCCGTCAGCGTGTAGGTCAGCGAATCGCCAACCGTTAAACCCTGCGCACCGGCAGGACTGAAGGTATAATAACTCACCGCACCCGTACGCAAGGGCAGACCAAAAAGACTGTCAACCAGAACGCCTATCTGCGTGCGGATGCTGTCGGTCATAAAACTGATATTATCACTCGCCGTATAAAGTGCCGCCGCCACACCATTCGCATCCGTGGTCACTACCGTATCCGCATTGCCCGGCGTAATAAAATAGCCTGTGCCGCTTGTCGTCCGCGTAAACGTCACACTGCTGCCGGATATACGGTTCGTATAAACATCTTCTAAAGCAACCTGAAGTAAACGGGTACTGCCAACCGTGATCGAATCCGTAACGCCGCTGAATAACACAATATGATCCGCCGCCGCCGGAGTCACCGTCACCAGACCGCTCTGACCGATAACCGCCTGGTTGCCCGTGTTCTCAACACGAACACTAAATGCGCCCGATACCGTATCGGTTACATTAAAATTAACTGTCGCTGTGCCGCCAAATAATAGCGGACTGCCTTCGACGATCTCGGCCGTTGCGCTACCCGGCGTCAATATATTGATCCCGCCGTTCGTCGCAATCGCATTGCCATACTGATCTCGCGCCGTCACCGCATAGGCGATCGTATCGCCCGCCGTGATCGTGCTGTCACCTACCGGCACCAGCGTATAATAACTCACCAGACTCGAGCGCAAGGGCAGGCCAAACGTGCTGTCTAAGGCTACGTCAAACTCCACGCGCAGGCTGTCACTGCCATAAATTATACTATCACTCGCCGTGTATAACGCCGAGGCAACACCATTCGCATCCGTGGTCACTACCGTATCCGCATTGCCCACACTCACAAAATAACCGTTACCACGATAGCGCGTAAACGTCACACTGCTGTCCGCTAAGCGGTTTGTGTAAACATCCTCTAAGGCAACCTGCAGCAAACGCTCACCACCAACATTGATCGAATCTAAACTTGAAGCGAAAAATACAAAATGATCCGCATTACCCGGCACATACGTCACCACACCGCTCTGGCCGGAAATATTACTGTTCACGCTGCTTTCCGCTCGCACACGGAAACTCTCCGCTACCGTGTCCGTCAGCGTAAAGTTTAACACACTGTCTGTGGTAAAACTGTAAACCGGACCGCCGACATAATCCACACTGCCCAAACCACCGGCCGTGCTCACAGACACACTGCCGTTATTCACCACACCGTTACCATATAAATCCCGCGCCGTCAGCGTGTAGGTCAGCGAATCGCCAACCGTTAAACCCTGCGCACCGGCAGGACTGAAGGTATAATAACTCACCGCACCCGTACGCAAGGGCAGACCAAAAAGACTGTCAACCAGAACGCCTATCTGCGTGCGGATGCTGTCGGTCATAAAACTGATATTATCACTCGCCGTATAAAGTGCCGCCGCCACACCATTCGCATCCGTGGTCACTACCGTATCCGCATTGCCCGGCGTAATAAAATAGCCTGTGCCGCTTGTCGTCCGCGTAAACGTCACACTGCTGCCGGATATACGGTTCGTATAAACATCTTCTAAAGCAACCTGAAGTAAACGGGTACTGCCAACCGTGATCGAATCCGTAACGCCGCTGAATAGCACAATATGATCCGCCGCCGCCGGAGTCACCGTCACCAGACCGCTCTGACCGATAACCGCCTGGTTGCCCGTGTTCTCAACACGAACACTAAATGCGCCCGATACCGTATCGGTCACATTAAAATTAAACTGTGCTGTGCCGCCAAAAAATAGCGGACTGCCTTCTATGATCTCGGCCTGTTCTGCCACCCGGCGTCAATACATTATCCCGCCGTTCGTCGATATCGCATTGCCATACTGATCTCGCGCCGTGACCACATAGTCCAACGTGTCGCCCGCTGTCAGCGTGCTGGTTACCTATTGGCATCAGCGTATAATAACTCACCAGACTCGAGCGCAACGGCAGTCCCAACGGTGTCTAATGCAACGCCAAACTGACTCACATGCTGTCACTGCCGTAAATAATACTATCACTCGCCGTGTACAACGCCTAGGCCACACCATTCGCATCCGCGGTACTACCGTATCCGATTGCCCACACTCCCAAAATAACCGTTACCACGATAGCGGCTAAACGTCACCCGGCTGTCCGTTAAACGGTTTGTGTATCCATCCTCCAAGGGCAACCGCAATAAACGCTCACCACCAACATTGATCGAATCAACGCTAAGCGAAAAATACAAAATGATCCGCATTACCCGGCACATACGTCACCACACCGCTCTGGCCGGAAATATTACTGTTCACGCTGCTTTCCGCTCGCACACGGAAACTCTCCGCTACCGTGTCCGTCAGCGTAAAGTTTAACACACTGTCTGTGGTAAAACTGTAAACCGGACCGCCGACATAATCCACACTGCCCAAACCACCGGCGGTGCTCACAGACACACTGCCGTTATTCACCACACCGTTACCATATAAATCCCGCGCCGTCAGCGTGTAGGTCAGCGAATCGCCGCGACGCTTAAACCCGCGCACCGGCAGGACTGAAGGTATAATAAC
>CAVQSL010000009.1:0-99458 GCA_963715945.1 uncultured bacterium
AGTGAGAGTTGCCCACAACTTGCGCAATGGGCTGGCCATTGTTCTGAATCAAGATTAGCACAACTCCCGCTATTTAGACCCCACTTGGCACAGGAGTATTTTGAGCAATCAACAGTATCGTATTGCGTTTTGTAGGTTTGAGGAAAGATTATTGAACTAAATAGAATTAATAAACAGATAAATATAATACTACTATTTTTATAATACTCGATATTCGTGTTCATATACTCCTCACTAAAAGATAGGAAGAAATTAATAAATGAATTTACAAATATAGAAATATTTATTCTTCGTATTAATCTTAATGCTGTGTTTCAAAATTTATTTATTGAATAATATGTTATTAAATACTTACATTTTTATTGAACCATTTTTGATTAGGAGGTTTGAAATATGTCATTTTTTCAAAACAACTAGTTTTATAAACTTTATTACCCCATTCTAGCCCTCTCACTATTAATTTTTTCTTGTACAAGTGACAATGCAATTACCAAAAGTACAGATCTGGATAATATGGCTAAACCACAAAATATTTCAAATTTTAATACCCCTATATTCCTGATAGCACCTCATTTGAGGCTTTTATTAACTCAGTGCCGTATATATTCAGGCCACAAACCGAATCTCAGGAAAATGTATGTTTTATATTTTATTTTTTTGCTACTAATACAGGAACCAATAATCAGACTCAATTAAGTAAGGGCTACAATTTTAGAGACGAATTTCTTTCGAAATCAGGAAAAGGAAATTCCTATATTGTTTCATATTACATTTTAAGTCATTATGGAATAAGTAATAATCTGGTAATGAAACATCCGCTTGAACATTTAGCATTAATGAATTTAGGATTAGAACTTTCGTTTGAATTGCAACACAGAATAAACACTAATAAAATTTTAATTAATAAATCAACTTATGATGATTTAAAAAGCATATCTAAAATTTATCGACAATCTGAAAATCACCAGGATATTGAACCAGTTTTAGATTATCTGGAAGCGGATCTAGAAAAATACTACAATAAACCACAAGCAGAGATCGCAGCAGATTTTGGGTTTAATTAGGAATACTTTTAATATGAAACACATCAATAAATTTCAAAAAACTATCTCAATTTTACTTTTATTTTCTTATTTATTTATATTTTCATGTTCCAATGATATAATTATTACCAATAGTGCTAACGAAACTGATTTACAAAAACAAAGTGGGTTTGGGGGTATCAATAGTGGAGATGATGATAATATTTCTCCCTGGGACGATGTCATTGATAGATTATCTGATGATAGACTCCATGAGTTAATAGCAGGTTTTCTTTTACTTGTTTACGTAACTGATATTGATGTCCCGGGGCGAGATAATATTTTATGTCTGATTAATAGATTTAGTTCAGACAGAAACAGTAACATCGCCTATGATTTTCGAGACAATTATCTTTCACATTCAGATAAGGGCAAAATATATACAGTTTTGTATTATTACTTAAGTTATTACAGTATTGAGAATAATATTGTTATGAAATATCCTTTGGAACATCTTGCTATTATAGAAACTGGAATTGAGGTCTCCAAAGAATTGCAAAATGGCATAAACACGAATAATATTTTAATTAATAAATCAACTTATGATGCTTTAAAAAGCATATCTAAAATTTATCGACAATCTGAAAATCACCAGGATATTGAGCCAGTTTTAGATTATCTTGAAACAGATCTAGAAAAATACTACAATAAACCACAAGCAGAGATCGCTGTTGACTTTGGTTTTTAAAAGGAGATGAACATGAAAAGAACAACCATTTTGGTAATTATAATAGCAGTATTATTCAATTTTTCTTGTACGGATAATAATAATTTGACTGGCAATGTCTCCAATCCCGATTTGATGAAACCGTATGATGAGGAAGATTTTACAAGTGATAATCCTAATCCATTTGAAGGATATGCCAGCATGGAAAGTTTTTGGAACGCTATGGTTAGGATAGTAGGACTTTTACCACCTCAACAGTTAAATTTATGTGCTTGGTTTGCTACGGGATTAATCCCACAACCCTCAACAAATATTATATCACAAAATATTGAAATTGATAAATCTTACGATTTTAGAGATAATTTTTTGCTTAAATCTGAAAAAGGTACTGTCTATGTTGCTTGTTATTATTTACTAAGTCAGTATGGAATTCAAAATCAATTGATTTCAAAACATTTGAACCAACATATTAATTTTCTATTAAAGACAAATGAGTTAGCATTTCAATTACAGCATAATAATGATAATACAAATGTTTAATTAATAAATCAACTTATGATGATTGTAAGGATCTTGTAAAAGTATATAGAAATTCCGAAAAACATACAGAAATCGATATTGTTTTAGATTATTCTAGAAGCTGATCTAGAAAAATATTACAATAAACCCAAAGCGGTAATTGCTGCGGATTTTCAATAAAACTGAACTAATTATATTAATCAACACAATAAAAGGAGCGTAAAAAATGAAAAAAACATTGGTAATTGTCCTAGTAATATTACTGTTAGGTACTTTTTCATTTGGTCAAGAATTTAATCCACCGGTAAAAGGTGAGAAAGCAATGCTTTTTGGCTTTAGCGGACTTGGCTTTTTAGGAGTATTAGAGTATCAGGGCGGTTTCGGTTATAAGATGTATCTTAGCAACAGTATGGCGCTTAGAACAGCCCTAATGTTTAATTATGATAATACAAAAATTCCATATACTGAAATTCAGGGCTTGACTGGAGCGGACGGTCACGATAGAACGATGGGTTTTGGCGCAGAATTAGCTTTTGAAATACATAAGGGTGGTGGCAGGATCGATCCCTACATGGGTGTTGGTGGTGGCTTTTTCAGTACTACAACAGAATTGGCAGCCCCGGTTTCAGATAATTCACAAGCTCAACAAACTCTTAAAAATCAACTAGGTGGAGATGCGGGAATGAATATTGGAGCTTTCTTTCTACTTGGTATGGAATACTATATCACCGATAATCTTAGCTTAGCAGGCGAATATCATTTTGGTTTTGATTACACAGCTGCACTTACCGAAGTCTACGATAATGGTACAACTCAAACTGAAACAGCCGGTGGGAGTTCATTGGGTCTTGGAATAACATCTTCAGGTCTTTTAACGTTAGCCATTTACAGATAAAATATATCCATATTTGAAAATACCCCCTTGTTTGATTTTATTAATTCAAGGGGGTTTTTATTATAGTTTAATATTGCTTTGAATTAAATTATTGAATATTATCATTTTTATGCCAACAGAAAATCAATAATCCTTAGTAAATCAAAATAAATTATTTTACATTTAAACTATATTTTATTATACTTTTAAAGTATAATAATTAGAAGATTTAGCTTGTATTAAAACGTTATAAAAATAAATTCACTAACTCACCTTAATTAATAGATTAAAAATATTATTTAATATTGGAATAATGCCTACTCAAATTCTACTTTTGGTTTTCGGTTTTGTAATGCTAATTAAGGGAGCAACCTGGTTAGTTGATGGTGCCTCTGCCCTAGCTAAAAGATATAACGTTTCTAACCTTACGATCGGTCTAACGGTTGTGGCATTTGGTACATCAGCACCCGAATTAGCCGTTAATGCATTCGCTTCCGTATTCAACCATCAAGATATTGTATTTGGAAACGTAATTGGCAGTAATAATTTTAATTTGTTTTTGATCCTTGGGATCGTCGGTTTGATCACACCACTTACCGTACAATCCAGTACGGTATGGAAAGAAATTCCATTTTCATTTTTAGCAATTATAATTCTGGCTTTACTAGTTAATGATTTTATTTTTTCTGATTTAAATGTGCTCTCCCGAATAGATGGATCGATCTTATTAATTATGTTCTTGATTTTCCTGTATTATGTTTATCAACAACTAAAAAAAGACCAAACAGACACCATTATTATTGAAAGTTCCCTCACCTCGCTTAAGATCACAATTTATATTGTATTGGGGCTGGCTTCCTTGATTATCGGTGGAATAATCGCAGTTGACAATGCCAGCAAATTGGCTTTGACATTGGGCGTAAGCGAGAAAATCGTCGGATTAACTATTGTCGCTGCTGGAACATCATTACCGGAATTAACCACTTCGGTTGTAGCCGCTTTAAAAAAGAATAATGATATTGCAGTTGGGAATATCATTGGTTCAAATATTTTCAATATATTCTTGATCCTCTCGGTGAGCTCAATCATTAGACCAATACCTTACGATCTTAGATTTAATACTGATCTTTTGCTGCTAGCCGGGGGAACCTTATTTTTATTCCTTGCTATGTTCACCGGGAAAAGGAAAAAACTTGATAGATGGGAAGCTGCCATTTTACTAGTCACATTTATAGCCTATACCACTTTCCTGATTTTACAAGAAATATAGAATATGTTCTTAAAAACTATAAATCTAATTATTATTATAAATGTACTTATTATTTTTAATGCCTGTTGTGATAATCATGAATTAAGATCGGAAATCCCAGCCTGTATTGAGGAAGAAATTGAAATATTTAAAAATACGGCTGTTAAGGAGCCCCCTACTCAAATATGGAAATGGGAAGTGGATGATAAAACCTATTATTATATAACCTCTGAATGTTGTGATCAATTTAACTTTCTCTATGATGAAAATTGCGAATTAGTCTGCGCTCCCGATGGAGGATTTAGTGGAGCAGGAGATGGTAATTGTCCGGATTTTCAAGGCCCTATTGAAAGAACATTAGTGTGGGAAGATCAAAGAAATTAAATTAGCACAAATATGCCAGAAAATAAACTATCAGAACGACCTTTCTCCTATAAAATTACTAATACTGAGAAAATCATCATTTATTATAATAATAGACAGATTATGATTGTGACTGGTAATAATTCTGTGAAATTGCAATCAAAATTATTGTATAAATCTGACCGGCAAGTGCAATTGATATTAGCTAAAATCACTGGAAATTTCAAACGTGGCAACGAACGGAAGCAACAAAATTAGTTGGATTACCAAATATCAAGAATGATAAGGTAGTAACGATAATTATTGCTGCTTACCTCAGATATGATTCATTAAATATTGCTCTCCAATCGGTATATCACCAAACATATACAAAATGGAAGGTTCTAATTATTGCCGATTGCTGTGACGATCATTTCATAAAAAATGTAGATTTATCTGATCCAAGAGTCAAACTGATTAACCTTCCAAAGAGATGTGGAAACCAATATGGACCAAACTCGGTGGGAATTCATTTAACTGCAACCGAATATATTGCCTTTTTAAACCATGACGATATATGGTTAGCCGACCATCTTGAAACTGCTATTACAACTATGAGAGAAAAATCAGCTGATTTTTTCCTGGGGAATGCAGTTACTTGTCATAGTAAACATCAAGAATTTTTTAAAAATCAAGATAGATTATATTTTTCTGAGTTGAATAATCCACGGGCAATTTGGAGATGTATTTATGGACCGAATGAGTTTTTTGAGCCAGTTAGTGCCTGGGTCATTAAAACCAAACTTGCTAAAAAGGTTGGCTATTGGTTTGCACCTGACAAAGCACTTAAAACTCCGTTAATGGACTGGTTAGCACGAGCAGCAAGAACAGAAGCCAATTTTACTTATTCCAATAAAGTCACAACCCTAAAGTTTAACCTTCATCCATTTTTTACAAAAACATATTTATTAAAATTGATTTACACTTTACGATTGGATAATATTTTGGGTCATTCGATAATAAATATCATGTTAAGAATTGAAAATAAATTAATTATATGGTTTTCGTACCTGATGTTTTCGTTAAAAGTAATCAATAATAAAAGTAAAGATATTAGACAACAATCCAAATATTTAAATAAGGAGATTGATTTAGATAAGGTCAAATATTATCTTGAATTAGATCCTTGCGCTGCTCGAGAATTTATTATAAGAGATATTGATGAAGCTTACCAAAAAAAGTTATTGGATAAGAATAAATCAGTTAAATCACTAAAAAATAATAAAGGAGAACAACGGAGAATTATAAGTTTTAACAGATATATTGCAACCGGTATCATTGATCAAAAACAAAAAAATAAAATGATATATACTTCTAAATTTTTTAGATCACTAGTATATGATAGAACCGGTGAAATGATTAATACATTCATTCCACCTGAAACAGTAATAGATGAACTTATCCAACGTAATATTATTTGACTAAATAAAATAGAATGTCGGTAAATTTTATAAATTTTGAATATTGCTTTGAATGGGTCCTTGATCATAATGCTATTAGACATTTAACTAATCGATATTTTTCAATAGTCTGTATCGAACAAAATGGCCTAGAACATATCATGCTTAGGCAAGATGAAATTGGACTATTGGGATTCATCGTTACCGGCAATACTATCAATCGACACTGGTTAGTACAAAATAAGCCTGAACCCGGTAATATTAATTATTATCAGCTCGCTCCCACAGTCCAGGCTACCAAATCAAATTATGAGCGTGTCCATGGCGGCCAAAAAACAAACTATCTCAATTACTTCCTTGAATCAAATGGTTTGCTATTAGATATAATAGGATCTGAACAAGGGGACAGGTTTCTGAATAAGTTTAATAGAAATTGTAAAGTAATAACTGCCCGCAAATTCAAATCATGTAATAAGAATTATTTTTGGATAAATAACAAGGAATTAAAAGAAAAACTAAGAGAAAATTATTCAATAAATACCGATGCAAGGTCCGTTATCTCAACCGGCAGCTGGTATTTATTAACTGAAAATATTGATGAAATATTTCTTAACTCCTCTCTAAATAATATAGTATCTGAATCTCTAAATATTTCCTACAAAATAAAGAGTAAAAACATTATCAAAAATACACAGAGGTTTTTAGCACAATTAAATAACAACTTTGATCATTCCTACAAATATATTCCTTTGAAGGAAATGAAAGAGCACTCCGTGGTTAGTTCTGGGATTGTTGACTCAGCTAATAATTCTGTCATTTCATATTTTGATATTACTTTTCAAGAACGGGAAATAAAACGGTGGAGACAACCTCTATTAATTAGATTCAGGTCTGGAATACTGCCTTCTTGTATTTCATATTGTTAAGGATACAGCATTATTTTATTTAAAAGCCTATCCAGAAATAGGATTTAACAACCGCCTAGAATTTGGACCATCTTTTCAAACTGGTTACGGAACATTTAAAAGTACTAAGAATGATATCAATAATTTATTAAAGGATATCAACGTTATTTGTGAAATTGAGCAGAGTGATGAGGGTGGAAGGTTTTATAGAAATTCATGTAAATATATTTTGGGACAATGGACCGGATCAACAGCTAATTTTAGCACAGACCATGGAATATGGCTTTCTCTAGGAGAAATAGAAATATTAAGCCAAAAGTAAGGGGTTTTTAACAAATGAATTACGAACCACTCTATCCTTATTACTATCTTTTGCCTAAATATTTTAAGTAATTTCAATCCAGACCATGACTATTCAATTAAATAAATCACTTATTGCTCCCTGCGGAATGAATTGTGGGATATGTCTTGGTTTTCTAAGAGATAAAAACCAATGCCCGGGGTGTCGTAATATGGGCGAAAACAAACCCGGCTATTGTAAAAAATGTATTATTAAAAACTGCGAATTGTTAGCAAAAACGGAATCTAATTTCTGTTATGATTGCGAAAAATACCCCTGTCCTAGATTAAAACGACTTGATAAGAGATACCGTACGAAATATTATATGAGCATGCTTGAGAACCTAAACAATATCCAAAAACTTGGATTGGAAAAGTTTTTAGCTCGTGAGCAAAAAAGGTGGGCTTGTTCTAAATGCGGTGGAACAATTTGTGTGCATCGTGGATTTTGTTTGGCTTGTGCAAACTGATCTATCTCAACCCTGTCCACTATGTAACAGTACAAGTATCGTTTTCTATCAATACCAAAAACAGCTGTATCATAAATGTTATAATTGCTTTGGTATATTTATTGATAAAAGTTTAATACCTGATAGGAAAGACGGAAAAAGCACGCTACCAAAAACATAATAATGATATTCAGGATGAAGGCTATCAAAAGTTTGTTGCTCCAATTACTTCGGCCATTATCAAAGACTTTACCAAAAAATCTAAGGGGCTCGATTTTGGTGCGGGAACAGGTCCGGTAATTTCTAAAATATTAATAGATAATGGTTTTAACATTAAACTATATGATCCTTTCTTCCATAACTATCCAAATTTATTGGAGACAAGGTATAATTATATCGCTGCTTGCGAAGTGATCGAGCATTTTCATCATCCCAAAAAGGAATTTGCTCTACTAAAGAAATTATTAATGCCCAATGGCAAACTATATTGCCTGACTAATATCTACCATGAAAGAATTGATTTCCACAATTGGCACTATAAAAGCGACAATACTCATGTATTTTTTTATCACAACAACACAATTCAGTGGATTAAAGACGAATTTGGATTTTCAGATGTGGCAATTAAGGATAGACTAATAACATTTTGCAACTAGGTTGGAAGAATCTATTTTATTAAAGTATGTTGTAAGTAGCTAAATACTTTAGCTAATCGAACTTAACCGATACCAATTTAGAAACGCCCTTCTTCTCCATCGTAACACCATATAGATAATTTGCTGCCTCCATAGTTTGTTTATTATGTGTGACGACTATAAACTGCGTATCTTTTGTAAAACTTCTCAGGGCCCGGGTAAATTTTCTAACATTTGTGTCATCGAGTGGTGCGTCAACTTCGTCTAATATACAATAGGGACTTGGTTTATACTGATAGATTGAAAATAATAGCGCAATCGCTGTCAACGATTTTTCCCCGGCCGACAGCATTCGTAAAGTCTGATTACGTTTCCCGGGTGGTTGCGCCCTAATGGCGATGTCGGCTTCGAGCGGATCAGGATCACCGATCAAGTCAAGTGTTCCTTGTCCACCTTCAAAAAATACTGTGAACAGTTCTTCGAAATTGGCTTTTATTTGATCGAATGTTTCACGGAATTGCTTACGGGCCACGCGATCAATTTTTTCGATCGATTCCCGTAAATTTTCTTCGGATTTGACTAGATCGTCGCGTTGAGTGATCAGATGTTTCAAACGTTTTTCTGCTTCTTCGACCTCGGTTTGGACTCCCATGTTGACCGGCCCGATACTCTCAATACTGCGTTCTAAGCGCGTAATTTCAAGCTCTAATTCATCGGCGGTTTTATCGATCGGATTGTCGTGCGGAACAGTCACGTGATAGCGCTCATTGAATGCGCTCTTTAATGGAATTGATCTTTTGCTTGTATTCCACGATGGCAACTTCACATTGTTTCAATTCCTCAAATATCGATTCACGGTTTTTCTGTTCAGACTTGATCTTATTTTCGATCTCTTCAATGGCGTGGTAGGTAGCACGATAGGTTTTTTCTTTTAGTTCTAACTCGGATTTGCTTTTTTTCAATTCGGCGTTAATTCCCACTAAATCCTTTTCTTGTTTAATTATTTCGGCCTTGCGTTCTTTTGATTGCAGATCCAAAACTTTGATTTCATCGATAATTTTAGCTTGTCTTTCTTCGATTTCAATAATTGTCTGTTCAGCGGTCTTTTTTTGCGAACTCAAGATTATCACGATCATTTTCAAGTTTTAATAATTCAATCCGTAAATCCTGGATAACTTGATGATGGGCATCTCGTTTACTGCGTGATTCCTGTAATTTATCATTGGCAATATCTAATTTGCTTTGAATCGTTAAGAATTGTTTTTCACTTTGTTCAACATTTATTTTTATCGATTTTAATGAATTTTCTAAATCAATGGATTGATTGACTGACCTCGGTCAATTCTTGGTTAATATCAGTAACATTTTTCTGTTTATTCTCAATTTCAAATTTTATGCTCTGATGATCAAATTTAATTTTTTCAAATCTATCCTTCTCCGTATCAATCTTTTGAATTGTATCAATTAGATTTTTATCTAAGTCTGCTTTCTTTATACCCAATTTCAATAATTTCACTATCGTCCACTTTTATAGTTTTTTCTAATTTTTCAATTTCCGTTTGTAATGATTCGATCTTTGCTGGCCTTCCGATTATGGTACCTTTAGCGGAGCCCGGTTTTTTAAAGATTAAATTGTTGCTTAAAGATGCTCCTTTTAAATCAATTAGGGTCCAACCTATTAAATTCGGATCACTAATCGCTTTATTTAAATCCTTAACAATTAATATATTACCTAGCAACAGTTCAGCTATTGATTGAAATTGATCTTTCGATTTAATTAGGTCACTAGCCCTACCGATAATTAGATCATTTTTAGGAACTTTAGCTAATTCAATTGTTCTACTCAAGACATCTTTTAGTGGAATGATTGAAATTTTACCGGCTTGTTTTCCTTTAATCTCACTTAATATTTGCAGTGCCGATTTCCGGTCTTGGCAGATCAGGCAATGAATAAAGTCCCCTAGGGCTGTATTTATTGCAACCTCATATTTTTCATTAGTGGAAAAAATATCTGCTACCGTTCCAATTATTGAATTTGTTTCAATTTTATTTTCAAAAACATACTTTAATCCGCTGGGCAGGTCGGCTTGAGTTATCAGTAATTCCTGATAAAATTGCAGTTGATTGGATAAGGATTCCAACTTCATAGCATGCGACTGCTTGGCAGATTTAGCTACGATTAGACCTTGATTTAGTTTGTTTAATTCAGCTTCGGTACTGTCCTTTTGATCTGACAATTCCTTAGATTTATCATTTGCTGATTTATATTTACTGGCATAAGCTTTTTCTTCGGCTTTAAGTCGTTCAACTAAATCAGTTTCAGATTTTATCCTTTGTTTTAAGCGATCCTTAAGTGACAAACGCTCCTTAACTGATGATTCCGTACTAATTATATGCGAATTATTTTCGGAGATCTTTTTCTGTAATTCCCATCTTTCGGTCTGAATATCATCAGCCACCTTTTTGTTCAGCTTTATAAGAATTCTCTATATGGTCAAACTTTGCTTGTTCTAATTTAAATTTTGAGAGTTTCTCATCAATCGTTGGAAGAATAGAATCTAATTCCTTAACTTTTTCAGTTATCCCGGTTTTGAATTTTTCAATCCTAGTTTTATTTGAAGAGTCTCCTGCTGCAGGTGTTTGATCCTTTCATCAGCGGAACGATTTTGCTCTTGCCAAATTAATATTTTTTGGTCCGCGGCCACCCGCTCGTCATCCCGTTTATCTATAGTGTTTCTGATGATATTTATTTCACTATTCTGTCCATTATATAATTCACGGAGTTTGGTTAATTCAGTTTCATTATAATTTTGATCAGATTTTTTTGTATCGCGTAGATGTGAGAATTCTGCTATTTTTTTCCTTAAAGGTTCACTGGCTTGTAAATATTTATTGATCCGCAGCGTACTTAGATCAATTACATTGGATTTTAAACTTTCCGCTAGAATGGCATGTCTTTTAAATCGTTTCAATTGCAGATTTAAACCCTTGACCTTGCCATCCACTTCATTTATAATATCATTGATTCTTTCCAGGTCAAACTTGGTCGCTTCGAATTTCTTAAGGGATAACCGTCTTTGCGTTTTATACTTGTTTATACCGGCAGCTTCTTCGAATAAGAATTTCCGATCGTAATCGGTCTCCGATAATATTTGCTCGATCATCTTTAACTCAATGACCGAGTAAGAGTCCGCTCCCATCCCGGTATCTACAAATAGATTGTTGATATCTTTTAAGCGACAGGATGTCCGATTTATAAAATAATCGCTTTCACCATCGCGATAAAGGCGGCGACCGATTTCTACATCAGTATATTCGATCGGTAATTTACCTTTATCATTTTTAACAGTTAGGTAAACTTCACACATACCTAGCGGTTTTACACCTTTGGCACCATTAAATATTACATCTCCCATCAGACTGCTGCGTAGAGTACTCTGTTTCTGTTCACCGAGCACCCATCTGACTGCGTCAACAATATTGGTTTTTCCGCAGCCATTTGGTCCGACCACGGCAGTGATGCCATCGCCAAATTCAAGTGATGTTTTAAGATTGAACGTTTTAAAACCGTTTATTACCAGTCGGGATATATACATTTAGTATGTTTTATTTAAAATCAAGACTTAAAATTTACAGCTATAATAGATAATAACCAGACTCGATATTTTGTTAACCAGGGGGCCATTTCATTTGTCTTCCGCCCAATAAATGCAGATGTATATGGTAAACTGATTGTCCACCATCTTTGTTGCAGTTCAAAACGGTCCGATATCCATGATCAGCAATGTCATATTCATTTGCCAACTTAGTTGCAGTTAGAAACATATTCCCGATTAACTCGGCCTGCTTTTTAGTCAGATCATTGGTTGTTGTAATATGTTCTTTAGGTATAATTAGAATATGAACCGGTGCTTGTGGGTCAACATCTTTAAAAGCTAATAATTGGTTATTTTCGTAAACAATTTCGGTCGGTATTTTCTTTTCTACTATTTTACAAAATAGGCAATCGTTCATGTATTTGCTCCTTAAAATCAATTAGATGAAACTATATTGTTTTACAATTATAATACAAGTTTAACTGTGACAGTGCCGTTATGACCGCCGTTTCTGAGCGCAATCGTCTTTTACCTAAATTAATAAAAATCGCGTTATGTTCTTTTAGAAGATCTAGCTCATTTTCCGTAAAATCACCTTCCGGTCCTATTAAAAGCAATAGCTTGTTTTGCTTTATTAAAATATTTGGTGCTTTTTCAATCAAAACCGACACCGGTTTCGTGGCATACTATTAGCGCCGATCCTTATAAATATTTAATATATCGATCAAACTACTAGTATCACGAATTATAGGGATAACGCTTCGGCCACATTGCTTGACACTGATTTAGCTATTTTTTCTAGTCGGTCAGGTTAATATTCTGTTTTACGCATCTATCTAATATTAGCGGAACAATTTCGGAGACACCACATTCAGTTGCTTTTTCTACCACTAGATTCATTTTATCTTTTTTTAGTATGCCAATTCCTAAAGTGATCTGAATTTCATTTTCGCCATATCGAGGATAGGTCTCAAGAATTTCTCCGCTAACGATATTATTTTTTAGAGTCTTTACTATTCCATAATAAGTAGTCCCGACACCATCAATTAACCACACCTTAGTTCCAACCTGCTTCCTAAGGACTTTGATTAAATGATGTGATTCTTGTTCATTTAAGGCAAATTGTTTATCCGATATATTTTCAGTGCAAACAAAAAAATATATCTTATCCGGCATAATTTTTACCGATGAATTGCAAAGGACAATACTGTTCCGTTCAAGTTGCTATAATTTTAAATGGATTTGTTTAGTGCAATCAGGTCGTACCCAAATTCAATCGCATAGTGAATCTTACCCGGTTGACGGAATTCGATGCCCAAGGAAATATTCCCACCATAAGCAAAACTGCTATTGGCATTAGACCATCTTTTGGAAAATGATTTTACGGTCTCATCGGCGTCTAAAACTAAGATAGGACCTAATTTAGCTGTTATATAGGGTGAGAAATTATTCTCTATTTTTCCCTCGAATGGATAAAAGTTTAAAGTTCCAAATAATGGAAATATCGCTAAGCTCACCGTGTTAGTATTCTCGTAGTGACCAGTATAGTAATTATAGGTAGGAATTTCTTCCGACGGTCTAATATCCATCCAACGAATAATTGCACCTAATTTACTATATTCAAAACTCTTAATATTCTGTTGGTAAAATATTCCTGCACCCCGATCACCGACATTTAATCCAACTCCCCATGCTTAGTGCTATTTACTTGACTATACCCTAAAGAAATTATAATTACTAATAATGCTAATCTTTTCATATTTTTAATTTGGAATTACGATTACCTTTCCAATTTGGTTACCACTTTCTAAATACTCATGGGCTAATTCTGATGTCTGACATTTTAAAACATTTATCGACAATTGGTTTTAAAACGGCCCTTTCTATACATATCTAGGGCTTTATCAAGTGAATTGACATTGCCCATGGTCGAACCGAGTAGGGATTGCTGTTTGTAGAATAAACGTCTAATATCAAATTTAGCTTCCGAACCGGTGGTTGCACCGCAGGTTACTAGTCTTCCACCCTTACCTAAAATCCGCAAGCTGGTTTCCCAAGTCTTGGCACCGACATGCTCAACTACAACATCGACACCTTGAATTCGGTAAATTCCTTGACTTTTTTAGTTAGGTCATCTTCTTTGTAATTGATAATTAAATCAGCTTTAAGCTGCTTTGCAAATTCACCTTTTAAAGTATTACCAACAGTGGTAATCACTTTGCAGCCCCGCGCTTTAGCGATCTGAATTGCCATACTGCCTACCCCCGAGGCTGCTCCCCAAACAAAAACTAGTTTCTCCCGGTTGGATATTTGCTCGATCAACTAACATGGCATAGGCCGTCTCTGCCACCAAGTGGAAAAGCCGCCGCCTCTTCAAAACTCATCCCTTCGGGAATCAATCGTAAATGCTCAGGGTCCAATGGCCAAGTATGTCACATTGCGTACCGTCTTGGTTTTCGCCGAAGATGCCCCATTTTTCACAATAATTTTCCTGGCCCTGCTTTACACCAACGACAGGTGCCGCAGTATGTTAAAGGTTGGATCAATACTCTATCTCCAATGGAAAAATCTGTGACATTTTTACCGATCTTTTCAATAATTCCGGCTCCATCACTGCCCATGATCATTGGCAGTGGGAACACCCGGTATACCGTTTCTAACCCAAAGATCAAGATGATTTAAAGCGGCTGCCCTTATTTTAACTAAGCACTCATTTGGTTTAATAGCGGGGATTGGTATATCTTCATAAGTCAAAACGTCCGAAGCACCATGCTTGTGTATTCTAACTGCTTTCATAATTTTCTAGACTATCTAAAAAATAATTACTTTTCTTTTTCGTCAATATCTTTAAACTCAGCATCACGAATT
Source organism: uncultured bacterium (assembly GCA_963715945.1). Lineage (GTDB taxonomy): Bacteria > Fidelibacterota > Marinisomatia > Marinisomatales > JAHJCW01 > JAHJCW01. The sequence continues at coordinate 14,986 of CAVQSL010000009.1, forward strand.
TTCATTTTAGAAAACTTATTTTGGGAAGGTATTTTTATTCGATGATTTATTTTTTTTATTTTGACTATTATAGCGAAGAAATAGGGAATAAACTAAATAGGCTAATATGGCGGTTAAGATTAATTTAATCATTTCTAAAAACCCGTGGCCGGATTAAAGAATTTTGTACCGGTGATCGGTTGTCTAACCACGTTAATAATTTCCTCTAAATCCTTTTTTTGATTTACAAAATCTATATTATTGGTGTTGATGATCAATAGTGGTGAATCCTGGTATCTAAAAAAGTATTCATTATATACTTGGTTCAAAGCATCAATATAATCTCTAGACATATTCTTCTCGAATGATCTTTTCCGTTTACTAATATTTTTCATTAAAGTTTCAGTGTCGGCCTGCAAATAAATGACTAGATCCGGGTTGATCACATTCCTTTCCAATAAATTTGCTACGGTTTCATATAAGGTCAGTTCCTTCTCATTCAAATTTAAGGAGGCAAATAATCGATCTTTAACGAACATATAATCAGTTACAATTAGATTATGAAAAATATCAACTTGTCGCAATTCTTGCTGTTGTTGATATCTCTGCAATAAAAAATATAATTGTGTTTGAAAAGCGAAACCTTTCCGGATCGTCATAAAAATCGGCTAAAAAAGGATTTTCTTCAAATTGTTCCAGTATCGTACGCGCCCCTAATTTTTCTCCTAATAGTTTAACTAAACTGGTTTTCCCAACTCCGATTGGTCCTTCAATGGCTATATAATATAAGTTTCTCATGCGTTCGATTCTATTCTGTGCTTAACTACTTCCGATTTGTCAGTACAATTTTTGAGTAATGTCTTTAACGTTAATCTTCCAACCAGGAATAAGATAATTTGGGGCTAATTCGTAAAGCGGAACAAGAACAAATCGACTATAGGGGATGCCGGGATGCGGAATTGCTAATTCCTTCAGTTTCCAAGAATGCATCCTGAAAAGTCAATATGTCGATATCAATGGTTCGTGGAGTATTTTTTTTGTGCTTGGCTAGGGCGTCCCAGTAATTTTTCGATATTCTTAACTTCATCTAAGAACTCGAAGGCTGTGAAAGTAGAATTCAGTTCCACCACCGTATTTAAAAAGTGTGGCTGCTTAGTATTAAATAATGGTTCGCTACTATAAAAAGATGCACTTTTAAGTTCGGTATTTTCTCGCATATTCACCAAGTATTGTAATTGCGCCGGCTAAATTAGCTTCTCTATCACTAATATTAGAGCCCAAAGACAAATATATTTTATCACTCATAATCAGCCTTAGCTCTTTCGATTTCGACTTCTACCGTATCTAAAACACCCTTAACCGGAGCATGTGGTTTGCGCACCCTAACAACTACCTTATGGGCCTGAAATTGACCCACCACTGTATTTGCTATGCGTTCGGCAAGTGTTTCTATTAAATAGAACTTGTTATTTCTAGTACAATCATTAACAATTTTATACACTTTTTCATAATTAAGCGTATCGTTCAAATTATCAGATCGACCGGCTGTTTTTAAATCTTTATAAAGCTCAACATCAACCTCAAATTTTCCACCCAGTGATTTCTCTGAGTCGCTGACTCCGTGATAACCATAAAAAACCATATTCTTTAATCGTATTACATCCATAAGTAATAAATTTACCGCATTGTGTTTAGTGTAGTCAAGATATGCTAATAAAAAGAAAAGCCCTTTACTTGACGAAAAGGGCTTTTCAAAAATCGAAAAAACTCGATTACATCATTCCGCCCATTCCACCCATTCCTGGATCCATTGGAGGCATTGGAGCTTCCTTCTCAGGTATTTCAGTTATCGCGGCTTCCGTAGTTAATAATAATCCGGCGATCGAGGCGGCATTTTCTACTGCGACTCTCGCAACTTTGGTCGGATCAATGATACCGGCCTTGAACATATTAACATATTTATCCAATCTGGCATCATATCCGTAGTCACCTTTTTCTTTAAGGATATTATTGACGACGATTGAAGGTTCAGCACCAGCATTTTTGGCAATTTGTCGTAGCGGTTCTTCTAAAGCACGACGCATAATTTTCACACCAACCATCTGATTTTCAGATACTTTAAGATCATCTAAGCCTTTGATACATCTTAAAAGGGCAACTCCACCACCAGGAACGATTCCTTCTTCCACGGCGGCACGGGTAGCATGTAAAGCATCTTCAACGCGGGCTTTCTTCTCTTTCATCTCAACTTCAGTCGGAGCACCAGCATATAATACGGCTACACCACCAGAAAGTTTTGCTAAACGTTCTTGTAATTTTTCACGATCATAATCGGAGGTGGTTTTATCAATCTGTACTTTGATCTCATTGATGCGGGCTTTGATCTTGTTTGTTTCGCCACTTCCACCAACAATTGTTGTGTTATCTTTATCAGAAACTACGCGTTTGCAAGTTCCAAGATATTCTAAAGTAGCATTTTCTAATTTATAACCTTGATCTTCAGATATTACGGTAGCACCGGTTAAAACAGCGATATCTTCTAACATCGCTTTGCGACGATCACCGAAACCGGGAGCTTTTACGGCAAGTACTTTAAAAGTACCACGTAATTTATTAACTACTAAGGTAGCTAAAGCTTCACCTTCGAGATCTTCAGCAATCAACATGATGGATTTACCGGTTTGTACTACTTTTTCCAGAATCGGCATCAGGTCTTTCATGTTGCTGATTTTTTTATCATAGATCAATATGTAAGGATCATCTAATTCAGCTTCCATATTATCGGAATTTGTTACAAAATAGGGAGAAAGATAACCGCGGTCAAACTGCATACCTTCCACAAATTCAAGATAGGTCTCGGCAGTTTTGCTATCTTCAACTGTGATAACTCCATCTTTCCCAACTTTTTCCATTGCTTCAGCAATTTTCTTGCCAATTTCTTCATCTTGATTGGCTGAAATTGAAGCTACTTGGGCAACTTTCTGAAAATCAGACCCAACATCCTGTTTCTGCTTTTTTAATTCTTCTACAATTTTAATGGTTGCTGCATCGATTCCACGTTTGATTGACATTGGATTGGCACCAGCCGTTACATTCTTAACTCCTTCAGCAATGATTGCTTGAGCTAAAACTGTGGCGGTTGTTGTACCATCACCGGCTACGTCAGAAGTCTTTGAGGCGACTTCACGAACCATTTGGGCACCAATATTTTCTAATTTATCGGCTAAATCGATCTCTTTAGCAACGGTAACACCATCTTTTGTTATGGTAGGTGCTCCATATTTTTTCTCGATCACTACATTACGTCCTTTAGGACCTAAGGTAACTTTAACTGCATTAGCTAATTTATCAACACCGGCTTTCATGCCATTGCGTGCTTTCAAATCATAAGTAATTTCTTTTGCCATTATATATCTCCTTTATAATATCGCTAGGATATCGCTTTCGCGCATTATTAAATATTCTTTTCCATCAACCGTTACTTCAGTACCAGAATATTTACCGTATAGTACTTTATCACCGACTTTAACCGTCATTTTTACGATTGTACCGGAGTCACTTGCTTTACCGGGACCCATTGCAACCACGGTTGCTTCTTGTGGTTTTTCTTGTGCTGTATCAGGAAGTATGATACCCGAAGAAGTTTTGGCTTCTGCTTTTTTTGGTTCGACAACAACTCTGTCTTCCAAAGGTTTTAATTTTAAACCCATTTACTAATCTCCTTTTTGATTAACTATTTATTTAAATTTTATTATTATTATAAAACTAAATGTATACTTTCATTCTAATTACAAAATCCATGCCAATTCATAATACTTGACAAAATGTAATCTTATTATAAAATAATTGCCAAAATGACAGTCACTAATAAATATTATCTGCCAGTATTTTAAATATTTCAATAAACGCCTTAAATGCAACGTGAAAGTTACCATTGAAAATGATATTTTATCAAGGATAATTAGCACTCTAAGGTTTAGAGTGCTAATTGCTATTTCGGTTAGACCTTAACTACCGGTACTGCCAAATCCACCGCTGCCGCGTGAGGTTTCACTTAGCTCATTAACGATTTTAAAATGGATCGGAGAGCCATCCATGGCAACTAATTGAAATAGACGCTGACCAGGAGTTACTTGAAATGAATAATCTTTAATATTATCGACAGCAGCCATTATCTCACCACGATAACCGCCATCTATCAACCCAATGGAATTTGATAACCGTAAGGGTGTTTTTGCGATACTTGAACGTGGCATAACTAAATATGGTTTACCATCGACATTTTCACAGGCTATTTGTAAATGAATAAAAGTTGATTCACCGGCCTCAATTGTTTGTTCATGAATCACAAATAGATCCAAACCGGCATCCCCATCGTGAAAATGAGAATGTTCCTCATACATTTTCTTAACTTCAAGTGAAAATGGTTTGATCAGCAAATTCATAATTATTTATTATCCATTTCAATATTATTCATATGATACAAGGTTCTGATTGGGAACGGAATATTGATACCTTCCTTTTTATATCTAAGTAATATTTGTTTTATAAATTCATGAATGATGGCGAACTGATCCCCATATTGATTAACTTGGAAAAAGACCTTAAAATTAATACTTGAGTCACTAAACTCATAATATCGTAAAAATGGTTCAAAGTTTTCAGCATGTTCACTCATCCGCTTTGCCACGTCTTGGGCTACTTCTAGAGTAACTTTTTCTACATATTCAAGATTGCTCTCATAGCTCACACCAATCTCCAATTTTGCCGCAAAGGTTTTATCGATTGTGCTATAATTTTTCACTATTGCAGCCGAAAGTAAGGTGTTAGGTACAATAAATATATTATTCGTCCTTTCTAAAATAGTGGTATTCCGCCACGTAATATTCTTAATATATCCCATCTGCCCCGATTCCAGTTCAATAAAATCATCCGGTTGAACTTTTTTACTAAGCAAGATATGTAAACCGGCAAATACATCTGAAAGCGTGTCTTTCAATGCCAAAGAGATTGCTAAACCACCGACACCTAAGGCAGTTAACATCGGTGTGATTGATACACCGATAAAATCCAGAGCTACCAAAACCCCTATTACAAATATTAATGCTCGAACCAGATTAATGAAAATCTTGGTGGAAGGAATGGCCCGGCCTTGTTTCTCTGACCATTCTTCGATCATTCCAATGAAAAATTTACTGATCGCAAAAGAAATACTTAATATCAAGGTAAATACAATGCCCTTGACGAGATTATCGGAATAGGGCTCCAATATTTTTGTAGTGCTGACGACATAATATATGGCGGCTAAGCTGATCCATACCACAATCTGCGATTCAACGGCATTTAATAATATATCATCAGTTTTAAAAGAGGTCTTTTTGGTCAATTTACGTAAAAACCCATGAATGAATCTTTTAAAGATCCAACCGACGATAACCGCACCACCAATTATAATTAACTCGAGTCCCCAGTCCATTATATTTTCATTCATTATCTATCCTATTTAATAAGTAACATTTTTGTAGTTTTTGTTAATTTATTGTTATTTGCTTCAACAAGATAAGTCCCACTTGGTACCTTATCCCCCAAATTATTCTTGCCATTCCAACGCACAGAATGGATGCCAGCCTGAAATATATTAGACAGTGTCCAAACCTTTTTCCCTCTCATATCAAAAATATTGATTAATACTATACCCTCATTATCTAAGGCAAATCTGATTGTTGCTTCGGCATTAAAGGGATTAGGATAAACGGGATACAGCTGAAATTCATTGGGGACAATAAAGTTATTTGTGGTATCCAAATGAATCTCACCAATCTTTTTTAAGATCCAATTATCAGGATCGATCTCTATTCTTTGTATTTGTTTTCCACTAGGAATATCCAATTTATAGTATTGTTCCCTAATGGTATTATTAACAACCCAGGTATACTGAGTATTATCAGTAAAAGTTGCTTTAATATCAATGGGCATTTCAAAAACTGCACTATTTTGGGTTTGTTGAATTAACAAATATAATAAATCATTCGTAAAATTATAAGTAACAGCATATATTGGATAATATTCACCATAGATCCAGCGTTGAAAGAATGATCCCAGATCCTTACCGGATATTTCTTCCATAACCGCTTGGAATTGTTCGGTCACGGCCGATTTAAATCGATAGCGTTCTCCATATTCTCGTATTCCACTAAAAAATGCTGTATCTCCTACCACATGCCTTAGCATATGCAGTACCCAGGAGGCTTTGGCATAAGATAGACCGCCATGAAAGATCCGATTAACACTGGTGGTATCATCGACAAATATCTTGCCACCCTGATAATAGACATTATAACTCATATCTTGATGTAAACGGTCCTCTCCATAATATTTCTCGTACCACAATGCTTCACTATAGGTGGCAAAACCCTCGTTCAGCCAAATATGATGAAAATTACCGCACGTTACCATGTCGCCCCACCACTGATGTCCTAATTCATGGGCGATCAAGCTTTCTTGATGTCCTCCGAGGCTAGATAAGGTCTGATGCTCCATACCCCCACCCCATACAAATTCGGCATGACCATATTTTTCTTTGATAAATGGGTATTCGCCGAATCTATCGGCAAAGATGCCGATCATGTCCTTAGTAAGAGCATAATTATTTTGTACAGCATCAAAATTACTAGGAAATACATAGTACTCAAGTCGCATGGAATCCGTTGGGCTATATTTATACCAATCATAAAACACGGTGTAGGGATGAATCGCCACCGACACTAGGTAGGTGGCAATTGGATAGCGTTCCTGCCAATGATAGGTTGTCCAATCACCGTTTATTTCAGTATTAATTAATTTACCATTCGAGGCGGCGATTAATTCTGACGGAACTTCCAAGGATATATCGACCGAATCGGCCTTATCGTTGGGTGTGTCCTTACAGGGCCACCAATCGCGCGCACCATACGGTTCACTTAAGCTCCAGATCATCGGCTTACCGGAACTGTTATTTGGATGTTTATTGAATCCAAATGAGCCAAATCCGGTAGATTGTGGATTGCCACCATATTCAATGATCACATAAAAGTTATCCCCGCTATTTAGGGGAGTATCTAACGTAATTGTCAATATATTTGAGCTATGCGAATAATTTAAAGCATTACCCTGACTATTTTTAACTGATTCAACATTTAAGTTCGAACGTAGGTCAAGTTCGACCGAGTTAAAATTATTAGCAAGTACAGAACCCTTAACCCCGACAATTCCCGCAATCGTTTGAGTTTCGGGGTCGATTTTAAGATCAATATCATAAAAATTGGCATCATAATCCATTTGAGCTTTGGTTGCTTTGGAATAATTAACTAATAGGGCCTTTGCGGTTTTACCACGTGAACATTTTAGATGCGATTCTTCGGTTTGCTGACCCACTACAAATTGTAGAAAAAGTGTAATTAGTAATATATTTCGCAAAATTCTCATTAATACTTCCAATCTAAGTTAATTCTATTACAATTTGGAAAAAATAAAGTTCTTTTATTAGTAATTTTTTGTTGGTATTATTTGAAAAATGGAGGTATTTAATGAAATTAAGCAATTTAGTTTTAGTTATTTTCGTCACTTTTGTTTTATTTAATTGTCAAAAGAAAAATATGAATAATTTTATCTTAACATCCGCAGCCTTCGGTAACGAAGAATATATTCCAGTTGATAATTCTTGTGAAGGTCTGGACGAATCCCCACTTTTGAAATGGGATAATGCACCCAGATAAAACCAAATATTTTGCATTAACTTGTATAGATCCCGATGCTCCGATGGGTGATTGGATTCACTGGATTGCTTGGAATATTCCCGGTGCTTGGGAAACAATGCCCCTAAATATAAATTATGAAGATCAATCACAATTCACGCAAGGTACTAACAGTTGGGGACGTACCGGTTATGGTGGTCCCTGTCCACCAATTGGTCACGGTCCGCATCGTTATTTCTTTACACTTTATGCCCTTGATAAAGAAATAGATTTGGATTCGTCAGCTCCAATTGAAGATTTGCTGCAAGCAATTGAAAATCATATACTAGCCAAAGCAGTTCTGATGGGTAAATATGAAAGAAAATAGATTTTAATCATTATAATAAAAAAGCCTCTGAATTTTCAGAGGCTTTTTTATTATTTATTAATGGTTTATTTCAATCCCATCTCTTTCAACAAATAATCGGCTCCGGCATATTTCTCTGTAACAAACATGACATAACGAATATCAACTGAAATAGTACGTTGAATGGCAGGATCAAATTTCCAATCGGATAACATTGCTTCTAAATTACCATCAAATGCAATACCGATCATCTCGCCATAGGCATTTAATACCGGACTTCCGCTGTTGCCATTGGTAATATCGGTAGTGTGCAAGAATGCGATTGGAACATCGTTCAACTCAGGATCAGCCCAATTGCCAAAGTCTCGTGACTTATGCAATTCCTTTAATTTAGCCGGCATATCAAATGGGCTCACCCCAGTATCCTTTTCAATTGCACCACCCAGTGTTGTGAATGGAGCATACTGCACGGCATCACGCGGTTTATAACCTTCCACGTCACCGTAAGTGAAGCGGAATGTACTATTTGCGTCAGGATAAACAGCCTCATCACTCATTAATCGCAAAGCTTCCATATAATTCTTACGTAGTTCAGTAATTTCTGCACCGAACTTCTCATTCCGTTTGCGGGTTACTTCATTTTCAGCATAGATGGCGGCCGCAAGATTGATAAATGGGTCATCTAATTTCTGTATTTCAGTGGAATTCAGATTGATCAATGTTTTGACATATTCAACGTCTTTCAATTTGGTGTTTTCAAAAGCAAAATCCACATATTCGGTTGCTTTCATATTGTTTTTTGTTAATACTTCATCAATCCCTTTTACGCGACTATTTACCGGCAATTTTTCAGCTTTCTCTAAAAAATATTTAAAGAGTTGCTTTTGAGCTGGTTCATAAAAACCCATATATCTATAATGCAGTCTTTCAACATTTCTCTGTACGTCTTTTTCGGAGAAATTTGGATCACGTTCGGATCGCGGTTTTTCACGTTCTTTGGCTACATAGTAAATATTATTCGCAACCGCTGGAATGGTACCGATAAATCCCCAATTACCACCAAAATAATTCAATATATCATCATGTTTTTTATTGGCAGTCTGATCCTTATAAAGAGTGCCAATATCAGCTAAGATATTTCCATACTTTTTCTTTAATTTGCGATCAGAATTAACGGTCTGCATAAATTTCTGTTCTTGCTTTAGATGTTTCAGTTAAAAAATCGAATTTGTTCATAGATGCAACAGTACCACCCCATTTTTTTTGATAATTGGCAATTCCTTTGCGCTGTCCGGCAACCGCCATTGCAGCATCCGGAGAATCGTCACTTGCTTGATCAAGAATTACTAGTACATCCTCGGCAGTTTGCAGCCATTCAGGGTAAAATAATTCATGATTAAATTTGACAGAATAGGAAGTACGATAGCGCGAAGTGCGACCGGGGAATCCCATGATCATGGTAAAATCACCATCATTTAGATTGCGGGTAGAAATCTTTAACCATTTCTTGGGTTTGTAAGGTACGTTTTCAGGATCATATTTGCGACCCACTCCATCGGGAGAAACATAAACACGCGCATAGGCAAAATCGCCGGTATGACGGGGCCACATCCAATTATCGATATCTGCGCCATAGTTACCAATCGCTAGTGGTGGCATGTATACAATTCGTACATCATCAAAACGTTTATAGATATATAGCAAGTATTGTTGCCCTTCGTACATAGCAGCAATTCGTGCTGTAACGTCTTCTTTTCCTTCTTCAATCGCGTCAGTCATAGCTTGTGTCTTGGCATCAATCGCTTTTTGACGTTTTACCAGATTTTTAATTTTAGCACCCGCCATTAAAACTTCATCGGTTACATCACGGATCTCCTCGATTATCATCGCCGAGGATCCCGGTGCTTGAATTTCTTCATCAAGTGAATTTGCTAAAAATCCATTTGTTAAATAATCTGTTCCTTGCGTTGAAGCGCGTTGGACTGCTCCGTAAGCAACATGGTGATTAGTTAAAATTAAACCGTTGGGAGATACAAATTCGGATGTTCCACCACCAAGATTGACAATTGCGTTAAAAAGTGATGTTCCATCAGGATTATATACATCTACTAACGGGATTTTTAGACCTTTTTTCTCGAGATCAAGTTTATGTATTTGATCCATTGTCCACATGCCTTCATCAGCTATAGCAAAGCCGGAAATGGATACTATGATCAATAAACTAATTAGTTTTTTCATTATTCTCCTCTAGATTGATTTTGTAAATAATAATATTAGATGTAATTAGATACAAAAAGTTGTCAAAGATTACAGATTAAAATATTTTTTACCAACTACCGCTAGCTCCGCCGCCACCGAAACCACCACCACCACCGAAACCACCGAAGCCACCCGAGCCCCTGCCTCCACCAAAGCTACCACCGCTTCCGAAAGGACCGCGACCTTGACTGCTAATCACAATACCTCTAAATATCTCTTTTAAAATATCGCTATTGTTTCCACCGCCAATTCCTGAGCCGCGATTTTTACTGCTCATTGCGAACACAATAATTAATATCAATACTATGAATATTATCGTGCCGATCGGGAATCCATTTTTATCGTTTTTGTCATTTTGGTATTCACCGGCCAATATCAATATTATAGCGGTCGTTGCATTATCTAGCCCTTGATAGTAATTACCTTGTTTGAATTCCGGTAATATCTCATATTCGATGATCCGTTTTGAAAGTGCATCAGTTACAAGATGCTCGACACCATAACCGGTTTGAATAGCAACTTTCCGATCCTCAACTGCCACCAAAATAACGATACCATTGTCTTTAGCGGCTTGTCCGATTTGCCAAGTATGTCCTAATTCAGCCGCGTACAAATTTATATCATTTCCATTAGTACTATTTATGATCATTACGAATACTTCGGTCGAGGTCGTGTCACTATAGTTCTTAAGCTTTTCATACAGATTATTATACTCAGCCTGAGTTAAAACTTTAACACTATCAACTATCGGAGAAATAAACGAGGGACGTTCAGGTACATCTTGCGCATAAACCGGATTAAAAAGGATCACTAGAATACTAACAAATGTTATGATCTTTTTCATATCAGCTTGTACTTCGCGAGATCTCATCGGGCAATTCATTCATAGCATTTTTATACGGAAAGTGTTCTTTTAAAAAAACACCGACGATTTTTATTCCCTTTAAGATGCCTTCAATCCTTTTATTCATTCTGAAATGTTTTAGCACTTCATCCTTAAGGTTATCCCAAAATCCGTCCGGAATAATATTATTAATACCTACATCACCTAAAACAACAAAACCATTCTGATTGGTGGAAATATAAAATAATACTCCATTTCGTTCTATAGTTTTATTCATCCCTAGCGCATAGAAAGCTTTTTTAGCACGATCCATTAAATCAGTGGAGTTCGATTCATCAATGTGAACTCTAATTTCACCCGATGAAATTTTCTCTATCCGCTTGATTGCTGATATGATTCGTTTCTCTTCAGTGCTTGAAAAGAAACTATCTATTGTCGTCACTTTTTAAAATTCAACTACGGGAGCAATATCTGAACCCGGAGCTGATTCAAAGAATTCTTTCTGGTCAAAATTAAATAGTGCAGCAATAATATTATTAGGAACTCTTCTAGAAAACACATTGAATTCTCTAACTAAATCGTTAAAACGGTCACGTTCGACTTTAATTCGGTTTTCAGTTCCTTCCAATTGACTCTGCAGTTCAAGAAAATTTTGATTGGCTTTTAATTCAGGATATCTTTCAACAGTTACCAATAATCTAGATAATGCCGAACTCAAACCATCTTGGGCCGATTGGAATGCCGCAAATTGATCGGGTGTAATATTAGTAGGATCAACCTGAACCTGGCTTGCTTTGGCACGCGCGTTAGTAACAGCTTCGAATGTTTCTCTTTCATGGGAGGCATATCCTTTTACCGTATTTACTAAATTAGGTATTAGGTCGGCTCTACGCTGATAGGCACTTTCAACTTTTGCCCAGCCATTCTGAACACCCTCATCTAATCCGACTAAAGTGTTGTATTTTCCAACTCCCCACATTACTATTATTGCCAATACCGCCAAAATTGCAATAATTGATATTCCTTTTTTCATTCCTATTTTCCTTATCTTATTATAATTTGTATTAGTTAATTTAAATTATCCTAGCCATAATTGTCTATCCAAACTACGCGATCGCATCGTTTAGACGCGCCTATTCATAATTTATTTCCCCACCCAATCACCATTTTCTTTTATCAAGTTAATTAATCCCTTAACTGCATCTTTTTCGGAAATATTCTTTTGAATGACCTTTTGTCCTTTATAAAGTGCGATCGTTCCCTGACCGGTTCCTACATAACCATAATCCGCATCCGCCATCTCTCCCGGACCATTAACAATGCAACCCATAATTCCGATCTTGATCCCTTTTAGATGCTCGGTTGCTTGGCGAATTTTTGCAGTGACTTCCTGCAAATTAAATTGTGTTCTACCGCAAGACGGACAGGATATATACTCTGTTTTGGTGATCCTAGAACGGGTTGCTTGCAAAATCCCAAAAGAAGTTTTATTAATAATTTGTTGAGATTGATTACTCTCCAACCAAACCCCATCAATGAGTCCATCAATTAGTAAAGCACCGACATCGATTGAACTATCAATTAATAATTGATTGGTATCTAATCGACTATAATTTCTTTTAATGATTATTGGAACTGAAATAGCACTTTTTATTAATTCAAAAATGAAGCGACGCTGTTCTGCCATACCAAATTTATTTTCAGTCTCCAGAATCAATACGATTGAACTATCGGTTTTAATTCTATCAAATAATTCTTTTGACATATTTGATGAGTCAATTGCGACAAAATTTAAATTCTTAGATTTTTTATTCTTAGTTTTAAAAAATTCATCCGACTTAAATAATGGATACGAATTTTCTGAATTTTGCCAACTTTCAGCATTTTGAATAACCGCCAATCCGCTTGGTAATTCAAAATTAATTGCTTGGTTTCCAATAAATATAAAATCAGCTGCTTGATCAGAGATCTGCCATTTATCATTAGAATATTTATATCCGATAGCATTGAAATCACGATGATTTATTTCTTTTTGTCTACTGAAATCTGCGATGATTCTTGGTGGATTTTGAGCTCCAATATTGAGAATTTGATTAGTTATTCGCCGTTTAAATTCAAATGGATTAACAATATCCAAATCTAATGACTGTATATTATTATGATCAGACCGGTTTACATAGCGACTTACAATCGCCTTGGCTACCGGTATTTCATTTTCCGGTTTTTCGGTCAGTGAAACTCTGATTGTGTCCCCGATTCCATCTTCTAATAAGGTCCCAATGCCAATTGCCGACTTTATACGTCCATCTTCTCCCTCACCCGCTTCGGTAACCCCTAAATGGATCGGATAGACTTTGCCTGATTCTAGCATCTTGGCTGCCAATAATCGATTGGCTTGCACCATAACCACGGGGATACTCGATTTCATCGATAAAATGATATTGTAAAATTTTTCTCTTTCGCAGATCCTCACAAACTCCATACCGGATTCAACCATTCCAAGTGGTGTATCACCAAAGCGGCTCATGATTCTATCAGATAAGGAACCATGATTTACCCCGATGCGGATGGCAGTTTTGTTACGTTTACATATTCGAATTAATGGTACGAACCGATTTCGAATTCGTTCAATTTCCTCTTCATAGGCCGAATCAGTATACTCGGTAACCTTGAACCGTTTTTTATCGACATAATTACCCGGATTGATTCGCACTTTTTCCACTATTTGGGCGGCGACTTCAGCAGCGTTAGGTGTAAAATGAATGTCGGCAATCAAGGGAACATCGTAACCACGAATATATAATTCATCTTTGATGTGCTTCAGATTATGAGCTTCCTTGATACTAGGAGCCGTAATCCTGACCAATTCACAACCTGCATCAATCATTCGTATCGCTTCAGCGACAGTAGCGTCCGTAGCCATAGTATTTGTAATGGTCATGGATTGAATTCTAATTGGATTATTGCCGCCGATACCAACTTTACCAACCATAACTTCGCGAGTCTTCATTCGAGAATACTTGGTCATGCTATTACAATAGGCTAGCGAATTATCCATCTATTTTTTGATATGGTTTATCAATATATATTTTAGCCAATTCTACAGCATGGCTGTTATTATCTAAATCGATGCACTTATTGATAAGCGATTTTGGCTTCCTTGCGATTTCCATGGACATCGTGAATATTGCCGAGCAATAATAGTGAATTGGTCAAATAAATATCAAGCTCGGCCTTATAATCTTTGATAGAATTTTCGGCATATTTCTTGGCCTTTACTAAGTTATCCTTTTCGAACCAATACAATCCCCATTCATAATCTAAATAACTCTTCATCTGTAGCTTTTGGGTCGGGGTCAGATCAATAAAGTCCTTGTTTAATTGTAGTAGCACGGTAAACGCTTTATCATTTTTACCGGTTTTTATGAGACTTTCAGCATACATCAGAACAAAATAGAAGTTCTTGGGATATTGATTTGCCAAAATTGTGCTATGCTTTAGGGCCTTAGCATTATTTGGTGCTTCCCATAGATAAATAAACGACAATAAACTGCGAGCTTCAATTTTCGCGAAATTCCCTTCACTGGCAGCAATTTCCATTTTATCTAGTCCGGCCTCTTTAGTTGTCTCCAATCCAAATAGTGATGCTGCCCATTTAAGTAGGGAGCTTCTTAAGGCAACATAATACTCCACAACACCAATCGGCAACATGGCATCTTTAATCTCAGGATGTTCATCTCCAACAGTTTTAGTTATTTTAAATCCTAAATAGGCGGGTATAAGTGTTTTAAACCACTTTTTTTGCCCTAAATATACACGGGCTCGTAATCCTTCAGCCGAACCAAGATATAATTTGTACAGCGGATTGTCGGGATATTTTTCGACTAATTTCTCATATAATGGTATAATTTCATCTAAATCGCGATTCAGGACATTATAAGTTTTTTCGATTGGATCATTGGCTTGACTATGTAACCATATTGCTGAAGCCCAAGTGAAATGAACCGCTGCATTGAGCGGATATTCTTGGCGAGCTTGGGTAAGTATTTCTACGGCACGCGCTGTTTCATTATTATAAAAAGCATGTACACCTTGCCAGACGAGCGAGTCTCCTGGTTCAAAAGCAAACAGAGCATTCATAGTAATAAGCAATATAAAACCAACTAATTTGTGAAAATAACTCATATTATTTTACTAATTTGATCAGTTCGCGGAATTGATTCCCGACGGCGATTTCCTGTTTTTCAAATAGTAGCATTTCAACACTTGTTTGCTTAGCACCCAGTGAAATTATCTTTTCAATACCGATATTTTTATTGAGTTCCGTTCTTGAAGATACTGCATCTCTGATAAGTTCAACTTCATGACCATTATTCAATAGATCTTTGGCAGTTTGATAGACACAGACATGCGTTTCTATTCCACATAGCAAAAAATGATTATATTTTTGACTATTTATCAAGCTTAAAAATTCGGCATTTTTTACACAACTAAATTCGCTTTTTATGATCGGTTTTTGATTAGTTAAAAGGTCGCTTAATCTTGTGGCGGTTGGTCCAAGTTTATCCGGTAATTGCTCTGTCCAAATAATAGGAATCTTAAGAAGTCTAGCACCTTTAATAAGTAATTCAATATTATTAAATAGTTTTTCGCTATTAGGCATTATTTGTGCAAGTTTACCTTGCACATCAATTAATACAATGGCAGTTTTTCTTTCTTTTGTCATAAAATGAAATTAGGAAATAAATATTATATATCAGATGTATTATATACTTAATTCAAATACAGAGTTCCAATTATTTACATTCTCGCTACACTCAACTATTTGAACTGAACGGATTTTGTAGGCTGCTCTCAATTGTATTTTATCCGAAATTACTTTTTTCTCACTAATCGATAGATTATTATACATCAAGCTAATATGTGGAAAGTATTCTGTAGCTTCCTTAATCGCTAGCAAACCACAAATATATTTATGCCAATCAGTAAGTTTTTGTTTTTCTTTAAGTTCAATGAATAATGCCCGCCATAGATTATCAGAATAACTGATCGTTAACGGGTGTAATTCTGATAATTGATGATTTACGACCAAGTTGATTATAGCTGATTTTAGTTTTACAATAGGTAAGTCAGTACTGCCAACCAGTGTACAATGTGGATTAAATATTGGACCTCCATACTTTTGGCTAAGTCTAATAATTATTTCTGCTAAATCAGGTGCATCAATTGTCAGCCAAATGCAATTCATTGTGTTTTCATTGATCCTTTTATTAATTTTGTTAAATCTATATTTATAAATTAACTCTCTAGCAGATAATAAATTATTGAATTTCGTGCGCCCCCCGTAGTATTTTTTCGGATGCTAATATCCTTTATATGTTTTAAATTAGATTGAAGTTTTTAATTATATATTTTTAAAAGTAACATTTTAGATTAGAAGGAAATAACATATGCTATATACCAAATCAGCAGAATATGCTATACAAGCAATGATATATTTAGCTGAAAAAAATTCAAAAGATCCAATTATGGTTAGTGAAGTCGCAGCAGCCTATGCAATTCCACGACAATTTTTAGCTAAGATCGCACAAACCTTAGTAAAACATCATTTATTAAGCGCGGTTCGAGGACGTAATGGTGGAGTTAAACTTGCTAGATCAGCCAAAGAGATTTACATTCATCAAATCGTCTATGCAATAGATGGCGCCCCACCTGAACATGAGCAATGCGTTGTCGGAATTAATGAATGTTCCGATCTAGCTCCTTGCCCATTTCACTATAAATGGAAGGTAATACGCGAAGACATTCGCGAAATGCTAATGTCCGAGAACCTGCATGTCCTAGCAAAACGTGTCATTGCGAAACGTAATGAAATGACTCAAGCGAACAAGAAATAAAACAATTATTTATCAATAAAAAAATGGCTGATGATCAGCCATTTTTTCTTTTAGGATTAAAATGCATTTTATCAGATTACTGCCAGCAATTATAAGTTTATTAATCCTCAGTGCTCACTTTTCTAGAGCGGGTTTCCCTTTTATTTCAATAATACTTCTAATTCTTCCGCTTTTATTAATAGTTAAACGACCATGGGTTGCCCGACTAATCCAAATTGTTTTGTTATTTGGTTGTGTTGAATGGATTAGATCATTGGTTTACTATGTGAATCAACGTCAAGAGCTTGGTGAACCATTTATCAGGTTAGTCTTAATATTAGGAATCGTTGCAATACTTACAGGATTAGCGGCTTTAGTATTTAAAAATAAAGCTCTGAAGGAACGTTATAAGTTATAAATAGTTGGGTTTAAATCTTTAATTCAATGCCCAACTAGGAAACTGAGCTAGATCGATCCCAAACACTGCTTTACCGATCAAATAAATTGAAATTGTAATTAAAATTGCTCCAATAAAGTTTAGCCACAAACCAACTCTAACCATATCTCCAATTTTCACTCTATCAGTTCCAAATATGATCGCATTGGGCGGGGTGGCAACCGGTAACATGAATGCAAATGAACATGATATTGTAGCAGGGATCATTAAAAATAGTGGATTAATTTTTATTGCGATCGCTAATCCACCAATGATCGGTAATAGCATTTCCGCTGTGGCGGTATTTGAGGTTAACTCTGTAAGAAATGTTACAAATAAACATATTGTTATAACAATTACAACAGGATGAAACACTCCAAATCCTTGTAATTGCATACCCAAATAATCGGCTAAACCGGATTCCTTAAATCCGCTGGCAAGGGCAAATCCTCCACCAAATAACAATACAATATTCCAAGGTAGTTTAGCCGCCGTATCCCAATCCAAAATGCGCTGTTTTTTATCCTTCTTGGATGGTATTACAAATAATATCAGCGCCATGGCGATGGCAACGGTGCCATCGTTTAAATAATTCGGATATGGAAATAGCTGCGACCAGCCCGGTATTGTAAAATTTCCGATGATAATATTGGCACGGAATACCCATAACACTGCTAAAAGTATAAAATCGATTAATACGATCTTTTCTTCAAATGTAATAGGCCCAAGCTTTGTATACTGTTTATGGAATATATTTGAATCAATTACAAAATCCTTCGATTTTGGATTGAATACGATCGATAATATTGCCCATAATATAAATAAAAATATTACCGACATCGGCAGAGCATAAATTAGCCAAGAGGCAAAAGTGATTTCTGGAGCATTCGGGAATAGGATAATTAAAATTCTGGCAAATGATAAATTGGGAGGCGTTCCAACAAGCGTAGCAACTCCACCGATTGAGGCAGAGTAGGCAATCCCCAAGAATATGCCGATTGAAAATTTCTTAACCCTGTCTGCTTCCAATATTTCTTCTAATTTGTAAACTATTGACAAAGCGATTGGTACCATCATCATAGTTGTGGCAGTGTTCGATATCCACATTGATAAAAATGCGGTCGCTACCATGAATCCAAATAGAATGTTACGGGGTTTACTACCAAAGATCATCAGAATCCTTAGCGCGATCCTGCGATGCAGCTTCCATTTGCGCATCGCTAATGCGACTAAAAACCCACCGATAAATAAGAAAATGATATGATTAAAATAGATCGGGGCAACATCTTTGCCACTCATTACTCCAAGCGTTGGATATAGAATGATGGGCAGTAAAGCAGTAACTGCTAAAGGCACTGCTTCTGTAATCCACCAAAATGCCATCCAAATGGCGATGGCGGCTGTTCTAGTGACTAGTGGATTATGGGGATCTAAATCAAAAAATGTAAGAAATATTAATGAAAGTACCGGACCAAGGATTATTTTCAGAATGCCTGAGCTATTCTTCATCAACTCATTTGCTAATTATTAAGACCGGGCAGTTTACCTTATTTCCTATAATTTCATCGATCGAATCCGTCATTAATTGCTTCATAGCACCCATTCGGTCATGCCCCATAATCAAGAGATCACAATCTTTTACCATCTCTGTTATGCCGTTACTAATTGATTTATTTTTTACTATTTTAACACTGATCACTTTAGCCATCTCTTCATGTCCGGCATCATGAAACATTTTTATAAAATCTTCTTTGATATATTTTTTAGGACTATCCATCATCATTGATATTTCACCGGCACGCGGTTGATTCACGTGTAACACTGTTAATTTTGCTTTTAAGTGTAATCGATAGTCTAACCGCTTCATCGATCATTGGTATTTCATCATCTTTTCCCGCAAGTGCGACCGCAATGTTTTTGTAAGGCATATCCTCTCCGTTAAACTCTAATTATTATTTTGAATAATAGAATTTACCTGAAATTATTATTAATGTGAAACGTGAATTGGTAAATATTGGGAATTAGAGGTTAGTGATCAAGGGATTTTTACAAATTACATTATCAGAATGAATATTTATTGGTTGGCTATTTAGGAAATAATTTGAATGTAGATATGGCATCCTGTCTCTAATTTATAAAAAAAGCGTCCAGCAGTATTGCGGGACGCTTTTTCTAAATAATTAATTAAAAGATAATTATCCTAAGTATTTCCTCAACATTTTACTACGTGATTTATGCCCCAAACGTTGAATTGCCTTAGCTTTAATCTGTCTAACCCGTTCACGAGTCAAATTGAATTCTTCACCAATTTCATTTAACGTGAGAGCACTTTCACGGTTAATTCCATAGTACATTTCAATGACCGAACGTTCTCTTTCCGCTAAAGTATCTAAGGATGCCATTACGTCATCTTTCATTGATTCGCGCATTAACATATCGTCTGGGCTAATATCCTGTTTATCCTCAAGCACATCCATCAAGGAATTGTCTTCGCCATCTTGGAACGGTGTATCTAATGAACTATGACGGCGTGAATATTGCATAGCGTTGATCACCTCATCGGAGGTCATTTCCAATTGATGACTAATTTCGTTAGCCTTTGGTTGACGCTCGATTTCAGCTTCTAGTTTTTCAGCAACACGAGTAATCTTTGTAATCGTACCAACGCGGTTTAAAGGTAACCTAATCAATCGAGCTTGCTCGGCTAGGGCCTGCAATATCGACTGACGAATCCACCAAACAGCATAAGAAATAAACTTGAATCCGCGGGAATGATCAAATCGTTTGGCGGCTTTAATTAGACCAAGATTCCCTTCGTTAATTAAATCGGCTAAAGATAAGCCGTTTCCTTGATATTTTTTTGCAACGGAAACTACAAATCGTAAATTTGACTCAATTAATTCTTTCATCGCCAAATCATCATCCTTTTGAATGCGAATTGCCAATTCCACTTCGCGTTCCGGTGGTAATGGCTCATATTTTCCTATTTCGGAAAGATACAAGCTGATACTACGATTTGATCCTGAAGTTAGTTTTGTTGTTTTTGCCAAATCCTTTCCTCCGTAAAACTATTAAATTTTATACAAATCTGTCTGAATTATAAATTATGAAAGACATAAAGTTACTAATTATTAAATATTTAGTCCAATTTCTTTATTGATGCTCCAGATCTTAAAATGTTCCATAAATAATTTGCATTAATCATGAATGTCCACACTTTTCCGCATTGTTTTTATCGTACTGCGAAACTTTTTACTTTGTAAACGTTTTTCTTTGGCTGCTCTAGAAGGTTTAGTTTTTATTCGTTTCTTCGGTTTTTCCAATGCTTTTTTTATTAATGTGACTAATCTCTTTAATGCTTCTTCCCTATTGCGGTTCTGCATTCTGTACCGTCTTGAATCAATAATTAAAACTCCATCATCCGTCATTTTACTTCCGGCTAATTTTATTAATTTGATCTTCACTTCTTCCGGCAAGTTAGGTGAATTAACTACATTAAAACGTAACTGCACGGCTGTAGAAACCTTATTTACATTTTGCCCGCCTGGACCGGAGGCCCGTACAAAGTCCTCTTGTATTTCAGCTTCGGAGATACTTATTTCATCATTTATGTAAATCATTCGCTCTGGGGAATTACACCAATCGCTCCTTAGATGCGGAATGACGGTAATTTGTTACAAAACATATAGTAAATGTATAATTTAAATTTTGTAAAATAAAGATTGAAGTAAATAATTTTGAAAATATTACTGATTTAAGTAATTAATTATCCACAATTAAATACTTTTACAGGGAAAATAGCAGGAAGTTCGGAGTAGGCATTCCAATCGGTTCTTGAAATTAATTTGTCTATCCAATCTTTAGATATATCAGCGGGATTAACAATCACCAAATCTGCGTCCGACCGAACAGAAATATTTCCTTTTTGCGGATATAAGTTAAATATTTTAGCTGGATTTGTACTCATCAGTTGCACCAAACGACTTAAGTCAATTTTACGTTCCATAAATTGTGCTAACATCACAGGAAAAAGTGTTTCTACCCCACCCATTCCATTGGGAATATTTTGAAATGGAATTCCACTTGGCTTATCTTTTAACATAAACGGGCAGTGGTCCGTGGCAATTACATCAATGGAGCCATCAATCACACCCTTCCATAGTGCTTCACAATCACTGGGTTTACGCATCGGCGGGCTTGCTACATACATTTGCCCATCATCATGTTCATAAACTGAGTCATTTAATAATAAGTATTGCGGACATGTCTCGATGAATATCTTATTACTTTGTTTGGCAATATTTAATCCATCAGCGGTATTTAAGTGTACAATGTAGAATTCACAATCGGTTTTTTCCGCAATATTTGCGATGTTCTCAATAGCGACTCTCTCTGCTTCAGATGGTCGGGCAATTGCATGATATTTGGGGTGAGTTAAATTCCTATTAAGCAATGCTGCTGTTGCTTTTTCTATTACAGCATTATCTTCGGCATGCACCATGAGCAATCCGCCCTCATCAGCAATAACTCGTGACACTTCCTCTATCTCTCTGTAAGTCAGCATCATACCGGCTTCTTTGTAGGTTGTAAATACTTTAAAGCTTGTGATGCCCATTTTGATTATTTCAGGAATTTCAGCTAATATGCTTTTATCAAATCGTGTGATATTGCAGTGTAAAGCAACATCGATCACGGACCTTTCCGCTAGTTTTTTCCTTTCTAAAACAGATTCCTTTAAGGATTGATTTTTACCTAATACAGTAAAATCAATGATTGTTGTCACTCCCCCATTTAAAGCTGATTTTGAACCACTTTCAAAATCATCTGCCGAATTGCCAGCTTTAATAGGTATGCCCATGTGGGTATGGGCATCAATTATTCCTGGGAATATCAAACGATCGGTGCAGTCAATTATATTAATATCAGAACTAGCACTTTGGATATCGCCAATTGCAGAAATTTTACTATTCTCAATCAGAACATCTTTATGCTCTTGCCCATCCGGATTGATAGTGATTCCATTTTTTAATAAAGTTTTTCTCATAATATTGATAAAGAAATCGTTGATCTTTTTCCTTTTCTATAATGATTAATTATCTCAGAAATTATGCTGACTGCAATTTCCGGTACCGTTTCACTGCCTATATCGAGCCCGACCGGTGAATGTACTTTTCCTAATTTAGCTTTAGAAAATCCATCTTTCATTAGAGCTTTAGAAAGCAACTGCCACTTTTTATTACTACTAACTAAACTGATATAATTAATTTCTGATTTCAATAGCCATTGCATTAGTTCAAAATCATGTTGATGCCCGCGGGTAGCAACCAAGGACATAATCATTTGGAGCAATGTCTAACTCGTTAATTAAGTCAGATATTTCACTGTTATTTATTTGTAAAGCGAATGGGAATCTTTCACTGGTGGCTAAATCTTTTCGTTCGTCATAAATTTGAGTGTTAAGTTCAATAAAGTGGGCCATTTCGGCTACGGCCTGCCCTACATGACCTGCACCAAAAATATGCAAGGTTGGTTGGTAACCAAAATTTTGTATTAAATATATAGCGTCTTTATGGGTTATAGATTTTGATTTTTTTTGTCCGATTACATCTTCAATAACTTTTACAACTGGATTTGGAAAAGTTAAATGAAAATCCTTTGTAATTCTTTTCCGATTAATTTTTAATTCATCCTCCCAAGAAATTGATGTCACTAATATATTGTTATTTCTAATTTTATCATCAATTATTGTTTTCAAGATTGATCTGATTTGATTAGTGAATGGTTCAATTAAAACTTTTGTAGATCCTCCACAAATACTTCCTGATTGAGTTACATCTTGATTAGAAAGTTCAAATTCTTTCACAATTGATTTTCCGGTTTCAATTACCTTTTGCGCCAATTCAATTACGGAATGTTCGAGTGCGCCACCACCTATTGTGCCAATTATTTTGCGGTGGCTGTCAACCAACATTACGGGATAATCTTTGCGGGGTACTGATCCACGCCACTCAATCTGTGTACATAATACGGCATTTTTACTGCTATCAAGATCTATGATTTTTTGTAAGGTGCGGAATTCCATTATATTTTGTTTAAATGTATTAGCATTGCTTCTAAAACTCCGCGACTAATATTTCGCGCTTTGTCAGAAATGGTTTTGTGATCAATGTCACTTACGCGCGGATCGATATCAGCGATTTTCATACCACTAGAAACATTTACCAAAGGTGAAATTAATCCGCGGACAATTCCGCTGATCTGTGATTTTATAGGATGATTGGCAATTTCCCCTAAAATTTGATTTTCTTGAACTACATCACCAAAATTTACACGCCAATTAATTTTACCATAACTCTCGGCATGAATCACACGTTTTTTACTTTGTCCTCCAATCGTGCCCGGAATACCTGTATTTTTTTGAGCCGAACCTTGCCAGATTACCTTCCCTAGACTATGTCCACGCTTTGTTTCAATTAATGCCTCACAATTAGCCCCTACCTTAAAACCGGGACCTAATCCAATAGTAAAATACGCAGTCATTTCTTCTATCAATAACATCCGTTTTAAGCATTCGTGCATCAATATAAAAATCCGGCTTAATAAAACTTAATAATTCAATTGAATCTTCTAAAATAGGGATTTTTTCATCCTTTAAAATTTCAAATAATTTTTTAAATCTGCCTTAATTGATTGAACCTCTTCAACTTCCGAAAATCCATTTAACATAGCATCGCTGAAACTTACCGTCCTCCTAATTGCGAGCGGAACAGGAAGTTCAGTCATTATAACTTTAAATCCGACACGATGCAGTGTAACAGCAACAGCACTTGCTAATTCACCAGCCCCACGTATAAGTGCCTTATGTTTACCGATATCAATCATCTATTAAATACTCATCCATATCCAAAGTTACCCCTTTATCATCTACCGGTAAATATGTAACTGAATTCGGATACTTTTTAATTATTGCTATACCACCAATATCTCCGTGCATATTTTTAAAATCGTTAATGTAAGTTTTTGAAAAAAAGGTGGGATGACCACATCTATCTTGATAAAGAGGAACTAGGATACTGGGTGATTTCTGATCAATATATTTGATCATGGATTCTACCGTATTGGCTTTAATAAATGGCTTATCGCCGTTGCAGAATCCATAATATTCATAGACCTCTCCGGCAGCTGCAATTCCCGCTTTAAGCGAGGATGCGATTCCACTTTTATAATTCTCTATTTTCAATAATTTTAATTTCGTTTCTAAAACGATGAATTAAAATAGGGACCATCAATTCCTTTTGATGTCCAACGACAACGAATATATCTAAATTATTAATTAGAAATAGATTGATCGTTTTTTCGATCATTGTCTCACTGCATGAACGAATTAGCAATTTATTGCGTTTTTGTCTTGAGGACATGCCCGCTGCAGTTATGATCATACACTTTTTCATACTTATTGGACTTTTTTCAATATATTTTTCCTAACACTACCATAAAAAGTTGGCATGTTTATTCTTTTATGTATGGCAACTGCCAAATTCTCTGCATTTTTTTGATGGTTATCCCATTTATTTACAAAATATGTGATTTCCGTCTTATGACTCAACCTTTGATAAATATCCTTTTTGTGATGTTAAAACATCAACAATAAAATCAATTTCTAATTTAAAATCAGGTTTTACATTCCAGGTTTTGCAGAACAATTCAGGGCGATGAACTAATCCGTCATCGATTTTAGTGTTGACCACGTCCGCACCGACAATTATTATTACATGTGTAGTAAATTCCGGTACTTTTGGATCATAATCCGTGTGCGCCTTGAGAGGTTTGTTACGTGCACCATCACATTCAAATATTGTTACGTTAAAATATTCCCTTATTTTGTTTAATTCATTTTCAGAAATACCTTTTAGTTTATTGTCACTTAATTTTTCGCCAATTATGAATAATGGATTCCTGTCAAGCTTGATCAAATCTAATTTATCTATATCAATTTCATTTAATATCAATGGCTTATCTGACTTATGAAAGGCGGTTTTTGTTAATGATGTCTGTAGTACAGCAGGGAAAGATTGCGAATATTCATCAGCTAATTTGTGCAGTAAGGCAGTTTTTCCACCACCACCAAGTAAAGCAATACAACTGGTTCTCAGCGGTTTCGATTTCTTCAGTTATTAATTGGTGGAATTGCATTTTAATTGCCATAAATAAAATAGCAATAAACTAAAAAACTAAATAATTTATTGTTCTACCGTGGGTTTAAGCTTATATCCACTTGGTGAATCTTCGATAATCCAACCCATTTTTAGTATCTGATCGCGAATCGTATCAGCCCTTAACCAATCCTTATTATTTCGCGCTTTCTCACGTTCTTCAACTAAAATTATTATTCCTTTAGGTACGTCAAATTTTTCAAAAATGAGGTCAAAAAGTGAATTGAATTTGCTTAAGAAATTAATTGAAGCGAGTACATCTTCCTCCTTTAGGGAGTTCTCATCAATTTGTGTATTAACTTTTCGCATCCATTCAAAAAATACTGCTAATGCCTCAGGAGTATTTAGATCATCATCTAATGCTTTCACAAATAAGTGATATTCATCGGGAATTCCGTTCGGTATTTTCTCGATTTACGGATAAATTTAATAATCGTTCATAAAAATCATTTATCCGTTGCACTACTTTAAAAGCTTCGTGTTTTTTATCGATTGAAAAGTTAATTTTCGTTCGATAATGTCCACTTAAAAGTAGATATCGTAAGGTTTCAGGTGTGAAGCCCAAATCGATTAAATCGGGAATTTTATAAAAATTTCCGGCCGATTTGCTCATCTTTCGCACCATCGACTAAAAGATGTTCACTGTGCAACCAATAATTCACAAATGGCTTATCATTTGCACACTCAGATTGAGCAATTTCATTCTCATGATGCGGGAATATATTATCGACACCTCCGCAATGAATATCGAAATTCTCACCTAAATATTTACTAGACATTGCAGAGCATTCGATGGACCACCCCGGTCTACCTTTACCCCACGGAGACTCCCAAAACACCGTTCCGTCTTCTTCTTTCCATGCTTTCCATAGTACAAAATCTTGCGGATTATCTTTTGAGTAATCATCAGTTGCAATACGTAGTGTTGCCTTCTGTTCCGCAAAATTCAAATTAGCTAATTTCCCGTATCTATCAAATTTTTTTATGTTAAAGTAAATTGAATTATCATTGGACTTGTACGCATAACCATTAACCATCAATTTTTTGATTAAACCAATCATTTCCTTGATGTGTTCGGTAGCTTTGGGATAATGATCAGCCAAAATTATTTTAAGGTATTTAAATCATTAAAAAACAGTTGGATATACTTATCAGTAAGCTTTTGAATAGAAATATTATCTCGATTACTTCTAAAAATTGTTTTGTCATCAACATCAGTTATGATTCATTACATGCTTAACTTTATATCCTTTAAGCAACAGAAATCTTTTTAGCAAATCCTCAAATAAAAAAGTGCGAAAATTACCAATATGCGCAGTATCGTAAACTGTTGGTCCGCAAGTATATAATTTGACTTCACCATTTTTAATTGGATGAAATTCGTCTTTCCGTTTGGTGAGGGTATTAAAAAATTTGATTGGCATAATTTTATTTAACGGTTTTTAAATATTTACTTTCAATTTGCACTGCCACGGCATGTTGAATTGCATCGATTTTTATTATCAATTTATCTGGTGTGTCGTTACGCGATACGGTACCAGTCAATCCCGCGCAGCGGACCACCAACTACTTCCACCTCATCGCCGATCACAAAATAATCGGAAGGCAAAGGATCAAAACCACCTTCTATCATTTTTCTCAAATTATTAATTTGATTCTCTGGAATAACGGCAATTTTGTTTTGGAATTTAACTATATTGTGAACACCCTGAGTTTGCAGTACACTTAAATTATCTTTTAATTCAATATTGGCAAATATATAACTTTTAAAAATTGGGGTTTCAACCCATTTCATTCTATCGCTCCAGCGATGTTTCTCACGAATCAAGGGAAGGTATGATTCAATTCCTTTTTCTTCGAATTGATTTAATACTGTTTTCTCATGTCGAGGTTTGGTATAGACAGCAATCCAATGTTTCATTTTTTTAAAGCTTCGTCGATAATCATTTGTATTAAATAATTAAAAGAAATACCGACTGCCATTGCTGATTTTGGAACAAGGCTAGTGGCGGTCATGCCAGGTAAAGTATTGATTTCCAAAAACCATGGATTATTTCGTTTATCCAAGATGAAATCAGCTCGCGCATATCCGCTACACTGTAATATATTAAAAATATTTAGAGCTATATTTTGAATTTTATCTGTTAATTCATCCGACAATATTGCCGGACAAATATATTCACTCATTCCTTTCTGATACTTGCATTCATAGTCGTAATATTTATGCTTAGGAATTATTTCAACAATTGGATATACTTTTTGCCCAATTACTGTTACGGTCAGTTCTCTACCTTCAATATAATCTTCGATCATGATATGACCATCGTACTTATTAGCTAGTTCAATTGCTCCCGTTAATTCTTTTTGTTCTTTAACAATGGTTAGTCCGATAGTACTGCCATCAGCAGACGGCTTAACGACAACAGGATATTTAGTGGGAATATATTCTTTACTATTATTAATGTCTTTAAATATCTTCCAAAATGGTGTTTGAATTCCAGAGCTCTTGGCCAATTGTTTTGTAAGAGACTTTTCCATCCCGAGTGACGATGCCAGCACACCTGAACCATTATATGGAATATTAAGAGAATCTAATAACCCCTGTATTACACCATTCTCCCCTTTTCCTCCATGTAGCGCTATAAATACAAAATCAATCCTTTTTAATTTTGGAATTAAATTGTGTAGGTTACCATCAAGTTCTAATAGAATTGTTTTATAACCTAATTCTTTGCAGGCCTTATTGACAGCTGCACTAGACTTAATTGATATCTCCTTTTCCGCCGATATTCCACCATATAATATTCCGATATTCTTGATCATACTTATTATTCTTTAATGAGTATTTTTGCACCTTCTAAAATATTTTCAACAACATAGGTTGGTTTATCAGCCGGTTCAATAGTATCGATAGTTAAATGTCCATTCCCGGTTAAAACTAACATTGAATCCATACCTAAATTGTGTGCCGGGATTAGATCTTTTTCTGAATCTCCGATCATAAGACATTTATTCAATTCGATGTCGTAATCATCGGCAGCGTCTAAGAACATTCCTGTCCCTGGTTTACGACGATTGGTTGCTTTATCAGGATGATCTGTGCAGTAATATATTTCTAGAAGATTTATTTGATTTGCTATAAATTCTTTCCGTATATAATTATTTATTTCACGCAGGTCATTAATATCAATTAAACCCCTAGCGACTCCTGATTGATTGGTAACAACACAAAATCTATTGCCATGCTCCGATAAAATCCTTAATGCCGGAATTGTGAAATTATAAAATTTAAATTGGTCAACATTTTGTACAAATCCGGGATCAAAATTTATTGTGCCATCACGATCTATAAATATAGTATCATATTTTTTCATGATTCATTAATCTCTATCGCTTTCAATTTTGAAAAATTAACTGAGTTGTGTAAAAAAAATAATGCTCCAACTATTACAATCGGTACAAAATTTACTGCATGTGCTAAGACAATAAAAGCCTGACTATCACTTAGTCCAATATTATAGATATTAGTCAATGCTGCAACACCTGTGGCATGGTATGTACCAATATATCCCGGAGCGGCCGGAATAGAAATGGCTAATGATAATAAAAGGAATAATACGCCTGAATCAACCCAATTCAATCCAAGACCGACACTTTTAACGACTAAAGTAAAAGATAAATAATACATCGCCCAAAGTACTAATATAAACCCATATACACCAATTTTATTTGGTGCTTTATTAATTACCGATAAACCAGTTATCATATTCTTTAAAAAAGAATAAATTTTTGTACCAATTTTTGATTGAAATAAATGTTTTCTCTTCTTTATAAAGTCCCAATTATTTTGTTTATTGCTGATTAAAAATAATGAACCGAATAAGATTAATGTAGCCAAAACAATGCTGATTATAAACCAGTTAGGTATATTTATGATTTCAAAATTGAATAAAAATATTAATGCCAAAATAACTACGCCAAGCACGTCCAGCAATCTTTCGACAACTAATGATCCGACTACCTGTGCTACCGAGATAGAACTATGATTCGCTACTATGTAAGCCCGCAATAATTCACCCATGCGTACCGGTAGAACCGAATTACCAAAATATCCGATTATAGTTGCATCAAAAGTTGTACGCATCGGTACATTTTTTATTGGAAGCAAAAGCCATTTCCATCTTAGAGCACGAAACCATATGGCTATAAGTTGGAGTGTCATTCCACCTAGCAAATACCAATATTTGACACCCTGTAATGAACCTATAAACTCTGTCCAATTAAATTGTCGGAAAGCGTAAACTAATCCCGCAACACTAAATAATAATCCTATCAAAAACTTAATCGCTTTATTCACGAAGATCGATTATCTCCCACCCCTTTTCTGTGTATTTTTGATATTTATTTTTAGGACTCAATGGTTTTAAAGAATTAATTGTAATTGTTGTGTGATTTTCTAGATCGTCTTCTAATATAATTCTGATTGGATGATAAGTTTTTGAATTGATCCAAATTTTACCGCGGGATTCAATTTGCGGAATTGTGAAATTTATTATAGTATCAATAACTCGTTTTTGAATATTACCCACTTTTATTTGATTCAAATTACCAGAAAGTAAACTCAACATATTGAATTCATCACGATAATAATGATCAATTACTAATTGATTTGTGTTAGGTGTAAAAGTGAAAACAGTGTCCAAATCAACTTTTATAATCTGTTCGGTCGCAATAAAAATAAACTTTGTCGGGCTCAAAATTTCTACTGTAACATAATCGGTCCACTTATTTTCTACTTGAATTTGTTCAATTGTAGCATCGATTAAGGTTCCACCTTCCTTATGTAAGGCTAAAGCTACCGAATCAAGTACGGATTTATTATCTTGAGAAGATCCAATAGAAACTAAAAATAATAAAAGTATTATTTTATTCAATAATTTGTAAATAGGATTCATCGACTAAGACTTCCCTTGCTTTACTTCCTGTGAAAGGTCCCACAATACCTGCTTGTTCCATTTGATCAATTAAGCGCGCCGCTCGAGCATATCCAACTTTTAGCCTTCTTTGTAATAATGAAATGGAACCTTGCTGATGGGTAATAACTAGACCAACCGCTTCTTTGAATAGCTCATCGGCAGATCCTTCATCAAGTGTATAATTTGAACCGGCTACTTCGCGCACTCCCGCTAATTTTAACTCCTGAGGTTTTGGTTGAGATACAATATGTTCCATGATTGCTTCGATTTCTTCAATTGTTATGTATCCACCATGTAATCGTACCGGTTCCGATGCTCCAGGCTGTAGAAATAGCATATCACCGCGACCGATCAATTTTTCAGCTCCCATGCCATCCAGAATTGTCCGTGAATCAATTTTTGTAGCAACTTGAAAAGCTATTCTAGCAGGGAAATTAGCTTTGATGACCCCGGTGATTACATCAACAGATGGTCTTTGGGTTGCAATTACTAAATGAATTCCGACTGATCTAGATAGTTGAGCTAAACGTGCAATTGGAGTTTCTACATCTTTAGCACTTAACATCATAAGATCGGCTAATTCATCAATAATTAATACTATATATGGTAATTTAGGGTTGCCGGCCTTCACCATCTTATTATTGTATTCTCCGATATTTCTTACTACCGCATCGGCTAAAACGTCATAACGCCGATCCATTTCCTTTTCAAGGGCCCTAAGTGCCAATACTGCGTTATCGGTAGTGGTGACGATCGATTCATCGAAATCCTCGGTTCCAAGTAAATGATAACCATCTAGCGAGCTATATAAGGACATCTCAACTTTTTTAGGATCAATTATCAGAAATTTTACTTCATCCGGATTTGCCCGATATAATATGCTGCAGATGATAATATTTAAACAAACTGATTTACCTGATCCGGTTGTACCAGCGATCAATAGATGAGGCATCGCGGACAAATCTAATGATGCAATTTCACCGGTAGTAGTTTTGCCAATCGCTAAACTTAATATGGATTTACTATTAGTAAATTTCTGAGAATTCACGGCCGACTTAAAATGCACCATCTCAGGATCGGGATTTGGGATTTCTATACCAACTGATGATTTACCGGGTATCGGTGCTATCACCCTAACTCTGCTAGCTTCCATTACTCTAGCCAGATCATCTGATAATTGAACAAATTTATTTACTCTAACACCTTCAGCCGGTTCAACTTCAAAGAGGGTAATTACAGGACCGGGCAATACATTAACAACCTTTCCCTCAACCCCAAATGTGGCTAATGATTGAGCCAAAAAATCGGCCCTTGTCAATAATTCAGCTTTACTGATCGTAAAATCCTTTACTTCCGGATCTAACAATATATCAGTAGAAGGCAGCTGATATGCTCGGCGAGGTGCTTTCCGGTCTTCCAGATCATCGAGTTTTACTTCCTGTTCGTGAACAATTTCGCCAATTTCTATTTTTTCGTCACTTCTATCATCAGGTTTTTGAAATGGCGCCATAACATTAGATGAATCTGTTTCCTTTTCAGCTGGTTGGGAATCATTATCCTGTTTATCACTAAATCTAAATTTTGATAAAAATGATTCCTGTTGCGGTTTTTGTATTTCAGTCGGTTCAGTTGCAATTGATTTTTGCGTTAATTCATTCTGAATGACTTCCGCTATTTTATTTTGTTCCTCAATTTTAGTGAGTAATTTTTTTGTATGTTTTTCTTTTTCTCTTTTTAATTTCCTTCGTTTTTGCCAAAGTTGATATCGATTTCCAATCAACTTATTGAAAGCATCATAATAATTCCAAGAAAAATACCCGCGAATCAAGATCAGCCATGCACCAGCTGCAATAATTGACGCACCAACTTTACCCAAGAAATCTGCAAGAAATCTTGCAACAACATTCCCCATTAATCCGGCAGTTAAAAAGGAATGTGTTGATCCTTTAGCACTAATTAAACCGAATAATCCCAAACTTATAGACAATAAAAACATGCCAGCTAGGATGAATAAGGTTGTTCTTGCCAATTGGTCAATTTTCTTTTTACCTATTAGCCACCAACCCCAAAATATTCCCAAAACCGGTAATAATATAGCTATATATCCAATAGCAATTTTTATCAAGAAATGCGAAACATAAATTCCAAGTATACCCATTGGATTTTGGATTTGAACATTTGGAGAAATTCTAGGTTCTTCGAATGGGCTGTATCCTAATAAACTTATCAATGTGAATACTGATGCTGTGATCAATAGTATACCGGTTATTTCAATTCTTTTATCTTTCATAATTTATATTCTTTCAGTATTGAAATAATTTAGCTGAGAGATGTGCCGTCCTTATAAAATGGTGGTTTAACAATAATTGCCCGTTTTCGATTTTCGCGAATTTCAATTTCAATTTCGGTCCCCGATTTAGTATATGACCGATCAACGTATGCTAATCCGATGCCCTTTTGCAATGATGGAGATTGCCCACCGCTTGTAAAATACCCAATTTTCTCATCACCAATAAATATCTCATATCCTTGGCGCGGAATTGCCTTATCAAGCATTTCTACACAAACTAACCTTCTTGTTAAATTCTCTTTGCGTTCCAAAATCGCATCCCGACCGATAAAATTTCCTTTATCTACTTTCGTAATCCATCCTAATCCCGCTTCAAAAGGATGTGTCGTTTCATCAATATCATTTCCATACAAACAAAATTTCATTTCTAAACGTAAAGTATCGCGTGCAGCTAATCCGGCCGGTACTAAACCGATCGGTTTACCGATATTAAATAATGTGTCCCAAATTTTAGGAATATCTTCATTCTTTCCGTAAATCTCAAATCCTAATTCTCCGGTATAACCAGTACGCGCAATAGTTACCTCACAACCCGCTACCTTTCCTTCTATAAAATAATAGAAAGATAGATCACTAATATTAGATTCAGAGACTTTTGTTAACATATCTCTTGATTTTGGTCCTTGTAACGCTATTAAACCGATTTCAGCACTATGGTTTTCTATTGTTACATCATCAAACAAATGTTCGTTCAACCAATTAAAATCTTTCTCAATATTTGAAGCATTGACGACTAGCATATAATGATCATTATACCGATAAATTAATAGATCATCAATAATTCCACCATTTTCATAACACATAGCAGAATACTGTGCTTGTCCAATTTCTATTTTACTGACATCATTGATTGTAACATAATTCAGAAATTTTTCAGCGTTTTTACCCTTAACAATGAACTCGCCCATGTGACTTACATCAAATACTCCGGCGGTAGTTCTCACAGCAAGATGTTCTTTAATTACGCCTTCGTACTGCAATGGCATTTCAAATCCGGCGAATGGCACTATTCTAGCTCCAAGGTCTTTATGTCTATTAAATAGTGCTGTTCGTTTTATTTTATTTGTCATATTTTATTAATAATTATTAAAAATTTGGGGCAGTTTCCTGCCCCAAACTATAACTAGTTATTTTTTCTAAAGTTCATTATAAATTCAGCAACTTTTTCGGCACCTTCAAGTGTCATCGCATTATAAAGCGACACGCGGATACCACCCACACTTCTATGCCCTTTTAATCCAATAAACCCGGCTGCCTTTGCTTCCGAAATCAATTTCTTCTCCAATTCTTCGGATGGTAATCTAAAAACAAGATTCATCCAACTACGACTGTCTTTTCTAACAGGAGCACGGAAATAGTCCGGATTTTCATCAAGTAAACCATAAACTACATCTTTCTTGGCGCGATTAATAGTTTCAACAACTGATAGTCCACCTTGATCTTTGATCCACTCCAACACCAATTTCACAATGTAAATTGGTAACGTAGGTGCTGTGTTGAACAATGAATTCTTAGTCGCATGCGTGCGATAATCGATCATTGTCGGTAATCCGTCTTCTATTTTATCCAACATATTTTCTTTCAATACGATCATTGTCACACCCGATGGGCCCAAATTTTTCTGAGCACCGGCATAGATCATCGAAAATTTGGAAAAATCGATTTGATGAGATAAAATGTCTGATGACATATCCGCAATCAATGGTACTTTTCCTGTATCAGGTACAAAATGATATTGCGTTCCTTTGATGGTATTATTAGTAGTTATGTGCAAATAGGCCGAATCTGCAGGAAAACGAATATCTCCTGACTTAGGAATGAAAGTATAGTCAGCATCTTTGGATGTACCGGCAATATGCACCTCTTTTCCTAATATATTCGCTTCTTTGATTGCTTTAGCTGACCAGGTACCTGTATCTACATAAGCACCAACCTTGCCTTTAGGTAAGAAATTCATTGGAATGTAAGCAAATTGGGTTGAAGCTCCACCACCTACAAATAACACTTTATAAGAATCGTCCAATCCCATCAATTCTTTGGTTAGGGCTATTGCGTCATTGTGTACTTTATCATACTCAGGTGATCGATGAGAAATTTCCATGATCGACATACCGGTATTTTCGAAATTAAGTAAATCTACTTGAACCT
Source organism: uncultured bacterium (assembly GCA_963715945.1). Lineage (GTDB taxonomy): Bacteria > Fidelibacterota > Marinisomatia > Marinisomatales > JAHJCW01 > JAHJCW01. The sequence continues at coordinate 50,146 of CAVQSL010000009.1, forward strand.
TTTTTAACACTTCCAATGGTAGTGTAGAAGGTCCTGGGTTAAAATTATATACTCTTTTAGTCATTGTTAATTCCTTGTAATTGTTATATTTAAATTATTTATCAACTAACATAATCTCCAATCAACTCTTCAATAATATCTCCTATTCTTAGCAGATTTTCATTCGTTGAAGCACCTAAATGCGGTAGCATTATTACATTTGGTGCATCTTTGAGAACTGTATTTTCAGGTGGGTCAGAATACCAAACATCGTTGCCAAAGGCTTTCAATTTCCCACTTTTCAAAGCTTCTACAATATCTTCTTCGACAACTGTTTTGCCTCTTCCCGTATTAATTAGATAGGCACCATCTTTAAAATCTTTTAACGTCTCAGAATTGATCAATCCTTTAGTGTCATCAGTTAATGGTAAATGTAATGAAACATAATCCGAAACTTGAAATACTTCTTTCATCGTTTTTTTCATTTCCGCAAAATCCGATGCTTTTACGAACGGATCGTAGGCAACCACTTTCATACCAAAGGCAATTGCCCTTTTGGCAAGTTCCGTTCCGATTCGCCCCATTCCAACGATGCCAAGTGTTTTTAGATACAATTCTGTGCGTTTCATCTCTTTCTTTAACCACTTGCCTTCTTTCATCGATTTATCGGCTTGGGCGACATGATTTGTAATTGATATCATTAATGTAAATGCTAATTCCGCAACAGCGATAGATGAAGCAGCAGCAGTATTATGCACAGTTATACCTTTCTCCTTAGCATAAACTAAATCAACATTGTCCAAACCAACACCACCACGAATTACCAATTTCAATTTTGGTGCGCCATCAATATATTCTTTGGTGACCTTTGTTTTACTGCGGATAAGTATTACTTCGGCTTCTGGAACACGACTTTTATCATCGGTGACTTCACCAAATTTCTTTAATTTATCCGGCAAACCCGAATCAAATGCATCTGATAGTAAAATTAACATGGATTTATTCCTTATATTAATATTATTTAATTATCTAACAAATTTACTACGATTCCATCCCGTAGTTTTGGTTCAAACCAAGTAGATTTTGGTGGCATTACATTCCCAGCATCGGCAACATCCAATAATTGTTTTATGGATGTTGGATATAGTGAGAATGCAATCTTGTATTCTCCTGAATCAACAAGCTTAACCAATTCTTTTGTTCCTCGTATACCACCTACAAAATTAATTCTTTTATCGGTTTTAGGATCACTAATACCAAATATTGGATCAATAAAATTACTGCCTAAAATTGCTGCATCAATCGAACCTGTAGGATCCTTCGGATCATATGTACCCTCTTTGGCTTTTAATAAGTACCATTTACCTTCGCAATATAGTCCAAAAGTATGTAACTCTTTTGGTGTTATTTCGCTGTTTTGTGATATTATATCGAATCTTTCAGACGCCATTTCAATAACTTTAGCCAATGTCAAATTATTTAGGTCCACAATGACTCGATTATATGGTAAAATATTCAGCTCTGTATCCGGAAACATTACGTTTAAGAAATAATTATAACTTTCCTTTCCGGTATGTTTAGGATTCTTTTCTCTTGCTCTTTTGCATACTTCTGATGCGGACTGACTACGGTGATGCCCATCGGCAATATACATATACGGTAACTTCTTAAAAGCATTTTGTAAATTTATTATATCTTCTTCTTTATTAATAATCCACAACTTATGTTCAACTTTATCATCAGCAACAAAGTCGAAAAACGGATTAGTATTTACAAATTTTTTAAAAAGTTTATCAATTTCAGCATTATAGCGAAAAGTTGAGAAGATCGGACCGACCTGTGCACCTAAGAATTCTATGTGATTCGCCCGGTCGCTAACTTTTTCCGGTCGTGTATGTTCATGTTTTTTGATCAAACCATTATCGTATTCTTCGACTGAAGATAAGGCCATTAAACCTGTTTGACTTTGCCCATTCATTATAATTTGATACAAATAAAAACAGGGTTTTTCATCACGGATCATAAACCCTAAATCGGACAGTCTTTCTAAATTATCCTTGCCTCTTTTATATACTTCATCCGAATAAGGATTCACGTTATCATCAAATTCTAGCTCGGCCTTATTAACTCGCAAGAATGAATTTGGTAATTTTTCTACAATTTTACGAGCCTCCTTGGCATTCAACACATCGTATGGTGGCGAGGCAATATCTTTGGCATATTCCGGTTTTGGATGTAGTCCTCGAAATGGTTTTACGATTGACATAAATTCTCCTAGTTACATTTTACTTAATGCTTTTTTTATTAATATTTCAACACTTCCTTCAAGTTCGTCGGTATCTTTGATTTTTTCCAATGCTTCATTTATCTGTCCACGCTTGTATCCTAGCGACAATAATGCCTGTATCACATCATTGATCTCATCACTGATTTTTTCAGCACCGATTAAATTTGTTATATTTACATCTTCTCCAATGAACTTTTCCTTTAATTCAAGGATGATGCGCTTGGCGGTCTTTGGACCTATTCCAGGAATAGCTGTTAAAGATTTTACATTCTCAGAGATTATTCTATTTTTAAATTCTTTGGGAGTGGCTCCTGATAAAATAGTAATAGCGGAACGCGGGCCAATCCCGCTCACGCTAATTAATTTAATAAACAGGTCTCTTTCGGTATCTTCGGAAAAACCATATAGATCCAATATATCTTCCCTCACGTGCAAGTAAGTCAACAATTCAACAGGGCCACCAGTCGTTGGCAGTTTTTCATACGTTGAAACACTAATATTAATTTTAAACCGTATACCATCAATATCAGTCACAGCATAAGTCGGTTCTTTTTTAATTAATTTTCCAAATATTGAGTCAATCATATCCCATACTCCATATTTATCAATCCACAGTAGGCAATGGCTAGAGCATCTGAAACATCGAATTGTTTTGGCAATGAATCTAATTTTAAAATTCTTTGGATCATATATTGCACCTGCTCTTTGGTGGCTGACCCGTTTCCAACGACTGATGCTTTTACTTTACGCGGTGCAAATTCTTGACATGGAATATTCGAGTTTGCCGCTGCAAGTAATATTGAACCTTTTGCTTGCCCCAAAATCAAGGCAGATTTGACATTTTTCTGATGAAATGTGCTTTCAATCGCTAACAAATCTGGTTTGTATTTTTCAATAATTTCCATTGCATCCGAATATAAATATTTCAATCTTTCTGCCATAGGTCTTTGTACCGGTGGACTAATTGTACCGTAACTCAAAACAGTTAATTTTTTACTTTTCTCCAAAACGCCAAAACCTGTCACACGAATTCCGGGATCTATGCCTACAATCCTCATGAGTTACTGATAGATTTTTAATAGTTCTTCATCAATATCAAAATTGGCATAGACATTCTTAATATCTTCATTGTCTTCCAATGCTTCCATCAAATTGATAACACTCTCAACATTCTTCTCTTCTACTTTCTGAAGATTTTTCGGTATGAGTTCGATTTCTGAGGATTTTACTGCGACATTTTTTGCTTCTAAATTATCACGTACCTCCATCAACTTGGTTGGATCGGTCACAATGAAAAACTCTTCGTTCTCGACTTCAAAATCTTCTGCTCCACACTCCAAAGCAATTTCAAACATGGAATCTTCAGAATGATCATTTTTATCAATAATGATTTGTCCTTTTTTATCAAACATCCATGCTACACTGCCATTTTCTCCAAGATTACCACCATATTTTGACATTAAATGACGAATTTCAGCAACAGTTCGTTTTTTATTGTCCGTTAGTATTTCCATCATAATTGCCACTCCGGCCGGACCATACCCTTCATACGATCCTTCCTCGTAACTAACACCCGGCAATTCTCCGGTGCCTTTTTTAATGGCCCGTTTAATATTATCAGCCGGCATATTTGCTGATTTCGCTTTTGCGATGGCTTGTCGTAAGCGTGGATTTGCCGATTCATCTCCGCCACCCAATCGTGCTGAGATGGTAATTTCTTTGATGATTGAAGTGAAAATTTTACCGCGTTTTTCGTCGATGGCACCTTTCTTGCGTTTTATTGTTGACCATTTACTGTGACCAGACATAATTCTCTCAATAATTAGCTATAAATTTACAGTTTATTATATATTTTAGCCAACCGCATTCGATTATGTGGATAAGAAAAGATGTTTTATATTTTTAATGTCTTAAAATATTAATATTGAAAGAAAATATGTTAATTAAAAAGATTTAGAAATATTTACTGATATTTTTCTTTCGTCACCAATATTCCTCTCAAGCTCAACGTAATAATATTGGAATAAATTTTCCACTCTTAGCATGGCTTCCCATCCTTTCCAATTATATCCTATTCCAATATTCCACAAATGAATCGGCACCCTAATATCAGAACCTGTCTGCTCGTTTTCATCAAACAATTCTACACTACCAATTCGACTGGCATATCTATACTCAATTGTGGCGGATAGCTGTTTCCAATAACCGGCAATTGTGGAAATAAAATTATGTCGGAATCGATATGAAAGTGTATCAATTGTATTGCCGGAACCATCAACAGCAACTGGATCAAGCCAAGTATAAGCTGTAGAAAATATCAGATTATTATCTAGAACACCAATGTTCACCCCTAGCTCCGCACCATTAATCTTAGCATCGGTAATATTTTCGAAGTGGATAATTCCATTATCATCGGGTAGTGGTTCAATTAAATTTTTATAGTAATTACTAAAAATGGCACCATCAAACTTTAATAATTTTATTAATCCTAAATTTCCTAAGATTATTGAACTACCTATTTCAAAAGCATCGCTTGTTTCAGCGATCAAATTAGGATTTGGCTCAACCTTAAAAATGTTCAGCTGAGAACTTGAGAACAATTCGGCAATAGTAGGAACTCGAAAGCCCTTACCATAAGAGGTTCGAAAAGCAATAACTCCATCTTTATTCCAATTCAGAGCAATTTGCGGAGCAATTGTTTGATCTAATATATCATTATCAACCCAATAACCTTCCCACCTACTTCCAACCGATAGTGTAAAATTATTTGGTAAATTGCCTTGCGTCAAAAAATATGCTGCGTAAGAATTACTGTGATGTCTTCCAAATATTTTAGCATCAATATTTGCATATTGCGTAGTAATTCCCCCAACAGTATTTAATTTATTTGTCCAATTTTTACTGATTTGATATTCACCGAATCCTTTGGTCTCGTGTGAATAATCTTGGTTAGTTCGGCCATAATTCTGCCATTCGATGTCAAAATACCCCAGTTTCAATTTCATAACAGTGGTTGGTGAATAAATAAAATTGAGGAACCCATTTAAATTAAATTTATAACCTTCCGCACTGTCATTTTCATCACCAGAGGGCGCCTCAAACGGATCAGCAGCACTCTTCCATTGCGACGCTAGACCATTTTTACCAGTGTAATAATTTCCATAAATCGAACCGCTGTAACGTGAGCCAAAATTTAGTTTAACCTTTGAAGTCAGATTATACGATTCGTTCCAACCCAATTGGGTGTATCCATCCGTTTCATCGCGCTGTAAGCGAAACCACATTCCATGTTTGCCAATTGGTCTTGAGTGTGATATTTCCAAAGTATTGAACATGCTAGTTTTACTGCGCCATTCCCATTGTTCAAATTTTGGCTGACTATACGCTCCCACTTTTGCTCTGAATCGTGTTTCCGGTTCTAACGGTGAGTTGCGAGTGATAATATTTAGCACTCCACCCATCGCACTGGAACCATACATCGCTGAACCACCTGATTTGACGATTTCCACGCGTTCGATCTCTGAAGTTGGAATAACTGTCCAACTGATATTCCCCGCTGCACTGCCCAACAGTGGTATCCCATCAATCAATAATAATGACCTACTCCCCGCTCCCAGTGTATAACCTGATGCTCCCCTAATATTCAGTTGTCCTTTTACAGTATTGACACCCGGTTGATATGGTAAAATCTCTGCTAGACTGACCACACTTTTTTCTGCTATTTGGCGCGGTCCAATAACCGAAACCGACAATGGAGATGTCATTACATCCTGTTCTTTTCGAGTAGCGGTAACTACAATTGATGGCGATTCTAGCACATCTTGGTCAAGTCTTATTTCAAGCTCTCTTGAACTATCATTGATAATTTCTAAATCCGCGATTGTCTGTTTTTTATAACCAATCATACTAACTAGTAAAGCATATTTTCCTTGTTTAAGATTTTCAATTATAAATCCACCGCTTGCATCAGTACTGGTTCCAATAATGGTATTCTTAACGATAATATTTACACCATAAAGTGGTTTACTAGATTTCCTATCAACAACTCTACCGGTTATTGTCCCATGGTTTTGTCCCACTAAAATAATCGGGATTGTTAGTGTTAATAGAAAAATATTATACTTACTATTCAAGTATTTGCTAATCAAAATACAGTCTCCCGGTCAACCACAACAACCTCTTGAGTCTTGATATTTATGGGAGTTGTGAGATTTCTGAGGTCATTATCAATTATAATAATTGGTATTGTTTCAGCGGAAAGGAATGAATCAATTTTGACAGCAAATAATCCGGGATCCACAGTGATGCCAACTGCCGCTAAATAATACTTTCCCGGCAATAGTTGTATGAAGTATTGTGCTTCGGTAGCTCCTGGTTCAATTAAATTGCTGTAGGTTACTAAATTGACAGCCGGGTTATCCAAATCCAGGTCATCGAGAGCTATTATTGCTGCAGCTTGTATTTCAGCTTGCCAATTACCACGAAAGGTGATCTTACCCTCGACTCCTGAAACCGGTTCAAGGCCCACCGGAGTTTTGCAACTAATTATAAATAAACTACATAATATTAATAATGATTTAATATACATTTAGTTCTCTAAATCATTATTAGTTACCATTGGCAGATTAGCATTTAGCGACGAGTTAATTATTTCAATAAATGCATTTGCAAAACTTGCATAACCATATTTATTAGGATGCAATGCATCATAGCTAAACAAACTTGTAGTTAATGGACCAATGTCTAAGATCCCTTCAGAAGTAAAATTAATTAGATCTGTATTATAGGTAATGCCATCCAAAGTATAACCATCTGCAGCAATATTCTTAAATATTGTATACATATCTACTAAATATAATTGACTATTTGTATTGGCAATATTCTGAATAATCACATTATATTCGTCAATAATAGTCGTGATCTCAGCTTTTTCCTGTACATCAAGAATTAATGTATCATTCAGCGCAGTTGCAATTGAAATATTACCACTTGTCTTTAAATTTAAATAGTCCGGCAATGCCCAAAATAGAACTATATCCTCATCGGTGAGTTGGCGGATACCATTCTCACATTCCCCAAAAAGATAAGTTTTATTTCCACCGTTTATAACAGATGAAGGCAAGGCTAGTAAAATATGGTAGATCGGTAATATCAATAATATTTGCAATGAATATTGGTGCATCTGTGCCAGCAGTAAGCTGATTTATTATATTAGTAAGATGTGTAGCAAATTCATTCGATGGGGTATAGGGTGAGTTATTGTCCGCAAGTCCGAGCGTTGCTGATTCAAGCACATCATTATTGCCAACCCATAGTGTGACTAATGTAGGATCAAGAGTGAGCGCTTCCTGTATCGCAGTGCGACCCGATCCGCGCAGGATTTTATCAACAAAGTGGTTGCTGTCAGCTTCTACGGATGTTTTAACAGTATATAATTGTTGTGCCCTAATAAGCGGAATTCCGAGATTATTATAGGCACGATTTAAATTTCTGTTATTCTCGGTTCCGGCAGCAAGAAAATCAATTGACGGTGGGAAAGAAAATATATTTAGTGTAAGCCTGCCATCAGTTTCATTATAGCTAAAACCATTGCCGCCCATAATTGGCTGTTCAAAACTATTATCAACTCCCGCCATTTTAGCAATTAGCATAGGAAAGCTATTTTTCTGAGAATCCTTATACAGTGCACCATCGGCAACACCAGCAGTCAGTGAATTACCAATTGCCACAAAAGAACTGAAGTCCGCATTCCCATAATCGACTTCAGATTCAGTCGTTTTTTTACAATTTATTAAAATAAGGGCTAAAGATATTATTACAAAATATTGCAGTAGCTGTTTCAGTTTCATAGTGGTATTTCCTGTATTTAAAGGATGAATATACAATTTGTTAAGAAAAATACCTCGATCAAGTTTATACAAAATAAGACTCTATTTGAGCTCTCCAAAATCGATATTTACCAAAGTTCTATTTCAAAAATATCAATTTAGTTATTTAACTTAATTCCTTGATGTTATTCTACAAGAGCAAAACATAGTAGGGACTAGTAAACCTTAGATATTATTTCCATAACTACCGGTAAGCTAAAAACAACCCCAAGGGGTTGTTTTTTTATGTTTACTTGTTTAACGCTTCAAGTATTTTTTTGATGATCTTGATGATCTCGTCTAGCATTAGCGTTTCACCTCCTTCTTGAGTGTTTTTTTCAAGTTCATTGAGCACTTCATGATAACAATCTCCATCCTCTTGATTGTTAAAGTCCCAGGCATAGGTAATAGTCGGATTGGCCGTAGCAGGGAACTGCGGATAATGCGAACCGCTTCGCAGTATCTCTTTTAGCTCTGCAATTAGTTCACTGAGCGTTACTTTTCTTCTAATAGTGAAATAGCCTTTATCTTCTTCGATTGAATCATAGTCTATTCCTACCACAAAGTCTCTTACCTTAGTATGGAAGTTCATCGTCATTAGTCCCATCCAGGATATCAAGTAACTTATCCATCCTGATCTTGATCTCAGTTAGGTCGTCGGTGGTCCAGGGTTTGGTGCTCTGACCGATACTGATGGTGGCGATCTTAAGTGCTACTTGGCGGTGAATGTCTTTTGTACGGTCATCTAGAACAGTTGGTCGCTTACCATTAGCCGGGGTTACCTGCCATTCTAACTTGCCATTTTCATCCTGATTCCTGCGGATGACTAGTCGTGTGCCTTTTCCATACTTCCTTAGTTTCAGATGCAGGGAATCTTCAGCAAATATTCCGCGCTCAACACCTTCATACTCGATCCCATACAGATTCCATGCTCCGTATTGGCTCTCACCTGATTTACATTGATCATAGGTCAACATTACCGGGTAATCATGATTCAACTTCTTCAGTATTAGAGGTAGTGTTTTCTCGTTCATAGGTACTCCTTATTATACAAAACCCCCAACAATGTGTTGGGGGTCTCCATAATACATATACCCGAAAATCAAGCAGAATTGTAGGAAAATGCGCGAGCTATAAAGCTATTTTTAATTAAATATAAAAACTAAAGTCAATTTTCTAAAATAACATCAATTAACATTTCCAATTAATTAATCAGATAAATATGAACAGATTAATTAAATATTTCTAACTATAAAAGTATAGTTTATTATTTCACACCCATCTCGGCCAATAGATCATGAGCTCCTGAGTAAATATCCAATACCCACAGTACATATCTGATATCTACTGCAATTGAGCGACTGTAATCTTCGCTCCAGGCAAAATCGTTGATAGTAGCTTCGTAGGCTCGGTCAAAATTGATACCTACAAGTTCACCTTTAGCATTCAGGACTGCAGAGCCGGAGTTACCACCGGTCGTATCCATATTATATAGAATTCCTACCGGAACACTGCCAAGCTGTGGATGACCAAATCTGCCAAACTTCTTTTGCTTATGCAGTTTGATAAGTCTAGCGGGTGAGTCAAACGGGAATTCGGAGGTTGTTTTCTCAACAACACCATCAAGCGTTGTAATCGGATATGAATACACTGCATCACGCGGAGAATAGCCGCGGATATTGCCATAGGTCAATCGCAAAGTTCCATTGGCATCGGGAATAAATTCCGAACCCATGAATTCCTTTTTAACATCAATTAACTTGGCATATAATTGGTCGATTGCTCCTTTACGTGTTTTACCGATTTCCTTTTGTTCTTGATATAAAGGGTAAAGCGCTACGGCTAATTGAATGAATGGATCGTCAATTTCCATTATTTCTTCAGGTGTTTTTCCAAATAATTCTAATAGATATTCTTCATTTGCTAATAGCGATTTAGTATAAGCATTCTCAATATACTCATCAATCTGTTCATCAATTTCTCCATCGGCAAACATGTCATCGATGACATTTATCCTTTGATGTAAAGGCAAATTTGCAGTTCGGTCCAATAGATTTTTGAATAATATTTTATCAGAGGGTGCATAAAAGTCTTGAGCTGTTAAAGCTAAATACTTTTTAGTCATATCAAGATTGCGGTTCATGTAGCTATACTCACGTTCCACATCTTCTTTTTGCAGTTCAATAGATGCTTCGTATAGGGTATATGCAAAACTTAAGAGGTCTGAACTGCGCCTTAAATAACTCAATATAAATGAATATTCTGCTGTAGTTTGTATCTCTTCATAGATCTCACTCAGTTCATCTAAAACAGTACCATATTCTTTTTTCAGTTTTTTAGTGGAATTTATATAATTCTGCAGTTCCTGCTCTTCTTCGATCTTACTATCGATTAAGTTCAACCTACCTATCCCCTGCAATTTACCACGATAGTTTTTCATGGTGTTGGAACGACCTTTTATCTTAGATAAATGCTTTAGAGCAACATCGCGGTTTTCCGCGCTGACTTCCTCCATTGCCTTTATTTGCCAATCGTATAATTCAGCTACAAACGGCATACGATAATTATATTCATAATCCAAAAAATGCGAAGTCCGATGACGATAAGTACTACCGGGATAACCTAAAATGAATACAAAATCTTCTTCATTCACTCCTTGTGGTGCGACCTTAATAACCTTTTTAGGAGTATAAGGAATATTCTCACTTGAATAGTCAGCGGGTGAGCCGTCCGCTGCCACATACGCGCGCATTACCGAAAAATCACCGGTATGGCGCGGCCACACCCAATTGTCATCCTCGCCGCCAAAATTGCCGATAGAGCGCGGCGGAGCATACACGAGTCTCACATCTTTCAAATAATTATAAATAAATAAAACATACGATTTACCGATGAACATTTCGGAAACCGACGCCCTTTTCCCCGGATTTTCGGCTTCGACTTGGGTAATAATTTCTTTTGTCTTTTTTTCGATAGCTTTTGTGCGCTCGGCTAAGGTCATATTCTTTTTTATTGCGCTCAATACTTCATCCGAGACATCACGATAGGATTCAGTAATACGTACTGTATAACCCTGCGCTTGTACTTCTTCGTTAAGATTTTTAGCATGGAATCCATTTTCAAGATAGTCATTTTCAGACGTACTTGCGTTCTTAATTGCCCTGTACGCACAATGATGATTGGTAAGTATCAGTCCTTTTTCTGATACAAAGGAGCCCGAACAACCGCTTATGTTGCAAATTCCGTCTATCAAGCTGATTCCGTTCGGATTATATAATTCGGAGAGTTCAATTTCTAATCCTTTTGCTTTTAGATCGAGTTTGTGAATTTCACTGAGCGGATACATTCCTTCTTCTGCAAATGTGAAATTAATTAAAAGGAAAATAAATGTTAATATTATTGATGATTGTATTTTTTTCATGATTATCCCAAATGTTGTATTAAATAGAGTTAGTTAAAATTAATTATTTTTCTCTAAATATCTTTTAAGTATTTAATACTATCTGACAACTAATTTGATGAAGGGTTGTCTAAATTTTAACTTAACATAAATAATAGGATTTATTATGAAAATAATTAACCGTATCTCACCAATTCTTTTAATATTTTTCTTAACAGGTTGTACAACAGCTGAAAGTCAGACTACAGAAATAAGAACTTTTAGTGGAATTAGTGGAGTCACTTTACTAGGTTCCGGTGATGTGACCATAACTATCGGAGATAAAGAAGAGATCACAATCTATGCTCCGGCTGACTTGATTCCCTACCTTTTAACAGAAAACAAAGACGGCACACTCCAAATTGGAAAACGTAAAAAAGGGTGGAAAAAATACAAGAATTTTAACGAAAATGTTCATTATGAATTAATTGTGAGAGAACTTACTCATGTCAGTGTATCGGGTTCCGGTGATATTGACGGTGAAATGCTTTCAGGGGAAAATTGTTCAGTTAAAGTTTCCGGATCTGGCAATATCAATATTAATGAACCTGCTACACCAAGAATGTTAAAGTTCATATTTCCGGATCTGGCGATATCGATATATCAAAATTATCCGCAGATGTTTTAAATGCCTCGATCAGCGGTTCAGGTAATATGACTATTGAAGGTAAAACCAAAGAATTAGATGCAACAATTAGTGGTTCCGGTAACTTCAATGGAGATGATTTCAAAGCTGAAGCAGTTTCAATAAATATATACGGTTCCGGAGATGCAAAGTTAGCGGTAACAGATAACCTGGAAGTTCAAATTTCGGGTAGTGGAGATGTTGTTTATTATGGAAATCCACAAATAAATAGTAGAGTTACCGGATCAGGAGATATAAGACATCGCTAAATTATAAATACTAGGGTTGGTCTTGTTTGGAAGCTCCTATTGATATGATCATAAACCTGCATTTTATGAAATGAATGTGTGTTTATTTTCCATGGCGAGACCAACCTTTTCTATTCTGAAATATTAACCTTAAATTATAATAGAATTATAAATAATAATGGAGAACAATAAATGTTAAGATTTTCAACAATTGCAATAATCACTATGTTATTTGCGGTATCTTGCACAAATAAAGTTGAACTATCTGGTATAGACAAATCCAACTTTGATACATCAATTAGACCGCAAGACGATTTTTATCAGTATGTAAATGGTACCTGGATCCAAGAAACCAAAATACCGGCTGATAAGTCATCCTATGGAATATTTCATATTTTATACGATGAAAATCAAATTAGATTACGTGAGATAATCGAAGAATCATACAGAACTGAAAATAAAACGCCTGGTAGTGACACACAGAAAGTTGGTGATTTTTACGCTAGTTTTATGGATTCAGTAAAAATTGAAGAACTTGGTTTAGAACCTCTAAAAGGTGAATTGAATTTAATTGATGCCGTTGATGATTGGGACAAATTAGCTGAACTATTCGCCCATCATAGCAGAATTGGAGTTCAAAAACCATTCACTTTTTGGGTAGATCAGGACGATAAGAATTCTGAGGAATATATATTATTTTTCCATCAATCGGGAATTGGATTACCGGACCGCGACTACTATTTCAATGAAGGGGAAAAATTTGATGATATCCGAGCAAAATATATCGAGTATATCACAAAATTGATGGATTTAGCAAAAATTGAAAATAGTGTCGAGATTGCTAATAAAGTTATGGAAATGGAAATGGTTTTAGCTGAAAGCCATTGGTCGCGCGTTCAGAATCGTGATAGCGAGAAAACATACAATAAATTCAAGGTTAGCAAACTCAACGGTTTGTCACCCAATTTCAATTGGAATTTATTTTTTGACAAAGCCGGAATTTCTAAGGTAGAAAATGTTATTATAAGACAGCCAAGCTACTTAGCCACTTTCAGTAATGCATTTACTAAATACTCCATAGACGACTGGAAAAATTATTCTACAGTCAAATTGCTTAGTAATTATGCAGCGGAATTACCGCAAGATTTTGTTGATGTAAATTTTGATTTCTATGGTAAAACATTAAACGGGATGGAGACTAATCGACCGCGATGGAAGCGGGCGGTAAGCGCAGTTGATGGCTCTTTGGGAGAAATTTTAGGTAAGGTTTACGTTGAAAGATATTTTAAGCCGGAAGCTAAAGAAAGGATGGTAACGCTCGTCGATAATCTAATTTTATCAATGGAAGATAGGATAAATAAGTTGGATTGGATGGAAGCCGATACAAAAGTGGAAGCATTGGCAAAATTGAAAAAATTCAATGCCAAGATCGGTTATCCGAACAAGTGGAAAGACTATTCCCTGTTAGAAGTAAAACCTGACGAATTAGTTCAAAATATTATGCGTTCAGCACAGATCGAATATGAACGCGATATCGACAAGCTTGGTAAACCGATCGATCGTGACGAATGGCACATGACACCGCAAACTGTGAATGCGTATTATAGTTCATCAATGAACGAAGTGGTATTCCCCGCTGCTATTTTACAACCTCCATTCTTCAATTTGAAAGCAGATGATGCTGTGAACTATGGTTCAATTGGCGCAGTGATCGGTCATGAGATCACACACGGTTTTGATGACCAAGGTCGTAAATATGATGGCGATGGAAATATGCGTGAGTGGTGGTCCAAAGGAGATAATGAAAGATTCATGGAACGAGCTCAGGTTGTGATTGACCAGTATAACAAATTTGTACCAATTGACTCGCTGCACATAAACGGTGAGCTGACACAAGGTGAAAACATCGCTGATATTGGTGGACTAACAGTTGCGTATAATGCTTATCAGCTTTCATTGGGTGGCATAGAACCGCAAAAACTGAACGGTTTTACCGGGAATCAGAGGGTCTTTATAGGTTGGGCACAAGCCTGGAGAGCAAAAGCCCGTGATGAATATCTTAGAAATCAAGTTTTAACTGACCCACATTCTTGGGCAAAATTTCGTGTTATCGGAGTAATGAATAATATGCCGGAATTTTATGCGGCATTTGATGTAAAAGAGGGCGATGGACATTATTTACCGGAAGCGGAACGTGTGAAAATTTGGTAATTTCATAAAATATAGTTGGATTAAAAAACGGGAGCTCCGCTCCCGTTTTTTATATGATAAAATATTTTCCTATCTCACTCGCTCGGCAATTAATAACCTCATCAAATAAATATGATAGCTCAGTTTCTTCTGTATTCATTTCAATACAATAGGCACCATTGCTTTTTGCTTCTTGCGGAAATCCCGCCGCCGGCCATACAACACCCGAAGTTCCGATACTGATAAATAAATCACATTCTTGAATTTTTCCCGATGCTTGGTGCATTACCTGCGTATTAAGCATATCTTCAAACCAAATTATATCAGGACGTAAATATTTACCGCAATCGCATTTCTTTTTAGTGAACGATTCACTAATATCATCAACTGCGATACCGCAATCATCACAGCGTAACCTCCACAAACTGCCATGTAATTCAATCACATTTTTTGTTCCTGCCCGTTGATGCATTCCATCAATATTTTGCGTTACAACGATAACATCATTATAGATTTTTTGCGTTTCTGTAATAAAATGATGTCCCTTATGCGTTTCACATTCCAAAACTGATTTCCGTCTAAGTTCATGAAAGTCAAGCACCTGTTGTGGATCCCTGTTAAAAGCATCCTGACAGGCATATTCTTTCCAATTATACTTATGCCAAATTCCTCCGCTGCCTCTATAAGTCGGTATGCCACTCTCCGCTGACATTCCTGCCCCTGTGAAGAATACTATCTTATTGTAATGGTTTAGATCAATAATCATTTATTTAAACATTTGTTTGTCATTAATTTATAATATTGTCCTATTAAAATTCGTCAAAATTGGAGATAAAATGTCAGCATTTTTTGATTATACACATAATCCTCTAAATCAATTTGAAACATTTAGTCTAAATCATATCATTCCATTATTGCTCATAGTCCTTGGAGTAGTACTGATCTTTATATTTAGAGATCAATTGGGAAAACCTAAATATGAAAAGACCGTTCGATTTTCAATTGCAATTTTTGCAATATTTTTGGAAGTAACATTCCAACTTTGGCAGATATATTATGGTGTGTGGGATTTGGCCGATAGTTTACCATTACATTTATGTAGACTATCAAGCTATTTAGGAATAATTGCCATGCTCACAAAAAACAAAAAGATATTTGAGATTGCCTATTTTTGGAGTTTAGGCGGGGTTGTTAGCATTATGTTCCCTGATATCCTCCATGGGCCTGACAGATACCGTTATTTCCAATTCGTGATATACCATATTCTATTTTTCTTCATGTTTATGTATATGCTGTTTGTTCTAAAATTTGAATTAACATTTAGATCGTTCAAAAAAAGTTATCTTATCTTGCTAGCCTTAGTATTATTTGTAATTATTCCTGTCAACAATATCTTTGAAATGAATTATATGTATCTTTTGTATCCTGCTGATACACCATTTTCGATTTTTAAAGGACATGGATATTTCTTATATCTAGTCGGTTGTTTAAGTTTAACTACAGTTATAATGATATTATGGTATTTACCGATTCATTTTTACAATAAACGGAAAAATTAAAAGATAATTTGGGATACGATTAAGTATTGTTTTGATATTAACTGTCTTCCATAAAAAGATATCCTTAACTAAATATCTTTTTCCATTATTTTGTGTTTAATAACACCAAATAATAGCTCACCATCTGCAATAATTTTGTATCCAAGTTTAAGATAAAAGTCGATTGCAATGTTCCCTTGCCCATAACCTTACTTTGTTCCACTTATTACTCTTAGCATTTTCTTCTAGTAATTTTACAATTGTCTGTCCAATCCCTTGTTTCTGATAATCATCGTCAATTCCCATAAACCGGATTCTTCCTACACCGTCTTCAATTTCATGGATGCAACCAACGCCAATTACCTTATCATCTTTTTCAGCCATGATGTGGAAGGCATTACTGTCACAATCATTGACTTCCGAACCTTTGGGTTGCCCCCATGGCTTGCGTAAAATGCGCCACCTTAGTTCGTAGTATCTTTCAAAATCCTCATCAGCTAGCGGTGAACGATAGGTTATCATACTAATAAGAAATCCTTGCTCTTATAATCCATGCTTTTCGGTACCCAAGGAAATCTAATTGATCTAACAACCGTTGGGCATCCTTACGATCTTGAAATGCCCCTACTCTGACCTTGTAGTTTGGAGCATCGAAAATTACCTGCACGCTATGGTTTATCTGAGATATCAGCTTCAGTCGCATTTCTTCGGCTTCTTCGCCAATTTGTGTCGATAGAACCTGCACTCGAAAGCCATTATAATAATTTTTAGAATCACCTTCAGAAGTATTATCGGAATAGTTTTTCTCCGGTACTATTCCATCAATTAATGGATTTATTAACATAGGTACAATAGGCCCGTCATCGCGTAACGAATCAATGCTGAACTGCCAATCTTGCGATTGAGATATGTTTGGAATTAGCAGTATTAAAACAATTATGATTTTTGAAATTTTATATAATTTCTCTTTCAGATTAACCATTACAATCTATAAATAGCGGACATTTTCTCGTTGAATCCATCCTTTTTTCCCATCGATTAGAACAATTTCTAGCCAGCCAGGTTGTTCTTGTGTGATCTCCGCTTTCACCCCTTCATGTAATCGAAATAATGTAGTTTCTCTTCGATCGAACGGAGCAGGATAGATATCAACAGTTGATTGGACTATTATGATTTCTTTGGTATCGGAAATTTCATAATATTTGTCTAAAGCCATAAGATGCACAAATACAGAAATGACAAATAAAGTGATTATCAATCGTGCTATCCAAATGCTTTGCCATCCATAATATCTTTTCAAAAAATAGACAAAAGTCCCAAGCATCAAGATCGCTGATGCGGTTAGTATGATATCAATTAAAGTCGTTGATTTTTTCAATGCACGATATTGTTCTAATACAAACATTGAGTGCGGTGTATCAATACGGTCACGCACGCGTGCCTGTGCTAAAGATAAATTAAATTTTAAATCATTATCACGGGGATCCAGTTGCAAACCTTTCTCAAAGGCCCATACTGCATTTCCAATTTGATTTAACCTATAATAGGCATTGCCTAAATTATAATACAGATCAGGATGACTTTTTTCCTGATTCAATATTTGCTCATAATTTCCGATTGCAGTCGCAAAATCTTCCTGCAACATTGCTTGGTTGCCATTTTTATATAAAGAATCCAGTTCTAATAATGCTTGTGACATTATGCAGGAAACAGAAAATACTATAATTATTAATGTTTTATAATATCGCATTAAATCGCTTTAAAAGGTTTTTTGTTCGGCTATTTAACTCTTCCCGCGATACTTCACCACCAGGCGCGAAACGACCCGCATCGCATATTTTTAATAGATCAACTAATTCATTAATTAGCGTTTTATCATCGATTTTTGTATTAAGTATGGATTTAACGTTCTTAGGATCCAATTTATCTGATTTAAGATATATTTTATCTTTTAAATATCCATAAACCGCGTTGGCTGTATTGGCAAATTGGTCAGTTCCTGATCTCTTTAATTTTTTCAATGCGTTCCTTAGTGCACGCTTAGATTTCCTTAGATCTTCGGTTGAAAGTCGGTTTTTGTTAATTTTGAAAATCAAAGAAGGCAAAATAATCAATATTACTGATAGCAAATATATACCGAATATCAAATATGGATTATTGCTCCGCTTCCATTTTATATCTTTAGTTCGAATGAATCTAATATCTTCACCCAATAATTCAACTTCTTCTTTTGTGTAACCATTGGAATTGTTATTCACAATATTATCATCCGGTTCAACCGATATCTCAAGGGCTTGGGTTGTGGCGTTTCTCCACTCCCCGACTTTAGGATTGAAATATGGAAATTTAATTTCCGGTATTGTGTACCTACCGGTTTTCCGTGGAATTAATATATATTCTTTTGTTATAGTTCCGGTGATCTGATCACGAAAAGGTTCTTTATCAGTTTTTAATGTTGGTGGAAATACTTCAATATTTTGTGGAAATTTAATTTCCGGCAAACTGAATACATCAATATTACCAGTTCCTTTCAATTGTATTTTGAGAGTAACAGCATTATTTGCCTTAATATTGTCTGGAACAATAGCACCGCTAATTCTAAAATCCCCAACGGCTCCTGTAAATCCCTCCGGTATTCTACCGGGAAATTCTTTAACATTAATTACGGTTTGTTTAGTACGAAGTACTTTTGGTACGGTTTGATTGCCAAATGATCCAAAAAATGGATCATTGAAGAAGTTGTTTCCCTTAGATTTAACGACAATACTGCAATTCATTGTTAACGGATTCAACTCAAGTTTTCCCGATTTGGTTGGAAATAGCGCAATGCGATACAATGTTGCCATTTTATAGTTGACACCTTCCAATACCACATCCTTGAAATCAACTTGTTGCGGTACAAATAATTCTTCGGTCCAAAACCCTGAATGTTTTGGAAAATCTACTCCTTGGATAGACATATTTACACGAGTATATAGTTTATATGTAACTGTAATTTGTTCACCAACATAGGCATTCTTTTTATCAACATCAATTGATAAGAATAATTCATTTGATTCGTAATTTTTATCTGATTCAGAAACTGTAATTAGTATTGCCTGAGTGTTTAAGATATCCTTTCCGACAGTTACTGCTAATGGTGGGATTGTTAGTTTACCTTCGCGTTTTGCCACCAATGACCATGATAAACTTCTGGAACTAGTACTCTTACCATTTATCCATTGCATACTGGTTTGTTGTGCAGGCCCACTTATAATTGAAAAATCATTCAGTAATGGTGCTAAATCAACCTCAGGATTTTTATCTACATTTATTCCTTCAACTTTAAAGGTAAAGACATCGCTCAATTGGATACTATTGGAACTTACTGTGGCTTTGACCTCTTGTGCGCTCAGGATCGAGATTATTGATAAGATTATTACTATAATTGCTTTACGCATTTATTAAATTACCAATCTTTTTCAAATTTACGTGAAGATTGCTGTGCCATTTTTACTTTTTGATGAATTTTTTCATCATCTTTCAGAGCATCCAAAATTGCTTCTGCATTGACTTGTTTCTGCGATTTGGGAGAATCTCTTTTTTCTTGTTGGTTGGATTCAGATTCTTGATCTTCCTGTTTATCAGGCTCTTGCTTGTCTGTATCTTGTGGCTTATTATCTTGCTTATTATCATTTTTAGAATCATTTTTCTGCTGATCATCCTGATCCTGTTGATCATCTCCACCATCTTGTTTCTGATCCTGCTGTTGCTGAGCAATATATTTTGCCAATTCATAATTGAATTTAGCATCCTCATCCTTGGGATTTAATTCTAATGCTTTTCGGTAATAGGCAATGCTTTCTTTCATCATTTGCTGACTGTAAAACGAATTCCCCAAATTGTAATAAGCTCTATCTTGAATATTGGTATTTTTTGATTTTAAAGCATCTTCGAAGGCTTTAGAGGCATTAGGAATATCACCTAATTGATATTGACTTGCACCCTAAACCTAGACTTGCTGCAGGATCATTTTCTCTAACAGAAAGGATTTGCTCGTAGTACTTTTTTGCTTCTTCAAATTTTTTATTTCTATAATTATTTAATCCTTCATCATCAGCCAATAAAAAAGTGGCAAAAAGAAACATGAAATTAATAATCAAACTAAATTTATTTATTCTCATCTAATTATTCAGGTTTTCTTTGTTTACGATTTGTTGGAATAATAAACGCAATAACAGCAAAAATAATTGCAAAAATTACAAATAATTGATATCTATCTTCATACTCAGAATACTCATGACTGTTAAAAGTCTTCTTCTCCATATTATTAATTACTTCGAGCAATTTGTCGCTATTATTTGCTTGATTGTCTATCCTAATGAAAATGCCATTTCCGGCTTCTGCAAGATCCTTCAAGATACTTTCGTTCAGTACAGTTGTGATCAATTGTCCTTTTTTATCTCTTTTATATTCATCGATATTCCCTTTTTGCCCAACAGGAATTAGAGAACCGGTAACTGATCCTACACCAATTGTATTAATAATGACACCTGTTTTAGAAGCTCGTTCCGCAATAGCGATTGCCTCGCCTTCGTGATCTTCGCCATCGGTAACAACGACTAAAACCTTATATTTCTCACTTTCACTTGGGAAGGCAGCGATACTTGTTTTAAGGGCAGCGCTAAGAGCAGTACCTTGAGTTTTAATCATGCTTGTTTCAATTGCATCCAAAAATAGACGAGCAGCCTCATAGTCTCCGGTTAATGGCAAAAAGTAATGTGCTGATCCTGCGAAAACGATAATTCCTACTCTGATCACCTTTTAGCTTTTGAATTACTTGCGAAATTTCAAATTTGGCTTTTTCCAATCTCGTAGGTTTTACATCTTCAGCATTCATGCTCACTGAAACATCTACTGCAAATATTAAATCTATCCCTTTTCGTTCAACAGGTTTTACTCGCGTACCGATTAATGGACCGGCAGCAGCAATAATTAAAAAAATTAAACTATATACTCGGAATCTTCTTTTCCATAATTGCTTTTTTGGATCGATTCTTTCCATTAATCTAATATTTAATGGTTTATTATTTTTAGAATTAGATGACCTTATTCGAAAACGCCAAATTGCCCATATTCCTACAAATAATATTAGAAATAGTAAAATATATGGATGGCGCCAATCCATTACATTTTTCTCCTAAATATTGATCTATTCAGTGCCTCGTACCAAAGTCCTAATATTGCAGCAGGAATCAAAAACCATCCATAAAGATCCTTATAACGTGTATATGTTTTTACATCAATTTCTGATCTTTCTAATTGATCAATTTCGTCATAGATCTGTTTCAATCTGTTTATATTATTTGCTCTAAAATATTGGCCGTTAGTTTGTTTGGCAATGGCTTTTAATGTTTCTTCATCTACTTCATTGCGAATATAGCCTCGGTTTGGAATATAGGTTACAGACTGATTAGTTCCAGCCCCTATCGTATAAATCTTAATGTTAAATTCACTCGCCATTTCGGCTGCAGTCATCGGATCAAGTTCTCCAGCATTATTACTCCCATCAGAAAGTAAAATCATAACTTTACTTTTTGCATCGCTATTGCGCAGTCGGTTTGTTGCATTAGCAATTGCCATGCCTATTGCTGTGCCATCATATTCCTGTTCAGCTACGGTAACATCTTTTAGTAAACTTGACAGAACATCGGTATCAATTGTTAGTGGACATTGGATAAACGTTTCACCAGCAAATACTAATAATCCAATCCTGTCACCTTTTCGATTTTCGATAAAAGTTTTTGCGGTAGTTTTTACCGCTTCCAAGCGATTTGGTTTAAAATCTTCCGCAAGCATACTACTGCTAATATCTAAAACTAAAATAATATCGACGACTTCGATCTTTGTTTCTTCAAGTGTGTCGACTAAACGCGGACGAGACAGTCCAAGAATCGCCAACACGAGCATAGACATAAAAATTATCTGAATTAAGATTGTACGCCTTCGGCCATATTTTTTAAAATGGTTTCCAAGTAATTTTGTGGATGAAAATTGTATTGACCCTTCTTGGTTTTTGCCGAATTTCCAATACCAAAAAGCTAGCACTGGGATTAGTGCCAATAATAAAAAATAGAGTGGATTTGCATATTCTATCATAAGTTAAAAAATGATATTTATCTTACGAACTATACAATAATTTGTTTCTTAAAATTACTCGGACTAACTAGAATAAATAGATAGTTTGTATATATATTTAAATTGATATATTATATCAGAATAAAATTAGATCAGGCAGATTTCTTTTCTTCTTTCTTATCGTCTTCTTTAGTTATTGTGTCACCAACATCTTGAATCTCTTTTTTGGCTCCATCAACTGCACCCTTAAACTCACGGATTCCCTGTCCTAACCCTTTTGCTAGACCAGGCAACCGCTTTGCACCAAACAGTAATAACAAGACTAATACAATTAATAATATTTCACCGGGACCTAGATTAAATACTGCATATACTATTTCATTACTTTGCATTTTTCAGCTCCTAAAATTCCAATTAATTTAATTATTTATCTAATGAACTAACGTAAAAATCTTAAAAAATAATAAGCAGTTGCTAAACCAATCAAGCTGGTGAAATTAAAAGCAACTGATAATCCAAATTTAATAGTAACAATGATAAGATCTAATACAATAACACCTGAATCGTTACCAACTAAACCGGCAAGATCAAAGCTTATACCAACTAAGAAAAAGTCTTTTACAACTCCTGCCGGCAATATCCAACCTAATAAATTTCCTATTAATGATCCAATCAAAGCTCCTGCAACAAGCCCCAATGTTATGTACCCCCAAGATTTTTTCTTCATCTTTTATTAATTCTCTTGTGTGAAGGTAATAATCGTTGTGCAAGTTCCATTCTATCAGGTTTAACAATCCAATTTATCACACTCCACAAAAAATATAATATCAAAGCAGGAAAAAGGACAATACCCTGCCATACCATTATAAATACAAACAATAATAATGCACTAATCAACCGGATATTATTCATAAATCCTTTTTTAATCGATAAATACGGGATTTTTGCAAATTTTATCGGACTAATCATTGCGAAACCCAAAGTTATTGCAATTGCTAAGCCAATTCTTGGATCTCCGTTTGTTCCAAACACTTGATTCGAAAAGAGAAAGAATCCAAATAGAATCAGAGCATAAAATGGAGTTGTTAATCCTGTATAATAATTTATTGGGTTTATCATTGGATATTAAATTGAATTTAGCTAATCTAATAGTTCCAAACAGCAATGGAATAAAACTTAAGACTATGGCAATGATAGGATGTAAACCATCCACCCAAGTTGTATATATCAAAACCGATGATGTCACACAAAATGAAATCGTATCGGCAAACGAGTCAAACTCGGTTCCAAAAAGCGATTCGATTTGTAATATACGTGCTAATTTTCCATCAAAAGCGTCTAAGACGCCCGCAAAGAATACAAACCACACAGCACGCATTGGATCACCGTTAATTATCAATATTAGCGCTGTGAAACCTAAAAACATATTCATCATTGTGAATATATTTGGTATAAAACGTTTGTTGATACGATTACGAACGATTCGATTATTTTTCATCAGCAAAATTTCCAATTATAGTTTCTGAACCTACCACTCGTTGTCCTACCTTAACAAGCACATTTACAGATGGCGGAAATATAATATCTGTGCGGGAACCGAACATAATATATCCTAACCTGTCACCTTTATTCATTTTTTCACCACTTTTAGCATAACATAAAATTCGTCGTGCTATCAATCCGGCTATTTGCTTAATTTTTAATTTACCTAATTTTGTTTCAAATAAAGTCACTACTTGCTCGTTCACATCAACTGCATCATGGCGGAAGGCCGAGACAAATTGTCCATCTTTTCTATTTACAGAGATTACTTTTCCGTCAAGGGGTACTCTGTTCACATGAACATCAAATACATTTAAAAATATCGAAATCATCTTTGAACCGTTCCCGACATCCGGATCATTAATAGTTGTAACTGAAGTTACTTTCCCATCTGCCGGAGAAATAATGATATTATCTCCTTCTGGAATTTTTCGACCTGGGTCACGGAAAAAATTTAAACTAAATATTAACAATAATGAAAAAATACCAGCAAGTATCGGTAATAATGATATCTTTAATAAATAATCCAACAAATAATAATCCTGATGTGATGTATTAATAAAATACTAAGTATTTTTCTACCTTCCGGTGCCATTTTTATTATCCTCTATTTACACTACCAAGTTTTAAAATTACATTTACATATTTTTCATCACGATAAACGCGCAAACTTAACTTATCACCCGAACGTAAATCTTGTGTACGAATAACATTAATAATATCATTTGCGGAATTAACTTTGATATTGTTTACAGAAACAATTATATCAGATGATTTAATTCCGGCATTATCAGCTGGACTGTTCTGTTCAACTTCAACAACTAATGTTCCAGTACTAAATGGTATTCCAAGATAGTTTGCTATCCGCTCATTCATAGGTTGAACTTGAATCCCTGTGGAATATGTACGATCAATTTTGCCATAATTTTGCAATTCAGCCGCTATTGCCTGCGCTTTTTTTATCGGAATAGCAAAACCAATTCCGATTGATCCTTCAGACCTGTTCGATCCTGAAAAAATAAATGTGTTTATACCGATGACTTCCCCAACACTGTTCACTAATGGACCACCACTATTACCGGGATTGATGGCTGCATCGGTCTGTATCATATCTTGGTAAACCCTGCCTGATGACCCCATTGAACCAAAATTCATATTCACTGCACTTATTATTCCGGCAGTTGCGGTTGGTGCATTATTTACGTCAAATAGTCCAAATGGATTACCTAAAGCCACTACCCATTCTCCAATAATTATATCATCGGAATTACCAAGCGTCGCATACGGAAAATTGCGTCCATCCAATTTTAATAATGCTAAATCAGTTAATTTGTCAAATCCAATAATTTCTGCTGAATATTCCTTACCACCTGGTAAAGTAACAACAATCTTGAGAGCGTTTTCGATAACATGATGATTTGTGATTACGTAGCCATCAGGACTTATTACTACACCCGTACCCGAACTCTTTACGCGTTCGCGATGTAATTCATATGGAAACATATATTGAAAAAAAGGATCGTTATAATATGATTTTGTTGAGTATTCTCTTATTTGAACAACGTTTATACTGGCAATAGCCGGACTTGCTTTTGCAATTGCTCTGGTAATTGCGGATTGTCTTGATTGATTGATTGAAGTCTGTGGAAAGATTCCGGTTACCAAAACCAAATATGAAATACTTATTATTAATAATTTTGTTTTATCAATCATATTCAACACCAATTAATATTAACCCTTCCGGGGGAGCTTTATAAATTTTCACCTTACTTTGCGGATTTATCAACAAATCTTCAAAATATTCCAAAGATATTTTACCTTGCGCTCCGGCAATCATTGTTCCAACTAAGTATCTTACCATATGATGTAAAAATCGATTTCCGCAAACATTAAATATAAGCATATTTTCGGATTTTAACCACTCTGACTCATAAATTGTGCATTTTGTATTTTCTAACTGTTTATTCAATTTAGAAAAAGATAAAAAATCATGAGTGCCTTCAACTATTTTTGCGAACATCTTTAATAACTTTAATTCAACTTCATCTACGAACCATGATTGATTTTTATATAATAAGTTCTCACCCAAATAGCATTGATAACGGTAATGTCGCTTTTTAGCTGAAAACCTTGCATGAAATTCATTACTTACGTTTATTACATCAACAATCCGAATATCCTTTTGTAGACGGGCATTAATGGCTTTTCGCAGCTGTGTAGCTTTCAATTTAGTGTCTAAATCAAAATGCGCTACTTGACCCAAAGCGTGAACACCAGTATCAGTTCTACCAGCAGCAGTAACTATTATCCTTTTATTATTATTTAATGGACTTATAGCGTTTTCAATTTCCTTTTGTATGGTGCGCTTATGCGATTGCATTTGCCAACCGAAATAATTAGTTCCATCGTATTGAATTGTTATTTTATAGCGCAACATATTGATTTAATAACGTATATCCGGAAATAATAATTAGAATTAATATTACATCACTAATTTTAAATAAGATTGGATTAGCAACACCTCGTGGTATTTGATTACCATATCCTCTTTGCTGCATTACGATTGCGGTGTTCTCTGCTCTTCTATAACTTTGCAGAATCATTCCCGGCAAATCATTTGTAACCGACCTAATATGTCCCCATTTACTTATGGAAGTGGATAAACCTAATGCTTTTTTTGATCGATTTATTGATTGCCATTCTCTTTGAAATGTTGGATAAAATCTCAGTGTTAATTCAAAAAACATGAATAAATCTTCGACCCATTTCCATTTTAAATTTAGTTTTGACCAAATTGATCTGACAGCAAGAATCAAGTTCTGTTTCTTTGAAATTTCAATATAAATTGCCATAACAATCACTAGTAACAACAATTTACTAATCGTAAATCCTGCTTCATTAAATATCATTGTCAATGTTGAATTTGTAAAAATAAACGAAATAAATAGGTAAACTATTATCATAATTGGGAAAAATATGAAAAATGGCTTAACCTGTTTAAAAACAGATTTAATATTATCTATATTTAATATTATTAATATTATGCATATGATTAAATAAATCATCAATCCATTCCAAGTGTCAGTTAGAATAGTAGAAAACGCAAAACCAAAATAGAATAAAGCAGTGACTATTGGATTTGTCATTTTTAATGAAAATTAAATTGAATCGAGCAAACTAAACTTGAATTTTCAGGATTAAAATAAGATGAGAATTCGACTTTATCTTTTAATGCTATATTTTTTAAATAGTATACATCAATCGCTGAAACAATGTGATTAAGAACAATCCCTCCAATAAAGAATTTTCCAACTAATTTCATCTTATCACTTTCAATCCGCAAATCTTCAAATTCATTACGCTTTTCTTCTGTATCCCAATCCCAATTCCAGTTTGCGTCGTTAGGATATAAATTGTCAAACTCACGCCATCTTAAATGTTCATCGTTAAAATCATCATGCGAATTGTAGTTTCCTATATCAACCCAAAATTGATGATTTTTGCCATCGATGATTACATTTGCGTTACTGGCTGCTATTGCTTTATAAGTTATCGAAATATTATTTGATCTAATAAAACTAAAAGTGGTTAGCGCAATCCCAATGATTTCTGTGGTAAAGAAGATGTTTCCACGTGAACACTTTCCTAGTTCATATTCCCCCCATCCCGGAATAATTGCTGATTTAATAGTTGGAGAGATTTTGGATGTAGTGCTGAATTTATCTTGAGCAAATAATAAATTAAAAGTGCTTAAAACTATTAATAATATTATTTTATGCGATTTATCCATGTTGAACTAAAAATGACTAATGAAATAATTACGCATAAAATGGCGAATATTTCTCCATATCTTGTATAAAAGGTTAATTTTTGGACTGGAAATATTTCAGCAAGTACTACTGATTTGACACCTAATGGTATTTTTTGCTGGACAATACCTTTAGGATTTATAATACCGGAAATACCTGTATTAGCGCATCGTACGATAGGTACTCTATTTTCAACTGCTCGCAATCTTGCTAATTCAATGTGCTGATAAGGACCCGCCGATTTGCCCAGCCAACCATCATTGGCCTGAATAGTAATAAACTGCGCTCCATTTTTTACAAAATCCTTAACTATTTTTGGCATACTCGATTCATAACATATTATATTTGAGAATTTGACAGAATCTAACTTAAAGACTGTATATTCTTTACCAGGAGTAAAGTTACCCTGGCCAAAATTCAATTTTTTTAAAGATGGAATATTTTCCGTCAATGGAATATATTCTGCAAATGGCACTAAATGAATCTTATTGTACATTTGTATATTTCCATCAGGTTTAATGTAAATCGTGCTATTATAATATATCTTATCACCATTTTTATCAATTATCCGATCAACCGTCCCTGATAGTAATGGAATATTAAATTTTGCTAATTTTTCAACAATTGGATTGCGCCTATATTCTGATAATCTCAAATATGCCGGTACTGCCGATTCAGGCCATAAAACTAAATCAGGATTTAGATTAAGCGCTGAATCAAGCAATCCATGCATTAATGCAAAGTTCTCATCCCGCGCTTCAGGTTCCCATTTTTCATCGGCATTGATATTCGGCTGTGTAACCGCAATTGTAATCGACTTGGTTTCTACTTCCTTAATACTATTAATTCGAATGTGTCCAAAACTAAAAACTATTATGAAAATCAATCCGGTGACAATTAAATATTTAAGTTTATTTTTCGAAACAATCGTCAAATAAAAGAAAATATTGATTAATACTATCCAGAAAGAAATACCATAACTGCCTGTAACATCAGCAATTTGTATTAAAGGCAAATAAATAGTTTGGGTAAGTCCTAAATTAATCCATGGAAATCCTAATGCGCCTAAACTTCTTACAAATTCCATTGTAACCCAAGCAAAAGGTAGTGCAATCAATCCTTTTGACGCTCTTTTTTGAATAATTGAAACAACAAAACCCAATCCTGCCCAAAATATCCCAAGATAAATAACCGCTCCGATCAGCGATAAAAATACCGGAATAAATCCTGCGCCGCTATTAAAACCAATCCAATAAAGTGAAATTAAATTAGCAGTAATAGATGCTAAAAAACCTAATCGAGCCGATTGCCCAGGTTTGTTATTTAACCAAATATGAAATAATGGAATTAATCCAAACCAGGCAATAAATCCAAGCTTTAACGGAGGATATGCAATGCCTATTAAAACGCCTGATATGAGGGCTAATTGCCAATGTGGTCGTTTTAAAAATCTATCCATTATAATTTGAATCAATATACTGTTGAAGTAAAATTGCTGCGGCAGTTTGATCTACTAAACCTTTGTTTTTACTAGCTTTCTTTTGTTGTTCTAATAATGATCTTTTTGCGGAAACCGACGTTAAACGTTCATCTTGCAATGCAACTTTAATACCATATTTTATTATACTATCGGCAAATTTTCTAACGTGATTGGTTTGTGCTGTTTCTTGCCCCTTCATTCCTATTGGTAAGCCGATGACAACTAAAACAACTTCGTATTCCTTGACAATGCCCAAGATCGAATCAATTGCTTCTTGATTATTATTAACCGTAACAGTTTTTAGTGGAGAGGCAATCATAGGAATCGGGTCGGATAGGGCTAACCCGATCCGCCTGTCACCATGATCGACGCCAAGCAGTCTACCTACCAATTGAATTAGTACTTAATTAAATAGGTTGTTTAAGCGTTTGTTTTAAGATTTTACCGGGTTTGAAATGTGACTTTTTATGTGCCGGTACGAAGACTTCTTCGTTAGTACGAGGATTCCGAGCTCTTGGTTTAGCTTTGGTCGGTTTTACTTCAAATACTCCAAAATTGCGTACTTCGATGCGAATATTGTCGTGGTCTTTGCTCATCATTTCCCGCATTGTACTAAATATCTCATCAACAAATGGAGCAGTCTGATCATAAGAGGAGTTCGTTTGACTTGCTACGCGCTTAACAATATCTCTTTTTGTGTATGTTCTTGTTTTCATTATTTATCTGTCCTTTCTACGAAATCGATTTCTTTAATCGCAATTAATTTATTCATCATGCGATCAAGCTGTTTTACATTATTTACTTTTACAATGAAATAAGCTGTTGCAAAATTATCCGTCACCTTTAAATCAACACTGGAAATGTTAACATTTATAGATGATATGCATTCACTTATCTTTTTTAAAATTCCGGGTGAATCCTGACTAATTACCTTAATTCTTGCACTAAAATATTCCTTCTTTGATACATCCCATTCAACAGGTATTAGCCGATCCGATTCTTCATTCAGTATTGGAAGACTGTTGCAATTTGTTCTATGAACTGTCAACCCCCTGCCACGTGTAATAAATCCCATCATTTCATCGCCTGGAATTGGATTACAACACTTACCAAAAGAAACCATTAAATCTTTAATGCCCTGTAATTTTATACCTTTTGAAGATGAACGTGCATAATCAATAAACCTTGCTTGGTCCTCTGCCTCATCATCCTCTATTATTTGATCTTTTGGTTTTAATTTTGTAAAAATATCACGAACCAAAATTGTGCCATTACCTATTGATTCGTATAATTGCTCTAATGAACTCAGGCCAAATTTTGTATAAGATTCTTTTATCTCTCCAACCTCATCCATCCTCTTTAACCTACGCAATGTCTTATCCAAAATATCTTTACCGATTTTAATACTTGTATCAATTTGGGTCGCCCGCAAATGCCGATTGATGAGTGTCCTAGCTTTGGATGTAACGGCTAATTTCAACCAACCGTAGCTTGGTTCTTGAGTTGCACTCGTGATAATTTCTACAATATCGCCATTTTTGAGCTTAGTATTAAGCGGAAAAATTTTGTGATTAATTTTACAACCCAAACAGTGCAAACCAACCTCAGAATGTATTTGAAATGCAAAATCGATTGGAGTAGCGTTTACCGGCAATTTCTCTAAATCACCTTTTGGTGTAAATACAAAAATTTCGTCATCAAACATATCAATCTTTAATAGATTCATAAATTCGGCAGGATCTGATGATTCATCTTTCAAAATATCGACTAATTCGCGTAGCCACTTAATATTGCTATCCAAATCGGGAGTTTTAGTGTGATCTTCCTTGTAGCGCCAATGTGCCGCAACACCAATTTCAGCTGTCTGTTCCATATCCTTGGTGCGAATTTGTATTTCTGTTAATTGACCTTTTGAATCAATTACAGTAGTATGAATTGATTGATAACCATTTGATTTTGGAGTCGCGATCATATCTTTAAATCGGTCTTGAACAGGTGAATACAATTGGTGAATTATTCCTAATGTAAGATAGCACTCTTCAACTTTATCAAGTATAATTCTGATTGCATAAATATCAAAAATTTCTTCGAATGATTTTCCTCGTCTTTGCATTTTACCAAAAATTGAAGAGTGAGATTTAACCCGTCCGTAAATATCTGCATCAATATTATATTTTTTCAATTCGAGTGTTACCGGAGAAATTAAATTTTGTATAATTTTATCACGTCCTTTTTTCGATGCCTTTAACTTTTTTTCGATCTCCTGATATTCGATTTTATGAAGAGTTTTTAATACAAGATCTTCTAATTCCCATTTGATGGCGGCCATACCCAATCTATGTGCTAGCGGTACATAAATTTCAATGGTTTCTTCAGAGATTCGGATTTGTTTTTGTTCTGGAAGATAACTCATTGTACGCATATTATGTAATCTATCGGCAAATTTGATGATAATTACACGCAGATCTTTTGCAACCGATAATAACAATTTCATAAAATTTCCGGCTTGTTTTGCTTGTTTACTGGAAAATTTTATCCCACCTAATTTTGTAACCCCATCAACCAATTCTGCGATATCTTTGCCAAATTTTTTTTCAATATCCTGAAAGGATGCGTCTGTATCTTCTAATGTATCGTGTAATAATCCTGCGATTATAGTACTATGATCCATCCCCCAATTTGCCAAAATTTGCGCTACTGCTAAACAATGTTCAAAATAGGGTTTGCCGGAACTGCGTTTTTGGCCTTCATGATAGTGCATCGCAAAATCGTATGCCGACCAAACTTTTGTTCTTACTAATTCCTGATCACCATTAATATGTAAGGTCATCTTTTCAAACAAAGACACAAATGGCTTTGGATATTCACCAACAAACTGTGGCATAAATTTAGAAAGCGGATTTTGCACTAGAATGGTGGCTCCTCTTGAGCAGCATGTTGATAGTCGCCTTCATTGTACCGGGCTAAATTTTCAAATCTTGCATATTGTTCAATAAATGAAGCTTTTACGGTTCCCGTTGGACCATTTCTTTGTTTGGCTACAATTATATCCGCTGCTTTTTTATCGGTTTTATCCTCATAATCATCAATATCACTGTCTGATTGTTTAAATTTATCATAGAACCATTTCCGATATAGAAACATTACGACATCAGAATCTTGTTCAATAGCACCACTCTCGCGGAGGTCTGATAATTGCGGAATAGGTGGATTACGACTCTCAACGGCTCTTGATAACTGAGAAAGTGCAATTACAGGAATACTTAATTCTTTTGCTAATGCTTTTAATGAACGCGTAATTACAGAAATTTCTTGCTGTCTATTCTCTACATTCCGAGGTCCCTGCATCAATTGTAAATAATCCACAATAATTAATTCAATTTTATGTTCTGCCATTAATCGTCGTGCCTTAGAACGCACTTCTAAAACAGTAATAGCTGGACTATCATCAATAAATATTGGCGCTTCAGCCAGTTTACCTACATGAATACTCAAATTCTTCCATTGTTTTTTTGGTAAATTGCCCGTCCTTACAAGATGGCTATTCACACGCGCTTCAGCGCATAACATACGCATAGCCAATTCCTGATTAGCCATTTCCAAGCTGAAAATTCCTACACCATGCTTATTATCAACCGCTGCATTTCGTGCAATAGTTAATGCAAGAGCCGTTTTTCCCATTGATGGACGACCTGCAATCACAATCAATTCACCAGGATGAAATCCAGCTGTTAAGTTATCAAGGTCAGCTAAGCCCGAAGCAACTCCTGTGATCATTCCTCCTTTGGCACTTTTTGCGTCAAGTGCTTCAAAAGATTTATGTAAAATTGGTTCTAATGGCAAGAAACCACCCTTAAGGCGTTTTTGTGTGATATTAAAAATTGATCGTTCTGCAGCATCCAAAATATCGTCAACACCTTCACGATCGTCATAGGCTTTGCTGGATAATTCGTGAGATAATAATATCAATTGTCTTAATAACGCTTTCTCTAAGACAATCTTGGCATAGCTTTCTACATTGGCAGTTGTAGGTACGGCTTCAACTAACCCAGTTATGTAATATGCTCCACCAACACCTTCTAATTGTTTATTTTTCTTTAGCTTATCGACAACAGAAATTGTATCTATTGGTTCACCTTCTTGAAACAGGCCAATCATTACCGAAAATATTTTACTATGAGCATCCTTGTAAAAATGTTCAGGACCAAGCCACTGTACTGCTTTGGAGACTGCCTCTTTATTGGCAAGCATAGAACCTAATACGGCTTGTTCGCCCTCAAGCGATTGCGGTTGAACATTTAGAATACTTGTTTCTTTTTTAGTTGCCATTTCTAATTAATTATCTAATATAGATTTTATCCATTTAAAATCTTCCCATGCAGCTGGCTTTAATCCTGAATTTCTCAATAACGCCGCAGGATGATAAGTCACTATCAACGGAGTGCCAAAATAATCATGCAATTTGCTCCGCATTTCTTTAAGCGGTTGGTCAATTTTTAACAATGTAGTACCAGCTACACGACCTAATGCAACAATCAACTTAGGTCGCATAATTTCGATCTGTTTCAAGTAAGTAAGGTTCGCATTGCTCGACTTCAGATTTAAGTGGATCACGATTATTCGGTGGTCGACATTTCAATACATTACAAATGTATACATCTTTAGCACGACTCCTGTTAATTGCAGTTAATATTTTATCGAGCAGCTTACCCGCCCTACCAACAAATGGTTCGCCAAGGCGGTCTTCTTCTGCACCGGGAGCTTCTCCTACTAACATTAAATTGGCCGATGGATCACCAATCCCAAATACAAATTTATCTCGCGTTTTTCCTAATTCACATTTCTGACATTCACTAATTTCTTCGTAAAATTTCCCCAAATCAGATTTGGCATTTTTGTTTTTTTCCGGTGAATTAGTCATTTTGCTTAAATATAGCTCATTTCCAAACAATTCTCGTGTTTGTTTTAAGTACCTAACAAACATTTCGTTTTTGTCCACAAGTAAATTATCTACTCATCAGTTTGGTTTATATAATGCCATTTTACCTTGCCTTCTAAAAAGTCATTTATGGCAAGAGTCGTTGGTTTTTCCACTTCAATATAATCCTCGGGGTTCTTCTCTTCTGGTACTGGATCCATCGCTGATAATGCTCCTTCTCCCTCAGTACTTAATGCTTTTTCAACTAAACGTTGATGAATGATTTGCTTTGATCTTTGAGTCATAATTACTACTGCCTCAAAGACATCCTTTGTTCTTGCTTCTACATCTCTAACTGAAATTGGTTTTAATGCCATTTGTTCTCCTAATTTTATATTCCAATTATTTTAATTAATTCGTTCAGAGCTCGATTAAAATCATCATTTATTATACAATGATCAAACTCATCTTGATAACCAAGCTCCATTTCAATTCTTTCCATGCGTTTTTTTATTCGAGCTTCAGATTCCGTGCCCCGCTTGCGAAGCCGTTTTAACAAGTCACTGACATCCGGCAGAGTAATGAATACCGTTACAGCTTCCTCCGGATATGCTTTTTTAATTTTCAACGCACCTTTTACATCTACTTCCAATAATAAATATCTATCATTTGCAACAGTATCATCTATATTAGCTTTTGGAGTACCGTAATAGTAACCATGAACTTCCTCAAATTCAATAAATTTATTAGCTTGTATCCTTTTTTTAAATTCTTTTTCGGTAATAAAATAGTAATCATAACCATCTTTTTCATAGTCTCGCTGAGGTCTAGTAGTGCATGAGATTGAAAACAATATTTCAGGATATTTTTCCTGTAATGCACGACATAAAGTCGATTTTCCAGCACCAGATGGTGCAGATATAACAATCAAATTGTTCATAATATATTTTGAACTTGCTCGCGTATTTTTTCTATTTCACTTTTTAATTCAACTACCATCTGCGAAATTGTACTTGATGGACTTTTAGAACCGATAGTATTAACTTCGCGCGATAACTCTTGCAAAATAAAATTCATTTTTTTCCCAACAGGTTCTTCAGCACTTAAAAATGAAAATAATTGTTCACAGTGACTTCTACCGCGGACAATTTCCTCTGTAAAATCTAATCGATCAATATTAATCGCAATTTCTTGTGCCAAACGATCATCATCAATTTTGATGTCATCCAAAAGTGATATAATTTTTTCTCTATATTTAATTTGCATCTCTCGGACAAAATCACTGGATAATTTCTCGATATTAGAAAGTGCTGTTTGTATTAAATCTATGCGGTTTTTTATATCAACACTAATTGCGTTTCCCTCTTCTTTGCGCATTTCTTCAACTTGCTTAATTGCCTTAATTACACCTTTTAGCAATATTGAATCATTTATCTCGACAGATTCAGACCCACCTACCAAATCGGATAGTGAGATGAGCTCGCTTAATTGTACATGACGACCATACTCCGTTTGAATTGTATTTATAATAGTTTCAATTTGTTCATATCGTTCACGATTGAAATTTATTTCTTTATTATTTTTTGTACCATTCTTATGGTTTATGGATATTTGTACACTTCCGCGTATTAGCGAATTTTGGATTTCCTGTCGTATTGCCATTTCCAACTTTGGATTTAAGTCAATTCCGCGAAATTTGATGTCTAAAAATCGAGAATTCACGGTACGTATAATTATATTAAGTTGGGTGGATTCTTCCAACAGCTCGATGTCACCAAACCCAGTTAAGCTTTTAATCATTAATTTCCTATTCAAATAGAGAATATGAAGGTACGCATATTATTTAATTTCAATCAATTACGAAATTTTTTAATATTGGGTAAAATGGAAGATATTATATTATTATATTTCAGGTAATTATTCTAAACTTTAGCCACTAATCCCTTAACAATTGTGTATTTTACTTTACCATATAATTCTTGACCTATAAATGGAGAATTTATTGATCTAGAATAGATATTATCTTTTTTAAATGCCCAATTTTCAATTGGGTCTATTACAGTAATTTCAGCAAAGGTCCCATTGAGCAAATAAATCTTGTTTAAAACCCATAATATTACGTGGTTTTATCGTCAATAAATCAATTAGTCTTTCAATTTTCATACCACTATTTTTTACAAGAATTTTATTGACTGCTCCAAAACAGCTCTCTAATCCAATCATTCCAAATGGTGCCAAATCAAACGGTGCTTCCTTTTCTTCAATAGTGTGTGGAGCATGATCAGTAGCGATGCAATCAATCGTTCCATCTTTCAGAGCATTAATTAACGCTTTTCTATCATCCTCAGTTCTGATTGGTGGTGCAACTTTTAAATTTGTATCGTACGTTATTAAAGCCTCATCATTGAAATATAAATGATGTGGAGTCACTTCTGCAGTCACATTTGGATATTCCAATTTGAACTTCTTAACTTGCTCCACACTTTTTTTGGTACTGACATGAGGGATATGGAGTGTCGAATTTGTAGATTGTGCAATTTGCAAATCTCGCTGTATCATTGTGGATTCGGCAATATCGGGATTGCCAGACAAACCCAATCTAGTCGAGACTTCACTTTCGTTCATAACACCATCGTTTCTGAGTGGGATATCTTCTGCGTGATTAATAATCGGCACATTGATCATTCCAGCATACTCCAAGGCCAATCGCATAACAAAAGCATTTTGTAGCGGGACACCATCATCGCTAAAGGCGACTGCCCCTTCCGCTTTCATAGCGCTCATTTCTGTGATTTCTTTCCCCTGCTGACCTTTTGTGATTGCACCGATCGGATGTATGTAAATCGGAGTTTCAGTAGCTTTTTCTACAATAAATCGGATAGATTCAGGATCGTCAAGTGCTGGATTTGTATTTGGCATCACACAAACTCTCGTAAATCCACCCGCAAGAGCAGCTTTTGCACCGGTTTGCAGAGTTTCTTTATCTTCCCTGCCCGGCTCTCGAAAATGGGCATGAATATCACAAAACCCATGAGTAATAATCATATTTGTGCAATCAATTATTTCTGCTCCATTGGGAGCTTTAATATCTCCAACTCCATTTATTTTTCCATTTGTAATTAAGGACATTTCCTCTATTACTCTTTTTGATAAATGGATCATAAATTGTTCCGTTTTTTAGAAATACATTTTTACTTAATTTATTAATTTTCATATACATGCCTATATTAAACTGCTTCTTGTTTGCCACCTAACAATAAATATAGAATCGCCATTCTACTGGCGACACCGTTCAGAACTTGATCTAAAATAATCGCTTGCGAGCTATCTGCTACGTTACTGTCAATTTCTACTCCTCTATTCATTGGACCAGGATGCATAATTACTAATTTTTTATCATGACGTTCAAGACGCTCATGAGTTATTCCAAACAGACTTCGATATTCCCTTGTTGATGGGAAAAGGCCTACGCCCATCCTTTCCATTTGAATTCTCAACACATTAATTGCATCTGCCCAATCCATAACTTCGTCAATATTATATGAAATATTAACACCTAGCTTTTTGATATCTTTTGGAATAAGTGTAGCCGGACCACAAAGTGTTATTTTGGCGCCCAAGATAGTGAGCCCATGAATATTACTTAAAGCAACACGACTATGTAGGATGTCTCCAACTATACCAATTTTTAACCCTTTAATCCTGCCAAAATGTTCTTTCAAACTCATAATATCTAAAATAGCTTGAGTAGGATGTTCATGCGTACCGTCACCTGCGTTAATTACAACTGCATCGACAAATTTTGTTAAGTGCAGTGGCGCACCAGGATACGGATGGCGCATAACAATTGCGTCAATTTTCATCGCTTCAAGATTTTGAACAGTATCCTTAAAACTTTCACCTTTTTTAACGCTACTCGATGATGCAGAAAAATTGATTGTATCAGCGCTTAGTCGTTTTTGAGCTAACTCAAAACTGATGCGTGTTCTTGTAGAATCTTCATAAAATAAATTGACAATAGTTTTACCTTGCAGGGACGGCACTTTTTTAATTGGACGCTCCAAGACCTCTCGGAATCCGAATGCAGTGTCAATAATAGTTTCAATATTCTTCAGCAGGATATCCTTCTAAACCAAGCAAATGTTTTTCTTTTATCATTCCATATCTCCGTTAGAATAGATAAGCTGAACTGCATCCTTACCATCAATTTCCTTCAGGAATACTTTGACATGCTCACCACCGTGCGTAGGAATGTTTTTACCTACAAAATCTGCCCTAATAGGCATTTCGCGATGACCACGATCGACAAGAACTGCCAACTGAATTTTAGCCGGTCTTCCGAAAGACAATAAGACTTCTATCGCAGCTCGGATTGTCCTTCCCGTAAATAACACATCATCAACCAGTACAATGGTTTTTCCATCAAGCGAAAAAGGTATTTCGGTGTTTTTCACCTGCGGAACTGATAATCGTTCACGGAAATCATCACGGTGAAATGTGATGTCAACTAGACCGATTGGGATATCTTTGTTGGATTGTTGGAGAATCAATTTTTTTATACGCTTTGCGAGAGGTTCACCTCGTGTAATTATACCAATTAAGGCAAGATTTTGTGGACCATTATTTCGCTCGAGGATTTCGTGCGCAATACGCGTTACTGACCTCCCAACTGAAGTAGCATCCATAAGCTGTTTTATCACCGGAGCAGCCATATTTCCTCCTAATTTTTTAGAAAAAAACCTCCGGGCAGAGTGATTTACTTTTTTGTAAATCCTTCTGAACGAAGGTTCAGTTTTCTGCCCTTCCCGTCTCACAGGACCGGGTTAAAGGGTATTTTCAATGGTGAAGTTAATAATACTGCTCGTTGTTAAGCATTAATTTTTGATTTTTTTTAGAACATTATTTTATAAAATTGATTCAATTACTGAAAATTAAACAAATCAATTTTAGGAATTATTATAAATGGTTAAATATGGTATTGGGGGATTCATTATTAGCGTTATTCTTTCAGGTATTATTGGTACATTAATTTTTCCAACCTATCTTAACAATCAACGAATGCAAAGCTATAATGATGGATCACTAAAAACAAAACAGGGAATTTTAAAAAATATTGATAAATACTTTGAGGAATTTGATGGTTCTGAATATGAGGAATTACTATTCAGTTTCAAAACAACAAATGTTGTGATCGTAAAAAAGTATGATTCTTATACATAAAAAGTAGTTGAATAATTCTTAAAAATATTTTCTACAATATCTTCTGTTTGGTCATTTTTCTGTATATCAATTTCCAAACCAATTGATTCATTCTTAAACCAAGTACGCTGTTTTTTTACATATTGACGGGTTCGAATGTTTATTTCATCAATCATTTCTTGATAATTCAAGTCACCTTTCAAATACGAGATAACTTGTTTGTATCCAATTGAATCTAATGGATGGACGCCCTTTATATCATAATTTGATAAGAGTGTTTCCACTTCTTTGATAAATCCATTTTCCAACATCTGTTCGGTACGTTTACAGATCCTCTCAAATAACAATTTCTTATCCATCGTTAACAGAACGGAAAATAAATTTTGTTTTGATGGACTTTCCTTTTTCTGTTTTGCGAAATGTTCGGATGGAGCTTTACCAGTGATTTCATAAATCTCCAATGCACGAGCTAAACGTTTTTTATTATTGATATGTACAATTTTCGCATATTCTGAGTCAATTTTTTTTAGACGATCCAATAATCTCTGAGGATTACTATCGTAGTCCTTTTCCAACTTTTCACGAATTTTTGAATCAGAAATGCTGTCTTTAAATATCCCTTTATGTAAAGCTCGATAATATAATCCTGCTCCACCGCAGATTATTGGTTCATGCTTTCGCTGTTTAATATCAACAATAACAGCATTTACCAACTTAGCATACTCTCCAGCAGCTATAACTTTGCTTGGTGAGCGAATACCAATTAAATGGTGGCGCACATTCCTCATCTCAGTAATTGCTGGTTGCGCGGTTCCAACTTCCATTCCAAAATAAATTTGTCGCGAATCCAAACCTATCACTTCGCCATTTATTCGTTTGGCAAGTTCGATCGCCACGGCAGTTTTCCCAATTGCAGTTGGACCAATTATTGTTAATATCTTATGATTCATCAGTTTAAATTACAGATTACAAATAATTAATTTTAATTACATTCTATTAATAATATTTCTCTACTAATCATTATGGATAAAGAATTTAAGTATATAGACCTACTGAAACGCATTGATCAATTAACAAAAGATGAAGTGGATATTATTTCTAATATGTCAACTATTGCATGTGAAATATACCATTCCTTTGATAATTTTAACTGGGTAGGTTTTTATCGACTAGTAGATGATTCTACATTAAAAGTTGGTCCTTACCAAGGCACCCATGGTTGCCTTACTATCGATGTTAATAGAGGTGTTTGCGGCAAATGTGTCCGCGAGAAAAAACCGCAAATTGAAAATGATGTTAATTCAATCTCCCACCATATTGCGTGCTCGGGTAATACAAAATCGGAAATAGTTATTCCAGTTTTTGATAAAATTAAGAACATAATAGCTGTTTTAGATATTGATTCAATAGAAAAGAATAGTTTTGATTCAATTGATGAAAAATATCTTACTATCATTTGTTCAAATATTTATAAATGAAAACCATTGCATTGATAGCAAATTGTTTCGAACATTTATAAATCATTATGAGATTTAAAAATATATTAAAAGGACGGAGATTGTGGCGATACATATTAATCGCATTTTTAACCATTATATTTGTCAGTCTTGTACTGGTTCTTCCTTGGCGTTGGTTCGCCCCACCTACAACCTCGTTCATGATACAGGGTCAGCTTCACTATAAAAGCCCCCTTCACCAACAGTGGATCCCATTAGAGAAGATTTCACGTAACATCCCGATAGCTATTGTTGCAGCTGAAGATCAGTTGTTTCTGCTCCATCACGGTTTCGACTTCAAGTCAATCTCGAAGTCACTTGATGAAAATCGTCGTTATCGACGCGGTGCCAGTACTATCTCTCAGCAACTGGCAAAGAATCTATATCTTTGGCCAGGGCGGAGTCCTATTCGTAAAGCGTTAGAAGTCTATTTCACCATACTGATTGAGTTTACTTGGCCAAAACACAGAATCTTGGAAGTCTATTTGAATGTTGTGGAATTTGGTCCAAGAGTTTACGGTGTTGACGCAGCAAGTCGACTGTACTTTGGCAAGTCATCGAGTCGCATCACTTCATACGAAGCAGCACTTCTTGCTGCTGTGCTACCAAGTCCCAAAAGAATGTCAGTCGCAAATCCATCACCTTATGTCATGAAGAGAGCTACCGATATTGATAGTGTTGTTACTTCACTTGGCGGTCCCGGCTATCTATATCGGATGTAATGATAAGTGATTTCTTATATTAATCGGAAAATTATCTAGCATATAATCTTTACATGTTTCAAATATTCTAACATTGCTTAAAGCATAGTAATTGTAATAGATTTTACGGTATATACAGGGCACTTACAGCCAAATCAAATATTATTAATTAATAATTAGGAGATAAATATGTCAGGTTGGTTCGAATTAAAGAAAACACCAAGCGGAGAATTCCGTTTTAATCTTAAAGCTGGTAATGGCGAAATCATTTTAACAAGCGAAGGGCTATAAAGCAAAAGCTTCTGCAAAAAACGGAATCGCATCTGTTCAAAAAAATTGCGGAGATTCTTCCAAATACAATAAACTAGTCGCTAAAAACGGTAAATTTTATTTCGCTTTAAAAGCAGCTAATAGCCAGATCATCGGAAGTAGTCAAATGTACTCTTCTGAATCTGGACGTGATAATGGAGTTGATTCTGTAAAGAAAAATGGTAAATCTAAAACAGTCAAGGAAGTGGAATAATAATTTTGCTGAATAAATAATTATTTCTTGATATTAAATACATCGGTAATTTTTACCGATGTATTTTTTTATGAATTCTACAATTCAAATACTATCTAATATTTAATGAATACTAAACAATATATAACTGCAATTACTTATATTATCCTTTTACGAGTTGTTGATCTCGGTTTGACCTTTGTTTATACTCCCAATTTAAAATATGAATGGAATCCGGTTGTATCTATTTTCAGTTATTCTTGGATTGGAATGTTGATCACTCAGATTTTGGTAGTTGGTCTTATAGATTGCTGTTATGTCATTCTATTTTTTAAAAAACCATTAGCTAATTTGCCCGATGATCTTTCCTTTAGACGATTATATTTACTTACTACTTTCCACAATCAAAAAAGATCGCAAGAGAAACAATGGTTGAAATATAATCGAATGACAATTAATACGAGTACTGGCTTACAATGGTTTATTTTGATGACTATGGCAATCAGTATCAGTTATTTAGCAATTATCAATAATTTAATGATAATATATATGGTTAAATCGTATTCTAGATTTATTACACAATACGGAAGTGTACTTTTACATTTCAATATTAACCATGATGGCAATTTTATCATTTATATTATTCTTTGCGATGGAATATAAATCTTATAAAAATAGTTTAGTTGGAGTTATTATTGACGATTAATATCTAATTTTTTTCAAAAACGACTATGGCGTTGTCGTATCTCTGCCATAGTCGTAATTTCATCTGTTATCATAATACTATTTAAATAAGGAGTTTTAACATGAATCTAGTAGAACGTACTAAAAATATCTTGTTAAGTCCTGCCACAGAATGGGAAACCATTAAAAAAGAAGATCATATGATATCTGATCTTTTTACTAAATACGCATTGAAATTAGCCGCAATTCCGGCGCTTTCCGGACTCATCGGATTCACATTATTTGGTGTTTCCTATGGATTTGGTTCATACCGGCCAGGATTTGGTGCTAATCTAAAATGGGCAATCGGTATGTATGTGATGTCATTAATTGGCGTATTCATATTGGCATACATAATCGACGTTTTGGCGCC
This sequence comes from uncultured bacterium, assembly GCA_963715945.1. Classification (GTDB taxonomy): domain Bacteria; phylum Fidelibacterota; class Marinisomatia; order Marinisomatales; family JAHJCW01; genus JAHJCW01. The sequence continues at coordinate 93,179 of CAVQSL010000009.1, forward strand.
ATCATTTGGTACAAAAAAACACTTAGCAACATCCATGAAAGTTGTGGTATTTGCTTACACAGCCGCTTGGGTTGGAGGCATCTTTAATCTAATTCCTGCTTTGGCTATTCTTGGTGTTATTGCCGGTATTTACTCTTTAGTGTTACTTTATAAAGGGTTGCAGATTGTAAAGGAAGTCCCCAAAGAAAAAATGGTAGGATATTTTGTTGCTGTTATAATTGCATCAATTCTTGTCTATGCAATAACTGGAGTAATTGTTTCCAGGATGGCTTTTGGTGGTCACCCAATGATGCCGATGTAGGTTTTATTTTTACATATTTCAAGCATATAATAAATAAATACGGAATTCAATTAGGATTCCTCTTTATTATTTTTTTTTAATTTTTAAACTTTTAGTCAATATCTTTAGCTCCTTGTAGAAGAATTCTGTGTAATTTAGGAGGAATAGTCAATGTCAAAATTGAGAATCTCTGGACACGCCGCAAGACGGTTGGATAAAAGTCTTGAACCATTCGAATACACTGTCACAGGAACTCGGTGTAATGATGATCGCGTTTTTGTCACTCCATTATGGTGTGTATCACGCAGATCTCCACGCTATCGATAATTACTATGGAATTGTCGACCTCCTTATGGACCTGGTCACGAGATTGTTGGGTATGTTTCGGCTAGGGGCCAGCAGTCTCTAGGCTAAAGATGGGTGATCGGGTTGGCATCGGGTGGCAAGGCTGGTCTTACATGTAGTGAAAATGAATTCGCAAGGGAGAGGAGCATACTTTGCCTGTAACATTGTTACAGGTTTTACTGGGAAATCCGGAAAGCGGTGAAGTTATTTATCTATCAATGCAGACAGTCGATTCGCATATCTTTACCTGCCGTATGCCCACCCAGAATGCAGCGAGCTGATGTGTGCCGGAATCACTGTATATCTCGCCCCTTAGGATGTACGGGGTTGAACCAACACAAAAAATCGCCAATTATTGGTGTAGGCGGACTAGGCCACCTGGCTATCCAGTTCGCGCAGCCCTTGGGTGCGAGGTCACTGCGATATTCACCATCAACGGTTAAAAAAGAGCAAGCGCATGCCTTTGGTGCAGATCAATTTATTGATGTGAATGACCAAGTCAGTTTAGGAAAGCTAAATTAGAGATAATTCGATCTGCCAAATATGCCGGCAAGTAAAGGAGTAAACTGGGAAACTCTTCTTATGACATTGAAGAAAAAGAAAGGTATCTGCTCGGACTCCCTGATGTGAGTGTTCAACAACTGATCCGTGGCGCACGAGCTCTCGATTAATGGCTCTATCTTGGCAGTCACACCCCCAATGCAGGAGAACTGATACAACGTCATAACCGTTGTAAATTCACCGGAGATTGAATGAAGCCTGTTTAAAGGAAGCGGGCGATTTAAGAATTCCATTGCAAAAGGCACGTTGATCGAATCGTATTTTTACGCGGATTTGGAGAAATAGTTGCCGGAGATAATCCACTCCGTGAAGATATTGACGAAATAAATTTTTAAATCCATGGATTGACAATCCCAGATGCACCTACACCAAAACTTGTTTATGCAAAGCAGTTGAAGCCGGAATTGGACTAAGCATAGAACTGTAATTATGACTAAAAAACTTTTAAAGACAAGTGGTTAACTATTCCAAATATTTTTAGTTTACTTCGTATTTTTTCTGTACCTGTCCTTTTATATTTAGCGTACAAGGATTATCCAAATATATTTTTAATAGTTCTTACTCTCTCTTTATCAACTGACGCCTTAGATGGATATTTTGCTCGAAAATTAAACCAAATGACAGTTCTCGGAACAACCTTAGATAGTATTGCCGATACTGCAATGTATTTCACAATTACGGTTAGTGCATGGTTATTATGGCCGGAATTGATTAAAAAAGATTATGTATATATTGTAATTGTTGTAACGGCTTTTGTAATTCCAATGATTGCAGGATTTATAAAATTCGGACGCATGCCAAGCTACCATACTTGGTTGGCAAAAATAACCACCATTTTATTGAGTATTACTGCATTATTTTGGTTTATAACACAGATAGTTTGGCCATTTAAGGTTGCAGTATTATTCCAAGTCTTAGTCATGATTGAATATATTGCAATAACTCTTCATTTAAAAAAATGGCGTGGTAACATACCATCATATCTACATGTAATTGGTAAATTATAAATGCAAAGATTTATCACAATTTCCATCATTTTTCTATTCATATTTAACTCATGTGATTATTGTCCAACACAATCGCGAGGCGATATTTTTGAATGGAAAACTTCCACTCCTAGCGAACAAGGATTTAACTCTGAGCAGTTAGATATCGCTTTAAATGAAGCGGAAAATCGTTCTTCTATTTATAGTGTCTTAGTTATCCGAAATGGTTATATAGTTGCCGAACGGTATTATCGTGGTTATAATGCAAGTTCAGGCTTTAATGTGCGATCTGTATCAAAAAGTTATCTTTCGGCTATGACTGGAATTGCAATCGAAAATGGTGTGATAAATAATATTAATGAGAAAATGTTGGATTTCTTCCCTGAATATAGACACACAGGATTAGACACTAGGAAACAAGATATTACAATAAAACACTTACTGACTATGCAAGCCGGTATTGACCATGAACAACAATAATTATTCTCGATTATATAGCACATCAAATTGGATTCAAAGTGCGATTGAAGAACCACTTTTATACAATCCGGGTACAACACATAGTTACAATACATTTTTGACACATTTATTGTCAGGAATCATTACAAAAGAATCCGGAATGAGCACGTTGGAATTCGGGCAACAATACTTGTGCGATTCACTCGGAACAACAATACAAGATTGGCAGCAAAGTCCGCAGGGAATATATTTTGGTGGCAATAGTATGTTTTTCACCACTCGTGATATGGCAGTGTTAGGATATTTATATTTAAACGGTGGTGAAATCAATGGTGTACAAATTGTACCACGAGATTGGGTTGAAGAGTCTTTAAAAAATCGTATGCCTGACCAACAGGGTTGGACTTGGGGGGATTTAACGATGGCGGTTATGGGTACTTGTGGTGGCTCGGCAAGATTAAGGGATATAAAGTATTTTTAGCCATTGGCCATGGAGGACAATTTGTAATGTAATTTTCCGGAACTGGACATGATTATTGCTACAAATTCCAATGCTTATGTCGGTGGGACACCGCCGAAATTAATGAACGATCAGCCTTAGATTTAATTGCAAATTATATTGTACCAGCAGTACAATAGAAAAAGTTGTGAAAAGAATAATTTCTTCTAGAGAATCATTTAAACACTTCTTATAATTTCAGGAATATTACTGTTTTACTATTCTCAATTTTAAGACATTTTGGAATATCCTATGATTACGGAAATTGCCCCGGGGTATTATATCTTTTGAATTAGCCAAGGATATTGACAAATCCATTTCTATTATTTCTTCATGGGACTTGGATGCTAAAATTAATGCCGGACTGAGTTTAGGAATTGATTTTCTATTCTTGGTCGGATATTCAATTTTCTTTTGTACCGCATGTTATTTGGTTGCACAAAAATTTATCCGAACAGTAATCCATTCTTATATAAATTCGGATTATTAATCGCACAATTACAATTTATTGCAGGATTATTCGATGCTATTGAAAATGTTGCTTTGATTAAATTATTACTTGGATCTCAAAATGGAATATACTCGTTGATCGCATATTATTTTGCATCAATGAAATTTGCTATAATAGCTATTGGTATTATTTACATTATTATCGGATTAATAGCATCACTATTTCAAAAAATAAGTTCTTCTAATAAACATGTCTGACGAATACAAATCAGCAAAATATTACGATAAATTCTTACATCTTTTTGTGTGGCGCATCAGAAAAAAGGTTCTTGAAATTGTAATCCGCAATAAATACAAAACTATACTAGATGTCTGTTGCGGAACAGGGAACCAACTTAAACTATTTAAAAAACATGGCATAAGTGGAATCGGTATTGATTTATCAACAGCGATGTTAGATATTGCCAAGACCGGCAAATTGCAAGTGGATTGTTTAGAACAAGATGCAGAAAATATCAATTTAAAAGATGAGTCATTTGATCTAACAACAACTACCTTTGCTTTACATGAGAAATCTTATTCCTCAGCAAAAATAATACTGGGAGAAATGATCAGACTAACTAAGATAAATGGTCATTTGATACTAGTCGATTTCTCAATTGACAAAAATACTTCAATTTTATCGAAATGGGGTATCGGATTTATTGAATCCCTAGCAGGTGGGGAACATTATCAGCATTATAAGGAGTACGTTTCATACAATGGGTTGAATCATCTTTTGCAGATTTGCAATTGAACGGAAATTGAAAAACATTATTTCGCTCTAAATGGAGTGGTTCTCAAAGTTTTGCAAAGACAAAAATAAATAATTACAATTAATTTAGTCTTAACTTTCTTATAACTTAATTTGGAATTTGATTTATGAAAAATATACAGCAAGCATTTACGCATGGGATACTGATTGCCATTGGTCTATCAATTTTTGGATATTTCATTTCAAATAGCGTTGTTGAAATTAAAGAGTTAGATCGTACTGTGACGGTTAAGGGACTTGCGGAACGGGAAGTTCCCGCAAACATTGCGATATGGCCAATCAGATTTAATCTTGCCGAAAATAACTTGAATACTCTTTATTCTTCCATCCAAAATAATAAAACTGAAGTAATAAATTTCCTAAAAGCTAACGGATTTAACGATGACTGAAATATCGAGTTCTCAGCCTGCAATTGTTGATCGACAAGCAGAAGGTTATTTTGAAGCCGACCGCTACAAATATCGTTATACGACAGATGTCGTTATCACAGTTTACACAAATGATGTGAATAATGTTCGAATAGCCATGGACAAGTTGGTTGAGTTGGGTAAAAAAGGTATTGTAATTGCCGCTCAGAACTACGACAATCGTACGGAATATATATTTACAGAATTGAATGATATAAAACCTGAGATGGTTGAAGAAGCTACTAAACAAGGGCGCGAAGTTGCTGAAAAATTTGCTTTGGATTCCAACAGCAAACTCGGAAAAATTAAAAAAGCATATCAGGGACAATTTTCAATTGGAAATAGGGATAGCAATACACCGTATATTAAAAAAGTCAGAGTCGTATCTACTTTAGAATATTATTTATCTGATTAAGGACAATAATATTATCTATTGATGAATCTTTTACCACGTATCAGAAATAAATTACAAAAATACTCTATTGACTCTGGATTACAGTAATAAATCTACCATATTCATAGCCGGGATGGGAAGAAGTGGCACAACATGGTTATCGGACTTAATAAACTATAGGAAAAACTATAGAGATATATTTGAGCCTTTTTTACCTTACAAAGTAGATATCGCATGCGTCCTTTAAATATCTACAGTACCTGAACCCAAATTATAATGATACAGTTTTAACAAATTCCGCAAAAACGATATTGTCCGGTAAGTTTAGAAGTGACTGGACTGATGTTAATAAACATCGATTTGATCACAACAAAGAGGATTATCAAAGCTATACGCGCAAATCTAATGCTAAAGTGGCTCAGTGCTATTCGCCCGGGAATGCCCATCCTATTACTAATACGACACCCACTATCAGTGATAGATTCTTATAAAACATTAGGTTGGGGAATTGAAGCAGGTGGTAAAACAAGCGATTTTGATAGAATTATTGAACAAAAACAATTACTGCAAGATTTTCTAATAATTAAAAGATAACTTAAAATACATCGATCAAGATGATTACATTTCAAAATTACTTTTTCAATGGTGTGCGTTGTATTACGTTCCTTTAAAACACCTCAATAAAGATGATTACAAAATCGTCTTTATGAAAATCTCCTTTTGTATCCTGAAAAAACACTTAATTATATTTTTACCTATATTGGTCGAAAGATTTTAATCAAAAAGATTTTAATGATAATTTAAAAAACCCATCCATTACAAATTATCGAAAAACTGATTTCAATGTTAATCCCCAAGTAAATATCCAAAAATGGAAAAAATCATTTACTAAAAATGAAATTGAAAAAGCTCAAGAACTTATTAAAAGATTTGAATTAGAATATTTATATGATAATGATGGATTTCCACTTAAACTAGACCATTATTCTTTATTACATTTATTATAATAAATATTAAAACACAGGGAAACACATGGAAAATATAGGTTATATGTTATTGGAATTGTTGCAGTTTGTTGGATTGTA